>NZ_FNXE01000044.1 GCF_900108395.1 Paenimyroides marinum | reverse complement strand
CAACTAATTTTGCCCTATTTGAAAGATTGCCCGTTTAGTAGTGATTAATTTTATACGATACTACAAAATTAAAAATCATTTCCTAATCCAAAATTGTACTATTTAGAACATTTATGGTACTTTTCGTTAATCTTTTACAGTTAGCTACAGCTACGGTTTTATAATTGTAACACTTTTTTATCTTTCATATTCAACTTTAATACTTTGCCAAAGGCCTCAGCTGCTTTATGAACCTGAACTGTCCAATCATCGGCAGCGTTATCATCTGCACCATCTGAAATATATTTAATACAGAGAAACGGTATATTTTCTTTCATAGCGACTAAAGCCAATGCGTAGGCTTCCATATCAACAACATTATAAATAGTGTTAGTATGTGCCATTTCAAAATTATCTCCTGTTCCACAAATTCCTTCGGGTAACCCCTCCATTTGTAACCCATACTCAAGGACAGGAGGCAATCCTGACAACGGCGTTTCGTATGCTTTATAGCCCAATCCCCTCACGTCCATATCTCGTTGCACGAATTTTGTACAACAGATTAATTCACCTTTCTTATAATAATTACTTCCGGCAGAGCCTAAATTAACTATCAAATGCGGTTTTTCTTCTTGTATGGCTTTTATCTGATTATAGGCTGCGTTTAATTTACCAATACCGCAAATTAAATGTCTGTACTCTGTGAAAACGCTGGCAGCTTCTGATGCTAAAGCAAATGTGAACAATACATTCTTAACAGGAAAAGCGTTTTTTTGATTTATAGTAATCATAACTTCTTTTTTATAAATTCAAGTTACTATTTGTTTTACGAACAGAAAAAACAGAGCAAAGGTTAAATAATTTTATTTTGAAAACAAAATCAAAACCATTTTCATTCTTATAATGGAATTGTATATTTGGTTGTTATAAATTATTCTACACACAAAAAGAACAAATCAAATGAGTAAAATAGAACTATTTGAAAGTGAAAGAGCAACAGAATATAATCAGTTTGTAGAAACCTGGATTCCAAACTATCATTACTTTTTAGACCTTTTGCCAAAACTTTTACGCGAAACAAAACAAAAAGATTTGCTGGTCGTTGGCTGCGGAACGGGAAACGAAATAGAACGATTTATAAATACACCTGAACAATGGACTATAACAGGTGTTGACCCGTCGCCCGAAATGATTAAACAAGCAAGCGAAAAATTACAAGTTCACCACAATATAACGCTAATAGAAGGTCTTGTTTCTAATCTTGATCCGGAGAAAAAATACAACATTGCAACACTTTTACTGGTTTTGCATTTTCTTGATGATAACGGAAACAAATTAAACTTACTGAAAGATATTGCCAACAGACTGGTGCCGGGTGCAACTTTTGTAATGCTTGACATAACAGGAAACAAATCTCAAATCAAACAAAATCTCGAAGTTCTTAAACTTCTTTTGCCAGAAGGTTTAAACGAAGAACAAATAAGCCAACGGCTAAAAAGAATAGAGAACGAGCTTTTTGCGGTTTCTGAAGAACGCTTATCCGAATTATTGCAAGAAGCAGGTTTCGAAGCTCCTGTTCGTTTCTTTCAATCAGCAATCTATATGGGCTGGCTCACAAAGAAGAAATGACTCCAATGGAATAAAACTGATGAAATATGGCATTGTACTAAATTTACCTTTTATTGATGTTTTACAACCAATATGATGATGCACTTTAGACATCATTCCTCCCGACAAAAAATAACTATCAATAAATGTCGTACCTTTTAAAGTGTCGTTTTAAACAGTGCTTTTTTATTTAAATTAGCAAAAACTTAAGCTTATGACGCTATCAGAACTACTTTTAATCATTATTTTGCTGCTTTTGGCTGTAAACATTTTTATTTCACTGCTAAAAAAAACGACCGTTTCTGCCGGCGGTCTGACAACTGATGTAACCAAAATAAGTTTAGACGTTTCTAAAATAGATCCGCTGATTCGGGCAGAATTTTCAAGTAACAGAGAAGAAAATCAAAAAAATGCCAAAGAATCAAGACAAGAACTGCAGGCTTCGCTAAAAGATTTTTCAGAACAACAATCAAAAACAATTAATGATTTAGCCAACAACCAACGGTTGCAATTAGAAACTTTTTCTAATATCCTTCAAACGCTTACAAAAAACAACGATGAAAAGTTTGAAAGGCTGATTAAATCAAATGAAGAAAAACTTGCTGAAAACAGAACCGAACTTGCTAACGGATTGAAATCATTTGAAGAAAAATTCACCCGAAACGTTAAGGATTTCAATGAACTTCAACGCCAGAAATTCACCGATCTGGCAGTAAAGCAAGAACAGATAAAATCGGATACAGAAATAAAGCTTGAAAAAATCCGTGAAACTGTTGAAACCAGTTTAAAATCGCTTCGTGAAGACAACACCAAAAAATTGGAAGAAATGAGGGTTACGGTTGACGAAAAACTGCAATCGACTTTAGAAAAAAGGTTTAACGATTCGTTTACCTTAATCAGCGAACGTCTTGAAATGGTTCACAAAGGTTTGGGAGAAATGCAGACGTTAGCAAACAGTGTGGGCGACATTAAAAAAGTGATGACCAATGTTAAATCGAGAGGAATTTTAGGAGAATACCAATTGGCTAACATTTTAGAAGACCTGCTGACTAACGAACAGTACGAGAAAAACGTTAAAACCAAACCACACAGCGGTGCTATTGTAGAATTTGCCATAAAAATGCCCAACAATAACAGTCTGGAAAAAACACTTTGGCTGCCCATTGATTCCAAGTTTCCGAAAGAAGATTACGAATCTCTTGTTGACGCTTATGATGAGGGCAATACAGAAAAAATCGAAGAATTTAAAAAATCGTTTAAAAATGCCATTATCAAAAATGCAAAAGATATTAAAGAAAAATACGTTGATCCGCCAAATACTACCGAATACGGTATCATGTTTTTACCGTTTGAAAGTTTATATGCCGAAGTTTTAAGAACACCCGGCTTATTTGAATTGATACAAAAAGATTATAAGATAACCATTACCGGACCAACCACTCTGAGTGCCTTATTAAGCAGTCTGCAAATGGGGTTCAGAACATTGGCAATAGAAAAACGCAGTGGCGAAGTATGGGATTTGCTCGGTGTGGTAAAAACAGAATTTGGCAAATTTGGCACCGTTTTAGAAAAAACCAAGAAAAAGTTGCAAGAAGCAACAAATACTATTGATCAGGCAGGAATCCGCAGCCGTGCCATTGAACGGCAATTACGAAAAGTACAAGAACTTCCCAGCGCCGAAGTTGAACAACAAATTTTAACAGAGTTAAATGACGATCCTTCAGAACCTGAATTTTGATTAAAAAACAAAAATGGTTATAGGAAAGCTCGTACCAAATAAAATATAACAGATTTTTTCCGTTCGTTCCAATAGCTATCGGAATTGTTGAAAACTTATACTTCACTATGTTACGTTACTCAAAATGACGATTTGTCTTAATACAATTAAGTCATATAAATACTCGTTGTGCATTTAGGAAACGAAAAAAATCAACTAACGTCACTTCGAGTGAGATTTCTGTAATGAAGTGGAAGAAATTTTGTATCGAGAAGTCTTTTTATTTAGTTCCCGATACAAAATCTTTCAGATTTTTACTCGAGCTGACGAATTTTTGTCCAAATACACAACAGGTCATATAAATATATTTTAGTACGAAGTTATAGAAAATCTTTAAAATCAGTTTCTTGTCTTAGGGCAAGTTTGTTTAAAAACCATCGGTTTAAATTTGTATATAACATAAAAATCAATCAAAATGGCAAAGCAAGTTTTCATCAATTTGGCAGTAAAAGACCTTCAAAAATCAATGGATTTTTATACTGCATTAGGCTTTACAAACAATCCGCAGTTTTCTGACGATACCGCAAAATGTATGGTCTGGAACGAAAGTATTTTTGTGATGATTTTAACCCACGAGAAATTTTCATCGTTTACAACAAAACCCATAGCCGATACCAAATCAAACATAGCTGCACTTTTTTCTTTATCGTTCAATAGTTTAGATGAAGTGAATAATGTTATGACAAAAGGATTAAATGCGGGTGGAACAGAACCTACCCCCATGAAAGATTACGGTTTTATGCAACAGCGGACTATTGAAGATTTCGACGGACACACCTGGGAACTTTTTTATATGGATATGAACAATATGCCTGCCGAATAATATCTTAACTGTAAACAGAAACTTATTAAACCAAATTACAATGGAAAAATTACAATTTAAAACAATCATCAATGCACCGGCTGCAAAAGTTTACCACACAATGCTGGGATTGAGCGACAAAGCCACCTACGAGGCATGGACTTCCGAATTTAACCCCACCTCAACATACGAAGGAAATTGGGAAAAAGGGAGTAAAATACTTTTCATAGGTACAGACGAAAACGGAGTTAAAGGCGGAATGGTTTCTGAAATCGCAGAGAATATTCCCAATAAATTTGTTTCTATACGGTCATATGGTCTTTTAAAAGACGGCGTTGAAATTACAGAAGGCTCAGAAGTGGAACAATGGGCTGGCGGTTTTGAAAATTATTCTTTTGAAGAAAACAACGGTGCCACCACCCTTACTGTTGATCTTGATACTGTTGAAACGTATGCAGATTATTTCAAAGAAGTCTATCCAAAAGCGTTAGATAAATTAAAATCCCTGTTTTAAATTTAAGTCTATGAAACCGGATATTCAAACATACAACAAAGAACTATCAGAAAGCGATCAACAAATCTGTAGGTTGCTTTTTGATGAAATCAATAAAAACCTGCCCGAAGCCGAGCATAAAATATGGCATGCACATCCTGTTTGGTTTTTAGACGGAAACCCCGTCACGGGCTACAGTAAACAAAAGGCAGGAATCCGATTGATGTTTTGGAGTGGTGCCGATTTTGATGAAGAAAAATTAAATGTAAAGGGTACAAAATTTAAAGATGCTTCTATTTTTTACAACAATATTTCTGAGATTAACACGACAGATTTAAAACGATGGCTCAAAAAATCAAGAGACATTCAATGGGATTATAAAAATATCGTAAAGAAAAAAGGTGTATTAGATCGGTTAGACTCTATAAAATTAAAAAATGGTTATTAAAAAGGCTGTTCAAAAAGAACAGCCTTTTATCATAAATGAGCATTTCCCTGTTTTCTAAATTTATTTTTCACAACATTTTTTTGGGTTTATTCTGTTACTGTTAGTTTAAATGCAATCATTTTTTCTTCAGCACCGTCCACAAAAAACAGGCGGGTATATTCAGCTGCCGGGGTACCTGCGGGTACTTTAAAGGTTGCCACATACGGGGTACGGGTAACTATTTCCAAAGGGTAACGGGCACCGGTATTACCTATGGCAACAGATACACTGTCAACATCATCTAAATTGGTACCACGAATACTGAATGTATCGCCTGATGCCACGGTAAGATTATTGATAAATGATGAAATTGCTGTTTCCTCACTCTCTGTAATTTCGGTTTCAAACCAGTATTGTTCGTTAGAAGCTCTTAAAATATATTCGCCGTTTTTAATACGTACATCGTATTTACCCTCAGGCACATCCGTAGGAAAGTAAAAATAAATACCCGCATCTCTAAACGGAGAACCTGACCCCATACCTGTACCGAAATAAACAATTTCGCAGTCGTATTCGGTGGTTTGGTCAGCCGCCGAAACCAAATACACCCGGGTTTGCTCTAAATTAAACCAAACGTTATCTAAATTATTATATTTCCCAATTGTAAGATTGTGCCATTGCCCTAAATTTCCTTTAGTAATAGCAGTAAATGTTTTAGGTTGTGGTTGGCGGAAATCGACCTGTAAGGTGTATTGCCTGGTGGTACCTGCCTGCGAAGTTACGGTGTATTTCTGTCCCGTTTTAAACGGTACGGGGGTGCCGGGATTGGGGCTAATTGAAGCGTGGTCTGCCAAGGTAATGCTTGGGGTAATGTTTTCGGGCATTTCATAATAGCTTACCCACAATACTTTTATGGTATCGTTTACAATGGCTGCCTGCATAGGCTGCTGGTCTTCAAACTCTTGCACCGTAAAGCTTTTTATATAGGCATCGCCCGACACATAGAGGGTGTCGCCCGGAATGTCGTTATAGACCGTGGTGTATTCAGACTCACACGAGGTGGTAACTGTTAATGCTGCGACACAAAGCGTTAAAAAGGCAAAAAGATGTTTTTTACGTTTATTTTGTTCCATTTTTTTTATTTTTTAGTATTTGAATGTTTCATTTTTTAATATGTATACCCGTAATGTATCATAATACATGATTTTCGATCTTTTGTCATTCCGACGAAAGAGGAATCATTTTAATAGATTTTTCATTCTACTTCGTTCCATTCAGGATGACAACTTCTGTCATTCCGATACTTCGACCTTGCTCAGTACAGGCTTTAGGAGGAATCTCAAAGATTGCTGCTCCTATTCGCAAGCGTGGGTCCTCACTCTGTTCAAAATGATAAAGAACTATTTATAAACATTATTTTATTTTTTTATATTTGCAGGCTTAAAACTAAAGCCTGTTATTTTTTAAATTATCGGGCAGCGGTTTTGTTAAACTATTTTTGCCCGAATCCCCGTTCGGGCATTTTTTATGCTACAATACCTTGGTATAGGTATAACTTACCGTACCATAGAAAGGCGGTGCACTAAATGTAGGCACAATACTGGTTACTTCTATCAAATACGCTTCTACAGCAGATAAAGGATTCGTAACCGCTGTAGCAGATATAGCGGAAGCATCTTTCCAAATCACTACTTTTTTAGTAATGGTTAAACCTCCCGGTTGTTGATATTCATAGTACCCCAAACCAAAGTCGTACGGACTAACAATACCATGAGCACCAACCACATTCTCCGGTATAAAGCTGCCGCAAGAAGGGTCTGTACCCACATTTGCAGGAACATTTTTGACAATAACCTCTTCTGCTATATCATCCCACTCGTATGTACAGTCATAAGCAGGATCAACCACTCCAATGTACCAGCCCGATGTAAGCGGGCGAATACTACCACCGTACATTCCTTCGAACTGTACACTTACGGTTCCAATAGTTTTGGTTACCTCATTCCAAACACAATAATCACCAGACGAACCTGTTAAATCTTTATAGACAACCGCGTTGTCAGAAACCGAATTTTCGCAATCAACCGCTGTTGCACTTGTTGATTTTGATTGATAAGACGAAGTGTCATTGTACACCTCATCATTTACGCTGTCTTGTTCACATGAAACAAAGAACATAGCGGTCATTAAAGAAATTGATAAAACTAATTTTCTCATTGTTTAAAATTTTAAAAATTAAAATACTAATAATGCCGCCCGATAGTTATATTTTATTGAAAAATTACAGGTAATTCCATCCGTTTGGTAATACCATAGCTTTCCAGTTGTAACCAATATTCTGTCTGTTTATCTGCACTTAATGTTTGATATTCTTCAGACGTCCAATTAGCAGCTGCAAATGATAACCTCATAGTGGAGCTATTAGCCTCGTTCATGATATAATTCCAAATTTTTTCACCATTTTCATTGGTCAGATACAGCCTGGTGACTGCCCCTGACGGTAAAAGATTTATGCCAGTTACCTCAACAGATATCCCAATTTTTGCAGTAACTGTTTCGGTAGAACGTTCATTCAACACCATATCGGGGTACTGTATTACCACGTTTACGGTGTATTTTGCCGTGGTACCGTCTGCAGCGGTAACGGTATATTCAAACGGGGTGTCTGCAAATACCGGTACCAGCTCGTCTGCGGTTGGCGAAATGGTGGTACCCTGTGGCAGTTCTATGGCAACTTCCATAAATTCTAACTGGTAATAAGCCGGCAGATACACCGTAATGGTTTTTGCATCGTTGTCAATAGCACTGTAAATAGCATGTTTTTCACCCGGATTTGTTACTTTGTAACTTAAAATTTTGTTTTTGCTTTGGTCTGTAATTATTTCTGTAACGTCTTCGCCTTTACGGTCTTCGTAGATACTAAATTCGTCGGTACAGCTATATAAGCTTACACCACCAAGTATTAGATATGCAAAAAGGATTAATTTATTTTTCATTTTTTATATATTTATTTAGACTTGATAAAAATAATATTAAATACCATATTCCCCAAAAAAAAGTTAATTTTATTTTAAAAGAATCTTAAATAGCCGGGGCTAAGGTTTTTGGTGACACTATTTTATTTCAAATTTGGTACTGCCTTTAGGAACAACAACATATTCAAAAGTAAAATACATTTTTGGTGCGGTACGTGTAAAGTCTTCACGATTAAAAATATCTTTATAAACCGAAATCATTTTTATTTTGGCATAATCGCCTTTTGCCGTTTTTAGAATAAGCGTACGGGCAGGAACCGTTGTTCCGTTGTTTAAAACAAGAGGTTCACCCAACGCGTAGGCAATGTGTCTATTGTCATACGAACCGTCACGTACAAGGTCTCCGTCAAAATCGTACAAATACCAGCCCTTTCCATTGCCAAACGCCCCGTTTTCGTCGGTTCCATAAATTTCCCTGTTTGTTTTAAATACGCTGTCGTCAGGTATATCGGTTACTTCGTCAAAAGGCTGTGCTACAATGTAAATACCGCCAACCGCAGACGTACCAGAACCTAAGTTGCCGGTATCAGAACCATTGTTACCTGATAAAAAGCTGCTGTACAATCCACTAAATCCTAAATCCCACCGAGTGGTTTTTCGGTAATCGCTAATAATTTCTTTATTTTCTACCAAACTATAATATAAAATATCCTTGTCTTCAAACTGATCTCCATCAGCAAGGGTATAACCAAAATTTTCAACACGTATAAGTTTGTTATAATTTGTTGTAGGCGGCGTATCATCATCAATGGGTGCATTATCATCGTCAATTACTTCCGGAGAATCGTCTGTTACCACAGAAGGATTGCTGTCATCTCCTGAACAGGCTGTTAATACTACACTGCATATAAATAGCAATGTAAATGTTTTTAAAAGGGTACTGATTTTTAAATTACTTTTTTTCATCTTTATCTGGTTTTTAAATTTGTTGTTCCATCTTCCTGTATAAAATATCTAAACGTATAGTAGGGTGCCGGCCAATGCAAATCGGTAACTGCCGGCGGATTGCCTTTATACGCATTTACCAACTGCAATTTGGCATACTTACCATCTTGCAAACGAATAATGTAAGTTCGGTTTGGAATTGCCTGCATAATATGGGTACTCATACTATAGTAGAACCACCCGGGAGATTCGCTTGAGCCAGCCCAACCGATTTTATTTACCTCACTGTTATTAAAAGCTTCTTCGGAAACGGCTTCGTTCACAAAATCGTAAGCTTGTTCTACCATTACCACAGCTGTATTGTCTGCTTCGCCTCCATAGCCGGGGTTAAGGTTCTTATGGGCATTGTTTACAAATACTTCACTGTTGTAAGGACCTGTAAATGCCAAATCCCAGTCTTTAGATTTTAACCATTGCACCGAATCTTCTTTTGTTTTGATCCAGATCTGTTTCTTATCCTTAAATCTGAATAAAAAAGTGTAAAACGGACGCTGTTCTTTTCCATCGGTACCTTCGCCCATAGCGGCACCTGTATCTCCTGCCAGATCGTAAATCACGGTTGATTTACCATCCTCTAAACTGTTTTCTGCTTCTTCATCGTCTTTTGTACACGCTGTTGCCACGAGTAAAATCGAAAGAAAAAACAGACTGAGCTTTGTTGTTCTTTTTATCATATATCAATCATTTTTAATTATTATTCTTTAAAAAATCTGTAGGTAGCCCCCATAAGTATTATTCGCCCTGGTTGACCTGGCATTAGTGGATCTGTATAGTCAAACAGGTTATCTACCGTAACTCTTAATGAAAGCTGTTTTTTTAATATTTTCTTTTCCAAACTTAGGTTTAATAAGAAATGACCGTCAACAAACGTATCGTATTTATCTATAAACTGATTTCCGTTCCGATCTCCAAACGGATATTTTCCCCGGTAATTGGTACGTATGGTCGTACTAACATCCCATGGCTGGTAATTATAAAAGATGTTTAAATTAGCCATGTGCCTTGACCTGTTTTCTATACCCCAATAATCGCTTTCTTTTACGGGATATGATTTACCTGTTTTTGGATCATGAATGTTTTGATTATAGGGCCATTTATTTGCACGGATGCTATCCTGAACGCTCAAATCTTTTGAAACTAAATACTGATACCCCAGGCTGATATTTAAATTTTCAAAGGGTTTGTATTTTACAGAAATATCAAATCCTTTATTTACAGCTTCAGGAAGGTTTTGATAGGTATAAATAATTTGGTTATTCATTCCCGTAGCTACCTGTATGCTGTTGATCTGATTTTGTATATGATGATAAAAGAAACTGTTTTCTACCTGTAATTTTTTTGAAGGTACCCATTCAAAACCTGCATTATAAGAGGTGCTTTTTTCTGCCTGAAGGTTATTGGCTGTTTGATTCAGCACATATTCTCTTACTTCGCTAATTTGCCCTTGCCTATCCATTTCTTCAAGTGTTTGTCGTAAAATAGCATTTCCTATTAAGAGGTAATTTGTAGAAGGGTTATAAAAAACCAAATAATTCTTTTTGAAATCCGGAGCTTTAAATCCCGTCCCCACACCGGTTTTGAAAGTAAGTGACGGGACTATTTTATATTGTATTCCTAAACTTGGATTTATCCGTCCCGAGTAATTATTTGTATAATCATATCGTAAACCACCAACAACCTTGAATTTTTCTATCGGCAGCCATTCGCCCTGAAGATAACTAAAAAAGGAATATTGTTTATCGACATCTACCAACTGTTGGTCTTTCATATCTTCCATACTTCCACCAATACCACCAACAAATTGGTACTCTTGCCCTGATTTAAACGAAAATTGTTGATCAAGCCTGTGCATATCCTGTTTAAAGACGTCCTGCATCAGACGGGTATTATTATTTTGAAGCGTAACACTCATATCCGCATTATAATAGGTGAAATAATAGCGGGTAAGCGTTTTAAAACGACTGCTTATTTTATTCTCTAAAGTAAACGCAGCATTTAGATCTTGTTCGTTCTGGGTGTCGTCAGAAATGGTACCTATACCAAAATCTTTTTGCATTAAGGATTTTCTTAACCCATAACGGATATTGGCTCCCAAAACTACTTTTTCGTTCAATTTATACTTTCCTCTTGTTTGAAAAGCATAATTGTCATAAGGTGGTGAAGTTACTCCTTTAATGTACTTTGTATTGGTATTAAACCCGTCTGTCCTGTAATAATTTACTCCGGCATATAGCGAACCTTTTTCGTTTAAAGGAATTTCTCCTTCAACCGTTGCGTCAACTATATTAAAAGTTCCGTAATTAACAGAAGTCAATAACTGGGGATCAACCGCTCCTACTTTTGTGATAATATTAATGGTCCCGCCTAGAGCTTCACTCCCGTAAAGACTTGAAGAAGCCCCTTTTATAATTTCGATTCTTTCAATACTGGAAACACTGATTCGTGACAAATCCAAATCACCACTGTTCCTTCCTACCAAGGGCTGTCCATCAATCAAAACCATTATGTATTCACTTCCAAAGCCCTGCATTTGAACACCTACAGAACGAGTACCGCCACCAATATTATTTACAATTGCCATACCGGTCTGTTCCTTTAATACTTCATCCAACCTTCGGCTTCCCATTAATTCAATAGTTTTTTTGTCGATTGTAACTACAGGCATTGCACTGTATTGTGATTTTATAAAATCGTCTGTTCGTTCTTTTTCTACATTAATATTAACTACCTCTAAAAGTTCAGACTCATCTTCCAAATAAAAATCAACCGTTTCTGATTTATTAAGAAATACTTTCTTTTGTTCAATAAGCCCGTTTATTTTAATGTTTATTATATATTCTCCTGAATTTAAATTTTCAAACTTGTAAATACCTTCTTTATTAGTATTCACCTCTATATTGTTAGGGGTTAAGACCACACTTACACCAGCAGCAACTTGTCCATTGTAAACCAACCTCCCATTAATATTGAAACGATCTTGAGCATTAGACAGACCGGAAGTAAAAAAAATTATTAAAATGAATAATATGCAGGTATTGTTTTTGAGCATTTTTTGCACAAAATTACACATTTATCCTTATTAAGAATAAATAAAAATAATTTTTCATTAAAAAAACACCTACAATTTAGTAAAAAAAAGATTTTACATAATAGCGGCACATTAATGATTATCTGTATTTTATATAATATTCAAATTTTATTGTTTAGAGGTCATGAGATAATTACATATTTTCAAACTCAGTAAAAGTCTTTAAACACAACGTTTGTCATTCCGTAGGAATCTCTTATCGGTATTTATAAAGATGCTTACAGCATGAAATATGTCGTTAAGTTCAAAATACTGTTAATTTATAGTGTTTTATTGAATATTAGGTATGAATTTAAGAATGACCTCTATTATTGTTTATTAATCAAAGTAGAGAGGTATTTTAAATTATGAATAAAGATGTTTAAACTTTGACAGGACTTAACTCAGTATTAGTATATCCAAAACGAATATTCATTTATTCTCTTACGTGTAAACTTTTCCCTTTCAAAAAAATATCAAAAATTTCCTTGTACTGGTCTGCAATGGTAATTCTTTGGTTTTGAATGATAACCTGACTGCGTTCTACACTTTCTACCCGGTTGAGTGCAATGATAAACGAACGGTGGATTCTCATAAACCTGTCCGAAGGTAATTCTTCTTCTAATTTTTTTAAACTTATCAGACTGAGAATGGGTTTTGGCTGGTTTACCAGAAAGATTTTTGCATAGTCTTTCAGTCCTTCAATATAAAGTATATCATTAAAATTTATCTTAATTTGCTTGTATTCCGATTTGATAAAAAAATATTCTTTATCTACAACAGAAATACTGTTTAGTTTTGCTAGTCCTAACCAATTTTTGGCTTTGTTGGCTGCTGTTAAAAATTCGGAATAATCAAATGGCTTCAACAGGTAATCCAAAGCATTTACTTTATAACTTTCCAATGCAAATTGGTCAAAAGCGGTGGTAAAAATAATTTTTATATTCTCAGGAAGCGTTTTGGAAAATTCAAGTCCGTTTAGTTCTGGCATTTGAATATCTAAAAAAATAACATCTGGTTTTTTGTGCAGACTAAGGTAATTTAGTGCCTCGAAAGCATTAGTGCATTTTCCTATTAGTTCTAAAAAGGAGGGCGTTTGCAGAACATATTTTTCCAAAAGTGATAAAGCCATTGGTTCGTCATCAACTATTAAACATTTTAATTTGTTTTTCACCATCTTACGAAGATACTAAAAATAAAAATACCCTCTTTAGAATTTCTAAAAATCTAAAGAGGAGAAAAAATCCTAAGAAATAAAATTATAACCCTAAAAGCGATTTATAAGAAACTAATTCCGTTAAAGAAAGTCCGCTGTCCTTGTTCGTATCAATAGTTGTGAAGTTTTCAGTTAGTGACGTAAGATTTAAGGATGAAGCTGCCCCGGAAATTTCCGATTTTGAAAGTTTTCCGTTTCCGTCAGTGTCCAGGTCATTGTACTTTTCAATAGCAGTTAAAAGATATTGATATTTAGATGTTGATGCTGTACTTCCTGTAAGTGAAGAACAAGATGTTAGAGTTGCTACAACAATTCCGGCTAAAATTAACTTTTTTTCCATTGTAAAATTGAATTAAATTAAGAATTTACTTTAACTATTAATGTAACCACAAACTGGTCATTTTGTATTTCAATATTTAACGAATGGTTGTTTTCATATAACAAAGCCAAACGTTTTCTAAGATTTTCTATACCAATTCCTGAACCGCTCATATCATTTTTGTCTTTTGGGAAATTATAATTTTTAGAGATGAAAATTACAGTATTGTTTTCCACTTTCATTTCAAAATTCAGCCACGAGATCTTTGTTGCCGAAATACCGTGTTTAAAAGCATTTTCTACGATAGAAACAAACAGCAACGGTGCTATGCTTAAATTTGGTATGTCTTTTGGAAAATAGGTTTCAATTACGGTATCATCATTTTGCCTTAAAGCCATAAGGCTGATATATTTATTCAGAAAATTAATTTCATCAGACAAAGGAACTTTTTCTTCTTCTGAATTTTGAAGTAAATGACGCATCAATTTACTTAGACTGTGAATGGTTTGCTTGGCTTTTTCCGGTTCGGTATCCACCAAAGCATAAATATTATTCAAAGAATTGAAAAAGAAATGAGGCTGTAACTGATATTTTAAATGTTGTAACTCTGACTGTAACTTGATATTATCTGCCTCTTGTTTCAATACTTCTATTTTAAGCAGTCTTTTTCCGGACTGTATTGCTATGGCAAATGCAACGGGAATCAGATAAATAAGTGTGTCTATATAAATTATTGATATAAAAGGAGGTGCGTTGTCCGGTCTTTCTTTTTTCATTTCAGGGAGAAGATTCCACATTATAATCTCGTGTAGCAGGGTTACGGAAAAAGCTACAAGCAATATATTTCCAATAAAAAACAATATTTTTTTATTGTTGAAAAACCATTTTTTTACCCAAAATAAATAATTGACATAAAAAATAACCGCTAATAGAAAAATTTGTAACCAAAAACGATGAAAAAGCTCATTCCAAGATCTTCCTAAACCTACGGTAAAAGCGTAAGGCAGAAAAAACAAAACAAGCCAAACCAATAGGTGTGTAATGATTTCTATGCGTTTATTTTTTATCGAATTATTCATATCTCAAAGCTGTAATAGGGTCTGATGCAGAGGCTTTTCGTGCAGGATACCACCCAAAAAACACTCCTGTAATAGTACAAACAATAAATGATAAAATTATGGAAAAAGATGTAATACTTACAGGCCAACCCAAAAATGTAGAAATTATAAAAGTAGTAATAAGTCCCAGTAAAACTCCCAGTAAACCACCGGTGACGCTTATAAGAACAGATTCTATAAGGAATTGCATCAGAATAAATTTTCCTTTAGCTCCGATAGCCATTCTCAATCCTATTTCTTTGGTTCGTTCTTTAACCGAAACATACATAATATTCATAATCCCAATACCACCCACCAATAAAGAAATTCCTGCAATTGCTACCAACAATACCGTAAGCATCTCGCTGGTAGAACTAAAGGTATTGATGATTTCTTGTTGGGAAGACACATTAAAATCATTATCTTCTGAAGGATCAATGTTATGTGTTTTTTCCAGAATGGCAGTTATTTCATTTACTGCCCGCTCTGCCTGGTCTTCACTAAGAGCCGATGCTACAATGGATTGAAGGTAATTTTGAGCAAGAATGCGTTTTTGAATCGTAGTATAAGGAGCAATGATAATATCATCCTGATCCTGCCCAAATGTATTTTCTCCTTTTTCTGTCAGCACACCAATTATTTTAAAAGGAATACTATTGAAACGAATGCTCTTTCCGATAGGGTCTTCACCATTTGGAAATAAATTTTCCTGAATAGTTTTCCCAATGACAGCTACTTTTGCATAAGAATTAACATCACTTTGGTCAAATATTACCCCACTCTCTACGTTCCACTCTCTGATTGATAAATATTCAGGAGAAGCTCCGTAAATAGATGTAGGCCAGTTGTAAGCTCCCGAAATAACTTGCCCGCTACCATTTACCAAAGGAGAAACGTTTTTAATTAAAACAGACTGTTCCTTTATTGCAGCATAATCGGATAGTTTTAAGGACTGCATACTGGTTTGGTCAGAAGTTCGGACACCACCCATCATTCCGGCTCCCGGACGTATAGTAATCATATTGGCTCCCATACTGGAAATGTTCTTTTTTATGCTTTCTTTTGAACCTTCTCCAATGGCAAGCATTGCAATAACCGAAGCTACACCAATGATGATCCCAAGCATTGTTAGCATAGTCCGCGTTTTGTTAAGCAGTATAGCTTTCCAGGCTATTTTAAAAAGATTTGAAATATTCATTATATATGATTTAACTGGTTTTTGGCAGTTTTTTTAATTCTTCAATAGCTATAAACCTTTCTGTTATGTTTTTGTCTTCTGTAATCAATCCGTCCCGCAATACCACAGTTCGTTTACTGAATTGGGCTATGTCTGTTTCGTGGGTTACAAATCCAATAGTTATTCCGTTATCGTTAAGTTCCTGAAACAGCTGCATTACTTCATACGAAGTCCGTGTGTCCAGATTTCCCGTTGCTTCGTCAGCTAAAAGAATTACCGGATTATTCACGAGTGATCTGGCAATGGCAACTCTTTGTTGCTGTCCTCCGGAAAGCTGGCTGGGTATGTGGTACATACGACTTTCCATACCTACTTTTTTAAGGGCTTCTGCGGCTCTTTCTTTTCTTTCTGCTGCAGACTCCTTGGAATTGTATAACAACGGAAGTTCTACGTTTTCAATGGCAGAAGTTCGTGCCAAAAGATTGTATGACTGGAAAATGAAACCTATTTTGGTATTTCTTATTTCTGCAAGTTCATCTTTAGTCAGGTTTTTTACCGAAATACCATCTAATTCATATATTCCCGAAGTAGGTTTGTCCAAACATCCTAATATATTCAACAAGGTAGATTTCCCGGAACCACTGGTTCCCATTATGGTTACAAATTCTCCCGGACTTATCGTCAGGTCAGTACCTCTTAATGCCCTTACCGTTTCATCTCCCATACGAAATTCGCGGGTTAGTTCCGTTATTTTTATAATAGGTTTATCCATATCCGGCAAATTAGTTTGTTGAAGTAGCTTTTTTATTTCCTCTACTTGGCGGTTTTGGCATAAAAGGACTATCGCTGCTTGAATCGGATTGGGAATTAGAAACAACCTTCGTTTCTGAAATAGCCGTTACCACTTTTTCCCCAGCCGAAATTCCTGAAAGTATCTGTACATTTACTCCGTCTTTATCTCCTATGGTAATATTTTTCTGTTCTATGGCTTTGTTTTGCTTTAAAACCCAAACAGATGTTCCTTCTTCATTAACAGCAGGTACAGGATCTGTGATTCCGTTTTTTTCGTAATAAGAAGTAAGAAGTGCCAAATCGGGAGTAAATTGAAGTGCCTGAGCAGGAATAACAATAATATCTTTCAGTTCTTTGGTAAAAATTGTTATGGTAGCTGTAAGCCCGGGTTTCAATTTTTGGTCAGGATTGTCGGCATCAACAATAACGGTATAAGTTACCACATTGGAAGTAGTGGTTGCTCCTAAACGGACTTGTTTTACCCTTCCCGAAAATTCCAGTTCCGGAAAAGCATCTACCGTAAAAGAAACCCGCTGCCCTTCAACTACATTTCCTATATCGGCTTCATCTACATCGGCTTCAACCTGCATTTTGGTAATGTCTTTAGCAATGGTAAACAACGTAGGTGTTGTCATACTTGCGGTTACGGTTTGCCCTTCTTCTACTTCTTTAGTAAGGATAACTCCGTCAATAGGTGAATAAATATAAGCATAACCCAAATTGGTTTTTGCCTGACGAAGTGTAGTCTGGCTTTGTGTAACAGCCGCTTTTGCATTTTGCAACTGATATACTGCCGTTTCAAAATCTGCCTTACTGATTACCTGTGCTTCGTACATATTTTTCTGACGGTTGTAGTTTTGTTGTTGGAAATTCAACTGGCTTTGTGCTGCATTATATGCCGCCTGTGCGTTGGAAACCGACTCGTTCAGATTCGTTTTATCCAATTCTGCCAAGAGCTGTCCTTTTTTTACTACACTGTTGAAATCTACATAAATCTTTTCAACCAAACCCGATACCTGAGTACCAACATCTACCTGATCTACAGGTTCTACCGTTCCGGTTGCCGTTACCTCGTTCGTGATTTCGCCTGTAACAACATCTGTTGTACTTATAACCTGAGTTCGATTATTATTTAGGATAAATATATTGTGTAAAAAAAGAAATAGTTGTATATTTAATTATCTGATTGTTAAATATTTAAACAACTATTTCTTATGATTAATTTCGATAAAATTACAGAAATTTTTTGTCTTGTTGATGAATTTTGCCAGCAATTTTTTCCTTTTCTTGAAAAAAACAGTATTGGAAACAAATCTAAAAGACCCCCAATGATGTCACCCAGTGAAATAATCAGTATTATGATTCTTTTTCATTTGAGCGGTTTCAGATGCTTTAAGCA
>NZ_FNXE01000047.1 GCF_900108395.1 Paenimyroides marinum | reverse complement strand
GCATTGGTCAGAATACACCTGATCAGCCACGTTGATGTGTTTTGGATGGTGCAAAATAGCCGAAGGACATACCAAAAACGAAAAAAGCGAAATAAATCACCCTGCCTTCAGACTTCTTTGTTCTAAAATAAGGGGGAGGTGGGTTTTGGGGAAACTAAAAAGATGTATTGATATTCAATAGATTAGCAACTAATTTTGCCCTATTTGAAAGATTGCCCGTTTAGTAGTGAAAGAACATATTGATTTAAAGTTTATTGAAATAATAATACATTGTTTTTTTTGAAAAAATGAATAACTTTGCTTAGCTATGTAAAAAGAGAAGATAAATGAATTAAAAAAGTAATAAACATATTAAAATATAGCGTTTCGCTTTAAAATTTCCTGTTCAGAAAATACGACCAATTTTTTTCAAGCATTACAGGAAGTGAGAGTGGAAATGCCTGCGATTTCGTGGGCGTTCCTTTTTGCTTTGTAATGCAGCCTTTGGTCGGGCTATCTGGACAAGCAATTGGAATAGCCCACGTTTTTATAAATAATTACACTATGAATATTAAAAAAGATGAACAATCGCAAATAGAAAGTATTATTGAAATAAATTACTCCAAACCTTTATCTTTTATACGGGAAAATAAAAATCATTTCCCGAAAACTGAAATTTTACTATCGGTACTTGAAACATTACAAGCAATTTCTTATTACTGTAAAAATTCTGGAACTACAAATAAAGAATACATTATACTGAAGTGTCTGGAAACCTCAAAAACAGATATCCAAAAAGCCATAAAAGAATTAGAATCTCTAATAAGCATTATTCCTTGTGGAATTTCGTTGAGAAACATTTTAGAAACAATAATAATATATAAGAAAGCTACATTCAAAAAAGCAATAGGTTGAATATATCAAAATGATATATTTTATATAGGTACTAAAAAATATCATCTTTAAAAACGTATTTTTGCCAGAAATTCGCATTGTTTGGAAACGCAAATCTTACTTATAACGCCGCCTTTTACACAGTTAAACACACCTTATCCGGGCACAGTTTACTTGAAGGGATTTTTGAATACAAAAAATATTTCTTCCTATCAGTCTGATTTGGGAATGGAAGTGATTTTAGAGCTATTTTCAAAAAAAGGCTTGCAGAATTTGTTTGAGTATATAGATAATAATGCGTTTGAATTAGGTGAAAATGCACAGCGAATCGTGGCGTTAAAAGATGATTATGTACAATCTGTCGATGTGGTGATTTCTTTTTTACAAGGAAAAAACCCCACACTGGCAAATGCTATTGTTCACGATGATTTTTTGCCCCAAGCTTCTCGTTTTTCTCATTTAGATGACTTAGATTGGGCATTTGGATCTATGGGATTTCAGGATAAAGCCAAGCATTATGCTACCTTGTATTTAGAAGATATTTCTGATTTGATTATTGAAACAGTAGATGAAAATTTTGGTTTTAGCCGATATGCAGAACGTTTAGGCAGATCCGCAAATTCGTTTGACGAATTATATCAAAAATTAAATGAAGATCCAACTTATATCGATCAAATAACCTTAAAATTATTAAAGGATTTGATTCAAAAAACAAATCCTAAAATCGTCGGTTTTTCGGTTCCGTTTCCAGGCAATTTGTACAGTGCGTTTCGTTGTGCACAATATATCAAACAACATTATCCGAATATTAAAATTGTAATGGGTGGCGGATTCCCCAATACCGAATTGCGTTCTGTTTCTGATGTGCGTGTGTTTGAATTTTTTGATTTTATCAATTTAGACGATGGAGAAGCACCCACAGAACAGCTGATTAAATTTGTAACTAATGAAATTCCTCAATCGGAATTAAAACGGACTTTTGTTTTAGAAAATGACCAAGTAAAATTCATCAATAATCCGTTAATTAAAGATTACAAGCAAAGCGAAATAGGTTGCCCGGATTATTCTGACATCGATCTCAATCAATATATTTCGGTAATCGAGGTGGTAAATCCCATGCATCGTTTGTGGAGCGATGGCAGATGGAACAAATTAACAATGGCACACGGTTGTTATTGGGGTAAATGTACCTTTTGTGATATTTCGTTAGATTATATTAAAATTTACGAACCTATTGCTGCTAAAGAAATTGTAGATCGAATAGAACAGTTAATTGCCACCACAGGCAACACCGGTTTCCATTTTGTTGACGAAGCAGCACCGCCTGCACTGATGCGCGAAGTGGCTATTGAAATCATTAAACGCAAGTTAACCGTTTCGTGGTGGACAAATATTCGTTTTGAGAAGAATTTTACGTTAGATCTATGTCGATTGTTAAAAGCTTCGGGCTGTATTGCCGTTTCGGGTGGATTAGAAGTAGCATCGGATCGATTATTGAAATTAATAGATAAAGGTGTTACGGTAGAACAGGTAGCACGGGTGAACCGTAATTTTACCGAAGCCGGCATTATGGTACATGCGTATTTAATGTACGGTTTCCCTACGCAAACGGCTCAAGAAACAATTGATTCGTTGGAAATGGTACGACAAATGTTTGAAGTCGGCATTATGCAATCGGGGTTCTGGCATCAATTTGCCATGACGGCTCACAGTCCTGTGGGATTAGATCCGGAAGCGTTTGATGTGATTAATTTAACAAAAGAAACAGGTTCATTTGCAAACAACGATTTGGTTCACAAAGAAAAATCAGGTGCGTTACATGAAAAATTTTCTTACGGATTAAAAAAATCACTCTTTAATTATATGCACGGTTTGTGCTTTGATTTTCCATTGCAAGAATGGTTTGATTTTAAAGTGCCCCGCACAAAAGTTGCACCTGATTATATTGTTTCGGTATTAGAAAACGAACCTTTCCCAACTTACAAAAACGCACAAAAAGTAGTTTGGCTGGGAAGCTCGGCGGTTGTGAAACCTTTTACCAAAACAAAAAAGGGAAAGTCGTTTGAAAAAGCCCGGGTAACCTTTCATTCTAAACATGATTTTTTAGAAGTAGAAGTAGATTTAGAAACAGGTGAGTGGTTGCAACAATTTTTGAATGATTTAAAACAAAATCCTAAAGGTGTTTTGTCTTATGGACAAATGAAACAGAGTTTTGAAGCACAAAATAACGAAGATTTTGAACCCTTTATTTTCTCAAAACAAGGCGAACAATTACGCGATTTTGGATTGTTGGTTATATAACTAAAAACGTTGTTCAAGTGAACGACTTTTTATGGTATTTTTTTTAATCTTCTTTCCACAATCACCAGCATTATAATAACGCTTGCTAATAATATACCGATTCCGAAAATGGCTGTCTGATCGTCATCAAAAGGAAGCAAGGTTCTCGTAAAAGAAAATAATAACATTACTAAACCAATTAAAGCCATTATTTTAGCACTATATTTTTGAGCAAAATTCCATTTTTGTTGGTTTTTCATTGATGATGCCGTTCGGTATCCATACAACCCATTTATTTTTTTAGGTGGGAATTTGTACATAATCGCACCTACAATGATAAATGTAATTCCCACAAGAAGTAACATAGGGTTGGTGATTTCTAAAATAGTGTTCATAGTTTTATAATTTTGATTTCTGATTGATTTTATATGTTTTATAAAGATTGTATCCCACCAAAGTAATGAAAAAAAGTATAGTAACTGGTAAAAACCATACGCTCAGGTTTTCATTCTTTTCTAAAGCAATTTGCATAGTTTGATAATTTATAAAAATAAAAAGTAACAGAACTGCAATTTTTAACAAGCGAATAAAACCAATTGCATTTCTATATTGTTTTTCTGCATTTTCTGCTGTGATTTCTACACTATAATTAAAGGTGTGAGGAAATTTTGAAAGTATGCTCATCATTATTAGCAGTAACGTAGCAATAAAAGGTAAAATTAGAATAGTTTCTTTATCTCCAAAAGCATCAACCTGTCCAGAACCATCATAATGTGTAGGAATTTCATTAGGTAAATAATCAAGTGATAAAATACTGATTATCCAAAAAAAGATCAGCAAAAGAAAAGCGATAACTTCTGTAAATAGATCATTTTTTGTATGATTAATCTTTATTTTTGGATGTTTGTTCATTAATAAAATTTTTAATTCCAACAATAAGTAATATCTATTATAAAATCTATTGATTTTTTTAAACCTCACAGGTTTCTAAAAACCTGTGAGGTTTTTCCTAAAATATAATTTTTTGTATATTGAGTTATTAATATTCAACTTACTTTACTTAATTCGTTTAAAGGTGTTGACCAAATCATATAGCTTAAAAATAATCCGCCAAAGAATAATAAAGCTATCATAAACATTTGAAACCATTTTTGCCAACTTTTGTATTCGTTTTTATCATACTTTTTTCCAAAAAGGAATAACGGAATCAATCCCCAGCTTATAGTCAGAATAATAACAATTGGAACTAATTTTTCATTTTTTCTTTAAAAAGATTAAAAGATTTGAAATGACTTAAATGGCAGCAATACTTTAAAAAACAATGTGATGCAGTTTTACGATTGCTTTAAAATCAACGTTTTTCTTTTTATCGTCTGCCATCGTATTATAACCGGCGAGCAAACTGCCCGCGTTTTCTTCGTTTAAAAGACTGGCAATAAGTGCCATAATAAAAGCAATAATAAAGCCTGCGTACATTATTTACTGTTTAATTGTTCAACTACTTTTTCTAATTTTTCGGGTTTTTGCGTGCCGATAACCAACTGTTTGCCGTTTTTTAGTTTAATATGCAATCCTTTGTTACCGCGTACATTGTAAACCGTTCCGTACGATGTCCACAAGCGAATTCCCCAACCGCCAACAAAACCGTAATTTACTACTTTCATTGTTTCGATATCTGCCAGATTAATGGTTTTCCAAACAAAAGGAAAATATGCCAAGTGAATGCTTTTTGATGTGATTGTTGTTTTTAATTGTAAAATTACTAGAAGTAAGAATACTAAAAAAAGCACAATAAAACTTGATAATCTTATATTTTGAAAAGATGATCTGTTAATATATTCTCGATACAACCCAATTATTGGTGCAATTGAACTTACTACCAACAATAACCATATCCACCATTGGTTAAAACGTTGTTTTTCTGTGAATAATGGTTTCATAATTTATTTTCATTTAAAAAATGTACAATTACCGTAGTTAAATCTTTTTGTATAGGTAAATTCGGGTTGTTGTATGAAGCCATGTTTTCTTCATCCTTTTCAATTTCTTTAAAAATATGATTCATGTTATCAATGATAACCATTGTGGATTTTGGATTGGCTTTATGTAGTAACTCGGCTTCTTTTTCTTCTACCTGAATATCTTTGGTTCCGTTAATTATTAAAACAGGAATATTCAATTTTGCAATCTCATTTTGTGGATTTCTTTTGATCCAATCAATTAAAAAAGGTTGATTTTCTTCATCGTATAAAGATTGCAGCATTGGGTTTACATCTTTTACTATTTTCCCTTCTTTTAGCTGTTCTAAGATTTTTGCATTTGCGTCATTAAGCATAGGAGCCTGTTTGTTGATTTGTTCTTTTAAGATAACATCAATGGTATTACCGGTTCCTGCCAATGAAATAAATGCAGAAACATTTTTTTGTGAGGCTGTCATTCCCACTAACGAACCTTCACTGTGCCCGGCAACTACAATGTTTTTATAACCTAAAGTATTTTTTAGATAACTTATAACGGTTTCTGCATCGTTAATTCCGTGTTGAAAATCCATTGTAGGTATTTCTTTATTGTTTTTAAGCAGATACACCACACGTTTGTCATAGGTAAAAACATCGTAATTGTTTTTGGCTAAATCTTCGGCCAAATATTTTAACGAATTGTTTACTGCCATTCCCATAGTATTCCCATTACGGTCTGTAGGACCCGAACCTGCAATCAATAAGATAACGGTTTCTTTATTTGGCGTTTCGTATAAATCGCCAATTAGCTCTTCGGACACTTTTATTTCTTTTACCTCATAGTTTTTTGAAAACGAAGAAATACTTTTTTTGGGATCTTCCTTTATTAAATTCAATGTGAACGAGTAGCTTCCTTGTTTAAAATCACCTTTAATGTTTTGTTCATCAACAAGTTTACCTTCATAGGTCATCATTGTCTGGTTTTGCTTTAAATAAAGCGTATTGTTTTCAAAGCGGACTTCATTTATCTCTAATCCAAAACCACCTTGAGAAGGACTGTCGGAAGTTGCTTTAAATTGCCCGTTTTCTTTTGTAATATGTAGAATAAAAGGTAATTTTTGGTTGGGAATTTCAATGTTTCCGTTCCAGGTTCCTTCGATTTGAGCGAAAGATGAAAAACCGAAGAGTAAAATAAAAAGTAAGATAATTTGTTTCATAATATTTATATTGAATTAATTAAACCTGACGTTAGAATATCTGTAATGATAAGGAGAACAAAAAACAATACATAATGACTTGTTTTTTTAGCATTGGTGGCAGTTTTAAAACCAATAAAAAGCAAATAGATGTAATATATAAATAAGAAAAGTCCTATAAATCCTACCAATATAAATAATACAGGTGGTGATTGGGTATAAATACTTCCGTCTTTTATAGCATCAAGCATTTGTGTGGTCTGTACAGTTAGAAAATTATTGAAATTCTGAAAAAACGAAATATAAATAGGAATCAATGCAATAAGCACCGTATTTAAAATATCTAAAAATCGAGTTTTGCGATTGATAATTTTTCCAAGAGTAAAAAACATGATAGCTAATGAAGCAACAATAATAAAATGCCAGATAATTACTTGTGTAATAGTTGGTGTTTCTAATATATTTAGTCGTAAAATTTGTCGTTGTAATTGAAAATAATACGCCAAAAAGATTCCAATGATAAATGAGAAGATTCCAAAAAACAATAGTTTTTTATCTTCAATAATGGCAAAAGGATTTTTTAATAGTTGTAATAATTTATTCATAATGTTTAAATGTTAAGGTCTTTAATGTGTTGTATCATATCGTCTAACTGGTTGCGAACCGTTGGGTAACTTATACCTAATTGCGCTGCCATTTCTTTTAAGCTGCCACTTGTTAAAAAAAACTGTAATATAAATTCTTGTTCTTTCGGCGACAGCTTGAGAAAAATGGGTAACGGATACGTTCCTTGTACAACTGTTTGACAGTTTTCACAGCTTAATTGCGATACGTTTAACAAACTTTCGCAACTGGGGCAGAGGGTTGGTAATTTTGTTTTCATTTTAATAAAATTAAATTTTAATTTTGTTAATTCAAAAATAAATAAAATTAATTTAATGTGCAATAAAAAAATCCGTCAAATTCATATTTACGGATTTTTGTTTAATAATATTAAAGATCGTTTTTACTTTTTCTTAATCAAATTCCAATTAATTAATAACACAGCTCCCAAAATAATCAGAATGCCTATCCATTGTGAAAACAAAACTTGTTCTTTTAAAAATACAAAAGCAAAAGTTACGGAAACAGGCAACTCTAAAGCAGATACAATACTTCCCAATCCAACGCCAACTAACGGAAATCCTTTGTTTAAAAGAATGGGAGGGAGAATGGTTCCAAAAATAGAAAGTAAAATTCCCCAAGTATATAAAATAGAGGTATCAAAGTGCTTTACGGCAATAAACTCTGTTGAAATTAAATTAAAATTAAAATAGGTAGGGAGTAATTGTGTGAGCAACGCAAAAATTAAAACAATAATTCCACCACCTAACAGCATAAAAAAACTGCGTTTAAAGGGATTGAGGTGTTGTGCTACGCTGTTGGTACTCAATAATGTTATTGAAAAGGATACAGCCGACAAAAAACCAAAGATAAACCCTTTTATATCAAATGTTATTTGATTGTTAAAAATATTTGTTGCCAAAAGTGTTCCCACCAATACAAATACTACTGCGGCTAATTTGGCAAACGAAGGCTGTTTTTTATTAATGAAAGCCTCAATTAAAACGCCAATCCAAACCGATTGCATTAACAGCACCACAGCAATTGATGCGTTCAAATATTTTACACACAGATAATATAAAACGCTGGTAAACCCCATTGATGTACCGCTTAAAACTAATTTAAAAATGTTGGTTTTAGTGGCAGTTTGTGTATGGTTTATGAATAAGTTGATAATTAACAGGCAAATAATTGCCAGTAAAAATTGCGAAACAGTTACTTCGGCAGTTGTATAGCCTTGCTTGTAAGCCATTTTTACAAACGATGCCAACATTCCGTAACTACTGGCTCCTAAAGCAACAAACAAGATTCCTTTTAACGTTGAATTCAAAATAGAATTTTTAAAGATTAATTACAAAAGTACCAAATAAAAAAGTCTGAAAAACTCCAGACTTTTTTATACTTATAAAATGTTTACATAATCTCCTCCATATCTTCGGAAGGTTGCTGTTTTCTTTGTTCTTTTTGCACGTCTGCTTTTGTTTGGTTAAAACGGTAAGTAAACGCTAAATTAACGGTACGTTCTCTCCACTGCATTTCAGAATAAGAAAAAGCCTGTGCAAGTTGTGTTTCGCTCATACGTTTTCTTGAATTGAATAAATCCTGAACGTTTAACGCAATGGTTGCTTTGTCTTTTAAAACCTCTTTGCTTAACGACATATTTACAGAAGCATTTCCTAAAACTTTACCCTGTGCTGTTTTTTGGGCACCACGGTACATAAAATTGGTTTGCCAATCGATCTTTGCAGGGAGCGTTACACGTGAATTAATTCTACCCATCCACGTAAATGCATCATTGTCAAAATTTTGAGTAATACTGTTTCCTTCAAAATCAACATAGGTATAATCACCACGGGTTGATACCTGAAAAAGGTTGGCATTGGCATTCATACGCCACCAGCGGAAAGGATTGTAATTTAAATTTAATTCAAGACCATAGCGGTATTCTGTTGCCAGGTTAATTGGACTGCTGATTGTTACGGGAATGCCTTCTTCGTTTACGCCGTCAACTCTTCTTACAAATTGCGTAGCATCGGTTGTATGGTTGTAATACAATGAAGTGTTTAAGGTAAGCTGGTTCCAACGTTTCATATATCCAAAATCTAAAGCATTGGTAAACGACGGATCCAAATTAGGATTTCCCATAAAGAAATTAATGGAACTTGAATAATTTGAAACAGGATTTAGCATACGCCCGCGAGGTCTGCGTACTCTTCGGCTGTAACTTACCGTAACATTTTCTCCATCAGTAAATTCATAATTTAAGAACGCACTCGGGAAAAAGTTGTTGTATTTTTTATTGTTGAAATCCATTGTAGTCATCTGGTTCACGTCAATTTCGGTAGCTTCCCAGCGCAAGCCCAGCATATAACTGAATTTGTTTACCTTATCTCCAAACTGTGTGTAAAATGCATGAACTCGTTCTTTGTATTGTAAATCGTTCTTAAACAAATCATTCGGTTCTAAAACACCGTCTGAGTTTAAAGAGTTGATGTTGAATTTAGTATTTAATTCGTTGAAGTTTCCTAAATAACCAGCTTCAAACTGACTATTCTCATTAAACGGTAAAACGTAATCTATACGTGCAATATGGCGTAATTCATTTTCGGTTGCACTAGTTACATCTTGTGCTAAAACAGTATTTGCCTGATTGGTTGTTGTGATATCCGAATCTTCAATATCTCTGTTTTTGTTGATGCTTCCCGAAACAAATAACTGATGTCCGCTTTCATTGAATTTATAGGTGAAATCGGTGTTATATTCTACACTTTCTTTAAAATCATCTTCTTCAGTCTGGCGAATGTTTCTGTACAATAGGTTTCTGTCGTCATCATAATTATTGTAATTCAGCGTTCGTGGATTATCACCCGTGCTTTTGCGGTAGTTGAGGTTATTGGTCCAGGTTAATTTATCTGTTAAATTATAATCAAGACCAATGTTTCCGTTGATGCTTTCGCGTTCGCGGGTACTTTTAGAATATTCGTCAACAAAGCTCGATGTATTTCCGTTTTCATCAAAATACTGTGATTCGTTTAATGAATTTCCAAACGTTTTGTTTTTTGCATAACCAAGACCTGAATATAAATTGAATTTATCTTCGCGGTAGTTAACCATTGCATTTACACCATAACTTGTAGGATCTCCCACGTTTGCAGTTACACTTCCGTTAATACCTGCGTTGCTTCCTTTTTTTAGGATGATGTTAATAATTCCGGCACCACCTTCTGCTTCGTAACGAGCAGACGGGTTTGTGATTACTTCTACACGATCTAAAGATTCCGATGGAATCATTTTTAAGGCATCACCAATATTGGCAGCCATCCCTGATGGTTTTCCGTCAATAAGAACTTTTACCGATTCGTTTCCTCGTAAACTCACGTTTCCATCAGAATCGACTTCAACCGATGGAATATTATCTAATACATCGCTGGCATTTCCACCTTTAACCATGGCATCATCGCTTACATTGTAAATGCGTTTGTCTAATTTTAATTCAACAGCTGCTCTCTTGGCTTGTACCACAATAGCATCTAAAACTTCGGCATCACCTTCAATCAAAATGGTTCCTAAGTTTACAGAGGTAGAAATATCTTTTGAATCAATAACGTACGTTTTATACCCCAGATATTCAATGCGGATTTGATAGGTGTCTGGCGTAACAGGGATGCTGAATTTTCCCGATGCATCAGACATGTCTCCGGTAATGTTGTTGGAGTCCATTGTGCTTTCTATGGTAATACTGGCATATTCCAAAGGTGTATTTGTTGTTTTTTCTACAACTGTTCCGGTTACGGTAACCTGATCACTCTCTTGTGAAAAAGCAGCAGATGTAGCTAAAGCAAAAACAGCACAATAAACGTAATTTATTGCTTTCATATCTATTTTTTTATGTTTCTATTCTTTGCAGCAAAATTAATACCACCTTATTCATTTATTCTAAATTTAATGTTAAATGGTAGTGAAATGCGGTGAATCAAATGATTTCGTCTATTTTCTCAATTGGTCTTGCAATTACGGCTTTGTTGCCGTTTACAACAATTGGTCGTTCAATTAGTTTTGGGTGGGTAACCATAGCCTCAATTATTTCTTCATCGGTAAGATTTTTGTCTTTGAACTGTTCTTTCCAAATGCTTTCTTTGGTACGAACCAATTCAATAGGCTTTATTTTTAAAAGAGCAATTAGTCTTTTAAGCTCGTTAAACGTTAACGGATTCTCGATATAGTTTATAATTTCAACTTTCTGGTTTAAATCTTGCAATGTGCATAATCCCTCGCGAGATTTACTGCAACGCGGATTGTGGTAAATTTTTATCATGATATTTTCTTATTCGTTTCTTTACAAATTTACTTAACTTCGTGTATAAATAAGCACCGTTTATGTATTTAAAACAATTTAAAAGAGATTCGTCGAGCATTTTAAAATATGTACCTTATGTTTTTTGCTTTATAGGATTTATGGCAATAAACATTCTTTTTTCAAGCATAATGGAAATTGATACAGATGCCGTTATTCAGGATTCTATAAATCGTTTAGGTAAAAATGCTACCTTTTTCACGTTTTTAATACCCTTTTTATTTTTTTTAGCGATGCTTTTTTTGTGGTGGATATTCATTCATAAATATTCGGTAAAGCAATTAACCACGTGCAGAAAAAAGGTAGATTGGCAACGGATTATTTTTTCGTTTACGGTTTGGGTATTAATCAATTTTGTGATTTTAACGGTAAGCTACTTTTTAGAACCCGAAAGTTTTCAGTTTCAGTTTAATCTTCGGGCATTTATCCCGCTTTTCATCATTGCAATCATTTTTATTCCGGTACAAACAAGTTTTGAAGAATATTTCTTTAGGGGGTATTTTATGCAGTTCATAGCGTTTATATCTAAGAACAGGGGAGTAGCTTTGGTTACAACATCGGTCATTTTTGGATTAATGCATTTATCAAACCCCGAAGTTTCTGCAATGGGTGTGTCAATAATGATATTTTACATTGGCTGCGGTTTTTTGTTGGGAATAATGACGCTGATGGATGACGGATTAGAACTCGCATTAGGATTTCACGCAGCAAATAACTTAATAGGAGCGTTAATTGTTACCACAGAATCGACTGTTTTTCAAACCGATGCGCTTTTTGTTGTAACTTCCGAACCAAATATTTATGAATTATTGATACAAGTTTTTATTATTTTTCCTATCTTGTTATTCATTTTTGCAAAGAAATATAATTGGGCAAACTGGAAGCAAAAATTGTTTAAATCTATTTAACTATGGAACAGAAAATTTGTATTCATCCCGATTTTAAACTTAATGGACACTCTTATAATAAAGAAAGCATCAGTGAATTAGCAATAATGCTTATTCGAGATGGCGAAGCACATGAAAAAGATTTGGGTGATTTGATCCTGCAATGGTTTGATGATAATGATTACATCACGCTGACAACATCGGGAACCACAGGAAAACCCAAAGAAATTAAGCTCAAAAAGCAAGCAATGGAAGCATCTGCTTTGGCAACCGGCGAATTCTTTAAATTGAGTCCAAAAGATAAGGCGTTACTTTGCTTACCGGCCCGTTACATAGCCGGAAAAATGATGTTTATACGCGCGGTACTATTGGGGTTGGAATTAGATTTTGTAAATCCTACCAAAGAGCCTTTAAAGAACAATGATAAAGTGTATGATTTTGTGGCAATGGTTCCGTTACAGGTGCATCATTCTATTACTCAAATCGAACAGTGCAAAATATTAATTGTAGGCGGAGCGAAACTTAATGAGCAAACCAAAAAACTGCTGAGCGGAATGATGGTTGATGTTTATGAAACTTACGGAATGACCGAAACCATTACGCACATAGCTGCAAAAAAAATCGATGAAAAATATTTTACCGTGTTGCCGCATGCCAATATCTCACAGGATGAAAGAGGCTGTTTGATTATTGAAGCACCATTGGTGTCTGACTATTTAATTGTTACAAACGATATGGTCGAGATGCCTAACGATATTCAATTTGCATGGATAGGTCGTCACGACAATATAATTAACAGTGGCGGTGTTAAATTAATTCCTGAAATAATAGAACAAAAGCTGTCAGAATATATTCCGTACCGTTTTTATGTGATTGGAAAAGAAGATGCAGAATTAGGTCAAAAACTGGTTTTGGTTATTGAACACGCACCTTACATCTTGCTTCCCGAAGTTTTTGACGGTTTAGGAAAATACGAAAAACCAAAAGAAACCGTATTTGTTAGTAAATTTAAAGAAACACCTACAGGCAAAGTTCTAAGAAGAGAAACGATCGCCGTATAAGCCGTATAAAAGGATAAATTTAGTGTGTATTTTTCTTATTTCGAACTATCTTTGCCATTCAATTAAACTCAAAAATGATGTTATGAGTACAATGATAGAGGAAGATTTAAAAGTTGAAATTTGTAACGAACTAAAAAACGAATTATCGCTTCTTCACATGGAAGAAAAGCAGGTTATCATTCATTGTTCTATTTACGGAATGGATTTTGGCGATGCTGCCAGGATATGGAAAAGCACGTATTTAATAGATAAAAAAACAGGTAAAAAATACAAAATGCTTTTTGCAGAAGGAATCAGTTTCGCTCCAGCCTGGACATTGATACCATTTAATAAACCATTAGAATTTACCCTGATTTTTAAAGGATTGCCACAAAGTTGTAAATTGTTTGATTTGGTAGAGATTATTCCTGAAGAGGGTGGGTTTGAAGTATTGAATATTAATAGAAATTCAAGCGATGTGTATTATGTAACTATATAAAAAAATCCGGTAACTGCCGGATTTTTTATGTTAATCAATATTATTTCCCTGTTGTTCATCTTCAATAAAAAGCTTAACCTTACTTACCATACTGCGTAGAATTTCTTCTTTTTTATTTGCAGTACCAATTTCCTGTATAGACATTTTATTGGGTAATGTTGCAATATCTTCTGTTAGCTGTTTGTCCATAATGTTTACCCTGATGCCAATGGTTGCATCATCCGGAACATTTTTAAAAACATCTGTTAAATGCGTACGCCAGTCAAAATCTTTTAAATCTTGAAAACGGTCTGCATTTACTGTCATAAAAACCGTTTTTACTTTATCTACAATTTCAATATCGGTTTCAACTTCTTGTGCGTTTGAGTAGTGAGTTCCTAAAAGGAATAACGCAAATAAAACTATTTTTTTCATAATTTGATTCTTTTATCTAAAGATACAAAAAAAAGTAATTTGATTTTACTTTTAACAAAAAATAATAATGATTTTGCAGGTACTATGAAAAAATTGGTGTTCAGATTTTTGACTCATGATAAATCCGTTTTTTAAGATTGAACCTATATGGATTGTAACAGGTTTATTTAATCTTTTTTATTTCTCCTTTTTGCTTGTTTGCATCGCCAACAATGTTGTATTCAAATATATAACTGTTATTTTTTGTAGTTAAAATTTTCATTTGAACCGCTTTTTTCTCCGCCATATTTTTTGGGTGAAGCTTATGCAAAATGTATTCACAATCGTTTACCCAGCGAATACTCGCCGTATCCGTTTTGCCGTTATACGTTTCAATTTCGTATTTTTCGGTTCGTACAAATGTTGATGTATGTTTCTCTCCATTGATTTCCTGTTCAAATTGAAAAGTACCCGTTTTAAAGTCGGTACAATTTCTTTCTTGATTATAGCATCCTACCAAAATCAAAGGAACTGTTGCTAAAAATAATTTCTTTTTCATAAACTAATCGTTAAAAAAACCACTTACTAAAGTTCGTAATCCCATAAAAAAAAGATACATTGAAAATAAGCACATCAAACATCCAAAGATTAAAACGGGATAATACATAAAATGACCTTCGTTTTTAAAAGAGGAATAAATAATTATTGGACCAATAAACATTAAAAGAATGGCAATAAGTATTTTTTGTAAACCTTTATAAATCTTAACTTTATTAACATCGGGCGTTTCCATTATTTTCCGTATTTTAAATAATTATCTATGGCATTGCGAACATTGCCAAATTCATCAATTAGCTTTGTAGCCTTTTCTTGAGGTACGTTCAGTTCATCCATTACCATTTTTACGGCGCGATTGACCAATTTGTCGTTTGATAATTTCATATCGACCATTTTGTTCCCTTTTACGTGCCCCAACTGAATCATAGTGGTTGTAGAAATCATGTTTAGAACCAGTTTTTGTGCTGTTCCGGCTTTCATTCGGGAGCTTCCGGTTACAAATTCAGGACCGACAATTACAACAATGGGAAAATCGGCAGTTAATGCCAGCGGGCTGTTTGCATTGCAGGTAATTCCACCTGTGGGAATATTGTTTTTCTTGCAAAAATCTAATCCTCCTAAAACATAGGGTGTGGTGCCTGATGCTGCAATTCCAATAACAAAATCGTTTGAATTGATTTGATATTCCTTCAGATCTCTTTCGGCTTGATGGATATTATCTTCAGCGTTTTCAACCGATTTTCTAATGGCAGTATCTCCACCGGCAATCAACCCAATCACTGTGTCATAATCTACTCCAAATGTTGGTGGACATTCCGATGCATCAACAATACCCAATCTGCCCGAAGTCCCTGCTCCGATATAAAATAATCGACCGCCATTTTTTAATTGATTAACGATTTTGTTGACAGCTGTTTCAATCTGGGGAATAGCTTTTTGAACTGCCCAAGGTACCGTTTGATCTTCTTTATTGATATTGGCAAGTAAATCGGTAACACTCATCTGCTCTAAATGATTGTAATTCGATTCAGATTCGGTGATTTTATCGAACAACATAATTTGGTTTATTTTACACAAATTTACTGAAAATTTAATAAGCTTTCGTATTTATAGGGATAAAACAAATTTTCGCAGTATTTTTGCAGCAAAGCAGATCGTCTTATCGCTGGCAATTGTCAGAGGAAAGTCCGGGCACCATAGAGCAGAATAGCGGGTAACGCCCGTCCGCCGTGAGGTGAGGACCAGTGCAACAGAAAGTATGTACAGTTAGGCTGTAGTGAAACCAGGTAAACTCTATTCGGTGAAATGCCATGTAAACCAACATTAAGTGCTGCTCGCGCAAGTTGGAGGGTAGGCAGATGGAACGTCTCAGTAATGATTCGTCTAGATAAATGATAAGAACCTTTCTTTTACGGAATACGTACAGAACCCGGCTTACAGGTCTGCTTTTTTACTTCAAAACTTCTTCTAAAAATAATTTAACGTGTTTCCAGGCACGTTCGCTCATTAAAGCATTGTAGTCTTTTGATTGCGGATTGGTAAAAGTGTGTTTGCTATTGGCATAATAAAAGAATTGCCAGTCGGCATTGCCTTTGCGCATTTCGTTCATAAACAAATCGATGTCTTGTTTAGAAACCGATTCGTCTTCTGCCGGATGAATTACCAGAACTTTTGGCTGTATAGCCGTATTGTAATTATTATCTACTTTTTTTAAACCGCCGTGAATAGAAACCACCCCTGTAAACGGCATATTTCCCCGGGCTGCCTCTACAGCACCAGTGCCTCCAAAACAATAACCAATTACTGCTGTTTTTTCTTTATTGGCTCCTAAGTTTATAAATTCATTTAAAGCCAATTGAATTTTTTCTCGGTATTTATCGGGATTTTCCTTATAAAATGCTGACATTTTTTTTGCAGATTCCATATCTTTTGGAGTATCGGTAGTTCCGTAAATATCGGCAATAAATACATTATAACCTTGGTTGGATAAATCTTTAGCTGAATTTCTGGCTTCATCATCGATTCCCATCCAGGCAGGCAGTATTAAAACGCCCGGTGCATTTTGTTTTACAATAATGGTTTCTGCCAAATGTGTTACCGAGTCATCGCTGTACGATATTTTCTTTAATTCCTGTGCCATGGTTGAAAAGCTTGTAAATAAAACGGTTAAAAGGATTAATTGATTTTTCATAGTTTATTGTTTAATTACACAGTTGTTTTTTTAATTTTAAAAATGTTTCTAATCCAGATTTTTGATCAATTTTTTCAAACATAAAAGCACTTCCCAAATTTTCTAAAAATGTATTTTCTTCTTTTGGTAAATCTGTGATTGAAAGTAATTCTAACATCAATTCATCGTTGTTAAGATGATTATACTTACGATATGCTATATCTAAAAGATTGTTTTCTCTTTTTAAAAAACGATAAGTTTGGTTGTTTTCTTCATCATTTAAAATTAACACATCTTTATTCATTTTCCATGTTCCTTTAGTTTTCCAACAACAATTTTTATCAGAATTTTTAGACGAATAGTTAGTTATAATAATCTCAAAAGATTTGTCTGATTTTATATTTAAATAGGTAATGTCATCAAAATAGTAACCTTTTGATTTCGTTGAATATTCAACATCTCCGCTGAAACGTGAAATGTATTCTCCTGTTTGAGAATAACAGTTGACGTTTAAACCGATTAGCAATAAAGAAACTAACTTTTTCATTATTTTTAATTTAAAATCTAAATCACTACTAACCGACTAACTTTTCAAAATTAAGGAGCTTCCCATTGTGGTTAGCTCCTTTTTTCATATTTTGGTTTTACGACAAATCAAAAATATGAGCAATAAAGATACAGAAAAGAAATTAGTCGGTCAGCCGATTTTCAAACAAATCATCAATTTTATTCCAAAAGATAAATTTGATATGCTTGTCTACAAGCATAGTTC
>NZ_FNXE01000043.1 GCF_900108395.1 Paenimyroides marinum | reverse complement strand
CAACTAATTTTGCCCTATTTGAAAGATTGCCCGTTTAGTAGTGAAATCAATTGTATTATGAAACATATTTATTTATTCCCAAACAAATTAAAAATTCCTGCATTGGTAGTTTTTTTGATTGCTCTTGTTTTAATTATTTTACATTATTCTGATATTACAACAGAAATAAATGCCACTGTTTTTGTCTTCGCAAGTGACACTTTAACTTTTCCGACAGGACAGGGAATTTATTTTGACTTTGACAAACAGAACATTTATAACGAAATTTTAGATTGTACATTCTTCATTAGTGGAATTATTTTAGCATTTTCAAAAGAAAAAGTTGAAGATGAGATGATAACATTTATTCGATTAAAATCATTAGTATATACCACTTACTTTATTTTCGTTTTACTTATTTTAAGTGAAATTTTCATTTATGGCCTGCCTTTTTTAAATGTTATAATGGGTTTTCTTTATTCATTTGTTATCTTGACGAACATCTTTTATTACACCAAATTATTCATTTACAAAAAACAGTTCAGCTATGAAAACGAAGATTAAGGTATTTCGAGCCATTCATAACTTGACACAGGCTGAACTGGCAGAAAAATTGGGTGTAACGCGTCAAACCATCAATGCTATCGAAGCAGGTAAATACGCACCGTCGGTTGAATTAGCATTAAAAATGTCGGAGCTTTTTGGAGTTACTGTCAATGAAATTTTCCAGTTAGATTAATTTTATATAATTTTATAAAAGCAATACCACAAATGCGTAATTTATACTTTATTAAATGAAGTGCTACAAGGTTTCAAAAACCTTGTAGCTATGTAATTTCTTATACCTACAAGGTCAAAAAAGACCTTGCAGGATATAATTAATAAAAAGCATTTGTGCATCTGTGGTAGAAAAATAACCAATAATAATACATCGATTGTAAAGTTCGATAAATTAAACACATCATATCTATGAATACATTTCTTAAAAAATCATTTTTGATTATGTTACCTGTTGCATTTTCGCTTATTCTGTTTTTATCATTTGCGAAACCAACCTCGTTGAAAGTTGAAGATAAATTTGGAACATTTTCTTTAAACTGTAAAACCTTTGAAAAAGGAAGTGCCGTTGGTGCTTACGGATTTGGTTTGGCTTATTGTAATGAAGAAATTAATGATTTGTCAAAAGTTATTCATTATGAAGAGATTGATCATTATATTCAATTTTTAAAAGACAATAATTTTTCTAAAATTCAACACCGGGTTACTCAAATTAAAACAAGTTTAGAAAATAATAATAGTGAAATGTATTTTAATCAGGTTGAAAAATACATCAAAGAAATTGAAAACCTGACCTATTCGGAAAAAGAAATTGTTCTTTCTTTTTTTAAATATGATGAATTAAAATCGTAGCAAAATGAAAAAAGTTCTCAAATGGTTTTTAGTCCTTCTGGCGGCAATTGTTGCTTTAATTTATATTTTCGATTTAGGCTATTTGGTTCGTGCCGTTCGGGTAACTTATCTAACCGGACACAAAACTGCTTTTCTGGAAGATTATACCTATTTTGATAATCGTGAAATCAAAGCCGGAACGCCTCAACCTTGGAATATTTCAAAGGATTACAATAAAGTTAAACCTACCGAAAGGCTGGAACAAACACATAAAGAACTACAAACAACATCGTTCTTAGTCATTAAAAACGACAGCATCTGGCACGAAAGTTATTACGATATAGGGACTGTCGACAGCAAAACCAACTCTTTTTCAATGGCAAAAAGCATTGTAACTTCTGCTTTAGGCAAAGCAATTGATTTAGGAATGATTCAAAGTTTAGACACCAAAGTAATTGATTTTTTACCCGAACTAACGGGTAAATTTGCAAAAGAAGTTACTGTTGGTGATCTGGCAAGTATGGCATCCGGGCAACATTGGGATGAAAATTATTACGGACCAACTTCGGTAACAACGCAAGCCTATTTTAAAACCGATTTGCGTTCGCTGATGTTAAGCTTACCGATTGATAAAAAACCGGGACAGGAATTTATCTATCAAAGTGGCGATACGCAATTACTGGCAATGGTATTGGAAAAAGCAACAAAAATGAACCTTGCCGATTTTGTTTCCAAATATTTCTGGCAACCCATGGGAATGGAACACGATGCTATCTGGCAAATTGATTATGCTAATGACGGCATTGAAAAAGCGTATTGCTGTGTGGCAAGTAATGCACGTGATTTTGCAAAATTCGGTAAACTTTATATTCAAGATGGAATGTGGAACGGACAACAAATCCTTTCGTCAGAATATATTCACAAATCTATCAATCCACGTTTTAAAGAAAGTCCGCAATACGGTTATGGTTGGTGGCTTTCGGATTATAAAGACAAACAAATTTATTACATGCGTGGACATTTAGGGCAGTTTGTCATTGTAATTCCTGAAGATGAATTAATTATTGTGCGTTTGGGACATATCAAAGGATTGCAAACCGAAACCGATCCACACAGCAACGATTTGTATATTTACATTGATGAAACTTACCTAATGCTAGACCAAAAGTTATGATAGATAAAATCGTTTTACCAAATATTTTGTTTTTGGATATAGAAACTGTTCCGGAAAGTGAGTTTTTTTCTGATCTGTCTGAAGAAACACAACATTTATTTGCCGATAAAACCCAATACCAGCGCAAAGATGATATTTCGCCTGAAGAATTTTATGAACGAGCGGGAATTTGGGCAGAGTTCGGGAAAATTGTCTGTATTTCTGTAGGGTATTTTATCATAAAAAATGCGGAACGACAGTTCAGAACCAAATCGATTGTTGGCAATGAAAAAGAATTGTTGCTGGAATTTAACCAATTGATAGAAAAACATTTTTCCAATCCGGCATTTGTATTTTGCGGACACAATATTAAAGAATTCGATATTCCGTATCTGTGTCGGAGAATGTTGATTAACGGAATCCAAATTCCTGAAAAATTACAATTGTTCGGTAGAAAACCTTGGGAAATTCCACATTTAGACACGTTGGAATTATGGAAATTTGGCGATTACAAACATTATACTTCATTGAAGTTACTCACGCATGTTTTGGGAATTCCATCACCTAAAGAAGATATTGACGGCAGCGAAGTAAGAAATGTGTATTACAACGAAAAAAATATTGAACGCATTAAAAAATATTGCGAACGCGATGTGGTTGCCGTAGCACAGGTTTTTCTGCGTTTAAGAAACGAGAAACTTTTAAATGAAGAAGAAATTGTTTCGGTTTGATTGTCCTGCAAGGTCTTTAAGACCTTGTAGGTATAAAAAAAACTACAAGGTTATGAAAAACCTTACAGGTTTGATAGTGTCATAAGAAGAGTTGTTGAAAACACAACTTGTAGAAACGTTGAGGAAATACTTTGTAATTAATACACCATTAAGTTACAGCCACGGATATCAGAATGATCAAAACGACCTAAAACTTCAAAAGAAAAATCGGGGTGTTTTTTGCCTAAATCTTGTGTAGCGATGAACGAACAGGAATTGATGTTTGCCAAATCAATCACATTGATACCACCAGTTTTTCCGTTTTCGATAATTGTTAGCGGATCCTCGGTATCGCGAATTAAAATGTCCATCCACGGCGGGCATTCAAAAATACCATCACCTAATGAATAAGCTTGAGAAAGTAATTCGGTCATTCCGTATTCAGAATGTATTTTTTCAACACCAAATCCGTTGGTTAAAATAGCGTGTAATTCCTCACGAATTAATTCTTTGCGTTTGCCTTTCATTCCGCCGGTTTCCATAATAATGGTATTTTTCAGGTTAAAAGGTTGCAGTTCTATTAAATCTAACAAGGCATAAGTAACACCGATTAGCAACACATTTTGTCCGTTACGGTCTAATTCCGTCAGCTTTTCTGCCAGTTCATTATAATTATGCAGGTAAAAACCAGAATCGGGGTGGTTAGATCGTTCAATAAAATCTTTTGCCATATAAATTAACGAGGAACCTTCGCGTTCTAAATACGATGGCAACAAGGCTAAAACGGCATAATCTTCAATATTTCCATAAAATTTTGAAAACCCGCTGCGACAACTTGCTTCGTAAAAACTTAAATCGGTTACGTGGTGTTTTGATGTGATTGTACCGGTGGTTCCGCTGCTTGTAAAGGTGGTTTGTATGGGGGTTATTGAACTTAAGATATCTTTTGATTTAAAAAATTCGATGGGTAGAAAAGGAATTTCGGTCAAATGCTTTACATTTTCAGGACTTTTCTTTAAAAGCAGACAATATTTTTGATACACTTCGTTATGCTGAAACTGAAAGCGGAATACTTTCATAGCCGTTTTGTGAAATTCTTTGGTGGTATGTATCGAAATGATATTTTCTGCTGTAAACACAATCTTTATTTTTAAAATGATTATCACGGACTTTATATCAAGCCAGAATATAATTAAAATTTTCGTCAGTTCAAGCCTGTTGAGAACCACTAATTAACAACTTCTCGATACGGTTTATTCCATAAACCTACTCGAAGTGACGAAGCAAGCCTAAGTATATACTGGTATAAATTTCGTAACAATCATTATTTTTAAAAAGCAAAATTACAAATAAAAAAGCATCTCGGTTAGGAGATGCTTTTAAATTATAGTTCTAAAAAATTATTTAATAATCACTTTACGTGTAGCTGTTTTGCCAGCTTCGTTGATTTTTGCTACATAGATACCTGCTTTTAATGTAGAAATGTTTACTTGAGAAACGGTGGTAACATCTAATACTTTTTTACCTGTTAAATCAAATAACTGTACGTTTTTGTCTAATGTGCTGTTAGAGGTAATGTTTAAAACGTCATTAGCAGGGTTAGGGAAGATGTTTAAACCATCGATGTTGTTTTCTTTGATTGAAGTAGTTATTACTTCGCCGCTTACAGTTAAATTATCAATTCTCCATGCTCCGCCTGTTCCATAAGTAGATGTTGTACCTACAGGAGTGTATGCTTGTGTACTTGGTTCAAAAATTGATACTAATTTGAAAGTTAATGTAGCTTGATTATCAGCAGTAGTAGGTAATGTTAAAGAAACTGGGTTGTTAAAATCATTAGCTAATACTCCATTGTTATTTCCTAAAACAGTCCAAGTGGTACCATCAGTTGACATTTCATATTGCATCCATTTAGATCCTGTATTGGAAGATCTTGGGTCAAAAGATAATGTAATGTTTTCATAACCAGTTGTGTTTACTGAAAATTGGTATCCAGCTGTACCGCTATCTAAACCTTGAGCAGGGAATCCTTTTATACTATATGCTTTACCTGTTGAAGGATTTCCCACAGGCATTGCATTGCTATTTAAGTTTTCTGTAACTCCACCAATTATTCCGAATGTTCCATTACCCGTAGTTGGGTTGGCAGCTAACGTATAATCTGGATCATCAAAATCCCATTGTGTAATTATTGTAGCCTGTGCATTCGCAGCAAAAGAAGCTGCAACAATTGTAATTAAAGAGTAAAAATTTTTCATATCTAATTAATTTTAATTTATTATTCAAAAATATTGTATTCTTTACTGTTATAAAAACCAGTGGTGTTAATAAATTGTTTCTATTTAGGTACAAAAAAGCCCGTAAGAATTTCTTACAGGCTTGTAGTTTATTTTATAATTATTTTACGGGTAATGCTGTTGTTTTTTTCTGACAGCTTTAAGATGTAAACCCCCGCTTTTAAATTACTCACGTTAATTTCTTTTTGGTAATTATTCATTTCGGTTACCAAAATGCGTTTGCCCAACATATCGTACAGTTCAATGGTTTTAAACGAACTGTTTTCGGCGTTGACATAAATTTTTCCGCCGGTAACAGGGTTCGGATAAATCTGAACTTTTTCTAAAGGGTTTTCGGTTTTTGTTTGTTCTGCTATTCCGCTGTTTTTGGCTGTTTGTGCTTGCACAGAAAAGCTTGTGATAATAAACAGTAAGAATATATATAAGTATTTTTCTTTCATAAATCAATTTTCAATACGTAAATGTACAAAATAAATATCAAATAAAATACCAAAAAAATAACCTCAAGTAAAATTTTGAGGTTATTTATGAAAAATTTGTGAAATTTATTATAGTCCTACTGTCCAGCCAGCTGCCCAATCCGGTGTAGCCGTACCATTACCAGCTCCTGTTGCATCAGCATTTTCAGTATATATGCCTGTAGCAGTAGCATTTGCAGGGGTATCTACGTTCTCAAATTTAACATTCGTAGCTTTTAAGTCGGTACCTACATACCCTGCAGATAAATCTGGTGCAGCCTGAACATCAAAGCCGGTTCCCCAGTTTTTCAATACTACGTTATCAAACGATCCTTTAGTACCTACTCTTAATTTTATCGCCTGATTTTCACTACCTCCGTTATTACCTATTAAAGTAAGGTTTTTAATGGTAGGATTAGAGATTGGGGTAGCAGCCTCGTTATTTGCATTGTTATCTGCCTCTATACCTCTGTTCCCGTCATTTGTTCTTATTCCGTACCAGTTTTCTCCGGTTCCGTTCCATCCTTCTGTCCAGTCGAATAAATCGTCTCCTACTTCGCTTGAATAACTGGTAACAATTAAATATTTAGCGTCTACGGTACCGCCAAACCATTCAAAACCATCATCTGATCCATCGTGAATCTGTACATAATCAATAGTTGTTCCTTTACCAACACCAAACATAGAAAGACCATTGAATTCTTTATCTGCGTTGTATGAGTATCCAGAATATTCGATTCTTAAATATTTAATAGATCCTGAGTTGTCATTCGCATCAGATCCGCCATAAGTTAATTCAGAAACCTCTGCAGTTGCTGTAGCTCCTTTGTTAATTGGTGCTTTACCGCAAATTACCAACCCACCCCATTTACCTGGCGCTTTTTCTTCTGCAGTCATAATTACCGGGTTAGAAGATGTACCTTCGATGAAAATTTGCCCACCTTGTGCAACAGCAATGTAACGAACTGCATCAAACTGACCAGAACCTAAAGCAGTAGCTTCAATTTTAACGCCTGCTTTAATGGTTAATTTTGCGCCGTTTCTTACGATTAGTTTTCCGGTTAATTTATAAGTACCATCTGTTAAAGTTACATGTCCGTCTTTTATTTCACCTGTTAGTGCGTTACGATCTACTTTAAAAGAAGACTCGTCTCCTGGAGTTGGATCTTCTGTGTCTGGTGTTGTACTATCGTCACTTGAACATGAAATTGTAGTTGTTACTAATGCTAGTGATAAAAATGCTAAGCTAAATAGTTTTAAAATTGGTTTTTTCATTTTCTTCTAAAAAATTAGTTATTCTTATTTTGTACAAAGTTGTGTATTAATGATTTAATGTGTGTTAAGTGTATGTAATGAATTTGTTGTTAAAATGTATATTTTGCACCTACGCTAAAAAATGCACCTCTTTTATAGGTAACGGCATTTACTGGTCCTGTTGCGTTATCTTGTATTCTGCGGAATTCAGGATTTAAGATGTTTCGCGCAGCGAAATCAATACCGAAGTTTTTATGGATTTTTGTTTTTAAGATAAAATCCAAGCTCCCCATACCTTTGTCAACCAGATTTCCTTTTTTCTCTACCCCCAAAGCATATAAACGATCTGAATAATGTGTGTAAGCCAAAGTTGCGGTAAGTTCTCTGCCTTCGTTCCATTCTTTCAGATAAGATACATCGGCATTAAGTAATAAATCTGATGCTCCGGTAAACGATGAACGGTCAAAGTCAAAGTTGGTGTTGATTAATCCGTTGGTTTCTCTCTGGATTTTTTCTCTGTCAACCTCCTGATCTGTTTGCATGTACGATACATTTAATCCGGCAAAAAGCTTGTTGGTGTTTCCACTTCCGAAATCGGCAATTCTTTTCTTAATTTCAAATTCCGCACCATATACATATCCTTTGTCGCCAATGTTTACCCAAGTAATATCGTTGGTAGAAGATGCCATGGTAATTTCGTTGATAGGATCCTGAATGTATTTACCAAAAGCAGTTACCGAGATCACTTCGTCGTTCATTGGGAACAACTCCCATTTTAAATCAAGGTTATAATTTTGAGATGGATACAAGTACGGGTTACCTACTTTTATCTCTGTAACGTCTTCATAAATAAAACGGGCTCTTTCTTTAAATTGTGGCAACGTGTAAGTTTTACTTGCTGCTAAACGTAAATTTTGCGTACCTGATAATTCGTATTTTAACGATAAGTTTGGCAAGAATTCATTTCTTTTGAATTCATTTGATTTTCGCTCTGCATCTAACTGTGTTCTCCATTCTACTGTTTGATCTATTTTTTCGTAGCGTAACCCAACTACCGCGCTGAATTTATCGGTTAAACGGTATTCTAAATTAGCAAAACCGGCATGAATGTTTTGCTCACCTGTATAAGTTTGCGGGGTGGTACCTGCAAAAGCTTCAATGCCAAACAACCCATCGGTGTAATTTTGCTGATTAAAAAAGCTGTCTAAATTATTAGGGTTTATCGGAGTTGCTAAACCGTCTCCTGAAATACGGAAGTTGAATTGTATTGCTTCAAAATCTCTTTTCTTTACGCGTCCGTTATAACCTACAGTAACTTTTCCTTTTGCTTCACCGTTTTCATCGGTTCCTAATTTGTAGTTCAATGCCAGGTTTGCAGCAATTTCATCTTCAGTTAATTTTTGAAAATATCTGTGGTTATCAGTAATTGTTCTTTGTGCTAAGTTATAACTATCAATATCGTTCCAATAAAACATTTTGTTTTGCGTTCTGTCCGGCATATCACTTTCAATGGTATTGTAAGAAACAGCCCAGTCAACTCCCAGTTTTTCGTTTAAGGAATGGTTACCTAACAACTGGTTGATTAATACGGTGTTTTGAATAAAAGTACCACGTTGCACTAAAACCGAATCATGGTCTCCTTCAAAATCGCGATCACTTCCATTATATATATCCCTTGATAGATCAGAAGAGTTGATGTACAAAAAGTTATACGCCAGTTTGTGATTGTCGTTTACATGGTAATTGGCATTAAACATACCTGTAGTGTTGGTAGTATGCGTAAATTTTTGCTGTTGGAACGATTTTAGTTTTGCCCCTTGTGCATTCACGCTTTGGTTAAGACCTTCTCTGTACACAAAACCGTTGTCAAAACTTGCGGTTCCAAACAAATTTAATTTACCTGTTGCTCCAATATTAAATGATTTACCTGCTTTTAAACCAAAGTTTCCACCAACAGATCCGGCTTTTTTAGGCTGTAAACTGTTTTCAAAATTAAATCCTTTTAACGGATTGTTTGGTACGCCGTAAGAAGCATATCCCATCATGCTTGGACCTTCAGGAAGTAAGAAATCGCTTCCTTTTTTTGCTGCGTTGGTATTTATTTTTGCACCTAATTCTATTTCAAATAAACCGCTGTCTCTGAAATCTTTCGATAAAATATCTACGTTTCCTCCCCCAAAATCTCCCGTGTTTCTTGAGCTGAATGTTTTATCTATAGAAATATATTCCACAAGGTCTGTAGAGAAAAGTTCTAAATTGATGTTCTTTTTTTCCGGATCGTTCGATGGAACCGGTAATCCGTTTAAAGTAGTTGAATTATAACGATCGCCCAAACCGCGAACATATACGTTGTTACTGCCTTCTTGTTTAGAAATACCCGAAGTTTTGGCAACTGCCGCCGCAACATCGCTTACCCCTTTACGAGAAAGCTCTTGTGCACCGATCTGCTGTTTTATTTCTAATGATTTACGTTGCTCGTTTAATAAAGCCGATTCAGATGATTTTCTGTTGTTAACAGTAATTACCACTTCCTCTAAATTAGCGTTTTCAGAAACAAGGTTGATAGAAATGTCTTGCGGATTATTAGTGTTGTAAGGCATTACAAAGGTTTGATATCCGGTGTATGAGGCCTCAATTAAATAAGAACCCTGATTGCATTCAATTTCAAAATAACCATTTTCATCTGCTTCTGCACCCCAATCGGTATTTTGTAACATTACGGTTGCATAGGGTAGAGGATCGTTATTATTAGCCGAATCGTAAATGTGCCCTTTAATTGTTTGATGCTCTTGCGCATAAGTTGCTACTCCAAATAAAAAAGCAGCGGCCAAAAAGTTTAATTTCATTTTGTGTGTGTTGTAATTTTCGATGCAAAGGAATTACCTGAAAGTTATTGAAGTGTTATTGCAAGTTTACCAATAAGTTGGTTTTATGTAACTAAAGTGTTAACACATTAAATAATCGTTAAGTAGTTGTTTGTTTTTTATTTATCCTTAATTTTACACCATAAAACAACACAAAAAAATGAAAAATAAGGATATTAAAATCTTATTGGTTGATGACGATGCGGATATTCTGGAAATTGTAGGCTTTAATTTAGAAGCAGAAAATTATCAGGTTTATACGGCAAAAAATGGTAAAGAAGCATTAACCGTTGCTAAAAAAGAACTTCCTAATTTGGTGATTCTTGATGTAATGATGCCCGAAATGGACGGTATTGAAACATGTGAACACATGCGAAAAATGCCCGAATTGAACAATACCATTATTACCTTTTTAACCGCTCGTGGTGAAGATTATTCGCAGGTTGCCGGTTTTGATGTAGGTGCCGATGATTATATTACCAAACCCATTAAGCCAAAATTATTGGTAAGCAAAGTAAAAGCATTGCTGCGCCGCATTAAAGAAGGTACGGTTTCAGAAGATGTTTTAAAAATTGGCGATATTGAAATTAACCGCGAAGAATATAAAATCATCAAAGACCAACAAGAAATTATCCTTCCGCGTAAAGAATTTGAATTATTTTATCTTTTAGCATCAAAACCCGGTAAAGTATTTAAACGTGAAGAAATTCTTGACAGAGTTTGGGGTAACGAGGTGATTGTTGGAGGCAGAACCATTGATGTACACATTAGAAAATTACGCGAAAAAATTGGTGACGAGTTGTTTAAAACCATCAAAGGCGTAGGTTATAAATTAGAGGTTTAATGGGCATAAAATACCGTAAATCTTATAAATTTGCAGTAAAATCATCCGTAGTAATTACCCTTTTTAGTACATTGCTTTTGCTGGTACTGCAGTATTTATTTTTTAATATAAACATGCTTTTTACAGTAACATTTACGTTGCTGTTTTTTGCATTCAGTTTTTTTGTGTTACAATACCGCGTAGAACGATTTATTTACCGCCGCATTCAAAAAATCTACAAAGAGGTCAGTATATTGGACGAATCGGTTTTAAGAAACCAGCCTGTAACAACCGATATGCAAACGCTGATGTATGAAGTAAATAAGTTTGCATCAGATAAGAAAATTGAAATTGAATCTTTAAAAGTTCAGGAAGAATACCGTAGAGAATTCATCGGAAATGTGGCACACGAATTAAAAACCCCGCTTTTTACGGTGCAAGGATATGTTTCTACGTTGTTAGACGGCGTGAAAGACAAAGCCATCCGCAAAAAATATCTGGAACGTGCCGATAAAGGCATCGAACGTTTAATTGATATCGTAAGTGATTTGGACATGATTACCAAGTTAGAAACGAACGAGTTAAAATTAAACAAGCAAACATTTGATATTGTAGAACTTTTTCAGAATGTTTTTGACCTTTTAGAAATGAAAGCCGACAAAAAAGATATTACCTTAATGTTTGACAAAGATCATTACCGGTCAATTTACGTAAATGGTGATCGCGAAAAAATCAATCAGGTAGTGTTAAATTTAATTGATAACTCGATAAAATACGGAAAAGAAAACGGCACCACCGAAGTTTCTATTGAAGGGTTGACCGATAAAAAATTACTGATCAGAATTACCGATAATGGCTACGGAATAGAAAAAAAGCACATCCCGCGGTTGTTTGAACGTTTTTACCGTACCGATGCCAGCAGATCACGTGATATTGGTGGTTCAGGGTTAGGATTATCCATTGTAAAACACATTATCGAAGCCCACAACGAGCACATTTACGTAGAAAGTAAAGTAGGCGTAGGCTCTGAATTTTCATTTACAATAGAAAAAGCTGTTAAAAAATAACAGCTTTTTTTATTGTATCAGTAAAGAATTTATCCAATAATTTTTAATGTTATGAGCATTCAGGACATACCCCCGACAACGTAAAATTTACATTGTGAATTTTATATTTTTCAGGTAATTTAAAAGAAGGCTCAACATCTTCAATACAGGTCACTGTATGGCATTGTTCACAACTGAAATGGATATGGTTATGGTGATGCTCAACAGTTGAACAATCATGACAGGCAGCATATTTTATAGCACCGTCAATAGTTACAATTTTGTGTATCAAATCTTCTTCTATCAATCGGTCTAAGACCCGATAAATTGTAACTCTATCACAAAAATCATCTAATAATTGATGAATTTCAGAATGTGACAACGCTATTTTTGAATCAGTTATAACATTAAGTATCTTTGTTTTAGCGGCTGTATTTCTACTTTTTTTCATTTTAATATTATTTATTTACGCAACAAAGTTGCATTTACAAATATAATACATATTTTTGCAACATAATTGCATTAACAGATGTTATGAAATCAAAAAAATATGACCTGATAGGAATGTCCGCTGCCTTTTTGTGCATGATACATTGCGTTGTATTTCCGTTACTCATTTTTATTCCAATCGGAATTTCGCACAATCCTTATATAGACCTTGCCTTTTTACTGATAGGAATATGGAGTGTGTATAAAACAACAAAGAACAGCCGTTCGCTTTTACTGAAGTATATATTATGGAGCTCAGTTGCTCTTATTTCCTTTTCTGTAATCGTTCATATTCTGTTTCACTGGCACAGCCCTGCAATGTATATCGGTGCTTTTGGATTAATTGTCGGGCATCTTATCAATTTTAACCATCATAGACTATCGCATAAATGACAAACAAAAAACTACCCGTTACCGTTTTGAGCGGTTTTCTCGGAGCAGGAAAAACAACCCTGCTCAACCACGTTTTGCATAACAAAGACGGACTGAAAGTAGCCGTTATCGTAAACGATATGAGCGAAGTAAACGTGGATGCAAGATTGGTAGAAAACCAAAATACCCTTTCACGAACAGAAGAAAAATTAGTGAAAATGAGCAACGGCTGTATCTGTTGTACACTTCGGGAAGATTTGATGGTAGAAGTGGAAAAACTGGCTAAAGAAAAACGTTTTGACTATCTGCTGATTGAAAGCACCGGTATCAGTGAGCCTGTGCCTGTTGCTCAAACATTCTCTTATGTAGATGAAGAAAACGGAATTGACCTTTCGCGTTTCAGCTTTATTGACACAATGGTTACTGTAGTGGATTGTTTTAATTTCTTCAAAGATTTTGGTACAAACGAACTCTTGCAAGACCGTAACCTGACCGATATGGAGGGAGATTACAGGACAATCGTGAATTTACTGACCGACCAGATTGAATTTGCCAACGTCATTATCCTGAACAAAACCGATTTGGTAGATGCAGCTACTGTTGGGTTATTAAAAGGTGCCATTCACAAACTGAATCCGGGTGCGAAAATCATTACTTCCGAATTCGGAAAAGTCAAACCATCTGAAATTTTGAACACCAAACTTTTTGACTTTGAAGAAGCAGAAAATTCGGCCGGTTGGCAGAAAGAATTAGAAGCAGAACACCACACACCCGAAACGGATGAATATGGAATAAGTTCTTTTGTTTTTAGAAATCAAAAGCCGTTCCACCCCGAAAGGTTTTGGAACTATCTGAATGAACAATATCCAAGCGGGATTATCAGAGCCAAAGGTTTGTTTTGGTTGGCTTCACGTCCCAGTGATGCAATTAATTTTTCGCAGGCAGGCGGTTCGTCCCGCATAGAAAGAGTAGGGGTTTGGTGGTGCAGTATGCTGTTTAACGAACGAATGAAATATGCCTCTTTTGTTCACAATCAGGATGTGATAGAAGAGCGGTGGAGCAGGCAATGGGGTGACCGAATGAACGAGCTGGTCTTTATCGGGCAGGACATTGATAAGGAAAAGATGGTTGCCGATTTGGAAAAATGCTTGTTGCAGTATGATGAACAATATATGTTTGATGATAACATAAAGTTTAAAGACCCTTTTCCAAAAGATATTTAATTATAAATACAACTCGCTGTGCATTTAAGAAACGAAAAATATCAACTAACGTCACTTCGAGTGAGATTTCTGTAACGAAGTGGAATAAATTTTGTATCGAGAAGTCTTTTTATTTAGTTCCCGATACAAAATCTTTCAGATTTTTACCCGAACTGACGAATTTTTGTCCAAATGCACAACAGATAAATATAATAATGATGATAGAAGTTTTTACCACAAATATTCAAAGTGAAATTCAGGCAATCCGTGTATTAGAAATACTGGAAAAAAATTTCCATGAACTAAAAATCAATTTTGATCTGAATGAAACCAATCTTCCTTACCCTTGTGGACATACAATTTTAAGAATTGAGGGAAAAGTAATAAATACAGAAAAAGTATTGTCAATCGTAAATAAATCAGGATTTAGGTGCGATATTCTGGAAGATAAAATTTGTAATTAAACACATATACTATGATTGAATTTTGGGAAGAAGCCTTTAAAGACAAACAGGAAATGTGGGGATTTCAACCAGCAAAGTCCGCTGTATTGGCAAAAGATTTCTTTGTAAAAAAAGCTGCTCAAAACGTCCTTATCCCCGGAATTGGTTATGGGCGGAATGCACAAATTTTCAGAGAAAACGGAATGGAAGTATCAGGAATTGAAATATCTAAAACCGCTATTGGACTGGCAAAGAAACATTACGGGACGGAAATGGTTATTCATCACGGTTCTGTAACGGATATGCCTTTTGACAATAACCAATACGACGGCATATTTTGTTATGCGTTAATTCACTTATTAGATAGTAACGAAAGAGCAAAACTAATAGCTGATTGCTACTGCCAATTAGCCGAAAACGGTTATATGATTTTTACAACTATCACGAAAGAAGCTCAAACTTATGGGCAGGGAAAACAAATCGGGAAAGATCGCTTCGAAATGTTTGGCGGGGTGCAGTTATTCTTTTATGACAAAGAAACCATACAGGAAGAATTTGGCAAATACGGCTTGCTTGAAATTACAGAAGTAAACGAAAATTATCCTTTCTATTTGATAAAATGTCAGAAAACGAACATTAATAAATATGAGCAATAAAATAACCAGACGTGAAATCATCAAACAAGGAGGGCTTGCTTTAACCGCATTGGCTTTACCTTTTCCATTAACAGCTTTTACAAAATTTGACAATATGAAAGATAATAAAGAATTTGATGTAATCATCATAGGCGGGAGTTATGCAGGGCTTTCTGCAGCAATGGCATTAGGTCGTTCAATGAGAAATGTTTTGATTATCGACAGCGGAAAACCTTGCAACCGGTACACACCGCATTCGCATAATTTTATTACCCAAGACGGAGCCGTACCGGGCGAAATTGCTGCCAAAGCTAAAGAACAAGTCTTGAAATACGATACTGTAAAATTCTTAAATGGACTTGCCATAAGCGGAAAGAAAACGGAAAATGGTTTTGAAATTGCCGTAGATTCAGGAGAGAAATTTTCTTCTAAAAAACTTGTTTTCGCAACCGGAGTAAAAGATATTTTTCCCGATATAAAAGGTTTTCAGGATTGTTGGGGAAAGACCGTAATTCATTGTCCCTATTGCCACGGTTATGAATTTAAAGGAGAGAAAACAGCTGTTCTGGCTAACGGTGAACGGGCTTTTCACGTAGTGGCTCTGGTCAAAAATCTTACAGATAAAATTACCATTATTACACAAGGAACTCCCGATTTTAAAGAAGAGCAATTAATAAAATTACAGAAAAATAAAATCCAGGTTATTGAAAAGGAAGTTGCCGAAATTAAACATCAGAACGGAGAAGTAGAAGCACTGATTTTTAAAGATGGGACAAAAGAAAATGTAAGTGCGGTGTATGCAGCAATTCCGTTTGAACAGCATTGCAAAATTCCGTTGGATTTAGGTTGTGAAACCACCGAAATGGGACACATCAAAGTAGATCTGTTTCAAAAAACGACAATTCCCGGTATGTATGCCTGCGGAGATAATTCCAGCCCCATGCGTTCGGTCGCAAATGCCGTAGCCACAGGAAATTTAACAGGTGCAATGATCAACAATGAGATAACGGTAGAGCAATTTTAATAAAGGTAAAACAAGCGTAGGTTCTGAATTTTATTGCCCGTAAAATTTAAAAAACGGGCATTTATTGTATTTTTGCTAAAATTTACAAGAAGTGGGAAGCAAAAATAAATTGAAACGCTTTAAAGAAAACGAAACGTTTTCAAATGTTTATCAGCCAAGCAGAGAAGAAGTAATCAATGATGCCTTAAGCTTAAAAGGCAACTGGAACAAAGAAGTTTTTAAGAACAATAACCCAATTGTTTTAGAATTAGGTTGTGGTAAAGGCGAATATTCGGTAGAATTGGCACGCAGATACCCGGATACCAATTTTATCGGGATTGATATTAAAGGATCCCGGTTTTGGCGGGGTGCTAAAACTGCGATTGAAGATCATTTACCAAACGTAGCTTTTTTGCGTACACAGATTGAGCTGATTGAAAACTGTTTTGCACAGGGCGAAGTGGATGAAATCTGGATTACCTTTCCCGATCCGCAAATTAAATACAAACGTACCAAACATCGTTTAACCAACGAAGAATTTTTGGCACGATATAAAAATATCCTGAAACCTGAAGGTATCATCAATCTTAAGACCGATAGCGAATTTATGCACGGCTATACCTTGGGATTATTACACGGTGCCGGACACAAAGTGTTGTATGCCAACCACAATGTATATAGAAACGAAGGTGCACCCGAAGTGGTTACTGCCATTCAAACATTTTATGAATCTCAGTATTTAGAGCAAAACAAGCCTATTACTTACATTAAATTCCAGTTAAAATAATGAACTATCTGCTTCCTTTTCTCACAGGAATTGGTGCTTCTGTTTTAGGAACACTGCTACCGGGTATTTTAAATGCCACGGTGGTTAAAATTTCTAAAGAAGAGGGAATGAAGAATGCCTGTCATTTTATGCTGGGTACGTTTGTAATCATTGCATTACAGACCTATCTGGCAGTTTTCTTTGCTAAGATCATAGACCGAAGCGTATTTATTACCAATATTTTGCGCGAAATAGGGTTTGTGGTATTTTTAATCTTAACCATTTATTTCTTTACGGTAAAACCTAAAAAACAGATAAAAGCCAAAGTAAACATAAAACGGAAAAGGTTCACACAAGGCATTTTACTGGCTTTAATCAATGTTTTTCCTATATTTTATTATGTATTTATAACCGTTACCGTTTTAAACCGTAATTTGTATGAAATTAATTATATTAGCAATATTTTATTGACAATTGGTGTTTTACTGGGCACGTTTTTAACCTTTATGTTTTACATCAATCTGTTTAAAAAAACGGTGGTCGAAGAAAGTTTTGTGTTACAGAACATCAATAAAATTATGGGCTGTATCACTGCGGCAATCACCATTTTTAATTTTTGTAAATTGTTTTTATAGACGGTGGCGGAAAAAGATTTTTTTCAGAAAGTTTATGAAGTGGTAAAACAAATTCCGTACGGAAAAATTACTACTTATGGAGCTATTGCTAAAAAAATCGGAGCAGCTCGTTCTGCCCGGATGGTAGGCTATGCCTTAAATGCATCAGGTTTAGGGTTAGATGTTCCGGCACATAGAGTAGTAAACCGCAAAGGCGTTTTAACCGGCAAACATCATTTTCAGGGAACGAATTTAATGCAGCAATTGTTGGAAAGCGAAGGTGTTAAAGTAAAAAACAATACCGTTCAAAATTTTGATGATTATTTTTGGGAGCCTTGAAAGAGTATTTCTTTTATTGTGTTTTCTTCTTTAGAATCAAATTCTCTCCACTTGTTAGGTGTATTGTTGTCTCTGGAAAAACGATTTTCATTTAAGATGTTTAAAGACCTATACCTGTCTTCAAAAAACAATTTTAGTTCATTTGTATTCTTGATTTCATTTAAAGAATTGTCTGTTGTGTATATATTGTTTATTTCTCTATAAAAAGATTTATGCTTTAAAGATTCTGAATCCATTATGTTGAAAATGTATTCATTTATTTGAGGGCACTTCATCAATGTTATTGGCATTTCATATCTTGTAAAATCTGATATTATTTCAGATATAGAGAAAACATTTTGTTTTTTTGAATTTATGTAACTACAACCTATAAGAAATGGCAAGGTTAAACCGTTTGAAAAAATCCCTTTATTTGTGTAATAATTGAGTATTTTAACCCAATATAGTTCTTTATTCATAAATAAATTGATTTTTATATTTCTTCAAAAACTTCTTCTATCAAAGTATCATCAACAAATGGTTTTAAAACTTCCCAAATGTTTTTATTTTGAGAATGGTCTTTATTATAGTCAATAAAATTCAATAACATTTTTACGTCCCATTGAATCCCTTCATTAGTAAAGATACTTTCCCAACTCCATTTATCTTTATATTTATTAACCTGAGTTCGAATAATCAGAATATTGCTAACTGATTTGTTTTTAGCTGATTATATTGTATTGAAGGTTTTTTAGGAAAAAAAGAATAAGCAATTAGCCCTGAAATAAGGTTTGTAAAAAAGTTTCCTATAGATCTATGTCTTGAATGTTCAATTTGACACATGTTTTTCAATTCATCATTAACTGTTTCAATAACAGAACGTTTTCTCAATAGTATTTTGTCAGACAAGGTCATTAAACAGTTTTTCATATTGTTTTTAAGCTGTGTGATTAGATGAACACCATCAACAAATAATATGTCTGCAATTTTTTTAGAGATATAG
>NZ_FNXE01000082.1 GCF_900108395.1 Paenimyroides marinum | reverse complement strand
TTTTGATTTGTCGTAAAACCAAAATATGAAAAAAGGAGCTAACCACAATGGGAAGCTCCTTAATTTTGAAAAGTTAGTCGGTTAGTAGTGAAAATAAATCAGACTTATTGAAGAATATCTTTGAAAAAGGTTTCACAATTTTTATCAAAGGCGGTGTCTTTTAAAAGATCTAATGCTAAAGAACTTATTTTCTCAAAATCGACAATTTCTAACTGATTGCTAAATAATTCATTATAAATATTGCTGATAATACCAAAAACACCGTTTAATTCTTCAGTTGTAATTTCTTTGTTTTTTGCATAAATAATCCTTAAAAACTTAGTAGCAACGTACGCCGCAATCTCTATGGCATTTGTTATAGAAATTTCGTTTTTCAAACGCTTGTGGTAGAGTAATGTTTCTAAGTCTATACGTATTAATTGCTCTATATTTGACGAACCCATTTTAAATTTTTTAAGATGAAAAAACCTGTTTTTAAAACAGGTTTTTAGTGACAATTTTTATCAAGATGTTTTTTTACTGAACCACCTTCACAAGTTGGTATCTGATCAAAAGGATATAATTTTGTTACTGTTTCTCCATTCTCTTGGGTGGTGTATGTAATTTCTTCACGTGTGGTATAGCCATCACCATCATCATCAAGGTCTAAGAAATCAGGCTTGCCATCACCATCTGTGTCATCGTCCCACAAATTACCGTTGTTATTCACATCTTCATATTTGTCTAAAATACCATCGTTGTCATGATCTGCCTCTTTCGATGCAATCAACGTAATGTCAAAAATAAGTGGAGTATATGTCCCAAAAGTTTCAGGAGAACTGAAATATCCTAACCCAGACGGAATAAAAACAATTACACGTCCCGGATTTTCATGCGTATAAGTCCCGTCACCGTTATCTATAATTCCTGATGCTGTTTTAACTTGTTGTAAAATTTGTCGGTAGCCCGATATAATTTCGCTATAAGAAGAGTAAGCCGGGTAGGCACTCCAAAATCCAAAAGGATTGGTATCAAAAGAGGTCTTATCTAATAAATAACCGGTGTAAGATGTAAACACATTGTCATGAATCATTGGTGTTTCGCCGCCGCCTTCATTCACAATTAAGTAATAAACTTTATAATCTACATTATCCGCAATTCTTTCATATTTACGGGTTACATTTGAATAGCTATAAGTATCGTTTTGTAATTGTACCGATTGTAAAGGATATTCCGATTGATCCCAAATAGATACTGATCCTGATTCAACAGCCGTAAATTCAATGTTTTCCTCATTGATTTTAATACTGTTCTCTTTTAAAAAAGTTTCAATTTCGCTTAGATCCTCATTATAAACTTCCAAACGGTCACGGTCGGCAACAACAGCAGTTTCGTCATCAGATTTACAATTCCAAAGCAAAAGCGATGAACCACAAATTACAGCCGATATAAAAAATCTTTTCATTTAACTTAAATTAATCGGGTGCAAGATACAATTTTCCTTTATTTTTGTTTAAAAATTAACCCAAAATTATAATATAAATATGCGAATAGATAAGTATTTGTGGTGCATTAGGGTTTACAAAACAAGAAGTATTGCTACCGATGCTGTCAAAAAAGGTCATATACAGGTAAACAACCAACCGGCAAAAGCATCGCGGGATGTGTTTCCGGGCGATAAAATTTCGGTTCGCAAAGACCAGATTAATTATCAATATACGGTTTTAGACATCCCACCAAACAGAGTAGGAGCTAAATTAGTAGATATGTATCGAAAAGATGAAACGCCAGCCGAAGCTTTTGAGCACTTGCAGTTGTTAAGATTGGCAAAAGATCACTACAGATTAAAAGGCGAGGGCAGACCGACCAAAAAAGACCGCCGGAATATTGATGATTATTTAGATGATGATACCTATTTTGAACAATTAAATAATGAAGCTAACTAAAGAATACTGGACAAACAGATATGCTGAAAACAATATCCCTTGGGATGCCGGTGCAATTACCACACCCATTAAAACATATATTGATCAACTGTCTGACAAAGAACTAAAAATATTGATTCCCGGAGTAGGTACAGGTCATGAATTGGCTTATTTATATGAAAAAGGATTTAAAAATGTTTATGGACTAGATATTTCAGAAGAGCCAATCAATCATTTCAAAAATCAAAATCCAGAATTTCCTGCCAAGCAATTAATCGTTGATGATTTCTTTCATCATACCGATAGATACGATCTTATTATAGAACAAACTTTTTTTTGTGCATTACAACCAGAATTAAGACCTTTGTATGTAAACCATAGTAACAAGCTTTTAAATAAAAACGGTAAATTAGCAGGTGTATTATTTTCATTTCCGTTAACAAACCAAGGACCGCCTTTTGGAGGAAGTTTAGATGAATATGAAAGCTTGTTTTCTAAATATTTTAGCATTGAGACACTGGGTTATTGTTATAACTCAATAAAACCAAGAAAAAATAACGAACTGTTTATTATATTAAAAAAATGACACAAAATATTATATTAACTCAGCAGCAAATTCAACAAATTGTAAAGCGTATCGCTTATCAGATCTATGAAACCTTTGTGAACGAAAACGAAATTGTTATTGCCGGTATAGCAAACAGCGGTTATGTTTTTGCAAAAAAAATCAGTGATGAAGTTTCAAAAATATCCGATTTAAGAGTGGTGTTAGGAAAAGTCGAAGTAAACAAACAAAATCCGTTGCAAGAAATTAAAACCGATTTGCAAAAGGCAGATTATGAAAACAAATCAGTTGTATTAATTGATGATGTAATGAATTCAGGTGCTACTTTAATTTACGGTGTAAAATACTTTTTAGAAGTACCTTTAAAGAAATTTAAAACCGCTGTTTTAATAGACCGCAGCCACAAGAAATACCCTGTAAAAGCTGATTTTAAAGGAATTTCTTTATCAACATCAAGCTTAGAACACATTCAGGTTGTATTTAACGATACCGAAGAATATGCTTATTTAAGTTAGAGATAGTGTGTAAAAAAGTCAAATTAAATGATTCTTTTTATAGAACCCACTCTGTAACTCTTTAGTTTATAGCGAAGTAAAAAAAGAATAGAAAAAAGGATAAAAAAGATTAGGAATTAACCGGAAAAGGAGGTTATCTTT
>NZ_FNXE01000046.1 GCF_900108395.1 Paenimyroides marinum | reverse complement strand
CATATGTTTTTGAATATAGAAAATGTAAAAGTGCTTAAAGCATCTGAAACCGCTCAAATGAAAAAGAATCATAATACTGATTATTTCACTGGGTGACATCATTGGGGGTCTTTTAGATTTGTTTCCAATACTGTTTTTTTCAAGAAAAGGAAAAAATTGCTGGCAAAATTCATCAACAAGACAAAAAATTTCTGTAATTTTATCGAAATTAATCATAAGAAATAGTTGTTTAAATATTTAACAATCAGATAATTAAATATACAACTATTTCTTTTTTTACACAATATATTTATCCTAAATAATAATCGAACTCAGGTAAATAGGTTTCATCGCCATAAATTTTGTGCCTTATACACAAATTTAAGATAATTTTTGTAACTTCAAAAAAAGCAAATTATGGAATGGATTAAAAATGTATTTGATTTATTTTATCCGCATTTTTGTTTTGGATGTGAAGAGGCGTTACAGAACAAAGACGATATTTTATGTGACAATTGTCTGTTTCATTTGAATTTCATTCCGGTTTCGGTTGATGATGCTTCTGAAATGAAACGGCGTTTTTATGGCAAATTATTGGTAGCACATTGTGTATCTGTTTTGTATTTTTCTGAAGAAGGAATCGCACAAAAGTTATTACATCAGCTTAAATACAAAAATCAACAGAAAATTGGTCGTTTTCTTGCAGGTTTAACCTTACAGCATCTAAAAAATCATTCGGTTTTTAATTGGGCAGATGCTATGGTGTGTATTCCGCTGCATCCGTCAAAAGAGAAAAAAAGGGGATACAACCAGTTAACTACTTTCTGTAATGAATTAAGTTGTAAATTAAACATTCCTTTCTATAAAGATTATCTGATTAAAACATCGAACACCAAAACACAAACACATAAAAATATTTTTCAGCGGGCAAAAATTACCAATGAATTTAAGATTAACCCCACATTCGAGCATTTAAACCATAAAAATATTCTGTTGATAGACGATGTAATGACCACGGGATCAACCTTGCAAAATGCGGGAAATTGCATCCTTAAAAACTCCTCTAATAACTTAAGCGTGCTAACAATGGCTTACACCAAATGAGCTAATTAGCAAATGAGCTAATTAGCAAATGAGCTAATTAGCAAATGTGACAATTAGCGAATGTGACAATTAGCCAATTAAATCGAAAATTATAAAATAGCATAGTACAAATAAAATTGGTTACTTTGCAAGGTAAATTGAAACTGATGAAATTTTTAAGATATTTTAGTTTTTTATTGCTGCTAACCCTTGTATTATTTACCAACTGCGCCAAACGTGGAACCATAACCGGCGGGGCAAAAGACACGTTGGCTCCTGTGATTTTATCAACTTTACCGGAAAACTTCAGTACGTCATTTGACAAAAAAGAGATTCAGATTAATTTTGACGAATATGTAAAACTAAATAAAGTAAACCAGCAGTTGATCATATCGCCACCCATGGAAACGCAGCCCGAAATTATTCCTATGGGATATCCAAGTAAGTTTATCAAGATTAAAATTTTTGACACATTAAAACCCAATACCACCTACAGTTTTAATTTTGGTGAAAGTATTCAGGATAATAACGAAGGAAATCCGTACACTAATTACAAGTACGTTTTTTCGACCGGAACATACATTGATTCGTTAAAAGCTTCGGTAACTTACAAAGATGCTTACAGTAAAAAAACATCAGGTCTGGTAAATGTTTTGTTATACGAAGCAACCGATTTTACCGATTCAACCATTTACAAGAAAAAACCGCTGTACGTTGCCAGTTCTCGTGACAGCATCACTTCTGTTGATTTAGAAAACCTAAAAAGCGGCAGTTATTATCTGGTTGCCTTACAGGAAAAAAGCAGTAATTACCGCTTTGATCCAAAATCAGATAAAATTGGTTTTCATCCCACCCCAATTACCTTACCTACCGATAGTATTTACAGCTTAAAATTATTTCAGGAAGAAAAATCGGCGAATGCTTACCGACCGTCAATGGTTAGCCAGAACAAATGGCTGGCAGGTTTTGAGGGCGATATAAAAAAATTACAACTTACGGTTTCAGGCAACAATGAGCCTATTGCATCGCATTTTGTGAAAGTACCTAATAAAGATTCTATTTACATTTTTACCCCAATGGCTCAATATGATTCATTACAATTTCGCTTCAAAGCCGATGCGTATGAAAAAATACATACGGTAACCCAGCGAAACGTAAAATTGATTGATACGTTACAAGTTAAATTCACCAAAAGCGGCACCATTCAATACAGAGACACTGTTGCTTTTACCACCAATACGCCTGTTAAAACGATTGACAAGAATTTAATACAACTGATAGGGAAAGATTCATTGCAAATTCCGTTTGATTTGAAATTAGACAGTATCAACAACACAGTAAAAGTCTTGTTTGATAAAACCGAAGAGGAAAAATACACCTTGTATTTACAGCCAAACAGCGTGACCGATTTTTATGACAATTCGTTAAAAACGGAAATGATTCAGCGTTTTCAAACCAATAAACTCACCGATTACGGAAATATCTCGTTTACGTTAGAAGGCTCGGTACATTACCCAATTATTTTTGAACTGCTGAACAAAGACGAAAAAGTGTATGATTATTTATACCTTACCGGAGACAGCACCATTGAATTTAGGGCTATTGAACCGGCAAAATATTTTGTACGGATTATTGAAGATGCCAACGGCAACCAAAAATGGGATACCGGAAATTATTTAGAAAAACGTCAGCCCGAAAACGTGATTTGGTTTCAAAAAGAATTTGACATTAGAGCCAACTGGGAACTAAACGAAACCTTGGGAATGCCAAATTAAAAAGAAGAGGTTGTCCAAAAAGTGTCATTTTGAGCGAAACGGAGTGAAGTCGACCCGAGCTTGCGAACTGGCGAAGCAAAAATCTAAAGTGCTGATTATATGAGATTCCTCCTTCGTCGGAATGACAATTATACTTAATTGTTTTACTTTTTGGACACCTTCTTTGTTTTACTTTTTAACCAGCTTTTTAACTGCTGTGCCTTCATTGGTTTGTAAATGTAGCATATACGTACCGCTTGCCAAGTTTTCTACATTTAACTGTATTTCGGCTTCGTTGTTATAATTTTGCGTATTTATTAACTTACCTGTTGTATCGTAAACAGTTACCTGGTTTACCAACCTATTTTCATTGTTGGTAATGTTTACCATAGTAGTTGCAGGGTTGGGGTATAGATTAAATTTTTCTGAAATAAAATCATTTGTGCTTAACAACTCTGTAGGTAAACTTTTTAACGACGTTAAACGAACGTTATCGTATTTATGAAACGCACCTGTATAAGCATCGTTTATTGCTGACCCTATAGAAAATTGACTTACGTCACCAGGCGTGGTTGTATATGAAGCCCCATACAAAATGCCTAATGCAGGTATATGTAAATATAGTTTATCTGTATTATAATCTACATAAAATTTTACAGTAAACCACAATTCTTCGTAAGTAAAGTTTTTATAGGTCTTTCCAGAAGAAAGATAAAGTTCTGTTTCTTTTGTCTGTAACACCGCATCATACTCTGTTGTTAGTATCATATCAATAAGATTACCATTAACTCCTCCTACCACAAAACGGGAAATATGACCAACATTCCCCAAGTCTGGTGCGTAAAAATCATACTCTAACAACAAGATGTTGTTGCCCGCTGTTCTGTTACCCCATATTGGCTGTACATTTGTTTGTTTACAATTAATACCGCCTGCAATATCTACTTCTGCCGACAACACTTTGCCTTTAGTAGGCTCCTGTACAACTTTAGCTTTACCAGATGAGGTTAAAGTAACGTACCAGCCACCTTGCCCGGGTGTTGCTCCATTAGGGGCTAAATCACCAGTGGTAAGGTTATCAAAAGTTTCCTCATACAGCACCTGGCTGTATAGGGTGTTTATAAACAATAACGGTATTAAAAACAGTATATACTTTTTCATAATTGTATTTTTAAAATTTAAAAAGGCTGCAATTTCACAGCCTTTTTATAAAATGATTTATTTACTGTGCAGGTTTAAATACAGTGCCGAGTTAACCCAGCCTGTTTGCCCGGTTGCAAAAAAATCTAAAGTAACCTTGAATACGGGGTCAATTTGTACCTCATAAGGTGCAACCGCCGCAGGCACATCAAAAACCACCTCGCGAGAGTTACACAAATTACTATAAAAAGGATCGTTTATATCCCATTTTGTTTTGCCAGGTGCCGGCATGGTATCATCATAAAAGTAATACAAATCAAAATTACCTAAAGTTGGTACGTGTCCTGTAAGATGATTTCCTGATAAATAATCTACGGGTTTCCAACCCGGATCCACGTTTGAACCTGTAGGTAATGTTTCAATTTTAGGGTGCATCATGGTAGTTAACACTGGTGCACCGGTAACTTTATCGTACACATGTACTTCGTAAAAGAATATTTTACCGTAATTGGCTAATAAATCTCTTTCTTGCGGCGTTATGGTTCCGCCAAAATTAAAACCCGGATAAGGAGTAGGATATTTTGGAGCGGCATTAGTTGCCCCAATTACAGGCAGGTGGTTGTTTCTATCTCCTATACGAACTGAGGAATTAGGAGTTGGATAAGCAGGCACATCAATTGGCATAGGTATTCTTACCAAGTTACCAACCTCGTGAGGATTAGCAGCAGGATATAAATTTGGAAATTGCGTGGGGTTAGTTGCCATATCTGCAATTTGGATTGGTAAACCTGTAACGGGATCTAATTGAGCCACATCGTGAAAAACACCGTCATCAGTATTGTCAAAATACGCCAAACCTGCATACGCAAAAGCCCTGATATCATAAGGGGTAACATCTTCCATATTTCCGTTGGTAAAGTAATAAAATGGTTGCAAATCATCTAAACCGTTCACAGAAGCCCCTCTAAACCAAATATCCCAAGGAGAAATATAATTGATACCCCACCAACCTATACCACCTGGTCCAGACCCGGCATATTGCCCACTGTTTTGATTGTTAAAACTGTTGGTGCTCATTGGCAGTTCTTCATCAGTATTTTGCTCGTCAAAAACACTGTCGCTACTACACGCTGTAAGGCTTAGGGCAATTACCCCCCCCCACAAAATTTTAGTAAAATTACTCATAAATACTTATTTTTTAATTAGTTGAATTGTAAATATAACAAAAAAAATTAACACGATGTTAATTTTATTAAAAAATTTGTTTTTATGAAATGTTATTTTTTTAAAAGATAGTTTTTACTATTTTATCTCGAAATTATCTGTATCGTTTAAAAAAGCCAGTTTGGTTCGGGCTTTTAAAAACGGTTCTTTTTCTATAGTTATTATTTTAACGTTTTCGTTGGTCATTGGCGGTTGTAAGTAACTGCCCATATAATCTAACGCTTGTGAATGCCCCGAATAAAACACACTGTTAGGGTCGGTTCCGCAACGGTTTACGGCTACCACATAACTCATGTTTTCAATAGCACGGGCTTTTAACAAGGCATCCCAAGCATCAATACGGCGATCAGGCCACGAAGCTACATAAACCAGCAAATCGTAATTTTGGTTTACAATTCGCGAATAAACCGGAAAGCGCAGATCGTAACAAACCAACGGGCAAATATTCCAGCCTTTGTACGAAACAATTAATTTTTTATTACCCGGTTTATAAACTTTTTCCTCGCCTGCTAATGTAAACAAATGGCGTTTATTATAGGTTTTGTAAGATTTGTTAGGAAAAACAAAAAACAAGCGGTTATAATAATTATTTTCTTCTTTTACAACCCAACTGCCTGTAATAGCAGTTTGTTTATTTAAAGCTAATTCTTGAATAATTTGTAATGTCTTTCCTTGTTCTTCTTCAGCAACAACTTCCGGATTCATGGTAAAGCCCGTGGTAAACATTTCAGGCAAAACCACCAAATCCACATCATCAGGTAATGATCCTATTAACTCGGTAACATTTTCTAAATTGGCGACTTTATCTTCCCAAAGGGTATCCAATTGTAGTAAGGCTATTTTCATACTTCTAATTCATGAAATAAGAATCAGTTTGAAAACTGTTCTAATTTTTTTCCCATAAAATAAAACAGGAAATTATAAAAACCATTCGTTTTAATAGATTCTTTTTCCAAAAAATCCAAACTCTTTTTATTCTCTTTTAAATAAGCATTTATTTTCTCTAATTGCTCATTTCTCAGCTTATCAAATTCTTTATATTCGTCTGATTTTTTATCTCTTAATTTATCAATATAATTAGTGTATCTTTCATTTTTTGGTGCGAAAATTTTGAATAATGGAAAAATTCTTGGAAGATACCCCACAGACATATTAAAATAATACGTTTCATTACTATCACGTAATTTTGCAAAGTAATTAAATTGAGAAGCGGCTCCTCTTGTACCAAAATAAAGGTTAGAATACACTTTAAAAACATCATCAACTTTCGCCGTTTGAAACATATAAGCTACGTTTTCACGATCCACTTCTAAGGTTTTCTTTTTAAATTTATATACATTGATTCTATCAAAAGTCTCAGGATCTTCGCCTAAGAAAACAATTTTCTTGATTTTTTCAGCAGGAATTTTTTCATAAATTTCAGACCCTTCCGGCTTAAATTGGATATATTCCACTTCTACAGATGCGTGTCTAAAAGCATTTGTATCTTGAGAAAGAATACGCAAAGCAATTTTATCTGCTCGGTTATTTTTAACATTTCCTATTCTTGAGGTATTGTCATTCATTACCAATTCTACTTGTTCAGGAGCCTCTTCTCCCGGACGCATATGAACAAATTGAGAAAAAGCTGCATTAGCAACAAAAAGCAGTAATAATGTGTAAAAATGTTTCATTTTATAAGTTTATAATTTGTACTAAAATAAAAAAATCCGAACATAAAGTCCGGATTTTTTCAAATTATTTATTTTAACTGCTTATTTAATAGAAGCGGCTAAATATTCACGGTTCATACGTGCAATGTTTTCTAAAGAAATTCCTTTAGGACATTCTACCTCACAAGCTCCGGTATTGGTACAGTTACCAAATCCTTCCTGATCCATTGCCTCTACCATGTTTAACACACGTTCTGTAGCCTCTACGCGACCTTGTGGCAACAAAGCAAACTGAGAAACTTTAGCTGAAACGAATAACATGGCCGATGAGTTTTTACAAGAAGCCACACAAGCACCACAACCAATACATGTTGCCGCATCGAACGCACGGTCTGCATCGTGTTTTTTGATTGGAATGTTGTTAGCATCCTGCGTATTTCCTGAAGTGTTCACCGAAATAAATCCACCGGCATGCTGAATGCGGTCAAACGATGAACGATCAACCACCAAGTCTTTAATTACCGGAAAAGCTTTTGCACGGAACGGCTCAATATAAATAGTATCTCCGTCTTTAAATTTACGCATGTGTAACTGGCAAGTTGTAATACCGCGATCTGGTCCGTGTGCCTCACCATTGATGAATAAAGAACACATACCACAGATTCCTTCACGACAATCGTGATCAAAAGCTACCGGATCATCTCCTTTTTCAACTAATTCGTTATTTAAAACGTCTAACATTTCAAGGAATGACATATCAGGTTCAATACCGCCGATTTTATAATCAACCATTTGACCTTTATCTTTTGCGTTTTTTTGACGCCAAATTTTTAATGTAAGATTCATTTGATTCGAATTTTTACAACAGAGAAAGATGAAAAACGTAAATCTTTCATCTTTACTCCAATATTATTTATAACTACGGGTTACCATTTTAATATTTTCATATACTAAAGATTCTTTGTGAAGAACTGCTTCACGCGGATTTCCTTTGTATTCCCAAGCCGCCACATACGAGAAGTTCTCATCGTCGCGTTTTGCCTCTCCTTCTTCTGTCTGGTGTTCTTCACGGAAGTGACCTCCACAAGATTCTTCGCGATGTAACGCATCTTTAGCAAATAACTCACCTAATTCTAAGAAATCGGCTACACGCAGGGCTTTTTCTAACTCTTGGTTGAATGATTCGGCTTTTCCGGATACTTTTACGTTTTTGTAGAAGTCTTCGCGCAATGCAGCAATTTCGTCCATAGCTTCTGTTAAACCTTGTGCATTACGAGCCATTCCAACCTTATTCCACATGATTTTACCTAATTTTTTATGGAAGTAGTCAACTGAATGTTCTCCTTTATTGTTCATTAAGTGATCAATCATTGAACGGACATTGTTTTCAGCTTCCTCAAATTCAGGTGTATCAGTCGAAATTTTACCGGTACGAATATCTTTTGACAAATAATCTCCAATGGTGTAAGGCAACACAAAGTATCCGTCTGCCAAACCTTGCATCAAAGCAGAAGCTCCTAAACGGTTCGCTCCGTGATCAGAGAAGTTTGCCTCACCTAAACAGTAACAACCTTCGATTGTAGTCATTAAGTTGTAATCAACCCAAACACCACCCATGGTATAGTGTACTGCCGGATAGATCATCATTGGTGTTGTATACGGATCTTCGTCAACGATTTTGTAGTACATCTGGAATAAGTTTCCATATTTGTTCTCTACTACTTTTTTACCTAAATCGTAAACTAATTTTGCATCGTTTTCATCCAAATGGTGGATACGCGCCTGCTCTTTACCGTAACGGTCAATAGCCGAAGCAAAATCTAAATAAACAGCTTCACCTGTAGCGTTTACACCAAAACCGGCATCGCAACGCTCTTTAGCCGCACGTGACGCAACATCACGGGGAACCAGGTTACCAAATGACGGATAACGGCGCTCTAAATAATAATCTCTATCAGCTTCGGCAATTTGTGTTGGTTTTAATTTTCCTTCACGGATTGCCTGTGCATCTTCTAATTTCTTTGGAACCCAGATGCGTCCGTCGTTACGTAATGATTCAGACATCAATGTTAATTTTGACTGATGATCACCGGTAACCGGGATACATGTTGGGTGAATTTGTGTGTAACAAGGGTTTGCAAAGTAAGCACCGCGTTTGTGTGCTTTCCAGGCTGCTGTTACGTTAGAACCCATTGCGTTTGTTGATAAGAAAAATACGTTTCCGTAACCACCTGTTGCAATAACTACAGCGTGTGCAGAGTGACGTTCAATTTCTCCTGTAACCAAGTTACGCGCAATGATTCCGCGTGCTTTTCCGTCCACAATTACAACATCTAACATTTCGTGACGGTTGTACATTTTGATTTTTCCACGACCAATTTGACGGTTCATTGCAGAATAAGCCCCTAATAATAATTGCTGACCTGTTTGACCTTTAGCGTAGAATGTACGTGAAACCTGTGTTCCACCAAATGAGCGGTTGTCTAATAAACCACCGTATTCACGAGCCAATGGTACACCCTGAGCCACACATTGATCAATGATATTTACTGAAACCTCAGCCAAACGGTGAACGTTTGCTTCACGGGCACGGTAATCGCCTCCTTTTACTGTTTCGTAAAACAAGCGGTAAACAGAGTCACCGTCTCCCTGATAATTTTTAGCTGCGTTGATCCCCCCTTGTGCTGCAATAGAGTGTGCACGACGAGGAGAATCCTGGTAGCAGAATGCTTTTACATTATATCCTAATTCTGCTAAAGTGGCTGCTGCCGAACCACCTGCCAAACCAGTACCAACAATAATAACATCAATGTTACGTTTGTTTGCCGGGTTGATCAGGTTGATGTGATTTTTATAGTCTGTCCATTTGCTTGCAATTGGACCTTGTGGAATTTTATTATCTAATGCCATAATCAATCTAACTTTATATGATTATTTAATGAAGTGAATGTAAATCGGGATGATTGCAAACAATAAAGGAACAATGATTGCAAATAATTTACCTAATCCTTTAATTAATCCGTTGTATTTAGGATTATTAGCCCCTAATGATTGAAACGCACTTGCAAAACCATGTAATAAGTGGAATGCCAGCACCGCCATTGAAAACACGTAGAATAAAGTAAAAACCAATCCGTAAGAAGGATCTTTAAAGAAATCTACAGTGATTTTGTATAAATCTTTATACCCTTCTGCAAATTTAATGTCAGAACCTTTGATGTAAAATTCTTTATTGTTTCTTACTTCAAACTCTCCGCCTTCTACTTGTTGTTGTGCAATAAAGCTTCCTGTTGTGGTATTGTAAACAACTACATCAATTTTTTCGTTTGTCATTGGAATTGGCTGTGAAACCGTTTGTTGTTGCAAAGGCATTTCTGAAAAGTGCATTTTAGCCCAGAAGTTTACCATGTGCGTTGCAATGAAAACCAACAATAACGTTCCTAAAACCGCCATGTTTCTTGATTGCCAAGTACTGTTTGCCGCTGCATTGTTTTTTACGTATCCTACCGGTCGCGCTTTTTTGTTTTGAATGGTTAACATGATACCATCTACCGCGTGAAATAAGATTGAAAAATACGTTAAGTACGATAAAATTTTCACTGCCGGATTAGAGGTCATAAAGTACGCATATTGATTGAACTGTAAATCGGTTCCAAAAATCAACTGCAAGTTACCCGCTAAGTGACCTACTAAAAACAAGCATAAAAATAACCCCGTAAGTGCCATCCAGTATTTTTTACCAAGTGACGACTTTAATAGTGCAGATTTTGCCATAATGTAATGTTACTAGTTTTTCTTCTTAAAAAAATCACACAAAAATACAGCTAATTATAAAAACAAAAAAAATGTTAATTGGTTTATTTTGCTATTTATAATCAGTTTAAACAATTAGATATTTAAGTGTAAATCAATGTTTTCATTATACTATTCGTAACTTTTAGGCATATCTGCATCAACTACAATGATAAAATTGGCTTTATTAAGATACTCTTTGTCAAGACTTTCTACGCTTTTTTGTTCAACAACGCTAATTGTTTTTACTTGTAGATTTTTATTGTATTGATTGATGTACCAGCCAATTCCTTCAAAATTATCGCTGTGGTACGAACCATTTAAATGTAAAAAGATATTATTTGGCTGTAATTCTGTAACTAAAAAATGAGCCATTGTAGCATCTTTTATAGCTTGCGATTTCGGAAAATTTTCATTGGCGTGGTTACTGTCTTTAAACATATCCATCATTTTTACGTAGCTCGGCAGGTTTTTATCATACGGAAAGGGCAACGGAGCCAACCATGATTTTTCTTCTAATGACAAGGTATCCAAAGCTTCCACTCCTTTTTTGTAAACCAAACTTGCATAACGACGCGGTACATTGGTTGCCACATAATTAATTTTATGATCTTTGGCAAAGTTTAAAAGAGGTTTGTAATCGGTTTTATAATTGTTCCACAAACGCATTTGTTCTTCAAACTCTTTTTCGTCTAAATTTCCTTTTACATAGTTTTGAAGGATTTCCGCCTGATCACGCTCAAACATTTCAGCACCAATAATCAATTGCTTTTCTTTATTTTCAAACAAGGTTTTAGCAACTTTTACCTGCAAATAATGCGCAATGGCATTGTTGTGTAATTCGCCAAACAAAACAACATCTGTTTTATTTAGCTCTTTCATCATTTTTTCAAAGGATGTCTTTTTACCGTTGATCGTGTAAATTTGATAAGGCTGAATTTGAGCTTGGACATTAGCTATACAAAATGCAAATGCTGCTATTGAAAAGATTTTTTTAAGGAACATAATCTATAAATAAATGATTTTTATACGTAATTATTTATCTACAAAAATAGTCATATTAAATCTTTAATCAATTAGTTTTGGCCTGAAACGTTATTTTGTTCTGCTTAAAAAATATTGGTTTAAACTATAACAAGACGATAAGTCTTTATAATATTCGGAAAATTCTTCTTTCACTTTCGGAAATTGGGAAGGATAACCATCGGCAGCAAGCTCTTCCATTCTTAAACAAAGTGCTTTAAATTTATTACTTTTTGCATTTTGATATGCCAAACGATAATAGTTCTGTGCCAGCAGACGATTTCTGTATTCAGCTTCATCTATATAAGATTCGTATTCTGAACTATAAGACCAATAATCAGATGTTGAAGAAAAACGCCGCATTACCCACGAATTTCCTTCATCGGACATATTGTAATAACAATTTGCAATGATGAAATAATAGTAATCTCTATCTGGATTTTTGGTATCATCAGCTAACTTTTGAAATTTCAACAAATGTTCAACCACAGATAATTTTGAAACGATAAACTTTTCTTGGTGCGGAATAAAACCTGTTGTGTATTTAAAATCATAAAACGGATTTTGCTCAAACGTATGATAACCATAATCTAATTCGGTACGTTCCCAAGCGTTGTAATTTTCTTCCCAATATCCATTGTCCATCGACTTAAAAACTGTATAGGCTTCCGGCAGATTATTTTCTCTCAAAAATTTTGTTCCTAACAAATCCTTCAATTTTAAATAATCATTTTTCAATACGCTGTAAATGTTTTTTTGATACGGATTTGCTGCAGAGAGATCAATACTATCGAGTACTTTTTTCAGTTCCTGAGCATCATAAACAAAATCAAGATAATCAAAATAGCTATAAAAATAATCTAAATTTCCCGACGTTCTTAAACGGTTTCCACGCCAAAAGATGCGGTCATAATCATAAATGCTTTGCCCTATCTTGTCAGCATAAGAAATAAGAGCCAAACCATCGGTATAATTTTCCCGATATTCCAATTCCCTGCCCAAAGCAAAAAGAAATTTAGCATTTAGCGATTGCTTTAATACAATTTTTTGCACTTCTTCGGTTACTTCTGCCTTTCCTTTTTCTTGTTTAGAAACCAAACAAAGTGCTTTTATCTGTTCAAATTGTCCGATTACTTTCTCATCAGGATTTTCTTTTACAAACATTTCAATCTTTTGCAGGCATTGATCGTATTTCCGCGTCATAAAAAGCAGTTGGATTTCGGCAGATTTCCAAGGCAACGGATTATCCGTTTTGCCGAAATTCACATTCGTTATAAAATCCAGCACTTCTTTTGCGTACAAACGGTCATTTTCTGACCTGTTTTGCAAAGTATTCATCGTTTCTTTCTGGGAATCATTCCAAAAATCATATACCGTTGAAGACAGGTAATTGGTGTAATAAGGCGTGTAAATCCAATCTTCTAACTTGTTAATTTCTCTCAGCAACAACGCTTCGAGTGATTTGGATTTAGGATTGTTTTGATAAACAGCTTTTAAATTTACTAAATTCCTGTCGATTTTCTGAATAGATGCAAAAGCATAAACACTTGCTTTTTCACAACTGTTTTTTGACAGCTGCAAAGCTTCGTTCAAATTAAATCTATCCTTAAAATAGTAATACGAAGCATATCTTTTATCTTCAGAATGCTCAAAAACATTGGCAATATCCAAAGAGGTTGCTTTATCTGTAAAGCAGAAAAAATACAAGCTCCAATAATACAGATAATCCTGATTTGAATTCTTAAAATACTCTTCAAAAAGATGTTCTATTTTGTGCAGATCATTGTCGTAATAAGCCAACCGTATGATTAAAAAAGCGTATTTTCTTTGTAAAAACACATCGTTTTCTTGTTGTAAATCGTTTTCTATTTTTTTGATAAACAAACCACGCTGCGATTGCAGATCTGCCTGTTGCAACTCCCAAGCGTCGTTTTCAAATAAAACACTGTTAAACGGTTCTGTTTTTTTAGCATTTATCAAATATTTTAAAACCCCATACTGCTTGTTTTTATACAAAAACTGTACAAACAAATTGTCGGATTTTTCATTAATATCACGGTAATCATAATTTGCAAAAAACGACTTAATATGGCTTATATCTACTTGCTTGCCGGTAAACTGATACCAATCTAAAACATTTGCAGAAAATATACTTTCGGATTCCTCGTAATACAGCAAATCAGAATGATAGCAAAAAGATTCGTACCCCTGAACCTTTATATATTTTGGCAGGAATAACGAAAAGCGAATATCTTCGCCAAACGGAGAAAAACCACAAGCCGATGCTGTGAAAGCGCTACTGAAGAAAACGATTATAGAGAGCTTCCAATTCTGCATTTGTTCTTATTTTAAATGTTTTACTGTCTAAATCAAATAAAGTAACGGTTGTTTTTCCTTCAATATTAAGGTATTTTTTCAATAAATCAACGCTTTTGTTCAATTCGTCTATTGTAATGGTTTCACATTTCACTTGGTCGCCTTTTCTAAAATAGCTGTCGTAATTTATTACTGTGTCTTTATTAATTTCATACCACATTGGTTCTGTTTGTCTAGCAAAAGACGCAATGCTTTTCTCGTCTATGTCAATTAATCCTGCAAAACGATTGTTTTTGTAAAGTTGTGTCCAGTTGAAGATGGGCAGGGCGATATCTGTATGCAACGGATATTTTTTCTTGTTTTTCAGATATTTTTCCAGTTCATCAACATCAAGAATTGAATTTTTATTTTTCTCTGTCAATGGTTTTATAAGATTGTAACACATCAAGGTTGCTTTATCAACTGGCGGAATTCCCATAATATCAGGATAGGCATAAGGATATAATCTCAAGGTACAGCTGATTGTTTTGTTTGATCTCGTTTTGATTTTCTTCAGCAAATAAAAATATTTTTCTTTGGTAGATTTTGTCCAGTCGCAATCAATCTGAATTTCATCGAAAACAAGCTCTGTTCTGTCGGTCACCGCTTCTTTATGGTATTTTTCAATCAAGTAAACAATATTATCAGCAAGTTTGTCTAAATCTTTTTCGTTGTTGTAATGAAAAATTTCATTCTTTATAAAAACAACAGGGACAATTGTTAAAGAATCTTCTGCTTTCTCTCGCCAAAAATAAGGTTTGTTTTTACTAAAAGGAAAATTCCCCATGGTTTCGCTATAATCAACCTCAAAAAATTTGAAATAAATCTTTTTTGTACCTAATTCCTCCACTTTTTCAAAATCAATATTATAGCCAGAATTGTTCTGCCAGTAATAGAAACTCCGTTCTATTTCGTAATCTTTCTTACAAGACACTAAAAGAATCAATAAAAATAAAATCTCTGAAAAATTTTTCATAAACAATAAAGAATGAAATCTACCAAAAATAATAAAAAATGTTAAGCTTTTAAAAGTTGCTTTAAAAACTTTGTATCTTTGAAAGAACATTTGTTTTTTCTTCTAAGTACAGAGAAATTTGTGATTAAAATAACTAAATAATTGCATATATTCAAATTTTAATTCTTTCACAGAAATGCACCATCATTCTAACTTGTTTTTTAATGAACCGTTTGGGTTTTCTTCAGAAAATTTAAGAACTACCTTAAAGCCTTTCCGCAGTTTTTTTAAAGAAATTACTTTAAAGAAAAACGGTTTCTTAGTGAAACAAGGTGAAGTTTGTAAGTATTTCTGTTTTATAGATGAAGGTGTTTTACGGCATACTATTGAAATTGACGGACAAGAAAAAACCACCTATTTAGGCATGCAGAACACAGTAACGGTGGCGTTGAATAGTTTTTTACTTCAACAGCCTTCGCGAAAAAGCATCAAAGCACTTTTTGATTGCCGTTTATGGATTATGAGCCGCGACGTTTTCTTAAAATTGCGTGAAAACAACCCTGATTTTCACAAGTTTTATTACAATCTTATTGAAAAACAATTGTGTTTGATTGATGAATACCGGTTGGATCTTCTTACGCTTTCGCCCGAAGAACGTTATCAGAAATTATTAGAAAACGAACCTAAATTAATACACGACATTCCGTTGCATTACCTCTCATCACTTTTGGGAATATCCGACCGGCACATGAGCCGGATTCGCAAAAACATAAAATAATGCCATTTGGCTGGTTTTTTCTTTTTGACATTTGCGTACTTTTGAAAATAGTAATTCTAAAAAACTTATACCAATGAAATATCATCAAATAGACCGAAATCTTTTTATAAAAAACCGTAAAAAGTTCGTCGCTCAAATGGTTCCGCAGAGTTTAGCCGTATTTAATTCTAACGATATTTATCCGGTTTCTGCCGACTCAACCTTACCTTTTGCACAGCACCGCGATATATTTTATTTATCGGGCGTTGATCAGGAAGAATCTATTCTGGTACTTTTTCCGGATGCTTTTGAAGAGAAACACCGCGAAGTATTGTTTTTGCGTGAAACCAACGAACACATTGCTATTTGGGAAGGCGAAAAACTGACCAAAGAACGTGCTTTTGAAGTTTCGGGTATTAAAACCGTTTATTGGTTGTCGGATTTCCCTGCGATTTTCAGAAAAATGATGGTGGAAGCTGAAAATGTGTACATTAATAATAACGAACATTATCGTGCTTCCGTGGAAACAGAAACCCGAGAGGATCGTTTCATTAAAAAACTAAAACAAGATTATCCGGCACATCAATATTTACGTTCAAACCCTATTTTACAGCGTTTGCGTTCGGTAAAAGAACAAGAAGAAATCGCATTGATTCAACACGCTTGTGACATTACTGAAAAAGGTTTCCGCAGAATTTTAGGTTTTGTAAAACCGGGTGTCTGGGAATACGAAATTGAAGCCGAATTTGCCCATGAATTTTTACGCAACCGATCTAAAGGTTTTGCCTACACACCTATTATTGCTTCGGGAAACAATGCCAATGTATTGCATTACATTGAAAACAACCAACAATGTAAAGACGGTGATTTGATTTTGTTTGACGTAGCTGCAGAATACGCTAATTATTCATCGGACTTATCCAGAACCATTCCCGTGAATGGCAGATTTACCCCAAGACAAAGAGAAGTTTATGATGCTGTATTACGTTGTAAAAAAGCTGCAGAAACACTATTGGTTGCCGGAAACAATTGGTATGACTACCATAAGGAATTAGGAAAAATCTATACTTCAGAATTGTTAGGTTTAGGGCTATTAGACAAAGCCGATGTGCAAAACGAAAACCCCGACTGGCCAGCGTATAAAAAATATATGATGCACGGAACATCACACCACATGGGATTGGACACACACGATTACGGCATTTTAACCGACGATTTTGTTGAAGGAATGGTGTTTACCAATGAACCGGGATTCTATATCCCTGAAGAAGGATTCGGTATCCGTTTAGAAGATGATTACGTGATTCAAAGCCAAGGCTTGCCATTGAATTTAATGAAAAACATTCCGTTGGAAGCAGATGAAATTGAGGAATTAATGAATAGATAAACAAAAAAGTGACTGAAATTCAGTCACTTTTTTTATCCTCTAGAAAGACGTTCTCTCATTTTAGCATCTTGTTGTTCTTTCCATTTGCCATATTGTTCTTCAGAAAGAATGTTTTTTACACGACCGTCTAAAGCTTCTCGGCGTTCTTTCATTTTTCCGCGCATTTCTTTCATTTCTGATTCCGACAGTCTTTTTGATTCTCCATCGTTTTTTGAACGGAAACGATTCTGTTTCATACTGTTTCGTTCTGCTTCAAAAATAGCTTTTAATTCATTTTGCTGCTTTTCGGATAAATCCAAATCCTTAAAATCTTCTAAAAAACGATTCTCTTTTCCTTCTTTGCTTCGTTTTTCTGTACGTTTAACATCTTGTTTTTTATCTACTTTTTCATTTACCTGGCTAAATCCCATTACCGAGAAAAGAACAGCCATTACTACTACTAACTTTTTCATGATTTATTTATTTAAAATCACTACTAAACGGGCAATCTTTCAAATAGGGCAAAATTAGTTGCTAATCTATTGAATATCAATACATCTTTTTAGTTTCCCCCAAAACCCACCTCCCCCTTATTTTAGAACAAAGAAGTCTGAAGGCAGGGTGATTTATTTCGCTTTTTTCGTTTTTGGTATGTCCTTCGGCTATTTTG
>NZ_FNXE01000034.1 GCF_900108395.1 Paenimyroides marinum | reverse complement strand
CAACTAATTTTGCCCTATTTGAAAGATTGCCCGTTTAGTAGTGATTTTTTTCATACAATCCCACATTTAGTTGTTAAATATAACAAAAAATCCATTTCAAATTGAAACGGATTTTTTTATCTCTAAAAGCTCAAAACTGTGAACTAAAAATTTATTTTAAATTCTTTAAATTAATCACTTCCTGTTCGGTAAGGAAACGCCATTGTCCGCGGGCAATGCCCCATTTGGTTAATCCCGCAAACATTACGCGGTCTAATTTAATAACGTTATAACCCAATTTTTCAAAAACAGCACGAACCACCTTTACATTCGATGTTTTTACTTTAATACCTACTTCACTTTTTGGCTGGTTTTCAACATACGAAACCTCTTCTACCCAGACTTTATGTTCGTTGATATAAACACCCGTTTGAATTTTTTCTAAATCTTCGTATTTCAGATTTTTATCTAAAGAAACCTGATACAGTTTTGAAGAATGTTGTGCCGCATTGGTAAACTTCTGTATCATTTCGTTATCATTTGTAAACAACAACAAACCAATGGTACTTTTGTCCATTCTGCCCACTGGTTTTAACACCGAAGTAGATGCGTTGCGTATCAAATCATAAGCACTTGAAACGTTTTCATCATCGGCAGTAGAAAAACCTTTTGGCTTGTTCAATAAAACATACACTTTCTTCTCCGGATTCAGCAAAACACCATCAAAAACCACTCTATCGTTTGGTTTTACTTTGTATCCCATTTCGGTAACCACTTCACCGTTTACAGTTACATTGCCCGACTGAATGTACAAATCGGCATCGCGACGTGAACAAACTCCTGAATTTGAAATGTATTTGTTTAAACGAATGGTATCGTCTTTCACCGCAGCTGGCTTTTCTGTTTTTGCCGGTTTATCCCATTTTTTGAAAGGTTTATCGTCCTTTTTAAACGGTTTGTTGTATTTTGAAGCGGATGATTTTCCGTCTTGTTTATTCTTATCGTATGATCCTCCTTTTGAAAAAGAAGGCTTTCTGTTATTTCTGTTCCCGTTATTTCCGCCCCGCGTATTCATTTTGAAAAAATTTTTACAAAGATACGAGAATAATTAGCATCTTTACATTAAGTTTTAAATTGTAGAAAAGTTATGAAAAACAAATGGATTATATTGATACTGATTCAGGCAATAATTAGTTTGATTTCTGGCATTTTACTGTCAAAAATGTCTGTTATAGGAAAAATTGGTGTATCAACCGTTTATACCGAATATGGTTTTTTAAAACATTGGTACAAAGGATTTGCAGCCGTTTTCATCATTCAATTGTTATTAATTGCGATTTTATGGATTGTAAAACGTATTACTACTTACAAAAACTTTAGCATTGTAAATCTGGCACTGATCATTTTAGGATTATTAGGACTGTTTTACACCTATTACGATTTTACATCGACCAGCCATAAATACATGAACAGTCAGTTTCATACCGGCGGATATTTATTCTGGGCAGGATGGTTTGTTACTTGTTTATATTTCTTCTTTGCAAGAGTAAAACCGAAACCAAAACCTATAGATACTGAACCAATAAATACAACAGAGCAAACATCTGATAGCCTATAATTAAAAATCCTGTGTTATAAACGGATACAGGATTTTTTATAAATAAGGTATTACCAGTTTTTTTCCGTTAATAATCACATTTGGATCGATCAATACAATGGAAAGTACGCCTAAAAGAATAATTAGTTTTAAGAGAATGTGGAGCTTTTTATAATCAAGTTGTGAATTTGCCTGGTACAGAAATATTATAAAAGCTAAAAGCAATCCGCTGCTTACATAAAAATAATACTGCATATAACCCACTTCGTAATACGTTATCAATGCAAAGGCAGGCAACAACGTTACAAGCACCAAAAAAGTAATTAAACTCTTTGAAACATTGGTTCCAAAACGCACCGGAATGGTTTGATAATTATTTGCAAAATCGCCTTTGATGTTTTCTAAATCCTTAACAAATTCGCGAATTAAAATAATAAGATAAAGGTAGAATCCGTGAGCGAAAATACCCCAGCTAAAATTTTGAAAGTGCATTAAAATTCCGAAAAAAGGAAGCAAAACCAACAAAGATGCCGTAATGTTACCTATAATAGGGTATTTTTTCAACTTATGAGAATAAAACCAAAGAATGAAAATATACACGGCATAAAAAGCTGCTGCACGCCACGATACCAGCCATGCTAACAGTACACTTAAAAAATTCAGAAAAAAATACACCCGAAACTGTGTTTCCCTACTGATTTTTTTGTCAAGTAACGATTTAAACGGACGGTTGATTAAGTCTTTTTCGGTGTCGTAAAAATTATTGATGATATACCCCGAAGCAATTGCTAATGCACTGCTTAAAATGATTAAAAACAAACTGCCATCGGTTAAAACAGTAATGGCTCTCGATTGAGAGCCAAAAATAAAGACTGCCGACAGATATTGTGCGAATATCACAACGGCTATGTTGTATCCACGAACTACCGAAAAAAAACTGAGAAATTTTAATAACGTTCTTTTAAGTTGTCGTGAGCGTTCCATTTTCTAAAATCTGTAAACCAATTCTAATTTATAATCTTTTAATGCTTCTTTTGCTTTCTCATAATCAGGTGCGAAACCTAAAATATAGCCACCACCGCCTGAACCACACAATTTTAAATAATAATCGTTGGTATCAATGCCTTGTTGCCAAACGTTGTGAAATTTCTCAGGAATCATTGGTTTAAAATGATTCAAAGCAATTTTAGAAAGTTGTTTGGTATTGGTATAAACCGATTTAAAATCACCTTTCAAGAAACTTTCCACACACAATTCGGTATATTTATTAAACTGTGTTTTAAGCATTTTTCGGAAACCTTCGTTTTTAAGGTTTTCCATAAAAATGTTTACCAACGGTGCCGTTTCTCCAACCATTTCAGAATCAATCAAGAAAACCGCTCCCTGCCCCTCTTCTTTTTGAGAAGGAATTCCTGTGGGTTCAATATGATCTTTTGAATTGATTAAAATCGGCAGACTTAAATACGAATTTAACGGGTCTAAACCTGATGAAGTTCCATGGAAAAACGATTCCATTCTTCCAAAAATTTGTTTTAAAATCAACAGTTTTTCTCTGTTCAAATTCTCTAAAACCGTGATTTTATCTTTGGCATATTTATCGTAAATGGCAGCAACTAAAGCACCGCTGCTTCCCACACCATATCCTTGCGGAATGCTTGAATCGAAATACATTCCGGCTTCCACATCTTTGTTTAAAGCATCCATATCAAACTGAACCAGTGCCGGTTCATTGATTGTTAACTGATGCAGATAAGCCGCAAACGCTTTTAAACTTTGGTTGGATTTTTTTGCAGTTTCAGATAAATTTTTATCGATCTTTAATGCTCCGTTGTAAAAATTGTACGGAATAGCCAACCCTTTAGAGTCTTTTATGATTCCGTATTCGCCAAACAACAAGATTTTGGAGTAAAACAATGGCCCTTTCATATCGTTTATTTTGTAAAACAAAGATAGGTAATTTTTAAATACAAAAACCTGTAAGGTAAAAAATTACAAGATTGGTTCTTTTTAATACAACATCAACACCCGAAACATTAAACTTTTAGCGATACTTGCCGAGCTGGATTTCATATCTTCAGCGTTGTTTCCTTCAAAGAGTTCATCAATGGTTTCATGAAACAACATAAGCCAATGTTCAAAATGCGTTTCGTTTATCGGGCTTTTTTCGTGCAGTTCTTTATGAACCTGCATAGGATTTCCTTTAAAATTGCCTGTTCCAAATAAAATCACTTCCCAGAAATCATACATTTTAGGCAAATGTTTGTCCCAATTAGTTTGTGCTACATCGTTAAACAGATATCCTATAAAATCATCTTTACGAACACGTTCATAAAAGCGATTGACCAACAATTCTATATCTTTTCTGCTTAAAATATCATGTTTTTGTTCCATTGGTTTTATTAATTTTTCACAAAATTAAGTTTTAAAAAACTGATTTTTTATGATTGTAATCATAGTTCTATTTATGAATCCCGTAAACACAATGGCGGCAACCGTTTTTACAACAGCGTCCTTTTAAATAATGATACAATTCGGTAAAAACAAAATAGCCGTTTTCCATATAAAAATGTAGTCCTTCCACCATTTCCGTCGGGCGTTTAGGGAATTTGTTGGTCAGTGAAAATTTGGTTAATTCGTCAAACTTCTTTAAACAGTCGTTGCACAAACAATCGTGTTGCGTTTTTTCATAGAGAAACTGAACAGTTTCATCTAAAAGCTCCACTTTTTGACAATCGCAGTTTGAAATGTCATCTACGTTACATAAAATCGGTGTATGGCAATGAGTGCATTTTTCGGTTTTCATTTTTTTTCAGACATTTAATCATACAATTCTTCTCCTTTTTTTATTCTGTCATCAGATTGAAAATCTGTTAATGTACCTTTTCGTGTTCCATAAATTCCTTTAATATCAATTGTTTGATTCGTTTGTGTATCAAGAACTTTAATTCCTATGTTGAGTTTATCTCCCTCCGCAAAATAAGTATTGTAAACGATATATTTAAAATTATTAACCGAAAATACTAAATAATCCAATTGCATTCCTGAATTTTTAATACCGCCGCCTCTCATCCAACCCGAATATTCAAATTTATCAAAACTGCTTTTGTCTTTATTTTCGGGATATTCCATTTCTATTTTTTCAGAAGTTCCAAATCTGTAAACGATATATTCCTCCTTTTTGTCCATACAAATAGTTACAATTTTCCTGTTTTTTGTCTGAAAAGCGAATAAGTTTTTCGTTTTCAAGCTGATATTTTCCGTTATAGATTTCTATATCATCCGATTGAGTCTCGCTTTTTTGTGAATTACATTCGTAGGATTGTAATACAAAAACGAGAAATATGAATGTAAATAGCTTTTTCATTTCTGTTATAAATTTGCAATCAATTTCGCTCCAAACCCCATTTCATCATGTATAAACTGTCCGTTTTGACAATGCTCCGACAATTGATTTTCTATGAAACTTTGAACTTCTGTTTTGTATTTTTCGGGATATAAAACGTGTACATTGGCACCGGCATCTAAGGTAAAACAAACAGGAACGTTGGCTGTTTCTCTGAATTTCCAGATCTGATTAATAATTTCCAATGTATTGGGTTTCATCAAGATAAAATACGGCATCGAAGTCATCATCATAGCGTGCAACGTCAATGCTTCACTTTCTACCAATGCAATAAATTGTTCTAAATTTCCCGATTTTAAAATATCTTTTAACTGCGAAATATTTGTGTGTGCCTGCTCAAAACGTTGTGTAGCAAACGGATGATTGTGCATTAGTTCGTGACCAACGGTACTCGACACTTGCTTTTCACCTTTATCGACCAATAAAATGCTATCCTGATAATTTTGGAAAACAGCGTGAACCTCGTAAGGAAATTCCGCGCCAAACAAATCGGAACTATTTTCAATACTTCCCGTTTCACCCCAAACCACGATGTTTCCTTTGATGCTTCGGCAAGCACTTCCCGAACCCAATCGTGCCAGCAACGATGCTTTTTGCAGATAATAATCTTCTGTTTGATGAGGATTAACTAACTTTTCCAATGCAATGATATTTGCCGATAACGCTGCCATACCCGAAGCCGACGAAGCAATTCCGGAACTGTGTGGAAAAGTGTTTTTGGTATCAATCGTAAAATAATAATCTAAAGTATACGGACACAAATCCTGAATGCGTTCAAAATACTTCTGGATTTTTGGCCGGAACGATTCTTTCGGTTGTCCTTCAAACAATAAATCAAACGAAATGGATTTTTCTGTTTTAGGTTCAAATTGTAAAGTGGTAATGGTTTTACAATGATTCAACGTAAAGCTCAACGACGGGTTTGCAGGAATTTGATTGTCTTTTTTCCCCCAATATTTTACCAAAGCAATATTACTTGGTGCCGAAAAGGTAAACGAACCTTTATTGGTTAGTTTTGTATTATTTGTTGTTTTGAATTTATCTAAAATTGTCATTTTATCTGTTTAATTATTTTCTTTAGTTCTCGACAAGCTCGAACTGACGCACTGTTATTACTCTACCGTCACTTCGAGTAGCGAAATGAAATGGAGCGTATCGAGAAGTTCTCGACAAGCTCGAACTGACGAAAAATGTTGATTTATATTTTTGATGTGATATAAACTTCGTAAAATCATTTAATTTTTATTTTCTTTCTTTGCTAAATTCGGTAAATCTTCAAATCTTCCTTCAATTAAAGCTTTCTTTTTAGCTTGTGACCATTTCTTTATCTGTTTTTCGAAATGAATGGCTTGTTCAATATCCATAAAATTACAAAAATAAACTAACTTCAACGGTCGTCGCTTATAAGTGTATGACTCGTAAAACTTTCCATCTTGATGTTCATCAAATCGTTTGTAAACATCTGCTGTAACACCAGTGTAATAAGTATTATCTGAACAAAGAAGAATATAAACGTATGATGTTTTCATTTAATAATCTTTTTATAAAAGTTCTCGACAAGCTCGAACTGACGTTGTCTATTACTGTTTCGTCACTTCGAGTAGCGAAATAAAATGCAGCGTATCGAGAAGTTCTCGACAAGCTCGAACTGACGGCATGTTAACTTTATTTAAACAACTATCCCTTAATATTTTGCTGCAATGGCATTGGCTGCCAGAAAACCTGTTGTCCAGGCATTTTGAAAATTAAAACCGCCGGTAATGGCATCGATGTTTAAAATTTCGCCGGTAAAATACAAATTATTATGCAATTTGCTTTCCATTGTTTTAAAATTCACTTCTTTTAAATCAATGCCGCCGGCAGTAACAAATTCTTCTTTAAACGTGCTTTTTCCGTTAACGTCAAAGGCACCTTGTGTTAACTGTTCTGCCAATTTGACCAAGTATTTTTTAGAAACATCAGCCCAAGTCATTGTTTCTGAAATGTCGGCTGCTTTGACCAATTGCTGCCACAAACGATGCGTGAGATTATATTGCGGATATTTAAAAATAGTTTTCCTGGGATGTTCCTGTTTGTTTTGCATCAATTCTTCCAAAACCTCATCGAAAACATAGTCGTTTGTCCAGTTAACGATTAACTGAAACTGATAATTTTTATCGAACAATTCCCGTGCTCCCCAAGCTGAAAGTCGTAAAATAGCAGGTCCGCTCATACCCCAATGCGTAATCAATAAGGGGCCGGTAGCTTTTAAATTAGTATCTTTTACTTTTACGGTTACCATTTCTGCCGAAACACCCATTAAATCTTTAATACGATCGTCTTTAATATTAAATGTAAACAACGACGGAACAGGCTTTATAATGGAATGTCCGATTGTTTGCAACAAATCCCAAATTTTGGTATTGCTCCCCGTTGCTACGACCAATTGCTTACACCGAAACGTTTCTTTTGAAGTTGCCAACGACCAAAAATCATCTGTTTTTTGAATAGATTGCACAATGGTTTGGATAATAATTTTAATATCGTACGATGTTGCTTCGCTTAAAAAACAATCGATAATTGTTTGCGAACTGTCTGTTTCAGGAAAAACCCGACCGTCGTCTTCAATTTTTAAAACAACTCCGCGATCTTCAAACCACTGCATTACATCACCCGTACAAAACGTATGAAAAGGTCCTTTTAATTCACGTTCGCCCCGAGGATAAAATTTTGTAAGTACATTAGGCACAAAACAAGCGTGTGTGACATTACAGCGACCTCCGCCGGAAATTTTCACCTTGCTCAGAACCTCTTTTCCGCGTTCTAAAATAGCGATACGCAGATCGGGGCTCTGTTCGGCGAGGTTTATTGCTGTAAAAAAGCCCGACGCACCACCACCAACAACAATTACATCAAAATTGTGCATATATTTCTACAATAAATTTCTACAAAATGTGGATTTTCAGAAGACAATCAAGTGTAAATACTCAATTGTTCTTATTTTTACTTTTGGAACGATTTATGCTAATAAATCCGTATCTTGCAAAGATAACAAATCATATTTCCTAATAAGATGAAATTTATAATGAAATATAAAATACTACTTCTGGCTTTGGGTATGTTAAGCGTGGTTTCATGTAAAACAACTGCCAAGAAAAACAGTGAAAAAGATTCTGATACAAATGATAAAAAAGAACTTGTTAGATCTGACAAAAAAGAAGAAATTTTCTTTACCGAACAAACCAGAAACGATTTCAGGGCGGTGAGCGAAAGTGCTCAACAAAAATTCCTAGAAGCATATAACGCAACAGACAAACAATATTCTATTTTGTTCTTTACACAAGGTTTTAACGGCGAAGATGTTATTGTAAAGAATGATAATTCCACCCTTTACAAAGGCAGTGTTTTAACCAACAAAACAACAGGTTTGGCAAAAAACATGCGCATTGTAAATACCGAAGTTACCAGCATTTATGATAAAGCTACTAAAAAAACGATTTATATAAATACTAATAAGGCAAGTAAGCATAAGTTTGTATATGTAATGAAAGGCAATCCGGACGAAGAGAAACCTTACAAAATCACATACAGTGACAAGTTGAGACCGGAAAAATAACTATTCAATCTAACCAATTTTTTAACAACAAACAAACGAAAAAAGGCATCGATATTAAATATCGGTGTCTTTTTTATAAGATCATTTCCCGATATGGTAAAATAACCGAAAAACCTTTTTCTTTAAAGTAAGTTGTTGGATTTTCTCTACTTGCCACCATCACAAAATCGCCCCCCCAACCACCAAGGCTTTTTACCAATCCGTCAAAATCAGCGAATAACTGTTCCTGAATGGTTGGTGTTTCTAAAATGGTGCTTAATTTTTTTTCGTAGCGTTTAAAGAATGATATAAAAGTTTCCAAATCCTGAATTTTCAATAATTCATCCGTCATTTGTGAAACTTCTTCTATTTCGCTAGTCAGATTTTTTTGTTTTTTTCTGAAATTGGCAATAGCTTCTTTACTGTCGCGTTTTTGGTTTAAATACACAAAGTAAATCTGATCTTTAAAAGAGGGATTAAAAGTAGCTTGCTCAACAATGGGCTGATGATTTTTTACCTGATAAGTTACCGGACTATCATTTTGTGCACAGGCAATATCATAACCGCTACCACCAAACGAGCGTTGCAACAATTCAAAAGCATCAATTTCAAACCATTGTGCAATGTTATTTATTAAGGTTGATGAAGTTCCCAACCCCCAATTTCTGGGAAAAGTCAGTTGGGTTTCTACCACAAAACCTCTGTTTCTTAAAACGTTAGGGTTTATCAAATCTGCCTGATGCAAAATATCAATCAACGTATTCCTAATTTTATCATCGGAAGTTTGATTATTTGCAAGAATGTCGCTGATTAAAAGCTCATCGTTGTACCAAACCGAACCATCGGCATCATAACTTTTCCAGCTTAAGGTTTTGGTTTTAATAGGAAAAACATCTAAGCTTTGACCAAATTTTGTAGGCAACGCAAAGACTTTTGCACCTTCGAGCACATAATATTCGCCTAAAATAAAGAGTTTTCCGTTGCTGTAAAATTTCATTTATAATCTTTTATGAAGTATAAAAATATCGTTTAGTTACGTCACTTCGAGTAAGAATTTTGGAAAAATTCTGTATCGAGAAGTTCTTTAATTTAAGCTCTCGACAAGCTCGAACTGACGAAACTCTAATAACTTCGATAATCTTAAAAAAAATATCTGTACATCTGTGGGGCAATAACTTCCCCTTACTTTCTCCTCAAATTTTCCACAAAATCAACCACTGCTCTGTGCGAAACCGTTTGTTCCTGAAAATGTGCCGCTACTTCTTTCCGTTCATCATCAGTCGCCTGTAATTGATTGAGAATGTTCATCAAGTGCATTTTCATGTGTCCTTGTTGAATTCCTGTAGTGGTCAACGATTTTATTGCTGCAAAATTCTGTGCCAATCCTGCCACGGCAATAATTTCCATCAGTTCATTGGCGTTGGGTTTTCCTAACAATTCCAAAGCGAATTTTACCATTGGATGCAGATTGGTCAATCCCCCCACTGTTCCTAACGCCAACGGTAAATCCATCCAAAAACGGAATTCATCATTCACAATTTCAGCGTGCGAAAGCGATGTGTATTTTCCATTTTTCGCTGCAAATGCGTGCACACCGGCTTCAATTGCTCTGAAATCGTTTCCTGTAGCCAAAACCACTGCATCTACACCGTTCATAATTCCTTTATTGTGCGTTACAGCACGATAGGTTTCAATTTCTGCAATGCGGACTGCCTGCACAAATTTCTCGGCAAATTCCTGCGGGTTCTGGATTTCTTTTGATTTCAAATCTTCTATTTTACACGAAACTTCGGCACGAACCAGACAATTTGGAACATAGTTCGACAAAATAGACATAACAACCTGTAAAGATTCTTTTTCAGCTGCCGTAAATGCTTCATATTCCATCGCTTTTTCACGAAGTACATTGGCAAATTCTTCCAGACAAGAGTTGATAAAATTGGCACCCATGCTGTCGCGGGTATCAAATGTAGCATGTAATTGGTAATAACCAGACAGTTCATTGGTTTTATCAATCAAATCTATTTTTAAAATGCCGCCGCCACGCTTTTCCATATTTCGGGTAATTTCAGCCGTTCGGATTCTAAAAACCGGTTGTAATCCTTCTATAAATGTTACTAATTTTTCTTTAGAACCTTTGAACATAAAATGCACATTCCCAATTTTCTCTGTGGCTAAAACCGTTGCCTTAAAACCACCGCGTTTACTCCAGAATTTTGCCGCATTTGCTGCTGCCGCAACCACTGAGCTTTCTTCAATAACCATTGGAACAGCGAACGTTTTTCCGTTGATGTTAAAATTAGGTGCAACACCCATTGGTAAATAAAAATTGGTAATGGTGTTTTCTATAAACTCATCATGCAGTTTTTGTAATTGTACATCGCTGTTCCAGTATGATTTTAACAGAGAAACAACCGATAAATCGCCTTGAAAATACTGCGACACCAACCATTCTATTTTTTGCTCTTTCGTAAGTTTAGAAAAACCGTTAACGATATTCATTCGGAATTTTTTTTGCAAAGATACGTTTTTTTGGTTTTGTGTTTTGGTTTTGATTTGCCACAGATGCACAGATTTATTTTACCATTTTATAAAACAGAAAAATTAAATCTCGAATTTTTCATTTGTTCTAACTAATTGATCCTTTTCGCATACATCAATTAAAAAAGAAACTATCCCTCTTGTTTTTTCAGAAGGAAACATTGTTTTAATTACTTTAATCTTTCTATTATAATAAATTGAAATTGTTTTTAAAGATCCATCACAACAATGATCTTCAATAGTTTCTTTTTCTTCAAAATCTATATTTCTCAATAGATTCATTAAATACACAAATTCTTTTTCAGAAAGTTTACCAGTAAAATAACCCATTCTGGATATATCCTTTTCAAAATATTCTTCAATATAAAATTCCTCAACAAATAACTTAATCTGTTTATCATTATTTATTTCCAAGTGATAAATGGGACAAGTCCCCAAACACATTTCGGTATGTAAGGTGATTTTTTCAAAAGAAAAATTCGTTTTATTCTGATCACAACCATATATATTTAAAAGCAAAAAAATAAGCAATAAAAGTTTTTTATACATAAATCCAATTTTTCATAAATCTATTAAATTTAAAATTATCAACACAAAAAATAAAAAAAATCCCTAAATTCCCCTTTTTTAATTTTCAGCTTTATTTTATGAAGAAAATTTTACTGCCGCTTACCCTTATTGCAGCACCAATTACAGCAATACACGCGCAACAACAGATAGAAGTTGAACAAATTTGGAACGGAACTTTTAGAACCAATCAGTTAAATGCTTTAAATACGCTGCATACCAAAAACCAGTACAGTGTTTTAGATTACAACAGAAACACCAACTCGTTTACTATTGACGCCTTTGATTTTACTACCTTAGAAAAAGTACAAACGTTATTTAGCAGTGCTGATTTTCCTGAAATTAAAATGATTTCGGATTATTCCATCAATAAAACCGACGATAAAATCTTAATCGCTACAAACTACAATCCCATTTACCGCCATTCGTTTACATCGGTTTATTATTTGTTCGATATCGCATCAAAATCATTGATAAAAATCAGTGAGAATGCGATTCAGGAACCTTTGTTGAACAAAAACGGATCGAAAATAGCTTATGCCTTTGAAAACAATTTGTATGTTTTTGACGTAGCTACCAAAAAAACGACACAGATTACAAAAGACGGAAAGAAAAACAGCATCATTAACGGTATTACCGATTGGGTTTACGAGGAAGAATTTGCTTTTGTTCGCGCGTTTGACTGGAATACCGATGGTACAAAACTGGCTTTTATAAAGTTTGATGAATCGGAAGTTCCTGTTTTTTCAATGGATATATACGGCGAAGAATTGTATCCGCAGCAACAGGTTTTCAAATATCCAAAAGCCGGCGAAAACAATGCTAAAGTAAGCCTTCATTTGTACGATGTTGTTAAAGCAAGCACTCAAAATGTAACGCTTGATACAGAAAAAGATTATTATATTCCAAGGATAAAATTCACCAACAACTCCAATGTTTTAAGCGTTCAAACGCTGAATCGTCATCAAAATCAGTTGAATCTGTTGTTTGTAGATGCCAATTCTGGTAAAACAACCACCATTCTCTCCGAAAAAGACAATGCATATGTTGATGTTACCGATAATTTGACTTTTTTACAAGATAATAGTTTTATCTGGACGAGTGAAAAAGACGGTTACAACCATATTTACCATTACAACAGCGACGGAAGTTTAAACAACAAGGTAACTTCGGGCAATTGGGAAGTAACTGATTATTACGGATACAATCCAGACAATAAAACCATTTATTACCAATCGGTTGAAAACGGCTCTACCAAACGCGATGTGTACAGCATTCAGTTGAACGGAAAAGACAAAAAACAACTTTCGTCTTTAAGCGGAACCAACAGTGCTACATTTAGTCCTGATTTTAAATACTTTATCAACAACCATTCGTCAAGTACCCAAGCACCATCTTATACGTTGGTGGAAACATCGTCAGGTAAAAAGGTCAAAGAAATTTTAAACAACAGTTCTTTAGAAGAAAAATTAAAGAAATTCGACCTGCCTAAAAAAGAATTTACCACCTTTAAAAACGAAATTGGCAACGATTTAAACGGGTACATCATCAAACCTAAAGATTTTAATCCTAAAAAGAAATATCCGGTGTTAATGTATCAATATTCAGGTCCGGGATCACAACAGGTTGCCGATAAATGGTTCGATTCTAACGATTACTGGCATTTTATGCTTTCGAAAAAAGGATACGTTATTGTTTGTGTTGATGGTCGCGGAACAGGGTTTAAAGGAGCAAAATTTAAAAAAGTAACCCAGAAAGAATTGGGTAAATACGAAGTAGAAGATCAAATTTATGTAGCCAAACAGCTGGCAAAAGAATCTTTCGTTGATGCAAACCGAATCGGAATCTGGGGTTGGAGTTTTGGCGGATTTATGAGTAGCAATTGCTTATTTCAAGGAAACGAGGTGTTTAAAACTGCCATTGCCGTAGCACCGGTAACTTCGTGGCGTTTCTATGATTCGGTTTACACAGAGCGTTTTATGACCACTCCGCAGGAAAATGCTTCGGGTTACGATAACAACTCGCCCATTACCCATGCCGACAAACTAAAAGGAAATTTCTTGTTAATTCACGGAACGGCAGATGATAACGTGCACGTGCAAAACAGTATGCTTTTAATCAACAAACTGGTTTCACTAAACAAAAATTTCGACTGGCTGATTTATCCCGATAAAAACCATGGAATTTACGGAGGCAAAACCCGCGAACAATTATATACCAAAATGACGGATTATATTTTAGAAAAATTGTAGTTCAAAAAATTTAACTTATTTTTACGAAATAAAATTACAAAACGCAACATATAATGAATAATTCAAACGATTTAGAATTAACTAAACATCTAGAAAAACAAGGTGCTGATACAAAAACTGTGTTGGGACATCCTGCTTCACTTTTTGTTCTTTTCTTTACGGAAATGTGGGAACGATTCAGCTACTACGGTATGCGAGCATTATTAACACTTTTTTTAGTTAGCACATTAGCCTCAGGCGGTTGGGAATGGACCCGAGAAGATGCGATGACTCTTTACGGGTGGTACACCGGTTTGGTTTATCTTACTCCTCTTATTGGTGGAATGATTGCTGATAAATTAACAGGAGCTAAAAAAGCTATTGTTTGGGGTGCTTTAATTATGACTTTAGGTCATGCATCAATGGCGTTAGAAGGTATTAGTCCGAACTTTTTCTATTTGGGACTTGCGTTAATGATTTTAGGAAATGGAATGTTTAAACCAAATATTTCGTCAATGGTTGGAAACCTATACCCTGATACAAGTGCTAAGAAAGATGCTGGTTATACCATTTTCTACATGGGAATTAACGCTGGGGCATTTTTAGGAATGCTACTATGTGGTTATATAGGTGAAAAGGTAGGATGGCATTATGGTTTTGGTTTAGCAGGTGTGTTTATGTTTTTTGGTATGTTACAGTTCTACTTTGCCCAAAAAGTATTTGGTATAAATGGTGAAAGTCCTAAAAACACTCAAGAATTTCACAATAAAAAAATTGCAAATAACGAAGAGCAAGCTGAAGTTGAAACTCCTTCAAATGTAGTGAGAGACCGATTAATTGTAGTCGCTGTTTTAATGCTGGCAAGTATTGTATTTTTCCTTGCTTTTGAACAAGCTGGTGGTTCCATGTCTATTTTTGCTTTAGATTATACTCAACGAGTATTAGATGGTAACGCAGCAATTACCTTTAAATGGATTGATGCCATTTTAACAATTGTACCAATAGCTATTGTGACAATAGTACTGATAAACTTAGCTAAAAAACTATTTAAAGAATACCCTCTCACTATCATTTTCACAGGAATATCTTTTATAATTATATGGGGATTAGGTCTTTGGAAAGTTTCAAAGGAATTTGGCTCATTGGAAACCGAAGTAGCTGCTTCTTGGTTTCAAATACTTAACTCATTCTTCATTATTACATTAGCATCTGTTTTTAGTAAATTTTGGGAAAAAATTTGGAATCCTTCAGGCCCCATAAAGTTTGCAATAGGACTTATTTTGGTAGGTATAGGTTTTGCTGCCTTAGCTTATGGTGCAAGTTCAATACCTCAAGGCGCAAAAACTGCTTCTGTAAGCATGATTTGGCTAATTATAGCTTATTTCTTTCACACAACAGGTGAATTATGTTTATCTCCTGTAGGACTATCATATGTAAGCAAATTATCTCCGAAAAAATTACTTGGATTACTATTCGGCTTTTGGTTCGGAGCATCAGCAATTGCAAACTTTATTGCAGGTATGCTTGGATCAACAATTGATAAAATCACAACAGAACATTCTATGTCGTATTTCTTTATGATATTTGCTATCATACCAGGTGCAACAGCTTTGATTCTAATTTTACTAAACCCTATATTAAAGAAAAAAATGCACGGCATTAATTAATTGTATATAAAAACATATCTTTAAAAAGCGACTAAAAAGTCGCTTTTTTTGTGCATAATTTTAAATATTTTACTTTATTTGTACGTTTTAAACTTTCTTAAAAATATGTCAGAAAATACAAAACCGTCATTTTTTAAAACGGTAGGATCTTTCAATAAAAATTTCTGGATTGCCAGCTTCATGGAACTAATGGAACGCTGGGCATGGTACGGAATTTATACCCTTTTAGGACTTTATTTAGTAGGATCGACCGATACCGGTGGTTTAGGTTTTGATCACGTGCAAAAAGGAAACATTATGAGTAATGTTGTGGGAATACTCTATTTTCTTCCTTTAGTTTTTGGGGTTATTGCTGATCGTATCGGATATAAACTATCGTTAACCATTGCTTACCTCATCATGATTTCGGGTTACTACCTTTTAGGCGAGGTAAACACGTATTGGAGTGTTTATATGGTTTTCTTGTTGGTGGCTGTAGGTGCGGCGTTTTTTAAACCGGTAGCATCGGCGATTGTGGCACGGAATACCGACGAAACCACAGGAACCATGGGCTTTGGTATTTTTTACATGATGGTTAATATTGGTGGTTTTATTGGTCCGGCAATGTCATCAGGACTGCGAACTACTTACGGTTGGAAAATCATTTTTATTCAGGCAGCCATCGTTATTGGTATCAATTTAATCGTTTTATTGTTATTTTACAAAGAACCAAAGGTTGAAAAACCTAAAAATTCTATAGGAGCAGCAATAAAAGAATCTGTATTAGGCATTTTTGAAGCATTGAAAGACATCCGTTTAGGAATTTTATTGCTGTTAATGATTGGTTTCTGGACCATGTTCAACCAATTATTCAACACCTTACCTAACTTTATCGAAGACTGGGTAAATTCAGCAGTACTAAGTAATTGGTTGAACGAGCACCTTCCTGCATTAGGAAGTTTGTTAACCCAAGACGGACAGGTAAAACCGGAATGGTTTACCAATATCGATTCGTTGATGATTATTCTTTTTCAGATTACTATTTCGTTCTTTGTAATTAAAATGCGTCACATTAATGCCGTTATTCGTGGTGCGGTGATAGCAACCATTGGTATCGGTTTAACTTTTTATTCGGGTAACGTGTGGTTTACTATTATTGGAACCATGATTTTTGCTATCGGAGAAATGATGTCAAGTCCAACCGTATCTTCATTCATTGCCTTAATCACACCAAAAGGAAAAGAAGGTTTGTATCAGGGAACATACTTTTTACCCGTTGCTGCAAGTTATTTTGTAACAAGTATTATTTCGGGAAGTTTATATCAATCTTGGTCAGATAAATTATCGTTACTGAAAAAAGAAATGGCAGGCAGAAACATTGAAATGCCCGAAGTTGTCACTAAAGAGCAGTTTATCGAAGAAGGATCAAAAGCTTTGAATATGTCTATTTCAGCCTTTGAAAAACAATTCAATCTAAAAGCCGAAACAATTGATTGGACTATTGTTAAACAGTCTTTTACAGATTTTGCAACCTCTAAAAGCATAAATATCAGTCAAATACATTTTCCTTTTTCTAAAAACGAATATTTTACCTTGGCAGAACAAAAACTGGGAATGAGCCATTGGGATATGACCAATATGCTTTGGGAAACATACAACCCAAATAAAATTTGGTTTGTAATTGTAGGTATCGGTATATTTTCTATTGTATCGTTAACTATTTACGATCGCCTAATTATCAAACCATTAGAGCGTAAACAAAGAACAACTTCGGTTAAAATTTAATTTGTACAGCTAATAAATTAAATAATTTAACTATCTTTCAACACTTTTAATAAAACAATAAAATTATATAATGGCAACAGAAACAGCTAATCCAGATTTTTTTAAATCCAAAGTTTTAGGTCATCCTTCCGGATTGTTTGTACTATTCTTTACTGAAATGTGGGAACGATTCTCGTTCTACGGAATGAGGGTTTTATTAATTCAATTTTTAACAGCTACAGTTATTGGTTTAAATCCAGGTTGGGAATGGTCTATTGAAAAAGCAACAGCCTTATATGGAACCTACGCAATGCTATTGTACATTACTCCTATTTTTGGCGGAGTTATTGCCGATAAATATATAGGTTATCGATGGGCAGTTGTGATTGGTGCAATCATCATGACACTGGGTCACGCCTTTATGGCTTTTGACACACCGGTATTTTTATATTTAGGATTGGCATGTCTGGTTATTGGGACCGGCTTCTTTAAACCAAATATGACCTCTATTTTATCAGAAATGTACAAATCATTTCCAGAAAAGAAAGATGGAGCTTATACCATTTTTTATATGGGAGTTAACGCTGGTGCATTTTTTGGAATGATGTTATGTGGGTTCTTAGCAGAAAAAGTTGGATGGCACTGGGGTTTTGGTTTAGCCGGAATCTTTATGTTATTAGGTACATTACAATTTTGGTTAGCTAAACCATTATTTGGACATATTGGAGAAGTTCCTTCAAAAACAGGAAACCAAATTACATCTGATGATGAGACTCCTAAATATGAACCTGGAGAAAAACCAAATCCTTTCTCCGTTTTAGATCAAATCTTAATTGTAATTATGACACTTTTAGGATTAGGATATGCATTCAATGATCCTTTAAGTGCAATTGGAGGAATTAACTTATTTCACTTCTCTATTGGAGGTTTATCAGGGCAAAATGTGGTTATTCTAATTGCATTATTTTTGTTTTTCTTTGTTGTCATTCGTCGTTTAGCAAATTACACAAAAGTAGTCCGCGACCGTATGATTGCTGTAATTATCTTTGCTTTCTTTGTAATTTTCTTCTGGATGTCTTTTGAGCAAGGAGCTACCTCATTGGTCATTTTTGCCCGTGATAATACAGAACGTAATTTAGTTGGGAGTGCCGCTATGGCTTTCAATATTTTCAATACCTTATTAACAGTTGTTCCATTATTGTTCATTTCTTATGTATTGATTTTATTAGCAAAACAAACATTTAAAAAAGCAGCTTTATCTAATGTTGTTTTAGCGTTTACATTCTTAGGAATTTGGGCTGCTGCAATTTGGATGTTAAATTATAACTGGACTTCTCACTCTTACGATGTTTCATACAAAGCTATCAAAACTGCTAAAATAGATGATGCAGGAAAAACCGTTTTAGACGATAAAGGGCAACCAATCTTTAATTTAGAACCTGTTACAGCTTCTTATTTAGTAAAACCTACCGATGTAATTGTTGATAATATAATTAATATAGCTTCTCAAGATGCTTTAACACAAGGAGCTGATATTAATATTCATAAAGAAGGAGACAAATTTGTATTAGTTTCACCAGAAAGTTTAGCAAAATTAGATGCTGAATATAAAAATCAAAACAAACCATCAGAGGTTGTTCCTGCTAAAGTTGCAGAGATTAAAGATAGTCAAGTAGAAATTACCGTTTCGTGGTTTTCTACATTAAACTCATTCTTTATTATTGCTTTGGCATCATTAGTTTCTCGTGTTTGGGATTCAAAATATAATCCTTCAGCAGCTGTAAAATACGGATTAGGATTAATCATCATGGCAATCGGATTCGGATTCTTAGCGTTCGGTTCTTACGGAATTTCAGAAGGTGTTCGCGTATCAATTATTTGGTTAGTATTAGCTTATTTATTCCACACATTAGGAGAGCTTTGTTTATCACCAGTCGGGCTCTCGTATGTATCAAAATTAGTTCCAGCACGCATGATTGCCTTTATGTTTGGTATGTGGTATTTGGCAATTGCAATTGGCAACAAATTGGCTGCTATTTTAGGCGGGCAAATTGATAATATAACAAAAGAGTATTCTTTATCAACATTCTTCTTAATCTTTACCATTGTACCAATTGTAGCAGGTTTATTAGTAATGATGCTGAACCCTGTTCTTAAAAAATTAATGCACGGCGTAAAATAAAGGCACACTTTTTGAAAAAATGCAATCCGGTAGTTTTTACTATCGGATTTTTTTATATTTACATAAATTATTAAACCATGAAAAAAAGTATTGTATTTGTATTATTTGCCTTAGTTTCTGTTGTTAGTCAGGCACAGGAAATTAAATGGATGACCATGAAAGATGCCGTAGCAGCACAAAAAAAGAATAAAAAACCTATTTTTATTGATGCTTACACCGTGTGGTGCGGACCTTGTAAAATGTTAGACAAAAACACATTTTCGGACGCAAAAGTTGCTAAAGTAATCAATGAAAAGTATAATGCCGTAAAATTCAATGCGGAAGGTAACGAGGAAATTCAGTTTAACGGAAAATTATATACCAACCCAAATTATCAGGAAGCCCGTAAAAATGCAAGAAATACCATGCACCAATTTACTGAATTTTTAAGAGTACCGGGATACCCAACAATGGTTGTGATTAATTCAGAAGGAAAAATAGAAAAATCAATTATTGGCTACAACACACCCGAAGACTTATTGCCTCAATTATAATTTATCACAAAGCTTCCCTTACTTTTCATATCATAGTAAGGGATTTTTCTTTGATCAAAATACGCCTTATACTCTTCAGTTAAATAGTGGTAATTACTGTTGTGCAGAATAATTAATTTGGGTTGTACATTTTTTATCAAACGTTCCAGATTCAGTTCAGGATTTTGACACAAAATAACATAATCAAACGACTTTTTGGGGTACACCGACAAGCTGTCAATAATCAACCAACTTTCATTATTCAGTGTAAATGCATGTTTCAAAGAATCAACCAATTTCCTTTTTACATGGGTTTGCAAGATATAATTTTGAATACTTGTCTTGGTAAATCCATTTGCAATTCCTAACTGATGTACTTGATTTTTCTCTCGATTTAATAAAACCACTTCTTTTGTATCGCTCATCACAATAATTTCCTGTTTATTTTTATTTCTTATTGCTTGATGAATCGTGATTAGTTGAAACATAACAATCGACCCAACACAAAGAAATACGGTTTCGATTTTTTTCTTTTTTAAAAACCAAAAAATACTGAAAATTAAGAGCAAAGCTGTAATTGTTTGTCCGAAACTCAAGTGATAATCCATTGTTTTAATCGGAAAATAATCAGATAACCTCGTCAACGTATCAAAACAAAAAGTACTGATGTAATCTAAAACCGGAGTAAAAAACACTGCAATTGGTAACGAAATCAAACTTAAAACCATTTGAACAAACCAACCGATCAATAAAACAGATGTTAACGGAATGGCAATGATATTCCCTGTTAAAAACAGCAACGGAATTTGCTTGAAATAATAAATACTCAACGGCAACACGCCTAATTGCGCGACCAATGATACACCAACCAACTGACCAAAATAGTTTAGAATCCAATTTTTAAAAGTAAAATACCTTTGAATAACCGGATAACAATAAACAATTGAAAACACTGCCAGATAACTTAACTGAAAACCAACATCGAACAAATAATTAGGTTCCACAAGCAAAATAAGCAACATACTGCCCACCAACAAATTAATAGTGTGAACCCTGCGACCGGTTAAAGTGCCTACCATCGTCATAAGACACATTAATGCTGCACGAACCACCGACCCTGAAAAACCTGCCATTAAACTAAAAATCAAAAGAAAAACAATTAACACGATTGTAATTGCATTTTTAGGAATACGCAAATGTTTTAAAACGTAAGATATGGTAGAAAACAGCAACACCACGTGCATACCCGATACAGCCAGTACGTGCAATATGCCGAAATCTTTAAATTGCTGTTGGATATCGTCCTGCAAATTGGTTTTGATTCCGAAAAGTAACGCTTCAATAAACCCTTTTGTTTCATTTGAATAACCCAAACCTGAGAATTGTTCCACCAAATCATTTCTAAAATGAATGATCCTGCTGTTTAATGAAGGTTGTTCGGCTATTTTTATTGGGGAATTAACGGAATGAATCTGATAGTGGATGTGCTTATTCTGAAGGTATTTTTTGTAGTTAAAATCATACAGATTTTTGGGTTCAGGAATTTCTTTAATCGTTCCTGTAAGCTTATAAACCGCTCCTACCATTGGCAACGAATCTTTATTTGAGAAAGAAACCAAAACGCTGGGTTGCCGGTCATTTGACAGCAAATCGGCATAAACTCTGTACGAATAGGCATTTGATTTTAAAACTTCGGTAACTTTTAGGGTAAATTCTTGCTTTGTTAGATCATTAATGATTCCATGCTGGTTTTTAAAATGGTGAATTAAAGATCCTAATGATGCAAATGCAACACAAACAGTTATTAAGGTAAACAGATTGCGTTTGGAATGGAAGCCATTTTTTCTTTGAATATAAAGGAAAAACAGTACCAACAACGATAAAATAAAGGCAACTAAAACCGTAAGAAAAGGCAGCCTTAAATGCAGGCTAAAAAAAATCCCACTAACATAAAAAAATGTAATGGGATAAATTGGATATTTCATTACCTTTTTCATAAAACTAAAGGTAAGAAATTTTTGAATATTAAATAACTAACTATAATACTTGTCTGTCATAAACGCGGTTTACCTGTACAAACCCTCTACTGTAATAAGGCTCTGAAGTCGAATTTATGGAAACACCTTTTGAAGTTGCCGAATGGATGAATTTAAGATCATCTCCATCTACTTCAATTACAATGCCTACGTGATTTATTACTCTTGAACCACCGTTTTTAAAGAAAATTAAATCTCCCGGTTTAGCCTCGCTCTTAGAGACACGTTCGCCTCGTGACGCCATTTCTCTGGAAGTTCTTGGAAGTTCAATACTAAATTGATGAAAAGCAGTTTTAACAAATCCGGAACAATCCATACCTGAACGCGACATTCCGCCCCATTGGTAACGAATTCCCCGATAGTCATTAGCCACGTTAAGCAACTGTTCAGTTAAATAACAATACTTTGTTTTTTCGGTTTTCTTTGAAGTTTTGTTATCTAGTTCATCATCAATTGCATTCATTGTTTTATTAATGTTTGCAAGTGTAGCTTCTTCTTTTGCTTTCTGCGATGTGGTTGTCACAGTAGTAACTTTTCTAGTTGCCGTTTGAGCAGTTACCTCTGTGCTTAAACATACAGTAAACAAAGTTACCAACGTTAAAGCTAAATTTTTCATTAATTAATATTTTGATATAGAATTTATAATCTTTGCTTGGTTAATCACAAATATAGGTTTTTTAATTTTCTCAAGGTTATTAAAATTATCTTAAAGTTTTCTTAAAAAGACCTCAAAATGTTGACAACTCGTTCGCTTGCACCGCCTCCGCCTAACTTTTCACTTAATTCACGGTACTTTACAAACATTTCATCCCGATAATTTTTGTTAATAACTTTATCAAATTCTTTTTTAATGTTGGTGGTGTTGCATTCGTTTTGAATAAGCTCGGTCACAATAGGTTCATCCATAATTAAATTTACCAGTGAAATATATTTTAAATTGATGATTCGCCTGGCAATTTGATAAGATATCTCATTTCCCTTATAAACCACTACTTGCGGCACGTTGAACAAGGCTGTTTCTAACGTAGCCGTTCCCGAAGTTACAATTGCCGCATAAGCGTTATTCAATAAGTTATACGTATCGTTGAGTATTAATTTTACATTTTCCTGCTTGATAAATGGCTGATAAAAAGCAGCGTTTAAACTTGGTGCACCGGCAATAACGAACTGAAATTGGGGGTAATCGTTTACAATACGAAGCATTTCTGTCAGCAGCCGAGAGATTTCCTGTTTGCGGCTTCCGGGCAATAAAGCAATAATAGGGCGATCGTCTAACTGATGCTTTTCATTAAAATTCCCCGATTGATTTTTCTTAAATTCCTCTATTTCGTCTAACAACGGATGCCCCACGTAATGTACCGGATACTGATGTTTTTTTTCATAAAAATCTTTTTCAAACGGAAGGATCACATACATTTGGTTTACATCGCGTTTTATGGCTTTTATCCTGCCTTCTTTCCACGCCCAGATTTGTGGCGATATGTAATAATGGGTATCAAAGCCCTGCTGTTTCGCCCATTTGGCAATACGCATATTAAAACCCGGGTAATCAATAAAAATAATCACATCGGGATTAAAAGCTTTAATATCCTTTTTACAAAATTCAATATTTTTTAAAATGGTTCTTAAATTGGTAATTACTTCGGCAAATCCCATAAATGCCAAATCTTTATAATGTTTTACTAACGTTCCTCCAACCTGCTGCATTAAATCGCCTCCCCAAAAACGCACTTCGGCATCGGGTTCGGTCTTAAAAAGGACTTTTAGTAAATTGGCTCCGTGCAAATCGCCCGAAGCTTCACCGGCAATAATGTAGTATCTCATCAACCAAAAATAATGTACAAACCAATTAATATAAACGAAAAAATAACTCCGCGGGCACTGTAATAATTGTCACGGTTCAGGAACAAATAAAACAAACCAATATTTGGAATAGCACCTATAGAAAATGCTTTAGAAGCTACATCGTTATAAACAAAAATAGCCCAGCCCGTTAAGGGATTTATTCCGGTAAACAATTTAAAAAGCACACAGCCCACAATAAACGAAACAAGCAATGCGCAGAATGTTCCCAATAAAAATTTCAAAAATTTACTCATTATAATTCCCAGGTGTTAAGTTGTTGCATGGCATGGTACGCCGTTAAATCGTACTGCACAGGCACTACTGAGATGTATCCGTTTGCCAGTGCCCATTCATCGGTATCTTCGCCTTTATCGTGATTTACAAAAGTTCCGGTTAACCAGTAATATTTTTTTCCGTGCGGATTGGTACGTTCGTCAAATTTTTCAACCCACGTGGCATTTGCCTGTCTGCAAACTTTAATTCCTTTTAGTTCTTTTTCTTCCAGTTTGGGAAAATTAACATTTAAAACCACACCTTCCGGCAATCCGTGTTTCAGGGTTTGCTGCGTAATTTGTTTCACAAACTTTTTTATAGGCTCAAAATCGGCATTCCAGCTAAAGTCGCCCAAAGAAAAACCAATGGCAGGTATACCGCTCATTCCGGCTTCTACAGCTGCAGACATGGTTCCTGAATAAATAACATTTGATGCCGAATTAAATCCGTGATTGATGCCCGAAACACAAATATCGGGCTTTGCTTTGATGATCTGGTCAATCGCAATCTTTACACAATCTACCGGCGTTCCCGAACAGGCAAATTCCTTAACATCGCTTTTATCAATATGTACTTGTTCCAAAAACAAGGTGTTGTTTACGGTAATTGCATGCCCCATTGCCGATTGCGGACTGTCTGGTGCCACGACAATTACCTGCCCTATTTCTTTCATAATGCTAATTAAAGTACGAATTCCCGGTGCTGTGATACCGTCATCATTCGTTACTAAAATCAATGGTTTTTTCATCTGTTTTTTTATTTGCTTTTTTAAACGTCTGACCAAATAATCCGGCAAACCTCTGTTTTAAAAAATTTATCCTTGTAAAAATAGTAATTTTAATTGAACCTTACTTTAAAATAGCGTACCGCTTAAAACAGTTAACAAAATTTTATTTAAGCTTTAATAGTTTTTAAATACAAATTTTATTTACTTTAGTTGAAAATTTATTGATGACTGCTATTTGGCAATTTATGAAGAGAAATTATAAAGTAATATTACTTGTGGTGGCACTTGCCGCTGCATTGTGGAGTTTTATCCCATCAAAAAAATCAAACGATCCAAATCCGGAAAAAGAAGCTTTTTTAATGGGAGTTTTAAATTTGGTTTTACAAAATGCACATTATCATCCGGTTGAATTAAACGATGATTTTTCTGAAAAAGTATTTACCAATTATCTAAAAATAATAGATGGAAACAAACGCTATTTGCTACAAACCGATATTGACGGATTGAACAAATACAAAACCGAACTGGATGATGAATTTAAAAACCAACAAATAGGGTTCTTTAATGAAAGTTATTCTGTGTTTACAGCCCGATTAAAAGAAGCAAAAACGTATTATAAAGACATCCTGGAAAATCCTATTGATTTTTCGGTTAAAGAATCCATTAATACCGATTACGAAAAACAACCTTGGGCAAAGTCTAAAGAAGAACTGAGAGAACGTTGGCGCAAACAACTAAAATTAAGCGTTTTATCAGGCATTGAAGACAAATTAAAGTTGCAGGAAAACGATACCTTAAACAAAGAACCTAAAAAGCCGTTTGCCGAATTAGAGAAAGAATCACGTGAAACCGCTTTAAAATCTTTGAATGAATTTTTTGAGTTTTTTGAAGAAATTTCGCGCGACGAGTGGTTATCGGTTTATGTGAACACTTTGTTAGAACAATTTGATCCGCACACCAACTATTTTGCTCCGGACGACAAACAAAAATTCGACGAAAGCATGTCGGGTTCTATGGAAGGGATTGGTGCACAGCTTCGCAAAAAGGATAGCAATGTAGAAATTACCGAAATTATTCCGGGCGGTCCTGCCATGAAACAAGGCGAATTAGAAAATGGCGACGTTATCTTAAAAGTAGCTCAGGGCGACGAACAACCTGTTGATGTTGCCGGTATGCGTTTAGAGAAAGTTGTGAAAATGATCAAAGGCAAAAAAGGAACTACCGTGAAACTGACCGTGAAAAAAGTAGATGGCTCTGTAAAAGTAATTTCTATTGTTCGCGATGAATTTGAGATTGAAGATACTTTTGCCAAATCGTCGGTTATTGAAACCCCGCAAGGTACATACGGAATCATTCATTTACCTAAGTTCTACATTAATTTTGAAAACAAAAAAAACCGAGATGCCTTTAAAGATGTTGCGAAAGAAATTGAACATCTGAAAGAACAAAACGTTGAAGGAATTGTGATGGATTTACGCAACAATGGTGGTGGTTCATTACAAACGGTTGTAAATATGGTGGGCTTGTTTATTCCGCAAGGACCGGTGGTTCAGGTAAAAACAAAATCCGGTTCAAATGATGTGCTGTACGACCGCGACAACAAAATTCAGTGGTCCGGACCGTTGGTTGTTTTAATTAACAATTATTCAGCATCGGCTTCTGAAATTTTTGCAGCAGCCATTCAGGATTACAATCGTGGACTGGTTTTAGGTTCGAAACATTCTTACGGAAAGGGAACCGTTCAAAATTTAATCGACCTGAACCGTTTTGGCAATAAAGAAATTGGCGATTTGGGTGCCATGAAATTCACCACTCAGAAATTCTATCGTGTAAATGGCGGGTCCACCCAGTTAAAAGGTGTTGAAAGCGATATTGTTTTACCGGATCGCTTCCTGTATATCGACACAGGCGAACGTGATAACGACAATGCCATGCAGTGGGACAAAATTGCCAAAGCCCGTTACACCACCTTTGATTTTAATTTTGCGCCAATTATCGAAAAAAGCAAACAACGCGTTGCTGCCAATAACGAATTTAAACTGTTAGACGAAAGTGCACAATGGGTGAAAGAACAAAAAGACGACAATTCTTTCCCTTTACAGTACGAAGAGTATATTGCACGGTCAAAACAACTGGAAGAGCAATCGAAAAAATTTAATGTGCTAAAAAAATACAAAAACAGTTTAACTTTTAAATCGTTGCCAGGCGAAGAAGCATTGATTAAAAACGATACCGTGCAGCAAAACAAACGCAACCGCTGGTTTAAAAGCTTAAACAACGACATGTATGTGAATGAAGCGGTCAATGTTTTAAAGGATTTAAAAGCAATTAATTAAATTTGAGATTTAAAAAATTGGACTAAAAAATAAAAAAGTGTTTAAAAAATTTGTTTCGGCAAATAAAAAAGCGCTCCAAAAGTTTAAACAGAATTCTTGGGGCGTTTTTTCATTAGTCTTTATCGTTATTTTAAGTATCATTGCTTTGTTTGCTTACGTTATTGCACCAGACAATACCGTAAATGCGAACAACGGCGACATAGCTATAAGCACTCAGAAACCTGGTTTTACAGTCAAAACAATTAATATTCCGTTAGAAAACAAGAAAATTTCCTTGGTGGATTATTTTACGGGAAAACAAATAAAAGAAGAATTTATCCCCATTTTAAACTACCGTTTTAAGGGCGATACACTTTATTATCAGGAATTTTCGGTCGATGCTTCCACAGCTCAGACAAAATATCTTTTAACAGATGTTTTTCCAACCCAAAATTCCAGTGAAATTGAACAGCAGTTTATTAAAACTAAAAAATACTGGTTAGGTACTGATACCCAAGGCCGCGATTATTTAAGCCGGTTAATTGTAGGTGCCCGCGTATCGTTAGCCATTGGTTTTGTTGCTGTTTTTATTTCTTTGATTATCGGCATTTCATTGGGGGCTCTTGCCGGATATTATGGTGGCACAATTGATGCGTTTATTCTTTGGTTGATCAACGTGATATGGTCTATCCCTACCCTGCTTTTGGTAATTGCCATTACGTTGGCATTAGGCAAAGGATTCTGGCAGGTCTTTATCGCCGTGGGACTAACCATGTGGGTAGAAGTTGCCCGAGTGGTACGCGGACAGGTACTAAGTGTTAAACAAATGCAGTATGTAACCGCTGCACGGGCTTTGGGCTTTTCAGATTCGCGGATTATTTTTAAGCACATTATTCCCAATATTATGGCTCCGGTTATTGTGATTTCTGCCGCCAATTTTGCCTCGGCAATTTTAGTAGAAAGCGGCTTAAGCTTTTTAGGTTTAGGAGCACAGGTTCCGGTACCCAGCTGGGGAGGCATGATTAAAGAACACTACAACTATATTATTTTAGGAAAACCACATTTGGCATTAATTCCCGGTTTGGCAATGAGCCTGGTGGTTGTTTCTTTTATGATGATTGGCAACGCGTTGCGTGATGCACTGGATGTAAAAAATTGATATTGAATTGAAACGGTATCATTTAACCTCTAAAAGTTGTATTTTCTTATCCATTTTATCTAAAAAAATCAAGAAAGTTATACGCAACAACCACAAAACATTCATAAAACAAACCATTTTAGACGGTTATACGACTATGAATTTGGTTTTCGGAAAGTTTCAGTTCTCTAAAACAATACAGGAAATAGCTTTGCAGCCTTTCGGGTGAAAGCTTCTGTACAGGAAAATCTTTAAGCACGTACAGCAGTTGGGCAAACTCAATGGAATAGGTGCGAATGGTGTTTGGGGAAAAGCCTTTAAGCGTAAGTATGTTTTGATATTTTTGAAATTCGGGCAAATTGGCAGCGGATATTTTGCACAGCACCTCTTTTCCTACAATGTCGGGCTCAATGCCACAAA
>NZ_FNXE01000042.1 GCF_900108395.1 Paenimyroides marinum | reverse complement strand
GAACTATGCTTGTAGACAAGCATATCAAATTTATCTTTTGGAATAAAATTGATGATTTGTTTGAAAATCGGCTGACCGACTAATTTCTTTTCTGTATCTTTATTGCTCATATTTTTGATTTGTCGTAAAACCAAAATATGAAAAAAGGAGCTAACCACAATGGGAAGCTCCTTAATTTTGAAAAGTTAGTCGGTTAGTAGTGAATAAAAATATAGAAATGAAAACAACTATTCAATATAACAACAAAGCGTACGAAATTGATTTGTCTAAGCCAATAGACATTTCATTACCTATTCAGAATAATGAACAAAACCCTATTGCCTGGTATTTGGATAAACCAGAAATAAATCCGGTGGTTATGGGCGATTTTGTAGGGAGTGTGGCATCTGGAAAATCATCGACAAATTTTAATAATATTTTGTTCAATCCACACGGACATGGTACGCATACCGAGTGTTTAGGGCATATCACCAAGGATTTTTATTCAATTAATCAAACGCTGGGAACCTTCTTTTTTACGGCAGAACTAATTTCGGTTACACCAGAATATCAAGGCGGTGATTTGGTAATTACCAAAAAGAATATCCAATCAGCTTTAAACGGAAAAATGCCCGAGGCGATTGTAATTCGTACGTTGCCTAATTCATCAGAAAAAAAGCATAAAAAGTATTCGAATACCAATCCTGCTTATTTATTAGAAGAAGCTGCTTTATTTATTGCATCGTTAGGTATTCAGCATTTGTTGATTGATTTGCCCAGCGTGGATAAAGAAATTGATGAAGGAAAATTAGTATCGCACAAAGCGTTCTGGAATGTAAAAAATGTTCAGAAGGTAAATCATGATGCCCGCTTTCACTGTACCATTACCGAATTAATTTTTGTAGAAGACGAAATTAAAGATGGTTCGTATATTTTAAACTTACAAATAGCTTCGTTTGAAAATGATGCATCGCCAAGTAAACCGGTGCTGTATAAAGTTTTGTAAAAAAGAAACTCCTTCATTTTTTGAAGGAGTTTATATATGGTATTAGTCTTGTTTTGTACCGTGGTTAATATCGTTTCGGTGCTCTAAAACCTCTAAATTTTCATCGATGAAATACGCACTTCCAAAACCATTTACATACGAACCTTTTACCGGATTTAAAGCAATCATGATAAAATCTTCCATAGCAGAAATTACATCAACTACTTTTCCGTGTGTTTCTTTTAATTGTTCTAAAACAACATTCCATTGATCAGAATCTCTTGTAATTTGGTTGGTCGTTACATCAAAAGTTAAACGTTCGCGGGCGTAAATTTGTTTTGATGAAGATTCATCAGCAATAAACATCATTGAAACATTTTTTTGATCTCTTAAATTGCGTGTGTGTCTTGCCATAAAAGAAACCAAAACGTAATATGTTGTTCCTATTTTTACAAACGGAGCATAGCTTGCATTTGGTATTCCTTGTGCATCAACGGTTGCTAAGATTACCGATTTTGAATTTGCAACCAGTTCTTTTACTTTTGGTGCAATGGGTTTAGCTTCTTTTTGTGCTTGTTGTGTGTTTGTTGTATTCATGATAAAAATTTTATTACAAAAATAGGTTATTTTTATTTGTTTTAAATAAAAATATCTTTTTAATTTTTATTGTTGGTGATTTCCTTAATGTTGTAATACATCATATTTTTTATCTGATTACAAACGATTTATAGCATTGCTGTTGCTATTATGTGCATTCGAAAGATTAACAGTCAGCTGTAAATATGAATTTACAGGCTTGTTATCAATTCGTCCGGGTATCCACTGAGTGGCATTTTCAATAGTAGATTTAATGGCGTCATTGCATAAACTTGTAGGAGATTTTACAAATTCTATTTTAGCTACTTTTCCCTTATCGGTAATTAAAACGTCAATCACTATTGTGGCTTCTTTACCTTTAAACGATCCTGTTTTACAATTCTTTGTTGCAGCCTCAATGCGTTTTAACAGCACTTCATATCCTCCACGATAAGATGCCATAACATCTACCTCTCGATAAACGGGAATTTCACGAATAATGGTGCGTTTTTTTGATAAAGAGTCCTGTGCATTTCCATTGAAGGCAATAAAGAACCCAAAAGTTAGATACAAAAGTTTTGTTTTCATAAGTACGTAGTATTTTTAGCAAAAGTACAATATAGTTTGCAATTTAAAAAGACTCTTTTTTTTGAGAATTGTTTATTATTTTTGCTTAAAAAAGCATTGAATTTGTTTAATTATAAAAATACCAAAATAAGTTATAGCGACTCAGGAAAGGGCAATGTTGTCTTGTTGCTTCATGGTTTCTTAGAGGATGCAACTATGTGGAAAAATATCATACCGCATTTAGAAAAACGCTATCGTGTAATTGCTGTTGATTTATTAGGACATGGAAAAAGCGAATGTTATGGATACATTCACACGATGGAAGACCAGGCAGATATGCTTTTTGCTTTAATTGCTGATCTTCGTTTGCGAAAGGTTTCACTGATTGGTCATTCTATGGGGGGATATGTGGCTTTGGCGTTTGCAGAGCTGTATCCTGACCATATCCGTTCAATGATTTTGTTGAATTCTTCTGCTCAACCTGATTCTCCTGAACGTAAAATAAACCGCGACCGTGCCATTGAAGTTGTTAAAAAAAACAGTACCGCATTTGTAAGAATGGCAGTTCAGAATTTATTTAGTGCCGATGCTCATAAATTGGTTTCCAAGCAAATTGAAGCATTGACACAGCAAGCTCTAAAAACGCCGGTACAGGGAATTATTGCCGCGTTAGAAGGAATGAAAATCAGAATAGACCGCGAGGCGTTGCTGCATTTTAGTCCGTACCCCAAATTGATGATTGCCGGCGAAAACGATACAATCATTCCGTTAGAAGATGTTAAAAATCAAACCGAAGGTACCAAAGTTGCTTTAGAAATTATTCCGGGCGGACACGTTTCTACAATTGAACAAGAAGCAAAAGTTCTTGCAATAATAATCGGTTTCTTGAAGAAAAACGGTTAATCGATTTTCTCTTCAAACGCAATTTCAGGATTCAAAATTTCATTCAACAAACGAACCAGTTCTGTTTTAAAATCAATCAAGAGCTCGTTAGTAATAAATTCCTGAACGATTTTATCTTGCTTTAAACCAAAAATCAAATAACCTGATTTCCTGTTTTTAAACGAATAAATTCCGGCTTGTATGGGTAAGCTGGTTTCCTTTTGATACATGAATCCGTAGAGTAACAGCTGAATGGCTTTTTCAAACTTTAGATCGGTTGTAATGTCATTAATTTCCTTAATTTGTACCTGATTTAAATCAACCTTTCCGGTTTTGTAATCAATAATTCGCAATACATTGTTTCGTATTTCAATTCTATCGGCAATTCCTGATAATTTTACCGGATAAGGCAATCGTTCATCACTCAAAACAGTTTCTAAATTTTGTTCCAAACCAATAATTTCAACAACATCACCTGCCTGCAATAACTCTTTTTCTAACATTAGAAAATGATGTACATTTCGTTTTGCCACTTCAAACGCCAAAAGGTTTTTTCCTTGTTTATCGGCATTATCGGAATAATTTAAATGGAACTGTTCTGCAACCGTAAGCTCATGTCTTTCTATCATTTCATTGACCATTTCAACTGTTAATTTTTGACCGACAAACGGAGTGTATAAATATTCTAAAGCCCCATGAATAATGGTTCCCAGGGTGTTTAAGGCAATGTTTTCTTCTACTTCTTCTACTTCGCGAATACCCAAAATTCGTTGCATATAAAACTGAATGGGATCACGCATGTAATTACCAATGGCTGAAGGAGAAAACCCTTTGTTGGTAGCAATTTCTTTTAAACGGCTCTGCAGCAATTCTGATTTTTCAATGACAAGTGGTTCATTTATCGTTTCGGGCGATTTTGCGAAATAATTATTCACTTTTACCGTGTGATTGTTTTGACGGTCTAATATCAATTGCGTAATGAATCTGCTTTTTTCACCGGCATCTAATCCTTCTGAATCGGAATTGTACAGCAAATAAACATTTTTGGCACGCAATAACAAATGGTAGAAGTGATAGGTGTAAATAGCATCTTTTTCTTTAAAAGTGGGTAATCCTAATTCCATTTTAACATCGTAAGGAATGAAAGAATTATTAGACTTTCCGGCAGGAAACTTTCCTTCGTTTAACGATGTAACAATAACATTGTCAAAATCTAACACCCTGCTTTCCAAAACGCCCATAACCTGTAATCCTTCTAATGGTTCACCTTCAAACGAGACCTCGGCAATATCGGCAACCTGTTTGTAAATGGTTTGCAATTGCTGAACAGTATCAATCACACCATATTTTAATTGATAGTTCTTGATCTGATTCATTACTTGATGAAAAGTGTATAAAAAAGTCAGTGAAATATCATCGTTGTTGGCACGCAGATGATCCCGAATTGAGAAAACAATCTGCTCTATTCTTTCGATAATTTCCAGAACATCGTTGTTCCATGGTTTGGTAATTAAGTTTAAAAACTTATTTTCTGATGTAATAAAATCTAATTTTCCAAGATCAAAAAAAGATAAATTCCGTTTGTTGATTTCAGATACGATTTCTTTTGTTTGAGCCAGATGTTCAATTAACGGATGCGATAAAACATCCAATACTTCCTTATGATAGAATACAGCCTTGCTTTTTCTGCGGCTTAAAGCGTTTGCCTGCATTTTAAACCATTTGGCAAAAAACAACTGTACCGGATTTGATTTACTGTCGTAATTCATTGTTACGTTTAAAGAAGTTACCGTGTTTGGCAAGGCGTACAGCACCGGAATTAACAGATTTTCTTCGGATAAAACGATAGCTGTTTTCTGTAGATTTTCATTCGTGCGTTGCAACTCTTCAATAACCGTTCCCACAATTTTTGCCTGACCGACTGATTTCGGCGTACTAATGATTTCAATGTTCTTTTTGTGTTTGAATTCGTCAACGATCCATTCATAAGGATGCGTTTTATAATACGACCAGTTTTGTTTGATTCGCCGGGCAAAGTATCCGGCACCATGATCCATATCGTTTAAAAAAACAGCATCAGTGTCCCAGAAAATTTTTGCCTGGTTGTTTTTCAGCAGTTTTTGAATAATCTGTTCTTCTGCCTGATTTAAAGCATTGAAACCGGCAAAATAATATAATTTATCGTGGTTTGAATCAATAAAATCATCTAATTGTTCAACTGCTTTTCGATAAGCCATTCCCTGATAACCCGTGCGATTTGCAGTTAAATGTTTTGTTAAGTGGTTGTAATAAACCGGTAGCTGATCCCAAAAAGTGATATAATTTTCTATCAAAGTACTGCGATCTTCGGTTTTTACAGACCAATGATTGATGTCATCAATATCTTTGAGATAATTAAAAACGTGTTGTGGCTTTAAAAGATAACGGTCTGTTTCGTTAAAATCTTGCAACAACATTTTTGCCCAATTGCTGAATTGTTCAAAATCTTGTTGTTCTGTTTTTGGAGTAATTTTTTTATAAACCTCATAAAATTCAAAGAGCAATTCTATACTGGTTAAAACATTTATTTTTGAAATGGAGGTTATCAGATCTTCGATACTGATGATTTCAGGAGCAAAGAACGTTTTGTTGGAAATTTTTTTAAATGATTCTAATAAAAACAAACGTGCCCGCTTGTTGGGTAAAACAATGGCAATGGACGAAAAGTCAAAGTTGTGATGTGTTACAATCTGCTGTGCAAGCTTATCTAAAAAAGTAGTCGTTTCCATTTTATAAAAATAAAAAAAACGTCCCGAATTTCGGGACGTTTCCTTATTATATTTTAACCAAATTATTTGATTAATTTAATTTCTGTACGACGGTTGTTAGCACGTCCTGCAACAGTTTTGTTGTCATCAATTGGACGTTTAGAACCAAAACCTTCAGCAGTTAAGCGGTCAGCAGAAATTCCTTTAGAAATCAAGTAATCTCTTACTGCATTTGCACGGTCATTTGATAATGGATCGTTGATTTTATCAGTACCTGTAGAATCTGTGTGACCTTCGATAGCAAATTTAGCATTAGGGAACTGGTTCATTACTTTAGCCATGTTATCTAATACCGCGAATGATTGCTCTTGGAAAGTTGATTTACCTGTGTTGAATAAGATTGTTTTTCCGTACTCATTCAATTGTTTGATATGCTCTTCTTTCACTTCAGGACATCCTTTGTTAGATGCAGGACCTGGAACATCTATACATTCATCGTCTTTATCGAAAACTCCGTCACCATCAGTATCTGGCCAAGGACAACCGTTGTTTTCTTTTGGACCAGCTTCTTCCGGACATTGATCGTCTTTATCAGCGATTCCGTCACCATCGGTATCAGGACATCCGTTGAATTCTTTTAATCCGAATTCTTCCGGACAAGCGTCTTCGTGATTAGGAACACCGTCACCATCAGAATCAGGACAACCGTTCATTGCTGCATCACCAAATTCGAAAGGACATTGATCATCTTTATCAGGGATTCCGTCACCATCAGAATCAGGACAACCGTTGAATTGTTTTAAACCAGCTTCTTCCGGACATTCATCGTATTTATCTAAGATTCCGTCACCATCAGTATCTTTTCCACCAAAACGGAAAGTAACCCCCGCTACGTGTTGTAAATGTGCAGGAACAGAAACATCATTTGCTCTTACCATATCGTCATCTTCAAATTGATGTTTGTAGGTAGAAGAAAGGTTTAAACCAATATTTTCAGAGAACCAGAAAGTAACTCCAATACCTCCGTTAACGTTTCCTGAAGATGCTTTTCCTAAGAAAGCATAACCTCCACCAACGTGAATATCCGGGTCAAACCATTTAGAACCGATTAATCCTCCAATACTGTACTTGAACTGACCATCAATACCGTAGTACATTAAATCAGTACTTTCCAATGTTCTTTGTCCGCTAAAATCTGAACCGATTAAATTGTTTTTAGGGTCAGCGTCCATAACCACTTTTTTCATTTTGTTTACAGATCCTGTAATACCAAATGAAACATTAGCGCCTAAATAACGTGATACATTTAACACAGAAGCAGATGGTAAGATACTCCAGTTATCAGTTTGGAAATATTGACCAAAACGATCTGCGAAATCTGTTGCAACACTTGAACGTCCACCGTCCAAAGCATTAACCCCCACAGTAATTGCCCATGGTTGATCAGCATTTTGTGCTTGTGTAGCTGTACCGGCTAATAACAAAGCAGCTGCAAATACTTTTAATTGTTTCATAACTATTCAATTTTCTACTTTACGTAATTTTGACAAAAATAATTTGTTTCAACGAATATACAAAATATTTTCTTGAAACCTTTAACATTTTTATAAGATTTTTTTATATAATGCCTAATTCTTTACCCACTTCGGTAAAAGCTTGTATGGCTTTATCTAAATGTTCCTGGGTGTGAGCCGCCGATAATTGTACACGGATACGGGCTTTATCTTTTGGAACCACCGGAAAGAAGAATCCAATAACATAGATGCCTTTTTCTAATAATTTATCTGCCATTTCCTGAGATAATTTGGCATCGTATAACATTACCGGAACAATCGCCGAATCACCGTCAATGATATCTAAACCGGCTGCTTTCATTCCTTTTTTAAAGTAATTGGTATTCCATTCTAACTGATCTCTTAATTTGGTGTCTTTCTTTAACAATTCAAATACTTTTAAAGAAGCTCCTACAATTGCCGGAGACAAAGAGTTTGAAAATAAATACGGACGGGAACGCTGACGCAAAATATCAATAATTTCTTTTTTCGCTGTAGTGTATCCGCCCATGGCACCACCTAAAGCTTTTCCTAATGTTCCGGTGATGATATCCACACGCCCCATAACGTTTTTAGCTTCTAAGGTTCCTTTACCTGATGCCCCGATAAATCCGGCTGCGTGGCATTCATCAACCATTACCATAGCATCATATTTTTCTGCCAAATCGCAAATTTTATCAAGCGGAGCAACCAATCCGTCCATAGAAAAAACGCCATCGGTCACAATTAATTTAAAACGGCGGCCATCGGCTACGGCTTGCTGTAATTGTTTTTCCAAATCGGTCATATCGTTATTTTCGTAACGGTAACGCGCTGCCTTACACAAACGAACCCCATCGATAATCGATGCGTGGTTTAAACTGTCTGAAATAATACAGTCTTCTGCACCTAATAACGGCTCAAAAACACCACCATTTGCATCAAATGCCGCGGCGTACAAAATAGTATCTTCGGTTCCGTAAAAATCGGCAATTTCTTTTTCTAATTGCTTGTGAATATCCTGAGTTCCGCAAATAAAACGAACAGACGACATTCCGAAACCGTGCGAATCCAATGCGTCTTTAGCTGCCTGAACCACTTCGGGGTGCGATGACAAGCCCAAATAATTGTTTGCACAAAAGTTTAAAACCGTTTCACCGGTACTAATGGTAATTTCAGCACCCTGCGGCGATGTAATAATACGTTCTTTTTTATACAGACCATTTTCTTTAATGGTGTCGATTTCATTTTGCAGGAAATCTTTAATTGCTCCGTACATAATTGTATGTTTAGTTTTTTCTATTATTGATTTTTACAAATGTATCATTTTTAAATCGTCTTGAATATATAACACTATTTTTTTTACTACTTTAAAACCCATTTCTTCAATTGCCAGAGCATAATCATTGATTTGTTTAATATATTTCGATTGCTCTTCACCGGTTTTATAATCAATAATATATGCCTTATTTCCGTTTAAAGCCACCCGGTCAGGTTTAATATTTTGAAACGATTTATGCAAAATGGTCCGTTCGTTGTAAATGATGTGTTCTTTTGTAAAAAACGGCTGCAATTCTGCGTGATGTACAATTTCTGTAATTTTTTCTTTGATTTCCGTTTCCTGTGTGACAGATACAAGTCCTTTTGAAACGGCGTTTTTTACAACAAAATTAATATCTTCTGCTGTAATGATTTCAGATAATAATTGATGGATTAAATTTCCCTTCTCAATGGCTTTTTGCTGTTTGGTGTCCCACATTAAGGCTTCGCGTTTGGCAATTTTTATTACCGATAAATCTATGGATTGTTCTACCGCTTGAATAACAATTGGTTTTTGAAGAACCTCTTGATTTTCACCTGAAACTTTTACGGGTTCCCCAAAAGGATAATCAAACACGTCGTCTGAAAAATGCCCCTTATCTTCTAAATAATTGACAAAAAAAGTTGCCAGTGTGTTAGGTAACATTCCGTTTTTTGCACGTTTATAATTGCTGATAATGTACAATTGTTCTTCGGCACGCGTTAATGCTACGTATAAAACATTTAAATTATCTAACAGTTCTTCCTGCTTTTTTTGTTCGTACAAACGCTGGGCGGTTTCGCCGTATATTTTCACATCGTTTTTTAAATCGACCAATGCTTTGGGAATGGTTAATTGATCGTTTTCTTCTAAATCAACCCACATTTTATCGCGCGATTTGGAGAAATCATCATCGGCAAACGGATAAATTACCACCGGAAATTCCAATCCTTTTGATTTGTGAACGGTCATTAACCGCACAGCATCTTCATTTTCGGGCGATGGAATACTTAATTTGTGGTAATTTTGTTCCCAATAATTTAAAAAATCGGCAATAGTTGATTGGTTTTTTACGGTGCGTTCTAAAATCAAATCCAAGAAATACTGTACGTAAGCCTCTGTTTTTTTTGTCGGAATAAAAGCAGAAACCAACAATTCAACCGCTATATACAGGTTGTTTTTTCTAAGTTCTTTAAAATCGACTGCAATTCCGAAATTCTTTAAATAAGTCTGAAAATAAGCTTCGGTATTTATCTCAATGCCTTTGTAAATCACATCGTGTACCGCCTGGTTTTTTGCGATATATCTGCCCACGTAATACAAAATCAGTGCCTTGGCTTCTTTGTCTTCATTGTTTTTCAAAAAACGGAGCAAATTCAACAACAACTGCACCTCAGTTGCATTGTTAATCAACAAGGTTTCTGACGACAAAATGCGGATACCGTTTTTGGTTAAATGATTGGCAACTTTAACACCGTCTTTACTTTTGCGGGTTAAAACCACAATGTCGCCTAAACGAAAACCTTGAGCCAAAACTTTTTCAATAGTTTTGAGAACTTCGTTTAAATATAAATCGTCTTTTGTGACTTCGTTGTCTATTAAATCGTTGTTTAAAAACGATATGTTTACAAAACCGCCTTTTTTAGAATTGGTGTGTTGATGCGAATGATTTTCATATAAATTCTGATAGGTTTCGTTCTCAAACCGATTGGACAAAAATTTAAAGATACCATTGTTAAACTCAATTATCTCAGAAAAGCTGCGGTAATTGGTATCTAAACTGATTGTGGTTTTTGACGGATTGGAAAATGGATTTCCATCTGCACTTAATTCGATAAACTGTTCAGCTTTTCCGCCACGCCAACGGTAAATTGCCTGTTTGGGATCGCCCACAATCATTAACGAACCTCCTTTTCCGTAATCATCCTGACCCGACAAGGCGTTGTCTATCAACGGAACCAGGTTTTGCCACTGCATTTGAGAAGTGTCCTGAAATTCATCAACAAAAAAGTGACGGTATTTTTCGCCTAATCGCTCATAGATGAATGGTGCCGGCTGGTTTTTTAATTCGTCGTAAATAATTCTGTTGAATTGTGAAATGGATAAAATTTGTTGCTCGTCTTGTATCCGTTTAATTTCGTTGCTGATGGAATTTAACAACGACAATGGTACCAGATTTTTTAAAAAAGCTTCGTAGAAATAAATCTTTCCGTATAAATTGTAAATTTTTCCGGTTGTTGACAGTAACAGAGGGATCAACTGCTTGATAACCTCTTTGTCTTTAGCTGTTTTATTGATTTTGATGTCTTCGGGCAGATAGTATTTTTTGTTGGTATTGTTAAAATTTCCGTCAACAATTCCCATTAGGTGCTTGGGGAAATATCCACCGCTAAACGATTTTAAATCCACACTGTTGTTTTCTAACAATTCCAAAGCATTTTTAGCCAAAGTAGCCGCTTTGTTATTTAATTGATTTATTTGTTCGTGCAACCAATTTTTAAGTGTTAAAAATGTTTGCATATCAACATCTTCAAAAGCTTCTAATTCTTGTTTGTTGTTTTCGTTTAGCAACAAACGTCCAATATCCATCAATTCATTGGTAACATCCCAACTTTTATCGTCATCGGCTTTACTGATCGAAAAATCAATCAATAATTTGGTCAGTTCCTCATCAATTCCCGCTTTTGCAATAATGGCATCAACGGCTTCCTGTAACAACGCTTCAGTGTCTAATGATACTTCAAAATGAAAAGGCAAATTCAAATCAAAAGCAAACGAACGAATTACTTTATGAGTGAATTTATCGATGGTAGAAATGTCAAACCCCGCATAATTGTGAATAATATTCTTTAAAATACGTTTTGATTTTTCGCGGATATACGCTTCGGTAAAATGGGTTTCGGTTATTATTTGTTCTAATAACTGGTATTCTTTTTTTGGAATATCGGTCAAGGTAAAAGCATAAATACACGAAACAATGCGCGATTTCATTTCGTTTACCGCCTTATTTGTAAAGGTAATTGCCAGAACATTTCGGTAGGCATCGTCTTTGTTAGAATAACCCAATAAAATTTTAAGGTATTCTTTTACAAGTGTGTGCGTTTTGCCGGCACCTGCCGATGCGTTATAGATGGTAAAAGCTGTTTTTTCCAAAATGATTCTTCTGATTTTTGATACAAGATATATTTTTTTGATGACTTTCAAACAAAAAACGATGCAATATTTTTGAGGGCTTTATTGAGAAAAACAATTTTACAAAATGTTCATAAAGTTTAGCATTCAATAATTTTTATCCTATTGCTATTTTGTGTAAATTTGAATGAAAATAATACTAATCTTAAAAAAAATATAATTATGGCTTTCGAATTACCGAAATTACCCTATGCTTATGATGCGTTAGAGCCTCATATTGATGCAAGAACAATGGAAATCCACTATTCTAAACACCACCAGGCATATACTACAAATTTAAATGCAGCAATTGAAGGGACTGATTTGGCAGGAAAATCAATCGAAGATATTTTAACTTCTTTAGACTTAAACAATAAAGCTGTTCGCAACAATGGTGGTGGTTTTTACAACCACAATTTATTTTGGGAAGTTATGGCACCAAACGCTGGCGGAGAACCTACAGGTGATTTAGCAGCTGCAATTAACGATGCTTTTGGAAGTTTTGAAGCCTTTAAAGATGCTTTTTCTAAAGCAGGTGCTACACAATTTGGTTCAGGATGGGCTTGGTTATGTGTTAAAAACGGTAAGTTAGAAGTATGCTCAACTGCAAACCAGGACAATCCTTTAATGCCGGGTATTGGTTGTGAAGGTACTCCGATTTTAGGTTTAGATGTTTGGGAACATGCTTACTACTTAAATTACCAAAACCGCAGACCCGATTACATCAATGCGTTTTTTAACGTGGTAAACTGGGATGTTGTAGCTAAAAAATATGCTGAGGCTAAATAATTAAATTAGTGTTTTATTAAAAATCGCCTTTTAAAGGCGATTTTTTTATTTTTGAATAAAATTTTAACAAAATTATTTCTTAAACAAACCACCAAGCATATCGCCTAAATTTCCATTTTTTACGGCACTAATCGCATCATCGATTCCTAATTTGCCATCGCCGTTTTGGTCAAGCATAGAAGTGGCATTACCACTGGTTAATGAGCCTAAAATATCGCCAATGTTAAAATCGCCACTTTTGGCTTTACCCATAACCATACTTAAAATTTGCGGTATGATGGTACTGGCAAAACTTCCTGATGTTCCGGCATCTAAACCTACATTTGTTCCTAATTTAGACGTTAACGATTCAATAATATTTTTAACTACAGGATTTGATGTTAATGAATTAACATCGCTTCCGCTAAACAGATTCATTAGTTCACTCATATTTCCGCCGGAAACAGCATTTTGTAATCCTTCCATTAAAGAATTTCCTGTTTCTTTGGCAACATTCCCTGCTAATTCATTTGAAATGTTTACATTGGTACCCACTTCTTTTTCAGTCAACTGACTTACAATTTGTTGAATTTGATTGTTCATTTTTTCTTTATTTTTTATAAAGATAATAAAAATTTCATTGTATCTACATCATCGGCATAATCCCATAACGCAGGATTTTGAGTAGAACCAAATGGCACACTATTTTCAATTAGCTGATTAGAAACAATACATTGAATCTTTTCATTATCTGAATTGATTTTATTTTTTAACGTTTCTAAATCTTCATAATATTCGTAAAAAACCGATGAAATGGGTGAAGCGTACGAGGTATCTTCTTTAATCGTCAAAAAACCGTTATCTAATATGTTGAAATTGCTCATTAAATACACCGCTTTGTTATAATCATAATTATTAGTATATTTTTCATCGTTTATCAAATCCTTAAAAACAAACATACTTTCAAAGAAAGCATCGAAATTGTATCCTTTCGGTACAAACAATTTAGAAACATTTCTGCACCCCAAGCCATAGTATCTGAAAATATCTTCGCCCAAGGCAAGCAGATCTTCTTTAGATTCGCTACCATTTAAAACGGCAACAGAATTGCGGTTTTTACGGATAATATTAGGGTGTTTTCCAAAATAATAATCAAAATAACGGGCTGTGTTATTACTTCCGGTGGCAATTACGGCATCAAAATTTCCCAGTTTTTCTTTAGTGATTTTGTAACGATTTTTTAATTCAGCTTCGATCGTTCCAAGATAATCAAGAACCAACGGAATCAGCAATTCATCGTTTGATGACAATTTTATCAATGCTTTATTGCCTGATATTAAAACCGAAAGCACATCGTGAAAACCAACCATAGGGATATTTCCGGCTAAGATCAATCCAATGGTTTTTAACTTTTCGTTGCTTAAGTCATAAGGTGCCAGCCATTTATCTAAATTTTCCTGGGTTAATGCATTACTCCATGATTTAAAAGCAAATTCTAATTGCGGGCGTTTAAACCAACTATTGCTTTCGTGTAACTGATCCATTAAACGTTCCATTTTGTCAAAGAATAAATCGTTAAACAAAACCGAATTATTTTGTTGGTAAGGCTGTGCTGTAAATTGCTCTAAAAATAAGCCTAATTGTATAAATGCCTTTTTTTTATCTTCTAAAATCATATAGATTTGTTTGTAAATTCTTTATGCAGTATTTTTGTACAAAGTTACACTAATTAAATAAAATCCTTGCTATGGCAATTATAATAACCGATGATTGTATTAATTGCGGTGCGTGCGAGCCTGAATGCCCAAACACTGCTATATACGAAGGAGCCGACGATTGGCGCTGGAAAGACGGTACCAAATTAAGCGGAAAAGTAATTTTACCCGATGGAACGGAAGTTGATGCCGAAGATGCGCAAACGCCTATTTCAGACGATATTTATTATATTGTTCCGGGAAAATGTACTGAATGTAAAGGGTTTCATGAAGAACCACAATGTGCTGCTGTTTGTCCGGTTGATTGTTGTGTTCCCGATGACGATCGGGTAGAAAGCGATGAGCTTTTATTAGAAAGACAGGCGTTTTTGCATAACGAATAGTTAAAAGCTTCGCAGTTTGCGGAGCTTTCTATATTTTTATAAAAAATTGAGTAATGAAAAAAATCATTTTATATTGTTTAACAGGCATTTTACTGACTGCTTGTGCTGCAAAAAAAGAAATTAAAGAAGATCAAACACTATTAAACGGAACCTGGGAATTAGCAGCGGCAAGTTTCAGTAAAGATGTATCGAAAGATTTTAAAGAAGGATTACCCACACTGACTTTTGACAGTTCTGAAAATTTATCGGTTTACGGATACGATGGCTGCAATAGAATCAACGGAAGAGCTGCTTTAAGTAAAAATAATGGTATTAGTTTTCCGCAAGAATTTATTTCTACAATGATGGCGTGTTCTAAAGTAAAAGACAGTGATTATAAACAAGCTTTATTGGCATCGACAAATTACGAATTAAAGAACAATGTTTTGATATTAAAATCAGAAAACGCTTCACTGAAATTTCATAAAGTTTCGCTAAACGGAAACTGGTATCTGGATAAAATTTATGTTGGAAAAATTAAAGCTGCAGATTTGTATCCTTATAAAAAACCGTTCATTAAAATAGACATTAATAAACCAACTTTCACTGGTAATACGGCTTGTAATGCTTTAAACGGACAGTTGTTAATGTTTCAAAACACCATGAAATTTAATCATATTTCAACAACCGAGATGTTTTGTCAAGATGTAAATGAAAAAGTTTTTATTAATGCTTTAGAAAAAGTTACGCATTATAAATTAGAAGGCACCCGGTTGATTTTGTTAGAAAAAGACAAAAAAATAATGGAAATGGTGCAACAGTATGAATAATAAATGCTAAACAAAAACTCCGGCAAAATTTAAACTTTGTCGGAGTTTTTGTTTGATAATTAGTTGTTTAATTTTAATTCACATTTTCCCACCATTTTTCAAAACTTTGATTGGGCTGATTTAAATAAACAATCTCGCCAATTTTTGGAGAAATCATTAAAATGTTTTGTTCTTTACTAAATTTGCTGACTTTTTCTAACGGTTCTTTCCACGGATGATTTGCCAATTTAAATTTTGAACTGTGTACAGGAAAAAATCTTTTTGCGTTTAAATCTAAACTTGCTTTAATTACTTCATCTGGCAACATATGAATGTATTTCCATTTGTGGTCGTATTGTCCGTTTTCTAAAATAGCTAAATCAAACGGGCCGAATTTTTCTCCAATTTCTTTAAAATGTGTATCGTAACCACTATCGCCACCCAGGTATAATTTCAAATTTTTTGTTTGTAAAACGTACGATGCCCATAAAGTAGTGTTGCGTTTAAAACTTCGTCCTGAGAAATGTCGGGCAGGAGTTGCGGTAATTTGAATACTTTCGTCTAAAGAAGCATTTTCGTGCCAATTTAATTCGGTAATGTTTTCTTTTGGAAATCCCCAATATTCTAAATGTTCGCCAACTCCTAACGGACAAATAATTTTTGTTATTTTGTCCTTCATCTTTTTAAAAGTGGTATAATCTAAATGATCGTAATGATCGTGGGTTAAAATCAAAACGTCAACTTTAGGAATGGAATCGTACGTGTAAATATCGGCACCTTTAAACGAATTGTTTGTACCATATAAAGGTGACGCATTTTTGGTTAAAACCGGATCAATTAAAAAAGATCTTCCGTCGATCTTCATATAGTAAGAAGAATGTCCAAACCATATTAAAAAATGGTCTTGTATTTTTAAATCGGTCAAACTTGTTTTAACGTACGGAATGCTGTCTGTGGGTCTTGTGTGTTGTGTTTTTGGAAAAAGCATTTCTTTTATTGCCGAAAAATAAGAAACTCCTTCAGCTAATGCGGGAGTGGGAGAGAGGTTGTGAAATTGCCCGTTTTTGTAATTTTTTGATTGGTGGATGTGTTGTAACCGTTCACCAGATGGCTGTTTGCCAAATAACGGATGTTGTAAGAACAATACTGTTCCCACAATTAAAATTCCAATGATGGTAAGAATAAAAAACATTGCTTTCTTTCGTTTAATTTTCATGAAGCGAAGGTCGAAAATTAAATTTGAAGATAAGTTAAAATAAAAATAAAAGTCAAGCGGTTAAACTTGACTTTTAGTTTTTTAATTTTTTATTTTTCTGCCGGAGCCTGATCAATCAATTCCATAAATTCGTCTAATTTAGGAGTGATGATGATCTGCGTTCTGCGGTTTTTGGTTTTACCTGCTTCGGAAGTATTGTCGGCTACAGGGTTGTATTCACCACGACCACCTGCTGTTAAACGTTTTGGATTTACACCGTATTGGTTTTGTAATGCCTGAACAACTGATGACGCACGTAAAGTACTTAAATCCCAGTTATTGCGGATGTTTTCACGAGAAATAGGTACATTGTCTGTGTTACCTTCAACCAACACATCGTAATCTTTATAATCATTAATGATTTTAGCTACTTTGCTTAATGTTTCACCGGCACGGTCTGATATTTCATAACTACCTGATTTATATAGCATATTGTCGGCTAACGAAATATAAACCACACCTTTTAGCACTTGTACATCAACATCTTTTAATTCTTCGCGGCTTAAAGAACGGGTTAAATTATTGGTTAAAACTACATTTAAAGAATCGCTTTTGTTTTTGGTGTTTACCAAATGCTGAATGTATTTGTTGCTGGCATTGATTTCATCAACCAATTTTGAAATATTTACATTTCCTTGAGTGATGCTGTTATCTAAAGATCCTTGTAAAGATGCCAAAGCTTTTTTCAGACTCTCGTTAGAAGCACGTTCTTGAGATAACATATCTTCTAAGCTTTGAACACGGGTGTTGCAAGCACTTAAATCAACCTGGGCACGATTGTAATTGCCTTGTAATGCCGAGTAACTTGATTCTAACTGGGCATATTTTTTCTTAGAAACGCAGCTTGTTAAGCTAATAGCCCCTAAAAGGATAACAGGAATTAAAATTCTTTTTCTCATAATTTAATTTTTTAATTTAAGTATAAAGATAAGAAATAAAATAAAAAAACACCCGAATTAACGAGTGTTTAAGATTTAAATTGTTTTGTACGGACGTTTTTTAGCGGTTACCCAAATGTAAATTCCTACAATGATAAACGGAATACTTAACCACTGCCCGGTTGATAATAATCCTAAAGAAGATTCAAAACCTCCTTGGCTTTCTTTTACGTATTCTACTATAAATCGGATTGTCCATAAGAAAACAAGGAAAATACCAAATATCTTTCCTAAATAATTTCGTGCATCAGTTTTCCAATACATGAAAAACAAGATAATGAAAAGAAGCACATACCCAAAAGCTTCGTACAATTGAGTGGGATGACGAAACGGAATGGCTTCTAATACCGATGAAAATCGAGGGTCGGTTTCAATCAATTTATAAGCTTCGTTTAAATCATTTGTTTGGGTGATGTTAAAAATGTTTTTTCCTCTCCAAAACTCTGATTCGCGGATAAATTTAATACCAAAAGGGAATGATTTATCAACAATATGTCCGTAAATTTCTGAATTAAAAAAGTTTCCAAACCGTACAAAAACGCCGCCAATTGTTATTGGTAGAACCACTCGGTCTAAAATCCATAACAATGGTTTTTTAATGATTCTGCTGTAAAAAATCATTGCTAAAATAATTGCTATAGCCGCACCGTGACTTGCTAAACCTCTAAAACCGGTAAACTCAAATTTAGGTTCAAATTTAAAAGGTAATAAAATCTCCCACGGATGATCTTTATAGTAATCTTGCCAACTATAAAAGAAAACATCGCCTAAACGAGCACCCAATAACGTAGCAATGAACGTGTAGAAAAAAAGTTTGTCCAATTCGTCTTGCGAACGGTTTTCGCGTTCATAAATTTTTTTCATGATGTAATAACCTAATGAAAAGGCTACAACAAACATTAAACTGTAAAAATGAAGGGTAAAACCTGCAATGGTAATTCCTTCAGATGGATTCCAGATCATAGTAAATGGTTTAGTGTTATTTATGGAACAGGGTCATAACCGGATTTTCCCCAGGGATGGCATTTTGAAATGCGTTTAATGCCCAGCCAGCTGCCTTTGATCAATCCGTGTTTTTTTAAGGCTTCTAAGGTATAATGCGAGCAGGTTGGTGAAAAACGACAACTTGCCGGAGTGAAAGGCGATATACAAACCTGATAAAACCGGATGAGAAAAACAAAGGGAAAAATTAAGATTTTCTTGATGAGTTCCATAGTTTCAAAGATAAAAAAAGCTACTTGATTCAGTAGCTTTTTTTAGAAAATATTAAAAACTTGAGTTCGATTAACAAACTGTTGATTTTTAAAGCATTGTTTGAATGCTGCAAGGTTTTTAAAACCTTGTAGCTTTAATTTTTTGATAATTTATACCTACAAGGTCAAAAAAAGACCTTTCAGGATTAACCAACTTTTATGATATGTTAATTATCAATGAATTATCAATCGAATTGAGGTTATAAAGTAAAGGTGGTGCCTTCTTTTCCGTCTTTTAACTCAATACCTATCGCAGCTAATTGATTCCGAATTAAATCAGACAGAGCAAAATCTTTATTGGCACGGGCTTCGTTGCGCATATTTATTAAAATGTTTACCACATTTTCTAATTTGTCATTGCTGTCTGTGTTTACATCTTCATTAAACAAGCCTAAAACATCAAAAACAAATGCGTTTAACGTAGCTGTTAATACCTCTTTGTCATTTTGGGTGATGCTTTCTTTACCGTCTTGTATCAGATTTATGGCTTTTACAGCATCAAACAAATGAGCAATTAAAATGGGACTGTTAAAGTCGTCGTTCATTGCATCATAACATTTCTGTTTCCATTCCTGAACGTTGAAGTTAGAATGTGAAGAAACAGGAAGGTTTGCGGCATTGTCAATCGCTTCCATTAAACGTTGAAATCCTTTTTCGGATGCCTGAATGGCATCGTCAGAAAAATCTAAAATGCTGCGGTAATGTGCCTGTAAAATAAAAAAACGTACCACAGCCGGATGATAAGCTTTGCTTAAAATGGTGTTTTCTCCGGAAAATAATTCTTGTGGAAGAATGTTGTTCCCTGTTGATTTCGACATTTTTTTTCCGTTCAGTGTTAACATATTGGCGTGCATCCAGTAATTAACCGGTGTGTTTCCGCACGAGGCTTCGTTTTGGGCAATTTCACATTCGTGATGCGGAAATTTTAAATCCATTCCGCCACCGTGTATGTCAAAATGATCACCTAAATATTTGGTGCTCATTGCGGTACATTCTAAATGCCAACCGGGGAAACCATCGCCCCAGGGTGAAGGCCAACGCATAATGTGTTCTGCCTCTGCTTTTTTCCAAAGCGCAAAATCTAACGGATTTCGTTTATCTGACTGACCGTCTAATTCGCGGGTATTGGCAATCATATCTTCGATGTTTCTGCCAGATAAAACGCCGTAATCATAGGTTTGGTCAAATTTTTCAATATCGAAATAAACCGATCCGTTTACTTCATAACCGTATCCGTTATCAATAATTTTTTGAATTACCTGAATTTGCTCAATAATGTGACCTGTTGCTGTGGGTTCAATGCTTGGTTCTAAATTGTTGAATTGCTTTAAAATCTGATGGAAATTCACGGTGTATTTTTGTGCAACTTCCATAGGTTCAATTTGTTCTAAACGAGCTTTCTGCGCAATTTTATCTTCGCCTGCATCTGCATCGTCCACAATGTGCCCCACATCGGTAATGTTACGGACATAACGTACCTGATATCCCAAATGTTTCAAGTACCTGAAAACTAAATCAAATGAAATAAATGTTCTACAATTTCCTAAATGTACAAAGTTGTAAACCGTTGGTCCACAAACGTACATACCTATTTTACCGGAGTGGATAGGAGTAAAATCTTCTTTTTTTCCAGAAATGGAATTATAAATTTTAAGTTGATTTTGATTGTATAACATATAATAAGGATTAGAATTTTGTTTCTAACTGGATATAATTTAGGAACTCTTTACGAGTATTTTCGTTTTTAAATGCACCGCTGTATTCAGCAGTAACGGTTGAACTTTCAATATCGCGGATACCGCGTGAATTTACACAAAGGTGTTTGGCATCTATTACACAAGCAACGTCTTGGGTATTTAATACGCGTTTTAACTCTTCAACAATCTGGATGGTTAAACGTTCTTGTACCTGCGGACGTTTCGCATAATAATCAACAATGCGGTTCATTTTTGATAAACCAACCACTTTTCCGTTTGAAATATAGGCTACATGTGCACGACCAACAATAGGTAACAAGTGATGTTCACAGGTAGAATAAACCACAATGTTTTTTTCAACCAACATTTCGCCATACTTATATTTGTTGTCAAAAGTTGACGAAGAAGGTTTTTTAGCAGGATTTAAGCCACCAAAAATTTCTTTAACAAACATTTTAGCTACACGGTTTGGAGTTCCCTTTAAACTGTCGTCGGTTAAGTCCATTCCTAAAGTGTTTAGTATATTTTCAACATCTTTTTTTATCAGTTCAATTTTTTCGTCGTCACTTATATCAAAAGCGTTTGCTTTTAAAGGCGTATAATCGCTTGTGCCAATGTGGTTGTTGCCAATTTCATCGTGCAAGGCATCAGATTTACACATAGTATATTCATTTAATTTTAATAGAGTGCAAATATAGTGAATTGCAATAAGAAAACGTTTTTTATTAATAATTTGATAAGAAATTATCGATATAAAAGCAGCTAAAGCTATTCCGATAAATTGTTAAAGTTTGCTTTGTTTGAAATTTTTTCCAAAAAAAACTTAATAGTTTCTTAAATTTGTGTAAATTTCGCTTTTTTATATAGATTAACTCATATTAAATAATTCTTAAATAACTATGAGAAACAAATATTTATTAATACTGTTTTTAGTAACTGGCTTTTTGGGGTTTAGCCAGCAGTATAATTATGTTCAAATTGATGATAGCTATACTGCTGAACAACTTATAAAAGAGGTTTTGGTTAATTCGGCATGTGACTTGGTGTCAAACGTTAGGTATCAGTATGGTAGTGGTGTACCTGCTTCTAATGCTGTTAAAGCAGCAGGTTACTTTAATAGAAATGGGAGTGATTTTCCTTTTGAAGACGGTATTGTATTGGCAACTGATATGGCAGTTGGGGTTGAAGGACCTTGTACACCAGGAGGTGGTCCAACTAGCCCAAACCAGTTCAGATGGACAGGCGACCAAGACTTAATAGACTTAATCAATGACGCAGGAGGGTGGCCAACTACTCCTGTAAACCCCTCAGATATGAGGTCAACAGTAATTGATTTTGAGTTTATCCCTGTACAAAATACCGTTAATTTTGAATATTTATTTGGTAGTCATAGTTATAACAGAGGTTGTAATTTTGATTGTGGTAATGGAGCTATGTTTGGTGCCTGGTTAATTGATTTAACCACTGGTGTGGGAGAAAATATAGCAAGAATTCCCGGAGTTAATAGTCCAATTTCTATTAATACGTTACGTGACAATGATAAGACAGATCCGATTAATTGTGCAGCAGGGGTAGGGTCAATCAATCCGTTGTATTTTGGAAATGCTTATGGCACTGGAGTTAATCAAGTGCCGGCAATAGCAGCACCTATAAATCTTTCTGGTCATACAATAGCGATGACGTCGTTAACAGCTAATGTAATTGTAGGGCGTAAATATAAAATTAAATTAGCAGTTATAGATTTCTGTCCTAGTGCTTCTCACACCAGTGCAGTGTTTTTTAAAGCAGGCAGTTTTGATATAGGAAATTTAGATTTAGGAGATCCTGTGTTGATAGAAAACGGTGAAGGCTTGTGTGTAGGCGACAGTTACACATTAGAGTCAGGATTAGATCCTAACTTATTTACTTTTGAGTGGTATAAAGACGGAGTGAAGATTCCGGGTCAGACCGGAGCGAATCTGGTAGTCACAGAGACCGGCGATTATTACGTAAAAGGTTTTATACCTAGTGTAACAAACTGTGTCATGGAATCTGATCCAGTACGTATAGAGTTTCACGATTACGTGAATATCAGTACTCCGCAGAATTTAACAGCTTGTCCTAATGCGGGGTCAGAGACGCGTTTTGATTTAACTGATGCTGTATCGAATGTAACGAGCAATCCTGATATATTATTTAATTTTTATACGAGCCA
>NZ_FNXE01000029.1 GCF_900108395.1 Paenimyroides marinum | reverse complement strand
TTTAATATATCTCGTTCTAATTCAGCGTCTTTTAGTTGTTTTTCAAGTAAACGAATCTTCTCTTGCTCTGGTGTTAGTTTTAAGTTTCCATTACCAGGGAAACTTCCTTCGCCGAACTTCTCGTATTCTTTTCGCCATTTGTAAAGCAAGGTAGCTTTAATACCAAGTTCTCTGGCTAATTCAGAAATGTTGGACCGTTCGTGGCTCAATGCAACAGCTTTCGATTTAAAAGCTGAATCATAAATTTTTCTTTCTTTTTTCATACGTCAAAAATAAGATTTTATGCTTAACTTTAACTGGAAGCTAAGTTAGTATATCCAAAAAGATACCTGCCACATATATTAGCCCCACGCTTGTGCATAACTTGGTAACGAATCACGAGCAAGATGCTCGCGCTAACGAGGGAATATAAGATAAAAATATGAAACCATTGATAATAAAGGCAACAGCAACTTTTTTAGGATCTCTATTTGTTTTTTATTTGTTCTTTAATAAAGAATTAAATAACGCCTTGCTATATTCGTTTGTTGTTACATTAGCTGTTTTATTTTATAGTTTACTTGTAAATAAAAACAAATAACAACCTCAATTAAACTCTAACAGAGTTCAGAACCCTGTTAGAGTTTAACAAATATAAAACCATCCGAAATGAAAAAATTAACCACTTTAGCTTTATTGCTAACTGCAACCTTACAAGCCTTTGCAGGCGAAATAAAAATAACGGCAAACCTTACGGGTTTTACAGATACTGCTGTAGTATATTTAATTAGCGGGCAAACACCTATTGCCTACCAAACATTAGCACAAGGCAGAGTAGAACTTACAGCCGAAGTTTCCGAAACTCCTGATACATATGCTATATATATAGTAGAAAACAACCAACCATATTATACCATGTTATTTGTAGCTAATGAAACCATAGAAATAAACGCAAATAAGAATGATTTTCCCTATGCCGTAAAAGTAACTGGTTCTAAACATCATGATATAAAAGCAAAATTAGACGAACTGCAAATGCCAATTCACAAAAAAGCCGAAGCTTTAAAACAGGAAATAACTGCTTTACAACAAACTGTCGAATGGCAAAACCCCGAAGTACAAGAAAAATATGTTGGCACAAATGGTTTGGGAGCCCAATTAACCAAAGAGTTAAAACAAGTAGAAGCTGATTTTATCTTAAACAATTTTGACAACGCCTATATATGGACATTGTTACCATACAATACCACTGCATTTGACAAAACGTTTTACAAAGCAGTGTATAATAAAATGACCGACGAGCAAAAACAAACCCCAATAGGCAAGAAATATTTATTAGCATCGCAAAGCAAACGTTTAATAAAAGGAGATGCTTTTATTGATATAAATGTGTTAGATAAAGATTTAAAAGCAGAAAAATTAAGCAATTATTTTAATAAAGATAAAGAATATGTTTTGGTTGATTTATCATCGGTAAGTTGCCCTAACAGTAATCAAGCATTTCCTATCACTAAAAATTTTGCAGATAAATATTCTGGCAAACTACAGGCAGTAAGTGTATTGCAAAGCCCCGATGCTACTACTTATCAACAGTTTGGAGCTTTAAGCACTGAAAACTGGGCAGTGGTTTATGCAGAAGATTTCACGAGAACCGATGCTTATATTCAATATCAAGAAAATGCTACGCCTACGTTTTTATTGTTTGACAAAACCGGCAAGCTCATCGACCGTTGGACGGGTGCTTTGATTCATCAACAAAAATTAGAACAGTATTTAGGTAAATAAACTTGGGTAAGTTATATTGCTAAAAAACAGGCGTGCTTTTGTATTAAAGCACGTTAGGTTTTAGGCAAAACCATGTGTGCAATCTTGTAAAACCACACGTAGTTTTTATATAAACTATGCGTGTTATTACTAATAATAAATAAAAAATGAAAAAGTACCTACCTTATATATTGGCCGTTTTAGGAATAATTTTAATTATTATTGGATTTATTTATAGTTAATTTAGAAAAAACGCCTGTTTCAGTTTTTGAAAACAGGCGTTTTTAGTATCATCACATATTACAATTAAACATTTTAATTATTCAGCTTACTGTGTTTTTTACTATATGCAAAATAAATCACCAAACCTAATGCCAGCCAAATTGCCAAACGTTCCCAACTTTCAACCGGCAACGAAACCATCATGATTAAACATACAACAATTCCTAAAACAGGAACCAACGGAACAAATGGTGTTTTAAACGGTCGCTCTATATCGGGCTGTGTTTTTCGCAATACCAAAATCCCGATACAAACCAATGTAAACGCGAACAAGGTTCCGATACTTACCATGTGACCTAAATCGGATACCGGTACAAAACCTGCAAACAAGCTTACAAATACCATAAATACCAAATTGGTTTTCCACGGGGTTTGTCTTTTTGATAAATCAGAAAACATTTTTGGCAGCAAACCATCTTTACTCATGGAGTAAAACACGCGGCTTTGCCCCAATAACATCACTAAAATTACTGAAGTATATCCTGCAATAATGGTAACAATCAATGCCGTATTTAAAAAGTGATAACCTGTTTTAGCAAAAGCGGTTGCCACAGGTTTAGCATCGCCTTTAAATACCAAATAATTTTCTAATCCTGTTAAAACATACGCAAATAACACGTACAAAACGGTACAGATGATTAGGGATCCAATGATACCGAAAGGCATTCCTTTTTTAGGATTTTTGGCTTCCTGTGCTGCAGTACTTACCGCATCAAAACCAATAAAAGCAAAGAAAACCACACCGGCGGCACGCAAAACGCCACTCCAGCCGTATTCTCCAAAATATTCACTCGACAAAAATGCTGTAAAAGACAATTCGCCACTTTTAACCATTTCCTCGCCCACATTGGCAGGAATAAAAGGATCATGATTCGCCGGGTTGATAAACTGCCAGCCCAAAGCAATAAAAATCACAACAACCGTTACTTTTAAAATAACCAATAAATTGTTAACCCGTGCCGATTCTTGTGTACCGCGAATTAATAATAACGACAGCAAACAAACAATAACAATTGCCGGAATGTTAATGATACCACCTTCAAACGGACCTTTTAAAAATTCTACAGGAATTTCAAGATGAAACACTTTGAGCAATTCATTAAAATATTGCGACCAGCTTACGGCAACCGTTGCCGATGCCAAAGCGTACTCTAATACCAGATCCCAGCCAATAATCCAGGCAATAAACTCGCCCATGGTAGCATACGAATAGGTATAAGCACTACCCGCAACAGGCAGCATAGAAGCAAATTCGGCATAACACAAACCGGCAAAAGCACAGCCCAAAGCGGCAATTACAAACGAAAGTGCCACAGCCGGACCGGCATTTTCTGCAGCGGCTATACCTGTTAACGAAAATAAACCGGCACCAATAATTGCCCCTACTCCTAACGCCACAAGTCCCCAAGAACCAAAGGTTTTCTTTAAGGTGCCTTCGCCTTGCTCATTGGCTTCTGAAATTAATGATGAAATAGATTTTTTTGAAAAAATACCCATATAATCAATTTTATAGTTATTTGTTAAAATATACTTAAAAACCAAATATAGGTAAAATAAAGCTACCGTTTAAAGTCTTTTTTAATTTTTATGGAGATAAAAAACGGATTTGGGATCATTTTTGTACATACCATCCGGTTTCCTTTTTGTATTTCAACACAAACTTCTGGGTGATGAATTCTGAATTGGCGTTTTTATCTTTTACCAAACCGGCAAAAGGCGTTGGTTGTTTAATAAGTTTGGCGGTTGCGGTTGCTTTGGTTTTATTATTCAGTTCTAACTGAACATCAGAATTTTCCTGAATGGTAAACAAAAAGGTTTTTATTTCGGCTTTATTCTTTTTCTGATTGACAACGTATTTAGAAGCATTGGCTGTTAAAGCAATAGTTACAACCTGAACAGAATCTTTAGAAAGCAGCTTTTTACGTGCATTTAGTGTATTAAACGTTATGAAGCCTTGTGACGCCAGATTTTTTAGGACGGACAATTCTACAGAGTCTTTTTTAACCCTGAATTTTTGCTCGCCCAACTGTAACGTAGCTTTTTCAAAATAAGGATATTTCTCGGTATGATCATTAATTAATGCCGTTGCCTGTTTAACCGATAACGATTCTGACGTACAAGCAACAATTCCAAAAAACAGAAGTAATAAAACCGCTTTTTTCATTTCAATTATTTTTTAGATAAATATAATACATTTGAAAGATGCAAAGGAGAAATAAATAAAAAAACCTTCAATAGTTGAAGGTTTTTTGAAGAGGCATCTAGCGGATTCGAACCGCTGTAGACGGTTTTGCAGACCGCTTCCTAGCCACTCGGACAAGATGCCATTTGTAATGTGTTTGCAAATCTACTACAAAAAATCAAATTTCAAAACCTAAAGCCAAAAATTATGCCCGGTATTCTTCCATTACAATGGTAACTTGTTCAACATCACCACCAATGGGCGGGTTTATTTTTGAAACTTCCAGCAAAATTGTTGAAACCATGGGCAGTTCCTTAAAAATTCTTACAATAATGCGTTTTGCAACATGTTCCAGTAATTTAGAACGTATCGCCATTTCTTCTTTAACAATCCGGTTTAAATGTACATAATCAACAGTATCGGCCAATTCATCAGAGTCGGCAGACTTTCGTAAATCGGCTTTGATTTCTAAGTCAACCCGGTAATCGGATCCAATTTTAGCTTCTTCTTCCAAACAACCGTGATTTGTAAAAACTCTGATATTTGTTAAGCGAATAATTCCCATCTGTCTTTATTTTAAAAAGTAAAATTAATGCTTTTTTATAACATAATCTTGCACAAAAATAATCCACATTTTTTTGGTAAATTTGTACTCTTAATTCAAGAATATGTCAACAAAAGAAAAATCATTGAATTTTATAGAGCAAATTATTGAAGAAGATTTAGCAAATGGTTTGCCACAAGATAAATTACGCTTTCGCTTTCCGCCGGAACCTAACGGATACCTGCATATCGGGCACGCATCATCGATCTGTTTAAACTTTGGACTGGGCTTAGATTACAACGCACCGGTAAATTTGCGTTTTGACGATACCAATCCGGCTAAAGAAGAACAGGAATTTGTTGATGCCATTAAACGCGATGTAGAATGGCTGGGTTACAAATGGGATCAGGAAGTTTATGCCTCTGATTATTTTCAGGAATTATACAATTGGGCAATACTTTTAATTAAAAAAGGCAAGGCGTATGTTGATAATTTATCAGCAGAAGAAATTGCTCAACAAAAAGGTACACCTACACAACCGGGCGTTAATTCGCCAAACCGAGAGCGGTCAGTTGAAGAGAATCTGGATTTATTCGAACGAATGAAAAACGGTGAATTTGCCGAAGGTGCATATATTTTACGTGCAAAAATTGACATGGCATCGCCAAATATGTTAATGCGCGACCCGATTATGTACCGTATCATTAACGCATCGCACCACCGCACCGGAGCCGATTGGAAAATTTATCCGATGTACGATTGGGCACATGGCGAAAGCGATTATATCGAGCAAATCTCACACTCGTTCTGTACATTGGAATTTTTACCCCATCGTGAATTGTACGATTGGTTTTTAGATCAAATTTACGATGAGGAGAAAGTTCGACCAAAACAACGCGAATTTGCTCGTAGAAATTTATCGCACACGGTTGTATCAAAACGTAAATTACTGCAATTAGTAAACGAAAAACACGTTACCGGTTGGGACGATCCGCGTATGAGCACCATTTCGGGTATGCGTCGCCGTGGATACACGCCAACTGCCATTCGCAACTTTGCCGATACCATTGGAATTGCAAAACGCACCAATTTAATTGATGTTTCGTTATTGGAATTCTGTGTTCGCGAAGATTTAAACAAGATTACCGACCGTGTAATGGCTGTTCTTGATCCGGTTAAATTAGTAATTACGAACTATCCCGAAGGTCAGGAAGAATGGTTAGATGCAGAAAACAACCCTGAAGCAGAGGAACTGACGTTTAGAAAAATTCCTTTTTCAAGAGAATTGTATATTGAAAGAGAAGATTTTAAGGAAGATGCCGACAAGAAATTTTTCCGTTTAACATTAGGAAAAGAAGTGCGTTTAAAGAACGCTTACATCATTAAAGGTGAAAGCGTGGTAAAAGACGCAAATGGAAACATTACCGAAATTCACGCTACTTACGATGCCGACTCCAAATCTGGTAGTGGAACCGAAGCCTCAAAACGCAAAGTAAAAGGAACGATCCATTGGGTATCGGTTCCGCATGCTGTTGAAGCAGAAGTGCGTATTTACGACCGCTTGTTTACACATGAAAACCCTGATGGAAACAAAGAAGTTGATTTTAAGGAATACATTAACCCCGATTCGTTAAAAGTAATTACAGGTTATGTAGAACCAAGCTTAAAAACGGCGACAAACGGCGATAAATTCCAGTTTCAGCGTTTAGGATATTTCTGTGTAGATAGAGATACCACTGCAGAAAAATTAGTATTTAACAAAACGGTAGGTTTGCGAGATACGTGGGCTAAAGTAGAGAGTAAAGAATAATCAAACAAAAGCGTACTTAAAAAACAAGTACGCTTTTTATATCCATAAAAGTTATGCAATTAAACAGCATTTTAGACTTCATTTATCCATTATCATCCCACGCAAAAGAATTGCTGAAACAAGATGCCGAAGAAGTCACCTTTCAAAAAGGTACGCTCTTATTGCAACACCACAAGGTAGAAAAAGCCATTTACTTTATTAAAAAAGGAGTCGTTCGTGCGTATGCGTCCACTTCTGGAAGCGAAGTCACTTTTTGGTTTGGTTTTGAAGGATCTGCTGTGTTTTCTATGAACAGCTATGTTAATAATCAAAAAAGTTATGAAGATATTGAGCTCTTAGAAGAAACCGTTTTTTATAAAATTCATTCTGACGTACTTCAAAAATTGTATCAAACAAATATTGAAATTGCCAATTGGGGAAGAAAATTAGCTGAAAAAGAACTGATAAAAAGCGAAGAACGTTTAATTTCCCTGCAATTTAAATCGGCAAAAGAACGATACCTTGATCTCATTAAAAACCATCCGTATTTAGTACAACGTGTTGCATTAGGTTACATTGCTTCCTATTTGGGGATAACTCAGGTAAGCTTGAGCAGGATACGTGCAGATATAAAATAATTGCTTTTATTTTTTAACAATTGTAAAATTTTATACCATTTAAAAGCCTCAATTTTGCATTTTAAAATTAATGAATTATGAACTGGATTATTTTAATCATTGCAGGACTTTTTGAGGTATTATTTACGACTTGTTTGGGAAAAGCTAAAGAAGCTACCGGAACAGATGCCTATCTTTGGTACACTGGTTTTTTTATATCGTTAGTGGTTAGTATGGCTTTACTGATGAAAGCTACCCAAACACTGCCTTTAGGAACGGCTTATGCGGTGTGGACAGGAATTGGTGCTGTAGGCACTGTTTTAATTGGTATTTTTATTTTTAACGATCCAACCACTTTTTGGCGTATATTCTTTATCACCACCTTAATTGGGTCAATTATCGGTTTAAAAATGGTATCGGCATAAAAAAACGGATTCAATTTTTGAATCCGTTTTTTGTAATTTATATCTCATCCAAAACCTCATCGGTCAATCGGTACGGAGCCTCTTCATCAAACTCACCTTCCCATTTTGCAACAACTATTGTTGCCAAACAGTTGCCAATAACGTTTACCGAAGTCCGAGCCATATCCATTAATTCATCAATCCCTAAAATAGCGGCTATGATAAACACCGGCAATCCAAATTGTTCTGCTGTGGCAATTAAAACAATTAACGATGCACGCGGAACGGCTGCCACCCCTTTTGATGTGATCATTAAGGTAAAAGCAATTCCTAACTGCTGACCGATATCTAAATGCATTCCGGCAGCCTGTGCAACAAATATCGATGCTAAGGAAAGATACAGTGATGTTCCGTCTAAATTAAAACTATAACCGGTTGGTATAACAAACGATACTATTTTACGCGGCACACCAAATTTTTCCATAGCACTCATGGCTTTCGGTAAAGCAGCATCGGAACTTGTGGTTGCAAAGGCAATTGAAACCGGTTCTTTCACCGCTTCAATAAACTTTTTAACAGGTATTTTTAAGAATATCATTACCGGCACAAATACCAGCAACAAGAATAAAAGCAATGCCAGATACAACGACCCTAACAACATAAACAGGTTTTTAAGAATATCAACCCCTAAATGTCCTACCGTGTATGCCATTGCCGCACCTACGCCAATAGGTGCAAAATACATGATGATGTTGGTAAACTTAAACATGGTTTCAGATAAACTTTCGGTAAAATCGACCAAAGGTTTTCTTTTCTTTTCTTCTACCATTGCCAAGCCAATTCCAAACAAAACAGAGAATACCACTACTTGTAATACCTGATTTTCAAACATTGACCGTACAATGTTCTCCGGGAACAATTCGTAAATAAAATGTGTAAATTTATACACACCGTGAACGTGTTCCGGCAGGCTTTCCAATACAGGATCAATACCTTTTGTAACCGGTAATTCTTCATGGGGCATGCTTTCTATATCTACCCCCACCCCTGCTTTGGTAAGGTTGATTACCCCCAAACCAATAAAAATAGCACACGATGTGGCACAAAAGAAGTACAGCATGGATTTCCAAGCCATTCTTCCTACTTGTTTTAAATCGGAATGTCCTGCGATACCGTAAACCAGCGTTGCAAAAATAATCGGCGCTACAATCGTTTTTACCAGTTTGATAAATCCTTTACTTAAAGGTTGTAATGCTATTGCCACATTAGGAAAATCAATTCCTACGAAAATACCCAAAATCATACAGCTAATAATCCATGTGGTAAGGTTTCTTTTATAAAACGCATTGATAATCAAAACCAAAGCTGTTGCCCAACGAACACCAACCATAAAATCAGCAGAAATGTTCAGTAGATCAAATTCGTATAAAAGGGTGATAATAATTGCAAGAGTAATAAAAACGGTAGTGAAAATTCCTAATTTGGTTTTAAGCATCTGTATTATTTAAATTGTTGAAAAGCAAATATAAACAGTTTTTCGGGCTTATAAAATTACCTTCTATTAAATTTTAACCGGTTATTAACAACGATTCAAAAAAAATATCGTACTTTTAAGTATTATTATATCATTTTAAAAAATTAAATAAAGTTTGTTATGGGAAAAACAGGAAATACATTAGTAGCTATTCTAGCGGGTGCAGCAGTAGGAGCTGTTGCCGGAGTATTATTAGCACCTGAGCAAGGTGAAAAAACAAGAAGAAAAATCTCTAAAGGATTTAAATCCGGAGCTGACGATTTAAACTACAAGATGGATGATTTAAGAAATCAGATAAAAAGTTTAATCTCTTCTAAAAAAGCTGATTTTGAATCATCTTTTAATACATTGGTTAACAAAGCTGACAATAAAAAAGAAGATGTCATTGCAAGTTTAGAACGTAAATTAGCAGAATTAAAAAGCGATGCAGCAAATGCAGTTGACAAAGCAAAAGATTTAACCAATAAAGCTGCAGACAATATTAAATCTGAATTAAAATAGTCTATGGCATTTAATGAAGAGGTAAAACAACATCTTCAGGATATGAAGTCTGAAGCAAAGGTCTTTTTAGATGCTAATATTGATTATTATTCTTTATTGGGATTTAAGATTGTATCGAAAGCTACAGGCTTCATATTAAAAATTTTTGCGATTAGCTTACTTGCAGCGTTATCGTTGCTTTTCTTATCATTCGCTGCAGCATTTGCTTTAGGAAAAGTATTAGATAACAACACTTACGGGTTTTTAATTATTGGTGGATTTTACATCATCCTTGCAATTATTATCTATAATATGCGCAGGATAATTATTGACATTCCCGTGCTTAAAAAATTTTCTAAAATCTTTTTTGACTAATTATGAAAAAAATTTACACATCATATGAAGAGGTTGATAAAGAGTTAGAAATTCTTAGATTGGAACGCGAAATAAGCATTCGGAAAATTGGGAATGATGTCGAAGACATTACCGGATTATTTTCGCCTAATAAATTAATCCATCAAGGATTGGCTTCATTAGGCAGCACGGTAAAAAATTCAAAAGGCATAAAAACGCTGGTTTTATCAACCGTTTTTAAATTTTTGTTCAACAAATTCATTAAGAAAAAATAAGAGGCTGTTTAAAAAGTCTCAAAACGCAAAAATCCCGAAAATTTTCGGGATTTTTTTTGTGTTTATACCCTCATATGTATCTTGAGCTCGTATGATAAACAAGTCAAAAAAATGCTGTTTTTGTCAGAATTGACCCATCTTATCAAGTAGCTGCATAAAACCTATATTATCCATAAACGAAAGAAGCTGCCCTTTTGGGACAGCCTCCTCTTGTATTTTTACGGCATTAAACCCAAAATAATGAAGGGAAATTCAACCTCGTGTTCCAGAGTTAGTGATAGAAAAAAATATTTGATAAGAACCTTATTTTTAAAGGCTTTTTCTTGTTTCAAAACAAGAAAACAAGTATTTTTATATTAGTTATTTGAAATTTTTTTTAAAGACCCGGAAGAAGATTACGACGAATACCAGCGTAAACCGATCTGGTGGTACCATAGTGACCATTTAGGAAGTTCTTCGTATATTACCGATAATTTCGGTAGACCATCTCACTATTATGAGACATTGCCTTTCGGAGAAATGATGGTTGAACACAACCAAAGTACGTATTACAAAGATCCATATCCGACAACCAATACAGGAAGTTACGACAATAAGTGGAAATTTAACGGTAAGGAATTGGATGACGCTACTCAGCAATATTATTACGGACAAAGGTATTACGATCCGCGTATAAGTATTTTTGTATCAACAGATCCTCTTTTAACCGATTATCCGAATTATACACCGTATCATTATGTACATCAAAATCCAATAAACTTGATAGACCCAACAGGGATGAGTGCTGATGGTTGGATTGAAAGTTATACAAATGACGGACAGACAATGCTCACTTATGATGCTGAAATCGATACTAAAGAGCAGGCTATTAAAAAGGGATACAAAAATGTTAGTTCGGTATCCGAAACATTACACTATAATGGTGCTAATGACGGTGAATATTATACATTGAATAAAGACGGTTCAGTATATAACAATAATACAGAATCAAGTGTTGATGTAGGTTTTCATCCTATTAGAACAGGTGATGGTGTTTACATCAGTGAGAATAATCAGTTAAAATCATTATCCTCAGGATTACAGGATGGTGGTGATGCCCTTACCTATGCTGGTTTAGGATTATCTATTACAGGTGTTGGAGCTCCAGAAGGTGGTGTTCTTATGGCGGTTGGTGGATATATGAATTTAGCGGGGACAGGAATTGAAGCTGTATATATGATAAATCAAGGTCAATTTTGGGAAGGAATAACTAAAATTGCAATTTCCTATGCTTTTACACGAACTAGCAAGTTAGGAGTAAAAGCCGCAGAAAAATCGGTTGGAAAAGGTATAGACAATGGAACTAAAACAATCATCGAAGGTACTAATATGACGATAGAAAAAACAATAGGAAAAGATACTGAAGATTATATAAACAAGAAAATAAAGTAATATGGAAAAGATTTTAGTAGGTATATTATTTTTAGTAATAGGTTTAATTGGTATATTAAAAAATAAATTACCTAAATATGAAGATGGATCTGGTTTTGCAATAGAAACAAATTATTATTTCGGTTCTTACCTATTAGCTATTATTGGTGCTGCAATTTTAGTAATAGAAATTTTTGGAGATAATTAGCAACATCACAGACACAAAAGATAGCAGGAAAAGAAGCTGTTAAAAACGGTTTGAATAATGCTTCTGAAACAGTTGTCGGTGGAGCAAATAGGTAATGTTCCAGAATTAGTGATGCCCTGAAAAAGCACATTAAATCACTGAAAAACAAGACGTTTTATAAATTTACTTAACAAAAACAGACAGGCAAATGCCTGTCTGTTGTATTTTTACAGCACTAAACCCAAAAAATGAACGCAAACCAAACCTTGTGTTACAAAGTTAGTGACAAGATGTTGTGCCGCTTTTGCAAAAGTGCCGATACCGTTAAAAACGGTACAACCAAAAACAAAAAGCAGCAGTATTTGTGTAAACAATGCGGTAAAAGATTCATAGAACATTATACCGATGGCACAAACCATATAGAAAGAAACAACCTGACCCTTCGTACGCATTTAAAACAACTGAACCGCAAAACAATTTGCTGTTCACGAAGTCTGGTTGTTTTGGCTGCTGTGCTTAAAATTTACTTTTGGAGTTGATTAAGCTCCTATTACAACAGCATCGTATATTTTAATTTGTTTCATTGCGTTGATACACCTTCAAATGTTCCTGATTTTGAGTCAATGTAAAGTGCTCAAAATCTACATTAAAAGTACAACAAACTACAATGATTTGCTGAATGGTTGCCGGAATTTCTTCATTAAACGCTGATAAATGCGAAAGAACCAAAACCGTTTTTTTATTCCAAACCAACGGTAATTCATCTACATAACTTACCTTAAATTTTTGAACAGTGTAGCTGGCTGACGAAATCAATCTGTGTTCTTTACTGGTGTTAAACGTTGTTATTTTTCTGGTGGGAAACTGGTTCGCCATTAAAAAATCTAACTGACCTAAATCAGTGGTAACATGGGCAATTGCCGCTTTGTCACTGATCGTATGAAACAATTGATGATAGACCCTTTTGTGGTTTTTAAAATCGGTTTTAACGGTTTTCAGAATGCCGTAATCCTTATACAAAAAATTTAAAAACAACTTTTGCTTAAAATAATCTTCGTTTTCTGCTTTCAGACGGATTTGTTTGAATGATTCCTTAAAAAACCCACTTATTTTTTTGGTTCGTTCGGCATAATTTGTTCCAAAACTCTCATCGTTCCAGTCAATAGGTTCACCCACATATACGTGGCAATTTGTATCGTAAATGATAAAATCGCCTTTGGGCAATAAATCGGCATTTCCGTGAATATAAACCGGTTGAACAGGTAACTTTAGTTCTTCTGCCATAAAAAAAGCTCCTTTATGAAAACGCCCGATTTCTGTGGTTCTCGAACGGGTTCCTTCCGGAAAAATCATCACCGAAAAATCAGTCCCAATTCGTTTTTCTAACGGATCCAAACCTTCGTCAACTCCTTTTGTTGCCGGATAAAATCCTAAAAACTTCACCGCCCTGCCAAAAACCGGCGATTTATACACCCAATCGTTAACGATATAAACGATATTCGATTTGACCATGCCAATAGTTAAGGAATCAAGGAACGACGTGTGGTTTGAAATAATGACCGATTGTTTATTTAATCGTTCTTTATTAAAAATCCTTTTTTGTACCGTGGGTTTTAAATACAAAACCGATTTCATATAAACCGACATTAATTTGCTGAAAAGTTTCCATTTTTTTTCTTTAGACAAAGGTAAAATCCAGAAAAAACTACGCATTAAAACCGATACCACCAAACTTGCTGCCACATAATAGGCAAACATTAAAACCGATTGAACCACCAGCCATAAAGTTACTGGCGACAAGCCTTTTTTAATGCGGTTAAAAAACAAAAAGCGATACAAAACCGGATACAGAACAAAAGTTACCAGCACCGCCACACTTACCCCGATTAATGCGATCGATGCAATGGATTGCAACGCCGGGTGTTTTGCAAAAATCAAGGCACCAATTGCCAAAATGGTCGTTAAAACCGCCAAAATAATTGATGTTCTATACAGCGGCATTTCATTTTTGCCGTCGGTATATTCTTTTTGCAAGGCACTGGTCATAAAAATGGTAAAATCGATACCGTGACCAAAAACCAACGTACACACAATGGTACTGAAAATATTAAACGGAATGTTGAGCAAGCCCATAATGCCCGCAGTGATAAATCCGGTTAAACCAATGGGAATGGAAGCCACCAAAACCAATTCAATCCGGCGGTAAAACACTAATAAAATAACAAATACCGCAACAAATGAATAAGTAACCAAAGCGTTAAAATCGTTTACCAAAGCACCTAAATACTGCTCGTTGAGTGCCTGCCGGTCAATAACCAAAACGTTTTCACCTTTAAATTCGTTTTCAAAAGTGCTTACAAATTCCTCGCGGTTTTCAGGATTCAATGTCACCACCGTTGATAACAGATACCGGTTTTTTCCGTGAACAAACTCACTATATAATTCCTTATTGAATTGTTTCAGTGTGTTTAAATCAATGGTTGAAAAATTGGTTTTAAGCAGTTTATAAAACGGTTGATGCGTTTGTGCTACAAAACCTGTTTTTACGCTTTCTTCTTCGATGGATTTAATGGTATTGTTTAATTTTTCATCTGTCCAGAAAGATTTCCAGCGATTAATTGCTTTATTCTGAAGGATTTTAGAAGGAATTAAACTACTAATAGTCTGCAAGTTATCAACGGTGGAAAATGCAGATAGTTTTTTATGAATACCTGAATTTAGTTGCAACGCTTTTTCCTGATCCTCATCAAAAGCAACCACAAATAAGTTCTTGGCAACCTGATGATCTGCGTACAATTCTTTTTCTGCAAGCTGCTGTTCTGTCGGTACAAAGTTAATTTTAGACAAATCCCCGTCAAAAGCAACTTTTGAATAGGTAAACAAACTCACAATCACTAAGATCAGCGTACAAACAATCAGTCCTTTATTTTTTTCAAACGGATAGTTCGCTATCTTATCAATAATATGACTGTGTGCTAATGCTTTTCCTTTGTAAATATGCGGTAAAATAATCAACGTAAAAACAGCGGTTGCTACTACCGAAATACTTGCAAAAATACCCAGATCAACCAATGCGTCAGAGTGCACAAACAACAAACACAAAAACGCCACAGCCGTTGTAGAACTGCTCATTAAAAGCGGTTTGGTTACGTCTTTAAAAAGCTGGGCAATGCTTTCGTTGCTTTTAGAATGTGTTAAAAAATGCAGGGCATAATCAATGGTAATCCCGATTAAAATGGCTGAAATTGACAACGAAATCGCTGAAATCTCCGTCTTTAAAAAATACAAGCACAACAAGCCGAACAATCCTCCAAAAACCGACGGTATCATTACAATAACCGGCACAAACCAATGGCGGTAATAAAAAATCAACAGCAGCATTAAAGCAGAAACAGAAAGGGCAACCGTGGTAAAAATATCGTGTTTAATTTGCTGGGCATTGGCTACGGCTATAAACGATGCTCCGAAATACTGCACCTGAACCTGTGGGTATTCTTGCCCGACAATTTGCTGAATTTCTCTTAAGGTTTCGACAAAAATCTCGTTTTGCTCTGTTTCGCTTCCGCCATATTTTGGGTTGATGAACAAAACAATCTTTTCTTTGTCTTGTGAATATAAAAATCCGTTTTCAAAAACATAATCTGCCGAACCCTGAAACTGTTGTAATTTTTTTAATGCCAAAAAAGAGAACTGCAACGGATCGTTTATTACGATGTCTTTCATAAAAGCAGCATTTCCGCCGGTTAAGGTTTCCACATTGCGTTGCATTTGTGCAGCAATACTGTCTTTTTGAAGTTTTTGCTCGATGATTTGATAATCAGCTTCGTTTAAATACAACGGCAGATTTTTGTAAACAAAATCAAACGACTGCTGAAACAGATTTTCATCTAACACCCCCTGAACCGAATGATAATAAGCCTTTGCAACAGGCAGTGTATCTAAAAAAGCTTGTGCAGCGTTTGCTAAATCATCATCTGTAGCATTATTCTTTTTCTTTTTAAAAATCACCGAAATTTTGTCGCTAAAATTCATTTCACCAACAATTTCAGCTGCGGTATTTGTTGTTTCATTCTTAGGAATGATTCGGGTAATGTCTTCGTTAAAAGAAATATTTTTAACTGCAAAAACAGCACCCACCAAAAACAACAACGTAGCAAACAGCGTTATTTTAGGGTATTTTTGTATTTTTAAAAACAGATAATAAAATGCTTTAGACATTTTTAATTCTTTTTCGTTGGTAATAATTCAATATGAAATAAATTGTTATTCCAAAAATGATCGACATAAATGTAGCCAAAATCACACTGCCAACAATGTATTGCAATAAATGTGTTTGCAGCGATTCAAAACCGATGTGGTCAAAATCGAGTATTAACGGTTGATCTGCCGGAATGATAAACGACCCTGTTTTTAGCGAACCCAATACAATAAAGGGAATTAAAGGCGGAATACTAATATTTGATCCCAGAAAAGACAATGATTTATTCCATTTAAAAACGGTTGCCAAAAAAATGGAAAGAAACGTTTGAAAGCCCCACACAGGAACAATTCCTATAAAAACACCTAATGCAACAGAAAGTGCTTTTACTTCTTTAGAATCGGTTGTTTGTAAAACATCTTCTTTTATAAACTGCTTAAAACTTTTTTTTTTGAATTTTTTAAACAGATTCCGTGGTTTGATGTAAAGCAATGTAATGACTACCAAAACCGTGTTGAGCACGCTGATACGGGTAAAATCGCGAAACGGACGAAAATGCGACACACGTTCACTGGGATCGTACAACACGCGGATAGGAACATTTTTAACCGTAACATTTTTCCATGCCGTACGCACAATTACTTCGATTTCAAACTCAAATTTACTGGTAAAAAACCGTTTGGGTATTTTTTTAAGTGGATACAGCCTGTAACCCGATTGGGTATCACTTAATTTAATTCCGGTTTCGAACCAAAACCAGAAATTGGAAAACCGATTGCCGAAACTACTTTTTTTAGGCACACTTTCGTGCGTCATATTCCGACTTCCAATCAATAATAACGGCTCAGAAGTTTTATTTAATTCTTCTAAAAATACCGGAAGATCATCAGGGTAATGTTGTCCGTCAGAGTCAATCGTTAATGCATAATCAAAACCGTGTTTTATAGCAACTTTAAAACCTGTTTGCAACGCATTTCCCTTACCCTTATTTTCAGCCAAATGAATCACATGCAGCTGCTGATAATTTTGTAGAATCTGTAAAGTAGCATCGGTACTGCCATCGTTTATAATAAAAACATGATTTGTGTAATTCAATACACCGTCTATAACGCGTTTTAAGGTTTTTGCGTTATTGTAAGTGGGGATAATTACACACCAGGATTTATTATTTTCAATGGGTTTATTCATTATAACTGCTCACGTAACAAAGCACTTACTTTTAAGGCCGTTATGGTATCAAAAGTTGCCGATGCCTTTATTTTAAAGCCTTCTTCAGTTTCAGAAATACCAATTACGATGTCTAAAACCGAATGTGTTTCAGGGTTGATCAATGCCATAAATTTTACATTGCTGCATTCTTTTATAAACAATTTTTTGTTTAAACCTTGTTCTGAAAGTTCTTTAAAAATCTGCAACATACACACGCCCGGCATTACCGGATTGTTTGGAAAATGTCCTTTAAAAATGTCGTGTTGCGGATTCAGTTTAACGGTGGCATTGAGAACTCCTTCGTGTAATTGATACCGCTCTGTTTGATAAAAGTCTGTCAGCATTTTTCAAAATTTACCCAACAAAAATACTATTTTAAATTTTATGAAAGACGATTTTGTTTTGTACAATGCGTATTGTTTAAGGTTCCTGATGTTCAGCGTTACGTTTGTCATCCCGAGATATGAGGCATCTTTTAGATGGATGCTTACGGAATTTCTAAATAATCACTCTAATGGAAAATTTACAGCAATTATAGCTTAAAAGATTACATAAAAAACATCTTTTAAGGCGTTCTTTTATAATACAAAAACACTTTCGTTAATTGCAGTGTTTAGTTTTTTATTTTTTAGGATAATTACCGAATAATCGTCAGAGATTTCTACAATTTTGATTTCAGAAACCGTGTTTTCGTTGTTTTTAAACGTCAGCGTAACTTCTTTTATGTGTTTGCTCATATCTTTACTTTTCGGCTTTAAAACAGCTGTTTTTACCGCTCCGTTTTTAAAATACGTAATCGTAAACGACTCTTCATCAAACAAATTTCCGGTGTAGCTGCCCACCATTAATTGTTGCAATTGTTTAAACCGTTTGTTTTTGTTTAAATCAATAGTGGTTATTTTTCCTTTATCGTTTTTAATTTTCAACTGTTGCTTGTTAAATAACATCGCATTTTTTTTGGGAGAATTATATTGCCACAACAATTTTTCTCCTTTTAAACGGAAAATCCCGCTTGAAGTCGATGCGTTTTTTAACACGCTTACGTGCTTGGTTTCTTCAAAATCGGCGGTAATAGAAGTTGTTTTTCCTGCCTGAATTAAAACTTCTTTTTTAAAACTGGTTATTTCGGCAGGTGTCATTTTTGTTTGTGCCATAGAAGCCAATCCAAGCAGTAATGCTACCATTAAAGCAAAATATTTCATTCTTTATATGCTTTTATTTGTAATAATTCGTCAACCGGAACCGATTGAAATTCTTTTTCTTTTAAATCTATCAACAACTGTTCCAATACGTCGGCGGTTTTTTGCGACGTATCGTGCAGCAAAATTACAGAACCTTTTTTTATACGGGGAATGATTCTGTTTAAAATCTTTGTTTTTGAAGATATTACGGTATCTAACGAGCGAATATTCCAACCAATGACCAGTAGATTTAATTTGTTACAGGCTTTGGCAATGTTTGGATTGGTTACTCCAAAAGGTGGACGGAATAAATGACATTCTTTACCGGTTGCTTTTTTTATCGTTTTTTGATTGGATACGATTTCATTTACAACGTCTTTTTCTGGTAAAAACCCCATTTTATTGGTATGCGACCATGTGTGATTGGCAATTGTATGCCCCTCGTTTACCATGCGTTTTGCTATTTCCGGATATTTTTCTACTTGCTTTCCAATACAGAAAAACGTTGCCTTTTGATTGAATTTTTCAAGAAGATTTAAAATCTCAGGTGTAATTTCTGTGGGTCCATCATCAAATGTTAAGGCAATAACATTTCGGTTCACTTTTGTGTTTGACGAATGTGTTTTTACAAAGTAATTCATTCTCATATCAAACGATGCCCAAACCGTTAGTATCAACCAAAAAATTAAAACGGAAATCAATACATACAAAGGGATTTTGTCAAAAAACCATGTAACAAATCCGCCGAAAATCAACACAATAAAAATCCATTTTATGTACGAATGTTTTAGCATTTTGATAATAATACAAAACTAAAATCGGTTAGATTATTTTGATTAACCAACAGTATATTTTCTATTTTTTCAGGTTGTGCCTCATTATATTTCAACTTTTCAGGATACGATTGACTACGGATTATTTCGGCTGCCACTTTTAGGCCAAAAGCAGATGCGGTATCGTAGCTTCCTGAAATATGCTGGTAATACGCTTGTGGTGTTTCGGTAAAAAGGACTTGAATTTTATGGTAAAACGGTTGTTGGACAGCATCGGCATTGACCCCTAAAACAATCACATCTATAGTATTTACGGAAAGATTGTTTTTTTCTAAAAACGCTTTGATCGTAGAGGTTTCATCATCTTTAAAATCGTTAAAAACCAACAAATCAACAACTTCTGCATACGTATTTGCTGTTTTTTTAACAGATAACGCAAAGAAATTTGCTCCTTCTGCCAGCGGAATGCCATTCGTTTCAGGTTTTTTAAAGTTGATGTTGTCCCCTACCCTTTTTACCTTACCAACCATTTCAAACATACTGAACGTATAAGGTGCAATTTCATCAACACCGCCAATTAGGATGTTTTCCTTGTCTAAATGTTTTAACTGCATAAAGGCATCAAACAGGGCATTTTCAAAAGAATTAGCTCCGTTTACATAGGTAAAGTTATAAGCTTTACACTGCAACAGCAATGCAATTTGTGCAGCTACGGTATTGTGCGTGGATTGGATAAAAGCGGTGGGCGTTAAAAACTGCTCTTCGTTTTCAATAATAGCGTCCAGAAATTTTTCAGAGTCTTCAATGCAACCCAATCCAGTTCCAACAATAATTGCCTGCGGATCGACCATTTTTGCCTCAAACAGAGCTTTATTGGCGGCATAGATACTCATTTTTACGCCTTTTGCCATACGGCGGCTCATTGCAGGAGCAATCAATTCTTTATACGACGGTTGCTGTGCCTTATTGACATTTTGTACCGTTGTGATCTCAGCGTCAAAAATACTGAATCCGGTAGCTTGAATGCTTACACTTCCAATTCCGTTGATGTAACAGTTCTTCATGATTTAGCAAAGATTAAAGTAGAACAATTACCACCAAATCCAAACGAATTAGACAATACGTAATTGATTTCGGTTTTTACTGGTTCGGTTTCCGGGATCAGATGAAATTCTTCCATTGGTGTTTTGAAATTCAGATTTGGAAAAACCATGTTGTTTTGTAATGCCAAAACGCTGTAAACGGCTTCAATTGCTGCCGCGGCGGCTAATGTGTGCCCTGTAAAGGCTTTGGTGGAGCTGAATTTAGGTACGCTGTTAAAAATACGCAGCAAAGCTCTTCCTTCTGACAAATCGTTGTTGGGCGTTGCCGTTCCGTGGGCGTTGATGTAATTAATTTCGCCGGGTTGGATTCCGGCTTTTTCAAATGCTTTTTTCATTGCCAGACAGGCTCCTTCCCCATTTTCTGACGAAGCTGTTTGATGGTATGCATCATTGGCATTACCGTAACCGCAAACATACGCTAAGACGTGCTTGTTTTGCCGTTTTACAACTTCACCGGACTCTAATACCAGATAAGCTGCTGCTTCACCTAAATTCAATCCTTTGCGGTGTTGATCAAAAGGCGTGTTATAAGTATCTGATAAAATCATCAACGTTTTAAATCCGTTAATGGTAAATTTGCTCAATGAATCAGTTCCGCCCACAATAACACGGTCTAAATAGCCGTTTTCAATCATACTTGCCCCTAACATAATGGCATTGGCTGCCGATGAACACGCTGTGGAAATGGTTGATACAAATCCCTTCAATCCCAGATAATCTGCTATTTTGTTTGATGAATCGCCGGCATTGTGACTTAAAATATACTTTTGATATTCAGGGTATTGATCGTATTGTTTGTAGTGCTTTTCGGTAAAGTCCATCCCTCCCACGCTGGTTGACGAAATCAATCCGGTACGCACTTCGTTAATAGCTGTAATCTGAGCGTTATTTACTGCTTGTTTTGCGGCATACGCACCCAACATACTGGTTCGGGTAAAGGTGTTGTTAACTGGTAAATTTAGAAGTTGTTGCAATTGTTCGTTGGTTAATTTTATTTCGCCTACCTTAATTTCGTTAGTGTGCCGTGTGGTAATTAATTCGATATCTGAAATACCGGCTTTTTTTGAAATCAGCGCGTTAAAATTCTCTTCGACCGTGTTTCCTATCGAAGAAATAATTCCCATTCCGGTAATTGCAACTCTGTTTTGCATTACAATTTTGTTCTGTTTTGAGCGATGTATTGTGCCATTGTTTCAATAGACTGAAAAATCTCTTTTCCTTGCTTTGGATCAGCTAATTTTATGCCGTATTCTTTGTCTAACAACACGATTAATTCTAAAGCATCGATAGAATCTAACCCCAAACCATCTCCAAATAATGCATCGGTATCCTGAATGTCATCAACAGTAATATCTTCTAAATTCAACACATTAATGATACGTTCTTTCAATTCTTTTTTTAAAGCTTCCATTTTATAAAGTTATTTTGTTATCTGTTTGATATTTTGATTATTATGTTCTAAAATTCCGTTGGTTTCCACCAAATAAAAACAGGCTTTATACGCACCGTTTAAACAATGAACCCAGCCGCAAAGTACTTTTTTTGCTTTGTTTGTTCGCAGCAGGTGTTCCGTATATTGATGCATGTAATCTGTCTGGTATTCACTGGCAATGAAAAAAGCACTTTCGCTCTTTAACTGATGACGGATACTGACTTCGCCTATAGCAATATTGGGCAATGTATAGACAAATACCGCCGGACTTGGAAAATACGCATCGTTGTTTTGAATGCTTTGCTGATGCTTGTAGTCGGTATCTAAACTCCCTTCGTTATTGCTAAACAGCAGTGCAATGTCTTTTTCGGTTTCATCTTTTAAAACCAGTTCTGATGCAATATATGCCAGTTTGCACAAATCGTCCATTTTATAAAATTTTGGATAGATGTGTTCAAAATTCCTGTAAACCTGTTTTATAAATTCTGAAAAATCAGTTGTGTTTGAATCAACGATTTGTTTTCCGTTTTCAAATATACTACCATTTTCTATATGTATGTATTTACTTACAGAATACATTGTTTATTTGTTTTTAGTGAATACCATTGCCGAGTTGCTACCACCAAAACCCGATGCCGTTTTTAAGATGGCTTTTAATGGTTTTTGTTCTTGTTTTGTAATGATGTTTATAGATTGGGAGGTTCCTTGCTCTTTAAATCCTAAAGAAGGAACCAGCGTATTGGTTTTTAAACTTTCAATGGCAACAATGCTTTCAAGCAAGCCCGACGCCCCCAAAGTATGCCCGTAATAAGCCTTTAAACTGTTTAACGGAACATTTTGTAATTGCATGCGGTTAAACGCAATGGCTTCCATTTCATCGTTGTACAAGGTTGCGGTACCGTGGGCAGAAATATAATCTATATCGGTTGTTGTTTTTTGGGCTTCTTTCAATGCTTTTTCAATACTTAAAACCAAACCTTCTCCGGTACGCGACGGACCCGAAATATGATTGGCATCGTTGCTATTTGCTTCGCCGGCAATGGTTATCGCATTTGCCGAAAAAGTATCTGACACATAAACCGCTGCTGCTGCTTCGCCTAAATTTATGCCGTTTCGGTTTTTGTCATAAGGTTTACAAACTTCATTACTCATGGCCTGAAACGATTGAAATCCGGAAATGACAAATGGCGTAAGCTCATCGGCAGCTACCACAAAGGCATTTGAAAAAGCACCGCTTTCTATCAGTCTTTTTGCAATAGAAAGTGCCATAACTCCCGAAACGCAAGCATTTGAAATAACAATAGGCTCGGTTTTAAATCCAAAATAGGTGTTGATATTGTGAATGGTTGTTGGTATAAAGGCATCGTTCAACTGGTTTTCTGCCAAAGCAGAAATATTTCCTTTTGTGGTTGAAAAAATCAGTACTGAATCGTTTTTAATACAATGTTTATTTATCAACGGATGCAAAGCAGCAATCAGTAATTTTTCAATTCGGGCACCTGAAAACAATGTATCTATTGACTGAAAATGTGCATCAAATAGCTGATTGTTGATCTTTCCGGCATAAATCGTTCCGATAGCATCATTAATAAAAATCTTTTCAATAGCTGATCTTCCCGAAAGCAACGCCTGGAAATTGTCTTTTGTGGTAAATCCTAACGGACTGATACAATTGCTGCTGTGAATATAAACTGCCATTACAACAAACCTACTTTACGTTTCCACTGCTCGAAAAATTCGGGCATCGTGATGATTAAATTCCCATCAAAATCAGTAAAAACCTGTGTGGTTTTCCCATAACAGACCAATTCGTCTTTATCGTTAAAAATTTCAAATTCAAATAGTAGTTTCGCTGCCGGCGAATCAATGAACGTGGTTACAATATAGGCATCATCTGCGTAACGCAACGGCTTTTTATGTTCACTTTCCGTTTTTACAATAGGTGTGGCAAAACCATTATTTTGTACGTCTTTGTACGAAATGCCGTAATGCCGGCCAAACGCTTCCCTCCCATCCTCAAAATAATCGATATAGTTTCCGTGCCAAACAATGCCCAATGCATCGGTTTGGTTAAACTTTACCTTAAAATGTTCGGTGTGCTGTAAGGTTTTATTCGTTTTAAATGGATCTTTTCTTTTTATCATAAATCAACGCAAAGGTAATAAATACCACAAAAAACAAAGTTAACAATAACATTTCAGGAATAATATCAATTAGCGAACCATTTCGCAAGACAATGTCGTAATACCCGTTTAATGCCCAGTTCATAGGTGATATTTTTGACAAAACCTGCATGGTTTCAGACATGGCAAAAACAGGAATCCAAACACCACCCACAGCAGCCAGTATCACTACAAATGTGGCCCCGAAAGGGGCAGACTGTTCCTGGGTTTTTGCTATAATCCCCAATAAAATTCCCAAACTTATTGCCGCCAAACCGGCAGTTAATGTTAACAACGACATTAAAACAATTTTAGTTGCCGAAAGGTCTAATTGGGGCAATTTCATGTACGGAAAAACCACTTCTGCAATGATTAATATGGCGTAAAACTGCAACAGACAAATGATGAGATAGGTGCTTATTTTGCCCGCGTATAAAATACTATTTGATGTGGGACTGCTGAGCAAACGCAGATACGTTCCCTGATTTTTTTCTTTTACAATGTTGATAGAAAGCGGAACCATTATGAAAAAAATGGCAAAAAGCGTCCAGGCAGGTACGTTGTGCTGTGCCGAATTAGGCAAAACGTCTTTGTTTTTTTCCCGCGGGACAATTTCTTTAAAGCTGATGAACGAATTGTTAAACGATTGTGTACGCGATCCGCCTAATTGTTCTTCAAATGTTTTGTAAACCGCATCAGACTCTAACCGGGCAACCATTTTATCGATATTGTTTTTAATACCATTTTTAAAAGCGGTTTGGGTTGCCGGATCAAAATACATACGGATTTCTTTACCGGGCACCTCAACAGGCTCGTATGAAGTAGTGCTCATTCCCATTTCGTCTAAAATACCATCTACATTTTGCCGTACTTTGATATTTAAACTGCCGGTTAAATCTTTTGGCAGCACAATAGCCATTTGATAATTGCCTTTAAAAACCTCTTTTTTAGCAACTTCTTCAGTTAACGGCTTGCTGTCTAATTCGCTAATCAATATAAAACTTTGCGATTGTTCTAATTCTTCCTGCACCCGGAACGAAATACTGTCTTGATCGTGATCTACCCATAAAACGGGTATTTTTGATGCACTGATGCTTTGATAGGTACTATCCTGAATAGAAGTTACCACCACCACCAAAATAATGGGCATAACAAACAAAGTGATCAATCCGCCAATATCGCGAAACAATAACTTTAATTCTTTTATGATGCTTTGCCACAATTTAAACCACATCGCGTAAGTTTTTTCCGGTTAATGCTATAAAAACTTCTTCTAATTTACGGGCATTGGGCGTGTTTTGAATCAGTTCTTTTGGAGTTCCCTGAATAAAAATCTTTCCTTGATCAATAATGGCAATATCGGTGCAAAAATCTTCGGCTTCTGCCATTAAATGCGAAGTGTACACAATGGTGGTTCCCTTTTTATTCAATTCTTTCAGATACGAAATAATGGTTGCCCGCGATTGTACATCAACGCCCACAGTGGGTTCGTCTAAAAACAATACTTTAGGGTTATGCAAAATTCCGGCAATTAAATTAACCCGGCGTTTCATTCCGCCCGAAAACGTTTGTACTTTTTTGTGCATAAAATTACTTAAACCCAAATGCGTGAGATAGTCGGTTATTTTAAGTTTTAATTCTTTTTTTGGTACATTGTACAAGCTGCCAAAATACATCAGGTTTTCAAAAGCAGTCAGGGTGGGATAGAGGGCGTATTCTTGCGGAACCACACCAATTTTATTCTTTATTTCAGATGGATTTTGTACCGATGAACTGCCGTCGATTTCAAAAGAACCCGATGTTGGTTTTAAAATACCACACAAAATAGAAATGAGCGTGGTTTTTCCGGCTCCGTTTGGTCCCAACAAACCAAAGACAGATTGTTGCGGAATTTGCAGCACCACATTTTCAAGCGATTGAGAATCAGAATCTTTATATTGCTTTGAGATATTTTGTATGTTGATCATTACCGCCATTACACCGCTTTTTTTAATTTCTTAAAAAAGGCTTCCTCTAAATCGGCCAGTTCCATTAATCGGTTCGAAAGTACCTGATACACATTCTCTGTATTGCTGCGTTTTTTATAAACCCGAGAAGCTTCTACGGCAAAATCTCTCCATTTATCACCTATAAGTGCCATTTCTTTTGATAATTGCATCAATTGTGCATTGTTAAGATATTCGCCCGCTTCTTGCAAAAACGCAGCGTAAATAAAGCGAAATCCGCCACCGCCCGTACCAATTTCTTCCTGCATACGCACCAAATTAACCAAATTGTAATTGGCCTTGGCAACACCCAGTTTTTTATGCCATTTTAAAATGGCTTTGGCAACCATACGCATTCCTTTTACACCCACAATGGGCACAGGTGCCAGCATATCGTTACAGGTTTTTTTGATGGCTTTTTTGATGGCATTGGTTAAATCGGTATTTTGCGGTACGGCAATAGGGTAGTAGAGGTGTCCTTTGGGTGCCAATGCTCCTTTTGCATAACGCACTTTTTCTAATTCTTCTTTGGTTAAAGAAACGGTATAATCTAACACCGGATCACTGATTAAATAACGATTTTCTTCTTTACCAAAAACAACAATATTGTGTGCATTGAAATGAAAACGGTATTCGTCGGGAAAATAATTCAGATGATACACGCCCACCACCAAACCCGTGGGAATGTTGTTTTTAAGGTTTTCGTCGAGTTTTTGCTGTGCTTTGGCAGGATTGGAAAATTTAAAGCGTTTTACCTTTATGCCCAACTGTTTTGCCATGCGGTTAAAAATAACACCGGGCAACGGACGATAAGACACCGCAGGCGCATGATTTACTTTAAGAAAAGGCAAATACACAAAAAACAAGCCCGAGCCCAACCCAAATGCCATTGGTTCGGTTATTTTAAAACCTTTGTTGTTTAATAAATTTACAATAGCTCCGTTTTCACAGTGTGCCGATTGTTGGTGGTTAAAATCTAACTGCATTTATCCTTTAAAATTTCTTAACTCGTCTATAGATATTCCGAAAATATCGGCATATTTCTGAAGTTTTCTGGTACTTAATTTATTGAAAACCGATGGTTTTGCGTGGCGTTTCACAAAAAACGTCCATTGTTCCATGTACGCGGCAAGCGTTTGCCAATCCATTCGATTTAATTCCATATAATAAACAATGGGGCTTATTTTTCCTGATGTTACATCATTTAAAGCTTCTTGCACCCGTTGGTTTAAAACTTCAAGATTTTGATTTTGAATGATTGTTTTTGGTTCCCAGCCCGAACTTTGAACCGATACAAATTTTCCGTCATCATCTACGGCATATACCAGTTCGTTGCTTTTGTGCTTTTTAAGCGGACTATCGTCTTGTGGCACTTCATTTTTTTTCATTGTTATCTTTTCTGTAAAAACAAGTTCATTTCGCCTTCCAAAAATAAAGTATCTGAATGAAATGTTGTTACTTTTAACGTACAAATAGAATATCCGGGCATTTGAACCTGCGAAATTAAATGGGCTTTTGTTTGAATTAACTGATTGATTTCAGGTAATTTATAAACAGTAATTTTTTTAATGGAACTTATAAACCCAATCACACTGGGATTGTTCTGCACATCGGCGGCAGGTTCTTCATTAAAATAATGTTGTCCTGAAATGGCAGAGCAGGTTTGTGCCGCGTTTTCAATTAATCCCGTTTCAGTCAACTCGTTGTTTGTTACAAAAATACAATCGTCAGAAACATGAAAATGTGTCAATACTTCTTCGGTACAAATGTGTTCAATTGCATCAACCATCAGCATTGGTTTTAAATGGGGCAGATACTTTTTAATTTCTATTTGTACTTTATTCTCACTCATTGTTTAGCGATTACGGTTTTCATCTGACCCGATGCAATGATTTCATCCTTGCTTTTTGAAACGATATTCACTAAGGTAACACCTGCAAATTCGTGTAAAATTGTAGCTTCGGTAGTAATATGTTCATTGATTTTTGGCAAACGGTTTATTTTTAATCCCGAAATACTGCCAATATAGCCTGTTGGGGCGGTTTCTTTTTTAAGATAATATCCAAAACCGGTGTGCAATGCCACTGTTTGTGCCATGTGCTCAATTAATCCGGGTTCTTGCAAGGTATCGTTTTCTGTAAAAATATTTTCTGTTTTAATCAATAATCCGGCAGAAACAAACGCTTCATTGTACGATAACAAACAATCGACCATAACAATGGGCGTGCGCTGCGGAATGCATTTTAAAAGGATTTCTTCCGATGTTATGGGAAAGGTTACTGTTTTCATTAAACTACTTTTAAAAAGGCGTAAGCATACGAAAAACGACCGCTTTCAGGAACTGATAACATGACCGTATCGCCGCTTTTTAATTTTTTTGAATGGTACAATTCTTCTAACATCAGATAGATGGATGCCGCACCCACATTACCCACTTTTGGCAAGTTTAAAAACCATTTTTCTTTTGCAATTTCCAGTCCGGCATTTTTAAACTCGTCGTACAATTTATCTTTGAAGAATAAAGACGAAATATGTGGCAAAAAATACGTAATTTCTTCAGGTTTTAACTGATGTTTCTGCATAGCATCTCCCATGCTTTCAACCCCTTTTTTCAGAATAAATTCATCTAAGATTTTAACATCTTGCTTTAACGAAAAAACCGATTCACTTTGCCATTGATCCACCGTGTATTCGCTCCAGGGTTTCATGGTTCCGTCTGCCAGTTTATCGCCACCGGCATACATACAGGTTTCTAATTCGTGGGCAAACGAATAATTTTCCATCCATTTTATTTCAAGAGACAATGTGCCTTTTGGTTGATTTTCCAATAAAATAGCACCGGCACCATCAGACAGCATCCAGCGGAGAAAATCTTTTTTAAATGCCAGAATAGGTTGTTGTTCCAAAGCTTCTAAATTGGCAATTTCCGCTTCAAATTTATTGGCTGTCATCCAGGTAGAAACACGTTCAGAACCCGTACAAACCGCATTGTTGGCATCGCCCGATTTAACGGAAAGATAGCCATATTTTAACGCATTCATGCCGGAACAGCACACACCCGAAGCTGAATTTAAATCGACCGATTTATTTTTAAGCAATCCGTGAACCATTGCTGCGTGAGAGGGTAGGAGCAGGTCGGGAGTGGAAGTTCCGCAAGACAAAACCTCTATATCATTTAACGAAAAATCTATGTCTGTTAATTTTTTAATTGCCAAAGCCGTTAATTCGGCATTGTTATGGGTTACCTTTTGATGTTGATCTAATGCGTAATAGCGTGTTTGAATTCCGTTATTGCGTAAAATCAAACGACGGGATTTTGAGGTTTTATTGTTTATTTTACCTAAAATCTGTTCCATTTCATCGTTTGAAACCGGATCATTAGGTAAAAATTTTTCTATCTTATTTATATAAACTCTTGCTGACATAGCTTAAACTCCTTGAAAGTATTCTTTCTGTTTCCGAATGCTAAAATAACGAATTGGATACAAAATAAACTCAATTAAATGAACAATTGGCGATAACCCCCAAATGGCACAAAATAAATACACTTTAAAACATTTGAGTAAAAAGGATCTTTTTTGTGGATTTTTACGAATGATTTTTGACCAGATAGTAAACATTTTATTGGCTTTTTTATCCATTGATATTAAAAACCAGCGAAATTCTACTGCACCGTTTGCAACCAATGTTTTCTGTAAATTGTTGTAATTGTTTTGTTTTAAAAAGGGTAAAATGATGTCTCCGAATTTTTCAGAATCTTTAATTTCCTGATCTGAAACACCGGGTAGCGGTAAAAAACCGTAAGCTTTTCTTTTTTTTCCGTGAAACATCCAGTCAACAATCGTCAGTACACTGATTAAATTGATGTTTCTGTCGGTTAACGCAATATTACCTACCAAATGTGCATTGACATCATTTAACAATTTCTTCATTTTTTCCTGTGCAAATGCCCACATATTCCGGCTTCCACTAATGGTAATTACCGGAACATTGTTTAAAAGAACTTTGGCATATTCGCTTTTTAGAAAGGAATTTATGGGAATAGAAGGTGTTAAATACCATACCTGATAGTGAAACAAAACCAAATCGTAAGTGGTTTGAAAAATAGCTTCGTTTGGTGGAATTATTTCTGAAGGAATTTGCTGAAATGTTTCAGGAAAAGCACCAAAAAAAGAATCATTATCCCACGGAAAGGGAAAAGATCGCTGCATTTCAATCGGTAAGAAATCAACCTTTACCTGCTCGTCTTTGCGAAAAGGCAAACTTATTTGATCTGCAATTTCTTTTAACTGCCCCGATTGTGAATAATAAATCACTAAAACATTCTTCATTTGCATTTTTTTGAGTTTTGTCACTTCGATTAGAGCAACGTATCGAGAAGTATCAAAAACATAAGTTCTCGACTTCGCTCGAACTGACGATATTTATAATTATCAAATAGATTTTAATCCTTCCAAAAATCAAAATAATTAAACCACTGATATGGATATTTTTTCAGCATTTTTGATACGTTTTCTGTGTAAGCATTAAGTACTGACTGTGCATCGCGGTGTTTAAATTCTGGGGCACGGCGTGTGTACAAATGATAATGCAGGTTAGGCTCTTTCATTACATATACAAAGGCTACCGGAGCTTTTAAACGAGATGCCAGCATGAAAGTTCCTGCCGGAAATAATGCTTCTTCTCCTAATAATTTACCTTTCATTGTCTTAGAATGACCAAAATACCGATCGCCGGTAAAACATATCAGATGATTTTTAGAAAGAGCCTCGTTGATCTCAAAAATATGTGATAGATCATCTTTAACATAGATAAACCGCACGTTTGATTGATTTTTTGATACACTTTCCAAATATTCTTTAATCACCGAACGTTCCTGATCTACCGTAACAATATGGATGTGTGCATTTAAATCGATTTCAGCAAAAAACTTTTCGGCAATTTCAAAATTTCCAATGTGTGCACTGATTAAAATGCCTCCTTTTTGTTCTGTTAACAACTGTTTTAAAATATCGATCCCGTCAAAATCAAAAGTGAATTTATCACGTAAACCAGCCGAAATGGCTACTTTGTCAATAATGGTTTGCCCAAAGACAAAATAACTTTTATAAACAGCAAAAAACGCTTTAAAACATGATAATTGTTGTCTTTTGTGAAAATAGTAAAACATTGCCTTAAAAGACGATGGATATGCCACAAAATAATAAAAAGCTACAAATACCAGAGCGCTGTAAGCAGCACGTATTCCCAGCTTTTTAATAAAAAATACAAATATTTTATAGCCTAATAAGTTCCCTTTAGATCTACCATTCCATTGGCTCATTTTTAAGCATTTTTAAGCACAATTTTACGTTGAATTATCGAATAGAAATCCTGGAAAGTAACCATGCCCACAAAATCGGCTTCGACTAACTTCACGCCAAAATTTGATTCGATAATTACAACCAAATCCACATAATCCAAGCTATCTAAATCTAATGTTTGCTTTAAATTTTTATTGGCTTCGATTACCTCTGCATCAACTTCGAATTCTTCAACTAAAATTTCGTTTACTTTTTCGATGATCTCCTCAATCTTCATTATGTTTTTATTTATGAGAATAGTTGTTATTATTTTTTAGACCTCACAGGTTTTAAAAACCTTTGAGGTCTTTATAAATTTATTTATATTTTTTAACGATTACTGCCGAATTGGTTCCACCAAATCCGAAAGAATTTGACAAATATACGTCAAAATCTTTATTTATTGTTTTTGTGGCAATATTCAGCTTTGCAGAATGTTCGTCTGGTGTTTCAAAATTGATGTTTGGTGCAATAAATCCTTCGTTCATCATAAGGGTTGAATAAATGATTTCGCTGGCACCCGCCATCCAGCATTCGTGACCGGTCATTGATTTGGTTGAGCTAACATACGGTTTGGTTGCTCCGAAAACTTCGTTAATTGCCTGTGCTTCGTTGGCATCGCCCACCGGTGTTGATGTAGCGTGTGCGTTGATGTATTGAATATCTTGAGCTTTTAAACCTGCTTGTTGCAATGCTTTTCTCATGGCTGATGCGGGACCGTCTACGTTTGGAGTGGAAATATGTCCCCCGTTTGATGAAAATCCGTATCCGGCAACTTCGGCAATAATGTTTGCACCACGGGCCAACGCACTTTCTAAACTTTCTAAAATTACGGTTGCACCGCCGCCACTTGGAACCAGGCCGTCACGATGTGCATCGAACGGACGGCATGCTTTTACAGGTTCGTTTTCGCGAGGTGAAAAAACGCCTAAACCGTCAAAACTTGCCATTCCGTATTTGTTGATTTCCTGTGCACCGCCGCAAATAACCAAATCTTGCAAGCCGTTTTTAATCATCATGTATCCCAGACCAATGGCGTGGGATCCGCTGGCACAAGCCGCACTAATGGTCATATTGATTCCGCGAATATTAAAAATAGTCGATAAATTCATGGTTACTGTAGAATTCATCGATTTAAAAATAGCACCTGAACCAATTAAAGCAGTATCTTTTTTTTCGCGAACAATATCAGTTGCTTCAATTATGGCTTTAGAAACGCTGTCGTTCCCATAAATCAGACCAATTTCGCGTTTGTTAAAATCGTCTAACGCAATACCGGCATTTTGCAAAGCTTCCATGGTTGCAATGTACGCGTATTCGGTTTCTTCGCCAATGGTAATACGCTGCCTGCGACTTAAAAAGGGTTTTAAGTCGGGTAGGGGGACTTTACCTGTTAATGCCGACTGAAAACCATATTCTTTGCGTTCTTCATCAAACACAATTCCCGATTTTCCTTCGTATAACGATTGTTTAACTTCTTCTAAATTGGTTCCAATACAGGAATAAATTCCCATGCCGGTTATGACCACTCTGTTATTCATATTTTTTTTGATTCCTGTATGATGTAGGCTGTATTATTGTATATTGAATTGTTTTAAGTTATACAATACTAAATAATTTAGTGTTTGAAATTTTTTATTGAAAATCTTCTTACTGCTATTTCAATTACTATTTTAACAAAAATACGTTATACATTTCTACATTATACAAGCCTTAAGAATAAATTCCTCCGTTTATATTGATAATTTCTCCTGTAATATAACCTGATTTATCTGATGCCAGAAAAGCTACCAAATCGGCAACTTCTTCGGCTTCTCCAAACCGATTTGCAGGAATTATTTTTATTAATTCTCTTTCGTCTAAAGCAGCCGTCATATCGGTTTTAATAAACCCCGGGGCTACTGCATTTACGGTAACTTTTCGTTTGGCAACTTCTTGTGCCAATGCTTTTGTAGCCGCCACCAAAGCTCCTTTTGCAGCAGAATAATTGGTTTGTCCGGGTGTGCCTTTTACCCCGGAAACCGAAACCATATTGATGATTCTGCCGTATTTGTTACGCAACATATCCTGAATAAAGAAATTGGTTACGTTGTAAAATCCGTTTAAACTGGTATCAATTACACTTTTCCAGTCGTTTGGCTGCATCCACATAAACAAACCATCGCGCGTGATACCCGCATTGTTCACAATTACATCAACAACTGCTTCGTTATTAGCTTCTTTCCATTGATTCAACACCTGCTGCGTTTCTTCTAAATCTGCTACGTTAAATGCCAGAATTTCTGCAGAACCGCCTTGATTTTCAATCATTCTCTGGGTTTCTAAAGCAGCTTCTTTATTTGATTGATAATTAATCAGAATGTGGTACTGCAAATTTTTTGCCAGTTTTATGCAAATTGCTTTTCCAATTCCTCTTGAACCACCGGTAACTAATGCACATTTTTTCATTCTGACTATTTCTTTAAAAATTCTTTTACCTGTTCTACAAAAGGATACATCACCTGATCTTGAGAAAAAACAGGAACAATTTCTCTTATTTTCTGATAGCTTTTTTGTGAAGCCGAACTTAATTTATCTTGAATTTGCAGGGCATCAATTGCCTGAACCAATGTGATTAATTCAATTGCCAAAACCTGAAAAGTGTTTTCAATAACATTACCACAAATAACCGCAGCATTGGTTCCCATACTTACAATATCCTGATTATCGTTGTTGTTGGGTATGCTGTGAATGTACATTGATGTAGATAATGCCTGATTTTCTGCGGTAGTTGACGTTGCCGTAAACTGTACGCCCTGCATACCGAAATTAAATCCTAATTTACCTAAATTGACAAAAGGCGGTAAAATTTCATTGATTTTAGCATTGAGCAAATAGTTTAACTGGCGTTCTGCCAACATAGAAACTTTTGTTACTACTAACTTTAATTTATCCATTTCTAACGAAACATAATCGCCATGGAAATTTCCGCCGTGATATACCTGTTGTGTTTCTGTATCAATAATTGGATTGTCGTTTGCCGAATTGATTTCTTTTTCTAAAACTTCACGAACATTTAATACGGTATCGTAAATGGGTCCTAAAATTTGTGGCACACAGCGAATAGAATAATATTCCTGTACTTTTTCTTTAAAAACTTCTTCGGTATTTTCACCACTGTACAAATGCTCCTGACGGTTGCGGATCAGTTGGCTGTTTTGTAAATGATCACGCATTTTTTTAGCGATGATTTGCTGTCCGTTATGCAATTTTGCATTGTTTAATTCGGTTGATAAATGATCATCGTAAGCTTGAACAATTTCGTTAATCATACACGAAGACTGTAACGACCATTCTACCAATTTATCTGCCAGCAGCACATTTACAATTCCAATACCGGTCATTACTGAAGTTCCGTTCATCAATGCCAATCCTTCGCGAATTTTAACATCGATTGGTTGCAATCCTTCCATTTCGAAAACTTCTTTGGTTGCTTTGCGTTTGCCTTTATAAAAAACTTCGCCTTCGCCAATTAAAATCAATGCCAAATGTGCCAATTGAACCAAATCTCCGCTTGCACCCACACCACCATGTGCAAAAATTAACGGTGTTATATCACGGTTGATTAATTCTTTCATTAAGTTAATTACCGAATTATTTATACCCGATTTTCCTAATGCCAATGTGTTTAAACGAGCTAAAATAGCGGCTTTCACATGAACAGGAGATAAGGCATGACCTGTACCCGATGCATGACTGCGAATAAGGTTATACTGCAATTGCAACTGATCTTGTGGTTGAATACGGTATTGTGCCATGGGACCAAAACCGGTATTTACGCCATAAATTACTTTGTTTTTAGAAAACGACTGTAAAAAATTAAAGCTTTTATTTACCCGATCAACCAATAAATCATCTAATTCAATTTTTTCGTTATTGAAAATAATTGAAGAAAAATCGGCAATTGTTAAATAATCATGAATAACTTTCATTAAAAATTGTTTCGTTAAAATGTTTTAAATGGTTGAATTCTTGTACATTTGAAAAACCATTTTGCATTAGCAAAAATATAATTTTAAACTATTTTATATACTATGAATACAGAAAATGTTGATATTCTAATTATTGGTGCAGGACCAAGTGGTAGTGTTGCCGCAGGATATTTACATAAACAGGGTGCAAAAATCAAGGTTGTTGAAAAACAAAAATTTCCAAGAATTGTAGTAGGAGAGAGCCTTATACCCCGCGTAATGGATCATTTTAACGAAGCCGGATTGTTTGAAGCTTTAAATTCTTACGGATTTGAAAAAAAGCCCAACGCCCGGTTTATCAGAGGTAAAGAAGATTGTATTTTTGATTTCAGCAATAAATTTGGTGAAGGTTGGGACTGGACCTGGCAAATTCCCCGTGCCGATTTTGACAAGGCAATGACCGATGAATTACAACGTAAAGGCGTTGATATTGCTTTTGAAACCGAAGTGATTAACGTGGAATTTAACGGAACCGATTCTATAACTACCATTAAAAACAAAGAAGGAAATCTATCGGAAATTCATGCTAAATTTGTGATTGATTGCAGTGGTTACGGACGCGTTTTACCAAGAGCCTTAAAATTAGAAGCCGCATCGTCTTTAGATCCGCATTCGGCAATATTTTCTCATATAAAAGACATAAACCGAACGCAAAAAACTAATGGCGATACACAAATTTCGTTTGATATTTTAGAAACAGAAGTGTGGTTGTGGGTTATTCCTTTTTCTAATGGAAATACAAGTGTGGGAATTGTTGGACCTACCGCTTACATCAACAGCTTATCTGAAACCAACAACAATGCAGAAGCACTAAAAAAAGCAATTGGTAAATCTGTTTATTACAAAGAACGCTTTGGCGATCTTCCTTTTGAGTTTGATCCCATCCGATTGACTAATTATTCTGTAGCTGTTACACAATTTTATGGCGATGGATATGCACTGACCGGAAACAGTACCGAATTTTTAGATCCCGTGTTTTCTTCAGGGGTTTGTTTTGCAACAGAATCGGGTATATTGGCTGCTAAATTGGCTTTGCGTCAAATAAATGGTGAAACTATAGATTGGCAAAAAGAATATGCCGAGTATATGCAATACGGTATCGATGTTTTTACAACGTATGTGAAAGAATGGTACACCGGAAATTTGCAGGAATTATTTTTCCACCGACCGGAAAATCCTGATGTAAAACGTAAAATTTGTGCCGTTTTAGCCGGATATGTTTGGGATAAAGACAATCCGTTTGTTACAAAACATCACAACATCATTAAAAATATGGCGTATATGATTAAAGAAAATAAAATGGATTCCTGATGGGAATCCATTCTTGTTATTTAATATCTTTATTTATCTTTTTACCCAATGTTTTAGCTGTTTTAGCAAAACCTTCGCCTACACGTAATTCATTGCTAAAGTTGCTTCCAAACTGATCGCCCGGAGCATCAATAGCATCTACTTCATATAAAACATTTGAAGGATTGGCAGTTTCAACCAGTTTAATTTTCGTGGTAACTTTTGCAGGCTGTTTCATCATGTAAACATCCCAACCCGGATAAATCCATACGGCGTCAACTATTAAAGTATATGTAGCATCTGAATTGTTTTCTTTAAACGTAATATTTTTTACTGTTTTTAATAACAATTCAATAAATTTTGGTTCCCAAATTCCGTCTTTTGCACCCTTCCATTTAGAAACCCAAACATCGCCGTTTCCTTTCTCTTTTTCATTTAACTCACTTTTACGTCGGCTAATGTATTCCTCTTCAGTATAATTTTCTTTTAACAGCTTTAAATGATCATAATTGAAACTAACATTTACCGATGACTCATTTTTTAAAACAGCAAAACTGCCTTTTTCATTTTTTAATTTTTGTGCATTAGTTAGTGAACTTGCTAAAACTAAAGCAATTAGAAACGTTTTTCTCATTTTTATTGATTTTATCACAAAAGCAAATATAGTTGTTTATAACTAAAATTAAACTATTGATAACCTGTGTTAATAACTGTGGATAACTTTAAATAAATATTAATTTAATATTACCGTAAAAAGTGTAAGAGAAAATAAAAATACAAAAAGGTGAAAATCTTATTGAAAAAAATGAACGTTTCATTGACAATGTAAACAGAGTTATCAACAGTAAAATCAAACAAAACTTATCAATAATTTTAGTTCACAATTCAAATAAAATTTCAACATAGAAAATAAAAACCTGTGATATTTAAACCCTTACCGTATTAAGATAATGTTAACAACTTTTAATAACTGATATTTACTATTTATTCTACAAAAAATTATACTACATATTAACAGACATAATAAAGAAGAAATCTTTTTTAAATTTTTTAAAAATTATTTTTATTTATAATAATAGGCTGTTAACAACAAAAACTATTTTTTAGACTGATATTCGTTTAAAATATTAATTTTAATTAAAGTATTGATAATCAATCATTTATATATTTTAATACAATATTTAAACTACTTTTTTAGATTCGTTGTACCTTTGTAGGTATTTTTTAATGTATTTATATGGTAATTTTTAATTACGAAACCGATTTTGAATTAGAAAATGAATCCAGATATGAAGAATGGATTGATGCTATAATTGAATCGGAAGGTAAAGAACCCGGCGAAATTAATTATATTTTTTGTGACGACGAATATCTGCATAATATAAATATGCAGTATTTAAATCACGATACTTTAACTGATATTATCAGCTTTGATTATTGCATAGGAGATTTAATTTCGGGTGATATTTTTATTTCGATAGAGCGAGTGAAAGAGAATGCAAAAGAATACGAGGTATTGTTCCACGTGGAACTTTTACGGGTAATGAGTCATGGTATTTTACATTATTGCGGATACAAAGATAAAGCAGAACAAGACGAAAAAGTAATGCGTCTAAAAGAACAAGAAAAGATGAATATGTTCCACGTGGAACAATAATTTTTTTTCTTATTGTATAATTAAATGTTTCACGTGGAACAATGAGTTTATTTCAAGATAAATATGATGTTGTAGTTGTTGGTGGTGGTCATGCTGGATCTGAAGCTGCCGCTGCCGCTGCAAATATGGGTATGAAAACGTTGTTGATAACAATGAGTCTTCAGAATATTGCCCAAATGAGTTGTAATCCAGCTATGGGTGGAATTGCAAAAGGACAAATAGTCCGTGAGATTGATGCGTTAGGTGGGTATTCGGGAATTGTTTCTGATAATTCAGCTATTCAGTTTAAAATGCTGAACGTTTCGAAGGGACCTGCTATGTGGTCGCCGCGTTGTCAAAGTGACCGTATGCGTTTTGCTGAAACCTGGCGTTTGATGTTAGAAGGTACTCCAAATTTAGATTTTTATCAAGAGATGGTTTCAAGTGTTTTAATTGAAGATAATAAAATTGTTGGTGTTAAAACAAATCTTGGAATTGAGATAAAAGCTAAAACGGTGGTGCTTACAAACGGAACTTTTTTAAATGGTTTGATCCATATTGGAGAAAAACAATTTGGCGGTGGTAGAGCAGGTGAGAGTGCTTCATTTGGAATTACCGAAGATTTGGTAAAAGCTGGCTTTGAATCGGGTAGAATGAAAACCGGGACTCCACCGCGTGTTGATGGTCGCTCTTTAGATTATTCTAAAATGGAAGAACAACCCGGAGATAAAAATCCTCAAAAGTTTTCATATTTACATAGTACTAAACCTTTAGAAAAGCAGCGTTCGTGTTATATGACATATACATCGCCTGAAGTACATGATTTACTACGTGAAGGTTTTGATCGTTCGCCAATGTTTAACGGTAGAATTAAAAGCATCGGACCAAGATATTGTCCGTCAATCGAAGATAAAATCAATCGTTTTGCAGATAAAGAACGCCATCAAATTTTTGTTGAACCAGAAGGATGGAATACGGTTGAAGTATATGTAAATGGTTTTTCTACTTCGTTACCAGAAGAAGTACAATTTAAAGCATTGCGATCGGTTGCGGGTTTTGAAAATGTAAAGTTTTTTAGAGCCGGTTATGCGATAGAATACGATTATTTTCCGCCAACACAATTAAAACATACCTTAGAAACCAAACTGGTCGATGGATTGTTTTTTGCCGGTCAGATAAATGGCACAACAGGGTATGAAGAAGCTGCCGCACAAGGTTTAATGGCTGGTATAAATGCTGCTTTAAAAGTTCAGGATAAAGATCCGTTTATATTGAAAAGAAATGAAGCATATATTGGAGTTTTAATAGATGATTTAATTACAAAAGGTACAGAAGAGCCTTACCGGATGTTTACATCTCGTGCAGAATACCGCACCTTGTTACGACAAGATAATGCTGATTTTAGATTAACTTCTAAGGCTTTTGAAATTGGTTTAGCTAAAGAAGAACGATTAAAAAGAATGGAATATAAGAAAGATGCTTCTGATAATTTTGTTCAATTCTTTAGAGAAACTTCTGTAAAACCTGCTGAAGCAAATCCTATTTTAAAAGAAAACGGAAGCGATTTAATGAAGCAACCAGATAAAATGTTTAAGGTTTTTTCTCGACCCCAATTAGATTTTGACGCTATATTAAAGTTTAAAGATGTTGATGAGTATATCAAAGAAAACAATTTAGATAAAGAAATAGTTGACCAGGCATTTATTCAGGTGAAGTATTCAGGTTATATAGAAAAAGAAAAAAGTAATGCGGATAAATTAACGCGTTTAGAAGATGTAAAGATTCCCGAAAATTTTGATTATGATAAAATAAAATCAATGTCATTTGAAGCAAAAGAAAAATTGAAAAAGATACGTCCGGTAACTATTTCACAAGCTTCAAGAATCAGCGGAGTGGCACCATCTGATATTTCTATTTTATTAATTCACATGGGAAGATAGTTTTTAAATGTGATTTGGTGATATTTTTTTATTCTGAGATAATGTTAGTCTGAGTTACAATATGAAATGGATTGTATTGAGAATAAAAAAATGTTCCACGTGAAACAACACCTTTAAAAATAATTTTGAGTAAGACTATTTCTATCAAAAAAAGAAATGAAACAAGTTAAAGATTACAACATTTCGCAAGAAGAATTTCAATTAATTTATCATGCCGATTTAGATTTATATCAAACCCAATTCAATAAATTTGAATCGTTAGATAGATATTACGAAAGCGAAAATTATATTTCACATACCGATAGCAAGAAATCTTGGTTTGATAAAATGTATCAAATGGTAAAAACGTTTACTATAAAAAGTAAATGGTGTTTAATTAAAAAAAATATTCAAAATAAAAATATAACTATTTTAGATGTTGGTTGTGGAACAGGAGACTTTTTAAAAGCCGGAAAAAAAAATGGTTTTAATGTAGTAGGGGTAGAGCCAAATAAAAATGCCAGGGCATTGGCTGAAAAAAAATCTTTAACTGTAAAAAGTGATTTATCAGAAATAAACAATATACAGTTTGATGTAATTACCCTTTGGCACGTTTTAGAACATGTTCCTGATTATAATGATTACATAAACCAATTAAAAAAAATATTAAAACCAAATGGTATTTTAATTATTGCCGTACCTAATTTTAATTCGTACGATGCTCATCATTACAAAAACTATTGGGCAGCGTGGGACGTACCTCGGCATCTTTGGCATTTCAGTAAAAAAACCTTTTTTAAAGTTTCTGAAAAGCATCAATTGAAATTAATACATATTAAACCTATGTATTTCGATAGTTTTTATGTGTCATTACTTTCAGAAGAATATAAAAGCGGAACTAAAAAGCTGTTCAAAGGTTTTTTAATTGGGTTGTGGTCAAATTTTATAGGAATGTGGTCAAAAGAGTATTCTTCGCACATCTATATTCTTAAAAAATAATTTTAAACAGCTTCTTTTTAAAGATATATGTTTAAAATATAACTTTATATTCAAATTTTTTAAAAGTGGCTTAAATCGTAAATATTAAATCCGTTTTTAATAAACAAATTTTATAAATTATATAATATCAATATAAATTCTTTATACTATTAACTATTACATATTTTTAGATATTTTTGTCTGAAATTAATTGTATTAAATAATTAACTACTATGAAAAAAATAATGATCTTGGCTGTAGTAGCATTAAGTTTTGTTGCTTGTAACAAAGAAACAGCTACCAATACAAATGCTGAGAAAACAACTCAAAAAGCAGATGGTTTCAAAACAGCTTATATCGATACCGAAAAACTGATGAAAGAATATCAGGAATTCAAAGATTTTGAATCGAAGTTCAAATCAATGTCTGATCGTATGAAAAATGAGTTGGAAAGTGATGCTAAAAAATTTCAGAACGATGTATTAGATTTACAAAAAAATGCACAGTCTAAAGGAATGGAATGGGCACAAAACCGCCAGGTCGAATTAGAACGTCGTCAGCAAACTTTGGCTCAAAAAGAACAAAATTACATGCAGAAATTCCAAGAAGAAAGTGCTGTTGAGCGTGATTCTATGGTTTCAAGAATGAAAGATTTTATCAAAGATTATGGTAAAGAAAAAGGGTACGATTACGTTTTTGGTACTGGTGATGCGGCTTCTGTTTTGTATGCAAAAGAAGCATATGATTTAACACAAGAGGTTTTAGATTTGTTAAACAAAAAATACGAAGAAAAAACCGGTAAAAAAATTGAAACAAAAGAAGAATCTAAAAAGAAAGAAGAAAAAAAATAAAACTTTTTTAAAAGTGGGTTATATAACACAACCTGCAAGATTTTATAATCTTGTAGGTTTTTTTGTAGAAATTATTTTTAGTTTAACAGGTAAATTCATTTGTACAATTAAAAATCAACACTATCTTTTTCATATATTTAAAACATGACAGCCGAAGCCCAATTAGTTTTACAATACATACAGCACACCAACAAAAACGTTTTTTTAACCGGTAAAGCAGGAACGGGTAAAACCACGTTGTTAAAGAATATACTTTCTACTACCCATAAAAACACAGTAGTTGTGGCACCCACAGGTATTGCTGCTTTAAATGCAGGTGGTGTAACCATTCACTCGTTTTTTCAACTGCCTTTTTCGGGTTATGTTCCCACAGAAGATTTCCGGAATAAACCCGATGCGTTGTATTTTGAAACCAAAAAGACAATTACCCGTCATTTTAAAATGAATCAAACCAAGCAAACACTGATCAAAAATCTGGAATTATTGGTTATTGATGAAGTTTCTATGTTGCGGGCCGATATTCTTGATGCAATGAACGAAATGTTGCAGTTTGTACGCAAATCCAGAGAACCTTTTGGCGGAGTACAGGTGTTGTTTATTGGTGATTTGTGGCAGTTGCCACCGGTTGTAAAATCAAATGAATGGCAAACACTGCAGCAGTTTTATCAGGGTATTTATTTTTTCAATGCTTGGGTAATGCAGCAAACGCAGGTAATTTATATCGAATTAAAGAAAATTTACCGTCAGGACGATGCCCGTTTTGTATCGCTTTTAAACAACTTTAGAACCAATACAATTACTGCCGATGATTACGCTATTTTAAATAAGCAGGTCAATACGGTTTTTGATACCAAAAAGAACAAAGGATATATTACGTTGACCACGCACAACCGCAAAGCCGATGAAATAAATGATCAGGAATTACAGGATTTAAAAGGAGAAGAATTTGTTTTTTTACCGGAGATTATCGGCGATTTTCCTGAAAAAATCTATCCGTTAGAATCTGAATTGGTTTTAAAAAAAGGAGCACAGGTAATGTTTGTGAAAAACGATTTAAGTCATGAAAAGCGATATTATAACGGAAAAATAGGATTTGTCTTTTATGTATCTGCCCATGAAATCGAAGTCTTAATTCCGGAAGATAACGTTAAAATTACCGTTGAAAAATACGAATGGCAAAATGTACGATACGTTTTAAACGAACAAACAAAAGAAATTGAAGAAGAAGTTTTAGGAACCTTTGTACAATATCCTTTAAAACTTGCCTGGGCAATTACGGTACATAAATCGCAGGGTTTAACGTTTGATAAAGCCATTTTAGATATCAATGACGTTTTTATGAGCGGTCAGGCGTATGTAGCTTTGTCGCGTTTACGGACATTGAGCGGATTGATTTTATCAAAACCCGTAGCCATTAGACAAATTGGTACCGATCAGCATATTTTATCGTTTTCTGAACGAAACAAGCATTTAAACAACGAAGACGGATTGTTGCAGGCAAAACTGGAATATTTGTGGATTCAGATCAAAGAAACGTTTGATTGGACTACGGCTCACAAACAATTTTCAGATTGGAACAGTACCTGGGTTGATGAAAAAAAATCTACCCGGAAAATTTATGCACCGTGGGCAGTAAAACAAGAACGTTTATTAGAAAACCTAAAATCGGTGGCAACAAAGTTTTTACACGAAATCTATGCTTTATTTACAGCTGAAGATTTCCGTGTGGAACATTTAATGCTGCGTTTAGAAAAGGCTTACAATTATTTTTATCCCAAATTAGACGAACTGGCTTACGATACCTTGTTTGTATTAGAGCAGTCAAAGAAAAAGAAAGGTTTTGTGTTGTTTACAGAACAATTATCGGTTTTTGAACACCAACATATCAAAATGGTTTTAAAATTGATTAAAACGCATAAAATGATACGTATTTTTAAAGCTGGTAAAGATTTTAATAAGCACGATTTAGAAACACAAGAAATAGTAACTTACCGTTTAAATCATTTAACGGCGATTAAAGAAATTCTACGTACCCAGATTTTAGATATAGATACGGTAGAAACCGATGATATAAAAGAGATTTCAAAAATACCTAAAATTTCTACCATAGACAAAACATTTGAATTGTGGCAACGAAAACGAACCATAAAAGAAATAGCCGAAGAACGTAAGCTATCCGTGCAAACAATTACACAACATATTGGAAAATTAATTGGTCAGCAAAAAATTGACGTAACCGAAGTGCTTTCAACAAAGAAAATAATGGAATTGGAGAAATTGTTTGAAAACCACCACGACAAAACCTTAACCGAACTAAAAGCCGAAGCTCCGGAAATCACTACCTGGGAAGAGTTACGGATTTTTAAGGCGTATTTGGAAGTGAAGGAATAAGAAAATTAGTTATGCAAAGGCACAATCGCCATCACCATATTGAAATCTTAAGTCCTTTATATCAGTTAAGTCAAAAGATTTTGAAATTATAGAATGTTTTACTTTTTTGTTTTTATAGATAAAAAAGAATTTTTTTGTTTTTAAATAATTGCATATCAGTTTATCATAACAAATAAAATCTCTTACTTCAGTATTTAAAAAATGAAGCAAAATAATATCTGAAATTACTTTTTGATTTTGTTTTTCAAAGTATGAAAATAATACTTTTCCGTTGTAATCTCTTTGTTGGATAACTACAAAACCAATGATTTTTTTGTTTTGACAGATTTTTAAAAAAGAATAATCAAATATTTTTTCACTGAACATAGAAAATTCATAATTTTCTTTTATTGTAACCTTTTGTAAAGGGGCGGGAAGTACCCATAAATATTTTTTTAACCAATTAAAAAAGTCAGTATTTTTTTTAAAAATATCGTTTTTTTGATGTTCTTTAATAAAAATAGATGTTTCGTTGTCAATTTCAGTTAAATAATCTATTAAAATATCTTTTGGAATATTTTTCTGAATATTTTTTTTAGAAAAGAAATTATAAGTGTTGAACCAAATGTTTAAAATATAATCAATACTGTTAAAATTGTATTTTTTAAAATGCGGATTTATTAGTGGTAAAATATTTTTTAGGTTAGATTTTATAGCAAATTTGAATCCTTCAGATAATTTAAAATCATTAAAATACCCTGACTTGTCATAAACTCTTTTTGCACTTGGTGTAAATTGCGAAATACCAATTTTGCCATTAAAATCTTGATACATTTTGTCTAATAATGCTCTGCCTAAACCACTACCTTTTGTTTTTGGATGTACCCACCATGTTGAAAGCCAACCTATTTTTTCTTGATTATCTTTATGATTGACATAATCTGTATATACACCAATATAACCTAAAAGTTTATTATTTAAATAACCTAACTGTAAAACAATATCTTCGTTATTTAAATTGGGATTGTGATAATGTGCTATAAGACGATGTTTTGAACTTACTAAAAAATCCATATCCCAAATTTGCTTATCATTTAAAAAATGTGGAATATCTTTTTTTAAAACAGTTTTTATTTCAATCACTTTCTTTTCACTTTAAATTTCCCCACTAATTTAATATAATACATATAAATAAGCTCTGTTGAAATGATATTTTTTAAAGGAACGATTGGTTTTTCTGCTGAAAAACGTTGAACAATATTTTTCGAAACATCTTTTTTGTAGCTGGAATTCCCAAATATAATCATGTTCTTATCCCAATTTTCTAATCTTTTAATTAGATTTTTTGAAGCATAACTGTCAGAATATGGAAACGAAAATAAGTTATAATCGACTTTAAAGTGCTGTTTGATCCAAAGTAAAGAATCTGTTATTTCGGCAAATTGCTCATCTTCGTTTAAGTTGTTTAAATAAGGATGCGTCATTGTATGACCACCTATAAAATGTCCTTTATCAATTAATTCCTGAATTTGATTTTTGTTCATGTATATGGGACGCTCTTGAAGGTATTCTTTAAAATCGAATTTAATCACATCAAATAAATCAAAAATTTGATTGTTAGACAATTCATATTTTAAAACTTGATTTTTTAAATCTTCACTTTTAGAAAATTTTATTTTATTCCAAACAATATGGTTGTGAGGAATTTTTAATAATTCTTCGATTAAAATGCTCTTTAAATGCTTGTTTAAAAAAAATTTGTTATCAACAAATGATGGGTTTATAAAAAATACAGCTTTGATTTTGTATTTTTCTAGAAGAGGTAATATAATTGTGTAGTTTTCAACTAAACCATCGTCAAAACTTAAAATACATTTCTTCTGGTGTTTTAAGTGAAATTCATCAGCTATTTCATCAGTAGTGATAATCTGATAATGTTCGTGTAAGTATTTTAAGTCTTCTTCAAACTGATTGATGTTTTTGTAAGAATAAAGATGTTGAATGTGAGGTACATTTTCGTCAGCAACTATATGATAATATGGTGTTATATTAGCACTTAACTTAACAGTTGTAACCTTGGAATACTTTAACAATAATTTTTTGACTATATCCATAAAACTTAATTAAGTTTTTAAAGATAAAAATATTTCATTAGCGTCCGATAAAAACTAATTCTCAGATTCCCCTCCTTACATTTGACTGATTGTTAGATGTTTAGTTTTTCATTTTCGCCGAATTTCAAAAACAAGCTACCAATTAAAAGACAATTGCTCACCGTCATCTTTGTCAATAACCCAATCTTTCTCTGGGTTTTCCAAAAATTTCATCAGGTTGATGTAATTGAATAAATGAATTTTGCAAAAACTTACCAAATTTGAAAATGCCCACTTTCGTTTCAATCTTTTTTTGATGACTGCCAGCAGAAGATTTACGATTAATACACAGTAAATCTGTATTTTGATGGCGTTTTCATTATCACCAAGAAAATATTTCAAAGGAAAAT
>NZ_FNXE01000020.1 GCF_900108395.1 Paenimyroides marinum | reverse complement strand
TATGCTTGTAGACAAGCATATCAAATTTATCTTTTGGAATAAAATTGATGATTTGTTTGAAAATCGGCTGACCGACTAATTTCTTTTCTGTATCTTTATTGCTCATATTTTTGATTTGTCGTAAAACCAAAATATGAAAAAAGGAGCTAACCACAATGGGAAGCTCCTTAATTTTGAAAAGTTAGTCGGTTAGTAGTGAATTGATTTATAGTTTAACGATTCAAATGTAATGAATATTTTATATTATGTAAAAAATATTTTACATTTTGATTTAAAAAAAAGCCAGGACGTTCTATCCTGACTTTTCTAAAAACATTAAATTAATTGAGTGAACTTAAAATTTCCTGAAATTTATCTACGGGTAAATCAACACGGGTTTGTATTAAATTGATTTCGTCTTCATCTTTTATTTTCAATACTATGTGTGTAATTCTGTCCTTTTTTTCAGCAGCAAGAATGGTGATCAAATCACCCTCGCTGTTGATGCTGACAAACTCTTCGTAGCGGTCATTTTCCAACGCTTTGTCTAAATCACGGAGCATTTTATTGCTGATATTCTCAATGGAAACAACACGTGTGGCTTTTAAATATTTGGTCAGCGGTTTCAATTCCTTGTGAGAGCCTGTAAACTGATAGAGCATTTTGGGAATACGCAACGAAGTAATTTCCTGATTGTATTCTTTGTAAAAAGCATCCAAACCTTTGTTTCTAAATGATGCACACGATAGCATCACACAACTCATTACTAACAGAAAGCTGTATTTTAATAACTTCATTTTTTCTTGTTTTTAAGTTTTTTTACCTGATCCATTCCGCCGATGTTTACATTGTCGGAAATCGAAGTGAGTTCGTCCAGAAGAAAGTTTCCGCTGATGATCATCAAAACAGTGTCTTCTCCTGTAATGCTCATAACCAATTCGCGGATGCGGTTGTTTTTTTCAAGGGTTTTAAACGAAATAATATTCCCATCTTCGTTGATATTCATCAATTCCTCATAGCCGTTTTTGGTCAACGAATGTGCCAGCGATGCCAAATCGTTTTTCAACGTATTGGTTTTAGCGTCTTCCTGTATCAGAATTTTAATCCCTTCCAGATTGGATAGAAATTTCTGAAAATCTTTGTATTCAGAATCAGTAGTTTTGATCCGTGACAGCATTTTAAACATTGATTTGGAAATACTTACTGTGGTATAGCCTTTTTTGCCTTCGTAATCCGAGGCTACTTTTTGTGCCAGACTCTGTGCCATTGCGGTAAGTGGTAAACACAACAACAGCAGATATACAATTTTTTTTAGTCTCATATTTATTCTTTTACTTGATTCAACTTGTTTAAATGATCTATATTCTGAATACCGGTATTCAATTTTTCGCTGACAAAAGCCAATGCCTTTTGTGCTTGTTCCAATGCCACTTCAGGATCTTCGATAGTGCCTTCTACTGTATTGGAAACCAAAATTTCTTTGCCTATTTTCGTTTCAAAAACATTGTTTGTTGACGAGTAACCCAAAGGATTCCATACAAACAAGACTACACACGCAGCGGCAACTAAACTGCATATTGTAACGAATCTTATCCGTTGATTGTTTTGTTGTTTAGGAATCGTAGCATTTTGAAATGTTTGTTTTTTCAAAGCTTCAAGATCCTTAAAAATATACTGTTCTACCGTTTCACTTTCGTGCAACACGTATTTTTTCAGCCATTGTTCTTCGGCTAAAGTGGTTTCGCCATTGTAATATTTTTCTAACAGCCGTTCTTTATTCACTTCCTCTTTCATTGTTCAAATAGGCGTTATATAATTCTCTTATTTTTTTTCGTGCACGTGATAAACACGTTCTGACATCGTCGTAACTAATTACTAAAACTTCAGCAATTTCTTCCAGCTCATAACCTTCGATTTCCCGCAGATGATAAACGGTACGTTGCTTCTCATTTAAAAGGTTTAACAATTGATCCAATTTGTTCTCACTCTCTTTCAATTCCAGAATTTTATCAGGACTTTCGCCGGAAAAATGGTGATTTAAAACTTCATCGGATTGAAAAACGTAGTGTTTCTTTCTCAGAAAATCCAGACTTGTATTCCGAACCATTGTCATTAAAAATGCTTCACTGTTTTGAAGGTTATAATGATCTTTCTTCAAAATAAATTTCTCGTAACAATCCTGTACAATATCTTCGGCATCGGTACTGTTTCCGATAATCCGACATGCCAGCCGAAGCATTTTGTGATGAGATGTACTGAAATTTTCCAAATGAAACTTGTGTTGTTTATTAGTAAGACGAATAAACGGATATTTTGTGACAAAGAAATCGGATAAAAATAAAAAAAACAGCATTTTTTTTAAATGCTGTTTTAGAGATATAAGGTTGAAAATCTTACAAATTCTGAAAGAAATCGTTTCCTTTATCATCGGTAATGATGAAGGCAGGGAAATCTTTAACGGTTATTTTACGAACGGCTTCCATTCCCAATTCCTGAAAATCAACCACTTCTACACTTAAAATATTGTCTTGTGCCAGAATTGCTGCCGGTCCGCCAATTGAGCCTAAATAGAATCCTCCGTGTTTTTTACACGCATCGGTAACTTGTTGTGAACGGTTTCCTTTTGCCAGCATAATCATAGAACCGCCGGCTGCTTGAAATTGATCTACATAACTGTCCATACGTCCGGCAGTTGTAGGTCCGAAAGATCCTGAAGCCATTCCTTCAGGCGTTTTTGCGGGACCCGCATAATAAACCGGATGATTTTTGAAATATTCCGGCATCGGTTGTCCGTTGTCCAGCATTTCCTTGATTTTTGCGTGGGCAATATCGCGGGCAACAATCACGGTTCCATTCAACATCAAACGTGTTTTAATCGGGTGTTTGGTTAATTCCGCTAAAATAGTTGACATTGGCTGGTCCAAATCAATCGTAACCGGTGCTTCTAAGTGTGGAGCGGTTTCCGGTAACAAACGTGCAGGATTGGTTTCTAATTGTTCCACGAAAATTCCTTCTGCGGTAATTTTTCCTTTGATATTTCTGTCGGCAGAGCACGAAACACCTAAGCCAACCGGACAAGAAGCTGCGTGGCGTGGCAAACGGATTACACGAACATCGTGTACCAGATATTTTCCACCAAACTGTGCACCCACTCCCGATTCCTGACAAATTTGTTTCACACGTTCTTCCCATTCTAAATCCCGAAATGCCTGACCTGCCATATTTCCTGATGTTGGCAAATGATCGTAATATCCCGCAGAAGCTTTTTTAACGGTTGCCAAATTAGCTTCAGCTGAAGTTCCTCCAATAACTAATGCCAAATGATATGGCGGACAAGCTGCCGTACCCAAATCCATTATTTTATTTTTAATAAACGCTTCCAACGATTTTTCGTTCAAAAGAGATTTTGTCTGTTGGTATAGAAAGGTTTTGTTGGCAGACCCCCCCCCTTTTGCCAAAAATAAAAATTCGTACAAATTTCCTTTTTTTGCATAGATGTCTATTTGTGCAGGAAGGTTTGATCCCGAGTTTTTCTCTTCGAACATTGAAATTGGAACGATTTGAGAATAACGCAGGTTTTTGTTGGTATAAGTATTGAAAATGCCTTTTGATAACGCTTCTGCATCATCGATTCCGGTATAAACATTTTCGCCTTTTTTTGCCATTACAATTGCCGTTCCCGTATCTTGACAAGATGGTAATTCGCCACCGACAGCCACAGCTGCATTTTGCAATAAGTTGTACGCTACAAAACGGTCGTTATCGGTAGCTTCGGGATCATCGATAATGGCACGTAATTTTTCTAAATGCGACGTACGCAGCATAAACGAAACATCGGTCATTGCGGTTTCTGCCAATAGTTCTAACCCTTTCGGGTCAACCGTTAAAATTTCGCGGTTTCCTAATTGTTCTACCTTTACGTAATCTGAAGTAATTTTGCGATACTGCGTATCATCTTTTTGTACAGGAAAAGAATCCTGATATATAAAATCTATCATTTTGTTGTTAGTTTTAGCAGAACAAAATTACAAAAATAGTATCTGAAACTGCTTAAACTGGTTCTAAATTAAGAAGAAAAGCCTCTTCTAAACGAAGAGGCTTTTGTATTATTTATTTGCTTTTGCAATGTATTGGTCTAATGCCATGGTCATAGACGGAGCTTCGGGGGTTGGTGCCATAATATCGACACGCAAACCGCAATCTTCGGCTTCTTTTTTAGTTGTACCGCCAAAAACACCTATCCTTGTATCTCCTTGGACAAAGTCGGGGAAGTTCTTAAATAACGAATTGATTCCTGTTGGACTGAAAAAACACAACACATCGTACTTTACATCTGCCAAATCAGTCAAATCGCTCATGGCTGTGCGGAAAAAGATCCCTTGTGTCCAGTTAACTCCTAAATCGTTTAATGTTTGCGGTACATCGTCGTTTAATTTGTCTGATGCAGGTAATAAAAATTTATCGTCTTTGAACTTTTTAATAAGCGGCGATAAATCGGAAAAGTCTTTTTGCCCAACATAGATTTTACGTTTACGATATACAACATACTTTTGTAAGTAATAGGCAACTGCTTCTGACTGGCAGAAATATTTCATTGTTTCAGGAACTTTAAAACGCATTTCTTCTGCTACTCTGAAATAATGGTCAACTGAGTTTTTACTGGTAAGAATAATTGAGGTGTAATTATTCAAATCAATTTTTTGTTGACGGATTTCTTTGGCGTTTACACCTTCAACGTGAATGAAAGGTCTAAAGTCAATTTTAATTTTGTATTTCTGCTGTAGGTCAAAATACGGAGAATTTTCTACTTTAGGTTCTGGCTGTGACACCAAAATTGATTTCACTTTCATAAATTTTTCTGCTTTATGTTTTAGAAACAACAAACCAATGATACATGATAATGTACGGTGCTATTTCAAAGGTGCAAAGATACAAAATAAAATAAAACAAAAATCGACTAAAAGTTTTTTGATAATTTTTTAAGAGTAGTACAAACAGTATGGCATTAAACATCAAAAACAGCCCCAATACGATCCAAATAAAAAAATCAAAAGTAAACCGGTTGTAAAATAAAATGGCTATTAGCGGAAAAAACAACAATCCTAAATAAGAACGGTAGCTTACTTTTACCAAATTGTATTGTTCTGCAAAATCTTCCATGTTAAAACAAACGGCAATTATTTTTTCTATAAAATATTTTACCAGAACAAAAAACATCAGTATGCTTAGAATCCTTAAATAAACCGTGAAATCAGATAGCTGCGAATAACCTGTTAAGCTAACGATATAGTGCACAAACAAACTCAAAGAGATCATTTGCACAAAAAACATGCTTATGGTAAAACCGCTTTTCATGTTATTGCTATCACGGTACGTTGAAAGGTATTTATTTGAAACCGCGAGTCTTACAAAATCATCGAAACGGTTTGGAAAAGTAATACGTGTAACAACAATGGTTGCAAAGGTTAAAACAAATAAAACCGTAGCCCAATCAATTGAAAAAATGTTTCTGTGTAAAAAATCTATTTCCATAACAGCTGTAAAAATAATAATTTTATATCGAATTAAAACCTTCTAATTTTATTAAGAAAAGTACATAATAAAAAAAGTACATTTGCCAATAACTTTTTTTATGAAGCGAAATATAGTTGTCATACCCACTTTTAACGAGATCGAAAATATCGCTGATATTTTGCATGCCGTTATGAAGCTTGATATGCCAGTGGATGTTTTGGTAGTTGACGATAATTCGCCCGATGGAACTGCGGATAAGGTTTTACAGGTTGCCAGTGAATTTCCCGACCGGATTTTCCTAAAAAAAAGACTGAAAAAAAATGGATTAGGCACCGCTTACGTAGCAGGATTTAATTGGGCATTAAAACACAACTACGAATATATTTTTGAAATGGATGCCGATTTTTCGCACAATCCAAATGATTTACCTAAATTGTTAGAGGTTTGTAAAAACCATGCCGACGTGGCTATTGGTTCGCGGTACGTAAAAGGAGTTAACGTGGTCAACTGGCCTTTAAGCAGGGTGCTGTTATCTTATTTTGCTTCGGTTTATGTGCGTTTCATCACCGGAATGAACATTATGGATACCACTGCCGGATTTATTTGTTACCATCGGTCGGTTTTAGAGAACATCAATCTGGAAAAGATTAAATTTGTAGGATACGCCTTTCAAATCGAAATGAAATACAGAGCCTTTTCAAAAGATTTCAAATTGGTTGAAGTACCTATTATTTTTACCGACCGCACCAAAGGAAAATCAAAAATGTCGGGTGGTATTATCAAAGAAGCCGTGTTTGGTGTGTTACAATTACGTTTGAAAAAATTATTAAAAAAATTATAAATGAGTACTCTTTTAATTAAAAACGGAACCATAGTTAACGAAGGAACAATTTTTAAAGCTGATATATTCATTGAAAATGAAATCATATCAAAAATAGCTTCAGAAATAAATATCGTTGCCGATAAAATGATTGATGCTTCGGGCTTACACATTTTTCCCGGAGTGATTGATGATCAGGTACATTTCCGCGAACCAGGATTAACACACAAAGGTTGCATTGCCAGTGAATCTAAAGCAGCTATTGCCGGTGGAGTAACTTCGTTTATAGAACAGCCCAACACGGTTCCCAATGCCGTAACTCAGGAAATTTTAGAGGAAAAATACCAAATTGCTGCCAAAACATCGTACGCAAACTATTCGTTTATGATGGGCGGTACCAACGATAATTTAGAAGAAGTTTTAAAAACCAATCCGCGAAATGTAGCCGGAATTAAATTATTCTTAGGCTCATCGACAGGAAATATGCTGGTTGATAATGAAGAAACGTTAGAGAAAATATTTTCATCTACCAAAATGCTGATAGCCGTTCATTGTGAAGACGAACAAACCATTCGCGAAAATCTGGAAAAAGCAAAAGAGCAATATGGAGATGATATTCCGGTAACGCAACACCCTGTCATCCGTAGTGCGGCAGCCTGTTATAAATCCTCTTCAAAAGCCATTGAACTGGCAAAAAAAACCGGGGCACGTTTACATGTTTTTCACATCAGCACAGGCTTAGAAACCGAATTGTTCCAAAACGATATTCCGTTAGAAGAAAAACTGATTACTGCCGAAGTTTGTGTACACCATCTATATTTTTCTGATGCAGATTATACCACAAAAGGCAATTTCATTAAATGGAATCCGGCGGTAAAAGCAGCAACCGATCGCGAAAAAATATGGGAAGCACTGTTAGATGACCGTATCGATGTTATTGCAACAGACCACGCACCACATACATTAGAAGAAAAATCTCAAAAATATTTACAGGCACCATCAGGCGGACCTTTGGTACAACATTCACTCATCACGATGTTAGAATTTGCCAAAAACGGAAAAATATCGTTAGAAAAAGTTGCTCAAAAAATGATGCATAACCCGGCAATTTTATTCAAAATAGAAAAACGCGGATTTATAAAAGAAGGTTTTTTTGCCGATTTAGCTTTGGTAGATTTAAACAGCGATGCATGGACGGTCACTAAAGAAAACGTACTGTACCAATGTGGTTGGTCGCCTTTTGAAGGCAAAGAATTTACCACTAAAGTACAAACTACCGTTTTAAACGGAAAAGTGGTAATGGAAAACGGTGTACTAAACGAAGAGCGTTTTGGTCAACGATTATTGTTTAACAGATAATTAGTTGTCATTCTAACGAAGTGAAGACCCGAGCTTGCGAATTGGCGTAGCAATCTTTTCTAATAAAAATTCTTAAAAAATAATATGAAAAATTTAGTTTCTACATTTTTTTTAATCTTTCTGGCAAGTTGCTCACAAGCAGAAAAAGCCACTATTCCACAAGAAAAAATGGTCGATATTCTGTATGATTTAACGGTTTCTTCAAGCGCACGTAATACAGCCCGAATGAAAGATACCGTTCAATATACCGTATCTTATCAGGAGTTGCTAAAAAAACACGGAGTTGACAGTGCAACATTTGTTAAATCACAAGAAATTTATCGTAAAGATCCCGATACGTATGCAGTAATCTACGATTCGGTACAAAAACGAATCCAAAAAAAATTAGACGAAGTACGGGCTACGGAACCAGAGAAAGAGAAAGAAAAACTAAAACCGGTAATTAATGTGAAAGATCTTAAAGCATTAAGCCGAAATAAACAATAATTTAGCAAGGTCACATTTTTTGTAACTTTCTTTCTTTTTGAAAATACTATATTTGCACAAAATACATTTTAAATGAAAAATTTTATTGAAGAAGTGACTTGGAGAGGTATGCTCCACGACGTAATGCCAGGCACAGAAGAACATTTGATGGAGCAAATGCGTGTTGCGTATGTGGGGATTGACCCAACTGCGGATTCATTGCATATTGGACATTTAGTAGGTGTAATGTTGTTAAAGCATTTTCAGTCTGCAGGGCACAAACCATTAGCATTGGTTGGTGGTGCAACAGGCATGATTGGTGATCCGTCTGGGAAATCGAACGAGCGTAATTTATTGACCGAAGAAGATTTACAGCACAATCAGAATGCTATTAAAGCACAATTGGCAAAGTTTTTAGATTTTGATTCGTCTGAACCAAATGCTGCCGAAATGGTGAATAATTACGATTGGATGAAAGAATTTTCGTTCCTTGGATTTATTCGCGATATTGGTAAACACATTACCGTAAATTATATGATGGCAAAAGATTCTGTGAAAAAACGTTTAAACGGCGAAGCTGCCGATGGAATGTCGTTTACAGAATTTACCTATCAACTGGTGCAGGGTTACGATTTTTTACATTTGTACAGCAACAAAAATTGTACATTGCAAATGGGCGGAAGTGATCAATGGGGGAACATTACCACTGGAACCGAATTGATCCGCAGAAAAGAACAAGGAAAAGCCTACGCTTTAACTTGTCCGCTGATTACAAAAGCCGACGGAACAAAATTTGGGAAGTCTGAAGGAGGAAATATTTGGTTAGATGCCGGGCGTACATCGCCTTACAAATTTTACCAATATTGGTTAAACACATCCGATGCAGATGCAGAAAAATACATTAAAATATTTACATTTTTATCAAAAGAAGAAATCGAAAAATTAATAGCAGAACATAACGAAGCGCCGCATTTACGTCCGTTACAAAAACGCCTGGCAGAAGAAGTTACCATAATGGTTCATTCACGCGAAGAGTTAGAAAATGCCGTAAAAGCTTCAGGAATTTTATTTGGAAATTCAACAGCAGACGATTTGAAAGCCTTAGACGCTAAAACATTTTTAGATGTTTTTGACGGTGTTCCCCAAGCAGATATATCATTGGAAGAACTACAAACAGGTATTGATATTGTTGATGTTTTAAACACTAAATCGGGCTTTTTAAAATCAAACGGAGAGGCCAGACGTGCTTTGGGAGAAAACTCTATTGCTGTAAACAGAGAAAAAGTTCAAGAAGGTTTTACATTGACTACCAACGATTTAATCAACAACCGTTTTGTATTGTTACAACGTGGCAAGAAAAATTATTTTGTATTAAACGTTCTGTAATTCTATTTATTTCAGAACCTGAAATATTTTCGGTCAAAAACATTTAAATGTTAAAATTTAAAAATAATTTCTTTTTATCAAATTGTTTTTAGAATTTTGTTCGGAATTTAATTCAGCAATAAAAAAACAAATGCAACAATATATTAAACATACACGCAACTTTAAGATGTGGAAATTTTCCCGCAGAGGTGCTGTATGTAATAAATTGTAATTGTATTTACAATATATGTAACGAATCCTCTGCAAACAGCAGGGGATTTTTTTTTGTCCGTAAGTGAATAGTAATCCATAAAAACCAGTCATTATGAGTGTAGAACAAATTTCATTGTTAAGCTTTACAAACCAAGACCAATTAAACATTAAAAGCAGCGAACTACAATTTTCAATCAATCAAAAAGATATGAAACGAAACTCGTATGCCCATTTAGAATATTTGCTGGCAGGTTTTGCTGCCTGCATCAATATGGTTGGTCATCAGGTTGCCGATGATCTGGATATGGATTTAAAGTCGGTACAAATAGAGATTAAAGGCATCATCAATACCGATAAAACTCAAGGTTTAAAAGTAAAGGACCGCAGTGGATTTGAACGGATTGAACTGGTAGTAAAACCTGTTACCAATGCCGATTTAAGCACTTTAAAATTTTGGATGGAAGAAATTAAAGAACGTTGCCCCATTTACGACAATCTTTTAAACAACACGCCTATTAATTTAGTGGTTACCAAAGATTACACTGCTAAAGTAGCATAAATCATAAAGTTAAAAGTCGTAAGGTTAAAAGTCATAAAGCTGAAAACTGATTGCTGAAAACTAAAAAGCAAAGACTTTAAAATAATTGTTTAGTTTGTTTTTACTACCTTTAATTTTTAATTGTTAGAGGTAGTATTTTTTTATGGAACACCCAATTTTAAGCGTTGATACGTTAAGCATCTCTTTTTTGCAGGAAAAAAAATGGAATGAAGTAATACATTCTATTTCTTTTCAGGTTTTTCCGAATGAAATCCTGGGAATTGTAGGTGAATCGGGTTCCGGAAAATCAGTTTCCAGTCTGGCAGTTATGGGATTACTTCCCAAAAACAATGCACACTTCAACACAGGTTCCATTCAGTACAATAATCAGGATATTACCAATTATTCGGAAAAAGAATTCCAAAAAATCCGGGGAAAAAAAATATCAATGATTTTTCAGGAACCTATGAGTTCATTAAACCCGTCGATTACTTGTGGAAAACAAGTTGCCGAAATTTTAGAAACGCATACCCATCTTTCCAATAAAGAAATCAAAGCCGAAGTGTTACGGTTATTCAATCAGGTAAAACTACCCGATCCGAGCACGATTTATAATAAGTATCCGCATCAAATTTCGGGCGGACAAAAACAACGGGTAATGATTGCGATGGCAATTGCCTGTAAACCTGAAATTTTGATTGCCGACGAACCCACAACCGCTTTAGATGTCACGGTTCAGAAAGAAATTATTACTCTTTTGAAAAACCTGCAGCAAGAAACCGGAATGAGCATTGTGTTTATTTCGCACGATTTGGCGTTGATTTCTGAAATTTGCGACCGCGTTTTGGTGATGTACAAAGGCGAAATTGTAGAGCAAGGTAAAGTGGAACAAATCTTTCATCAGCCCGAACACCTTTATACCAAAGCATTGATTGCTTCCCGTCCGTCATTAAATGTTCGCTTGAAACGCTTACCAACCATTCAGGATTATCTGGAACAAAATGCACATGCCGCGGTTGTTTCACATGAAGAACGAAAAGAGCATTTACAAAAATTATACCGTCAAAAACCGCTTTTACGTGTGATGAACGTGGAAAAAGAATACCTGGTTAAAACACAGCTTTTTCAACCCAACAAAACCTTTAAAGCTGTTAACGATGTGAGTTTTGAGATGTACGAAGGTGAAACATTGGGATTGGTTGGCGAAAGCGGTTGTGGAAAATCGACCTTAGGCAATGCCATTTTACAATTAGATCCCGCTACCAAAGGACAGATTTTTTATAAAGACCGTGACATTACCCTGCTTTCTAAAAACGAGCTGAAAGATTTGCGAAAGGAAATACAGATTATTTTTCAGGATCCGTTTGCTTCTCTAAACCCTAAAATAACAGTGGGTGAAGCTATTTTAGAACCGATGAAAGTGCATAAATTATACAAAAACGACAAAGAACGAAAGGAACAGGTATTTGATTTATTGGAAAAGGTAGGATTATTGCCGGAACATTACGATCGTTATCCTCATGAATTTTCCGGCGGACAACGTCAACGCATCGGTATTGCACGCACTGTTGCCGTAAACCCAAAACTGATTATTTGTGACGAATCGGTTTCTGCATTAGATATTTCTGTTCAGGCACAAGTCTTGAATTTACTGAACGATTTAAAAGATAATTTCGGCTTTACTTATTTGTTTATTTCGCACGATTTGGCTGTTGTTAAATACATATCCGATCAAATCATCGTGATGAACAAAGGAAAAATAGAAGAACAAAACGAAGCCGATGCCTTGATTGCTAATCCGCAAATGCCTTACACCCAAAAGTTGATTGATGCGATACCGAAAGGGATTTAAAAAACAAGCCCGACATTTCGGCGGGCTTTATCCTTACATTCCGCCAGTATAAGGCACTTCTCTCTCATTAAAAACAATACCAAAAGTTTCCAGTTCTTTTAAAACCGGTTCATAAACCTCTTTGGTAATTGGCATTTGTACGCCAGGTGTTTTAATTTCTCCGTTTAGTATTTTTAGAGCAATAATTCCAACTGGTAATCCCACGGTTTTTGCCATACCTGTGTGCAGAGAATCTTCGCCTAAACAAACCATTGTAGCATCTATTTGTAATGTTTCATCTACATTGGGCATGATGTACCCAAATTTATGATACATTACAATCATGTCTTTATCTTCGGGTTGTAATGCCCATTTTTCAGATAAGATCTTTTCCATGATCTGAGCCGGAGTTGCATTTTTTAAACCTATTTTCTTGGTATCGCTAAAGAAATCTAATTCTAAAAATTTATCCCACACCGTATCATCTTGTTCGATATTCAATGTCAATCTAAATTTTACTTCAACAGAATCTGTCGGGTGATAATACAAAAAGGAATTAATAAATTCACGGTAGGTCATATTTTCCGAATCCTCAATGGTATAAGTATCATCCGTAACACCTAATTGTACCAACATATTCCACGCACGCGAGTACCCTACCCTACGCATGGTTCCCCGATAAATGGTATGTGCCTTTTGCAAACCATATACTTCGCGGTAGCTTAATGAATCACGGTTGGCGTAAGCTTCAAACCTTCCAAAACCATCGACCTCAAGAAACTCGGTTCGTTTAAAAACACGTTGGTACGGAATGTATTTATAAGTTCCCTGCTGTAAAAATTTTGCTGCACCGCCCTGTCCTGCAACAACTACATTCCGCGGATTCCATGAAAATTTATAGTTCCATACGTTATTATCAGATTCCGGAGCTACCAAACCACCACAAAAACTTTCAAAATGTACCGGATTTCCTCCTTTTGAACGAATTTCATCCAATACTTTCATGGCACTCATGTGGTCGATACCCGGATCCAATCCGCATTCGTTCATAAAAATCAAGCCTTTTGCTTTTACTTCGGCATCTATCGCTTTCAATTCTTTTGAAATATACGAAGCAGTAACCAAATGTTTATTCAGTTCTAAACAATCAGCCGCGATGATTGGGTGTAAAAATGCGGGCAGCATAGAAATAACCACATCGGCATTTTTGATTAATTCTTTGCGGTGATGATCGTTATGAATGTCTAAGGCAGTCGCAAAAGCATTGGGATTATGTTCGATTTTTTGCTGTATAGATTCGATAGACTGGTCGGCAATATGAAGTTTAAAGTGATTTTTCTCCGTCCGGTCTAACAAATATTTGATTAAAGAAGAGGTGGATCTTCCTGAACCAAATAACAATATATTTTTCATTAATTTAGGTTTTTGATTGGCTAAAATTACTAAAAATAGTTGTGGGTTTCAATGAAAACAACTAAAAAAAGCGTAAGATTTCCCCCTTACGCTTTTTGGTTGTCACTAATAGTTTACTTCATTATTTTCTTATAAATTTTTCTAAAAAAAATAAATTATAAAAATCCATAATACAACATGTAATATTTGCCATACTGTAACTAAGAACACTTATATCCATAATTATATTTTATTCATAGTTTGAACTAAAATTAGCAAACACATCATACTTCGCCAAAATTTCACCACTAAAATTTGTTAAATTTAACAAAATATTTAAAAAGTGTTATTTAAAATCGTTTTCAATAAAGTTTTGTACCTTTGAAAAAAAATTCTTTATGACTAAAAAGTTAGTAACGTTGGCAGCTTTTTTTGGATTGGTTGCTATTATTTTAGGTGCTTTTGGTGCACACGGACTAAAAAGCGTTTTAACTCCCGAACAATTAACAAGCTTTGAAACGGGGGTTAAATATCAAATGTATCATGCGTTATTTTTGCTGCTAATTTCGCAACTTAACATACTAACAGAAAAAAACAAACGCACCATTGGTATCTTAACCACCATTGGCGTTTTCTTATTTTCCGGCTCAATTTATCTACTGGCTACTCAGGAATTATCAGGAATCAACTTTAAATTTTTAGGACCAATTACCCCAGTAGGCGGTGTGTTTCTCATTATAAGCTGGTTTTTTACTGCTTTTTATTCAATGAAACAAAAAAGGAATTAATAAAAAAAATAATAAATTTATTAGTAAGTTTGTAGGCAAATTATTAATACAACACACAATTTAAGATATGGAAGTTTCAAAGGCAATCTCTTTGGATAAATATGGGATACACAATGTAAGTGAGATCATTTACAATCCTTCGTATGATGAATTATTTAAAGAAGAAACAAATCCTAATTTACAAGGGTTTGAACGTGGGCAAGTATCAGAACTTGGAGCAGTAAACGTAATGACCGGTGTTTTTACCGGGCGTTCTCCTAAAGACAAATACATCGTTAAAGATGCAGTTACTGAAAATACCATTTGGTGGACATCAGACAAAGCTGTAAACGACAACAAACCCATTTCTCAAACCACTTGGGAAGCCTTAAAACAAAATGCTGTTGAAGAATTATCTGGCAAAAAACTATATGTAATCGATGCTTTTTGTGGCGCTAACGAAGACACTCGCTTAAAAGTACGCTTTATAATGGAAGTAGCTTGGCAGGCACATTTTGTAAAAAACATGTTTATCCGTCCTACTGAAGAAGAATTAGAAAACTTTGGAGAGCCTGATTTCGTGGTAATCAACGCTTCAAAAACATCTTTTAAAGATTACAAAGCACACGGATTAAATTCTGATGTATATGTTGCGTTTAACTTAACCGAAAAAATGCAATTGATTGGTGGAACCTGGTATGGTGGCGAAATGAAAAAAGGTATGTTCTCTATGATGAACTACTATTTACCGCTAAAAGGAATTGCTTCAATGCACTGCTCTGCAAACAAAGGAAAAGAGGGCGATGTAGCTGTTTTCTTTGGGTTGTCAGGAACAGGAAAAACCACTTTATCTACCGATCCAAAACGTGAATTAATCGGTGACGACGAACACGGATGGGATAACGACGGCGTTTTTAACTTTGAAGGCGGATGTTACGCTAAAACCATTGACTTAAGCCAGGAACACGAACCTGAAATTTTTGGTGCAATCAAACGCAATGCTTTATTAGAAAACGTTACAGTTGACGCCAACGGAAAAATTGATTTTAAAGATGGATCTGTAACACAAAACACACGTGTATCGTATCCAATTGACCATATCGAAAATATTGTAAAACCGGTTTCAAAAGCAGGTCACGCTAAAAAAGTAATCTTTTTAACAGCTGATGCTTTTGGGGTAATGCCTCCGGTTTCTAAATTAACTCCAGAACAAACCAAATACTTTTTCTTATCGGGCTTCACGGCTAAATTGGCAGGTACAGAACGTGGTGTAACTCAACCTGAACCTACTTTCTCTGCTTGTTTTGGTAAAGCATTCTTAAGCTTGCACCCTACCAAATACGGTGAAGAATTAGTTAAGAAAATGGAAGAGCACAATGCAACTGCTTACATGGTTAATACCGGTTGGAATGGCACAGGAAAACGTATTTCTATAAAAGATACCCGTGCTATTATTGACCACATTTTAGATGGTTCGATAGAAAAAGCAGAAACCACTATTGTTCCTATCTTTAACTTAGCGGTTCCAACAGCTTTAGAAGGGGTTCAAACTGAAATTTTAGACCCAAGAAATACCTATGCCGATGCTACTGAATGGGAAGTAAAAGCAAAGGATTTGGCTCAATTATTCATCGAGAACTTTGTTCAATACACAGATAACGAAGAAGGAAAATCTTTAGTTGCAGCAGGTCCGCAATTGTAGTTTTTCTTTGAAATATAATTTAAAAGTCGGGAGAAATCTTCCGACTTTTTATTTAGCATAAGTTTTTTTGATTACCCTCCTATTTACTGCAGATACACAAGTTAAAAGAATTAACAAATATTGCGAACCTACGGCTCGCTTTGTTCCTTCCCTTTCTTTTTACAAACATCTCGCTCCATAGGAGCGGTCTTATATGAAACAGCAAAAAAATTCCATAGGATTAAATGTTTGTAAAATCTCCGCAGATACAGAGCACAATGCTTAGTAATACTTTATAAAAAAGAAATTATCTTTTGTAACTATCAAAAAAAAGACGGTAAAAAATACCGTCTTTTTCAATTTACTCTTCTACAGAATCTTCTATCATTTCGCGTTGCTGCTGTTCCATTTGCGCTTCAGACTGTTGTTGCTGTTTGTACGCACTTAAATACCTGTTAAAGTATTTCTCAAGCGGTGCAATTCTATTATTTAATACAGCTACAATAGCTGTATCGTTATGTAGCTCACAATTGTCTATGATGCGGTAAGCAGTTTCGAAAGCCGAAATAATGTCCATCGCATATTCCTCTTGTTCGTTTAAGCCCATACCTTTATAGAAATTTAAATCTTCTTCGGATTTCGTAAACAATTTGGTAGCAAGCTCTGCCGCTTTTTTGTTTTCACCTAATATATAATATAGATCGGCAAAAGGTTCTACTGTAAAATATGATCCGTTTCTGTCATTAGGAATGTAATATTCGATTGGGAAATTTTTCATTGCCAAATCAACAATATTTTTGGCTTTGTCCATTTTTCCTTCTTTGACTAATTGTGTTGCCAGTCGCTCCATATTAATTCTGAAACTTATTGCATTTTTACGTGTTTCAGGATCATGGTAAATATTCGGGCTTCCAAAATTACCCCAATACCAATTGGTTACTGTTTTGTACATTTTATCGGTATCGATCGAACCAATATATAGCGGATGTATATCATATTTGCGTTCTGCTTTTACAGGAACCAGTTTGTACACCAAACCGTTTAACTGTAAGTAATCTTTCATCCACAAGAAATCTTCATCAGAAATAGATCCTCCTGTAAAGTAAATTGGTCGGTCCCAATTGTTGCTTGCAACAATTTCCATCATTATTAATCGCTGACGGGCTACGGCATTTGCCTTAACATCAATCGGAATTTCAGACACAATTTGATCTGCATATTTATCTGAAACTATACCATTTTTAAGCACCTTATCTTTATTAACAGGAATACTAAATTTATTGGTTGGAATACGTGTAATCAACATTCCATTCTCTGTTTCTATTTTAGCGCGCGGATCATCAGAGGCAATAAATTCTAAAATGGTATTGATATCAAAACGCTCATCGATAGACGGGGTAATTGCTGAATAATACAGATTCTCCCCAGAATATTGGCGGTGATTGAAACGGATTTTTAACGGATCTGACTCATACGAACGGACTTTCATTTGGTCGATATACCATTCTGCCTGCAACAACGTACTACAAACCACACGAACATCAGTCCGGTAACCTTCAACTTCTTGTAAATACCAAAGCGGGAAGGTATCGTTATCGCCTATCGTGAAAATAATTGCATTTGGTTCTAAAGAATCAAGATATGCACGACCCAATGCCAAGGCAGTGTATTTTCCGGAACGGTCATGATCGTCCCAGTTTTCTTTTGCCATTAGCACCGGAGAAGCTAAAAACGTTACTCCTAAAACCAATGGCAAGGCTATTTTTGCGTTTACTTTATTGGCTAAAAATTCATAGATGGCGTACACACCGTAGCCTACCCAAATAGCAAAAACCATAAACGAACCTACTACGGCATAATCACGTTCGCGTGGTTCAAAAGGCCGTTCATTAAGGAATATTTTCAACGCAAAACTGGTAAATAAAAACAATGCCAGCAACACATAAAACGTTTTGGGATCTTTACGGTAATGAAACACAAAGCCAAACAAGCCTAATATAAACGGCAACATATAATAGACATTTCGCCCTTTGTTATTCAGCATATCGCTGGTAAGATTTTCTTGTGAGCCCAAGCGAATCTCGTCTAAAAACTTGATTCCCGAAATCCAGTTTCCGTTCATTCGGTCGTTATAGCCCTGGATATCGTTTTGGCGTCCGGCAAAATTCCACATCAAATAACGGGTGTACATATAACCAAACTGATAGTTGAACATAAAACCGATATTGTCTAAAAAACTTGGTTTTTCAACCTCGATGTATTCGCCCAATTGCCTTAGGTAAGAGTCGTATTCACGCATAGACATTCTACCCGATTGTACTTGTGCTTTTAACTGCGAAGCCATTTCTATAACCTGTGGTTCCGATGCGTATTCGGACTTTAATTTAAAATCAACCGGTTTGGTATAGGTCATATAATTCGCAGCCATATCAGGCTCCCACAAACGAGGTAAGAATCCTTTAAATCGAGCGGAAAAATTTTGCTCTGCATTTTTTCCATCAGTTAATACGATGTATTTTCCGGTAGCGTAATCTCTTTCATAATTGACTTTACCATCTTTATAAGGTTCCGAAGGATCTAACGCTCCGCCGTATTTAACAGTAAAATAAGTATCATAAAACAACGAACGCGAACCATATTGTTCACGGTTATAATAAGCTAATAACTCGGCAGCATCTGACGGCTTGTTTTCATTGATAGGGATTTGCGTATTGGCACGTATCGGCAGCATTAACCAACAAGAGAATCCAATAAAAATAAACAATATGGAAAGAATCAACGTATTGGCAAAATACTTTTGTTTTTCGCGGGTGATTTTCAATCCAAAAACAAACAAAGAAACAACAATGGCAAAAGCAATAATGGTTCCTGAATTAAACGGAAGCCCAATGGAATTGACAAAGAAAATTTCTGATTTCCCGAAGAAAATCATTGTGTAAGGAAGTATGAAACCAAACACTACCAATAAAATGGCAACAACTAAAATGTTTGCAATAATGAAATTTTTAATGGTAACCTGCGGATATTTTTTAAAATAATACAAATAACCAATAGAAGGAATTGCCAAAAGTGCCATAAAATGCACACCAAAAGACATTCCCACAACTAAAGCAATCAGCAACAACCATTTGTTTCCTCGTGGTTCGTCAATTGCATCTATCCAGCGTAAACCCAGCCACAGCAACAATGCCAGCATAAAAGTTGCCATTGCATAAACCTCGGTTTCTACGGCACTAAACCAAAAAGTATCAGAAAAAGTAAAAGTTAACGCACCAATTAAACAGCTTCCCAAAACAGCAATTACGGTATTGTTTGTAATGTTTTCTGTACCAATTTTAACTACTTTCATTAAGATATTGGTAGCAGACCAAAACATAAACAACACGGCAAAAGCACTCGAAAGCGCCGAAACCATATTAACCATTGCCGCAATTTTGTCGGGCGATGTAGCAAACATCGCAGCAAACGCACCAATCATTTGAAACAACGGTGCACCGGGCGGATGCCCTACTTCTAATTTAGCCGAAGTTGCAATGTATTCACCAGAATCCCAAAAACTAACAGTAGGCTCCAGCGTTAAAGTATAAACTGTAATGGCAATTAAAAATGCAATCCATCCGGTGATGGTATTCCATTTTTTAAAATTGATTGTCAACATAATAGCTTTTTTTTTATCTTTTTATGTAAGAACTACAAAGAAAACGTTTTTTTTCTAATTACCTAAAAATAGACAATACATATTTTGTTAAGAGAAGCTTAACAAGTATGTTGAAAATGTTTTTATTAAATTTAGCGACAATAACAAAAGCTAAATGCTGCAAGGTTTTTGAAACCTTGTAGCTATGCTTTTTAACTATTTTATACCTGCAAGGTCAAAAAAAGACCTTGCAGGAAAATGTTACTTAAGTATCTATTACAAAGAACAATAACTAAACTATTACAATGAAGAAAATAATCCCCTTGATTTTTCTTGTTTCTTTTTCTTGTCTTGCACAAACAGCAAACAATGATTTACATTTAACGGTTTCAAAAGCCGTAAACCAACAAGACGAACAAATAAATCAGGTTGTTTCTACCGTACGTGCTTTTTTAAAAACAAAAAACGAATCGTACAATTCTAATAAATATTGGTTGCCAACAGATTTTGACAAACACCAATATCCATTTATCGATCTTTACGGGATAGAACACGGAAGAGAAGGCGAAAATATTTATCAGCCGACTTTAATGGAAGTGATTCCTACTGACAAACCAAATCAATGGATTGTAAAATTGGCTTTTATCGGTCACAATAGTGAAACAAAAGAAAATCAATTGCGTGGTATTTACAATATTATTGCTTCAAAAATAAATAATGAAATCGTTTTGAGTCGTTATCAGGATTTTATATTAGAATCGTGGCAGCAAACCCAAAAAGACAGTATTTCTTATTATATTTCTCCTTTAAAGAAAATAAATGAAATTGAAATAGCTCAGCAACAAAAAGACATTGAAATGTTGTGTGCTTTTTTTAATACCAAACCTATCCCGTTAACTTACATATCCTGTGCCAATCCAAAAGAACTTTTTGAAGTAAAAGGATTTGATTACAGCCCAATGATGTATGTTAGCAAAGTAGGTGGCTTGGCAGAGTATGGAAACATTATTTTATCTGGTAATAATTCAGAAATTTATACACACGAAATCATTCATATTTATACTTTAAACCTTTTTCCAAATAAGCATCCTTTTTTCGATGAAGGTTTGGCTACATACCTATCAGGTAGCGGAACTTTTGATTATTTGTGGCACAAAGAAAAATTTAAAAGATTTATTCAGAAGAATTCTGATTTTAAAATTGAAAATCATATGGATGATTTGTATGAACGTTTGTACTTTGAAGAAGAAACATCAATTCCGTATTTAATTGCAGCCGCTGTGTGTGAACGAACTATTCGTTTATATGGTAAAGAACGATTTTTTAAACTTTTAAATTCAAAAGACGATTTATGGGTTTCATTAAATAAAATTGGCTTAACTAAAGAAAATATTAATCAAGAAATAAGAAAAGAATTGAAATTGTAAATGGCAAAAATCACAACATTTAGAAAGTTTTTAATCGCAATAAATGTATTGTTTTTAATAAATACAATCAGTGCACAGGAATATACTATTAATTTTAATGTCAATATTAACGAAGACGAAATTAAAGATATTGCAAGTATTTGGCACGATTATTTGCGTTCAAATTCTAAAGAACACTGGAAAAAAGAAGAAGTGAAGGCTTTAGAAAATTTTAATGTTCAAAATATGCCAAGTATTCTAAACCCGCCTTTATTGGACTGGAAACTTAACAACAGAATTTTAAGTATTTCCAATATATCAGACAATAAATATATACTGAAATCGGCTTTCTTTAATAATGATTTAGAAATTTTTGCAGTAACAAACGTTATAGTTGAGAAAATAAATAATGAATTCAACTTGTCGAACTATATTTATGAATATACAAAAGACTGGGATATTAAAGAGCGTGCACATATAAAATATATTTACACTGCAACATTTAAAGTTAAAAGTGCTGAAAAGTTTTATAAAAATCTTTGTGAGGTTTTTAATATAGAGCCGGAATTAATAACCTACTTTATTGCAGAAGATTGTGATGATATTTATACAATGTTAGGTTATGATTTTTTTATATCTAAAGGAATGGGAACAGAATGTGGTTATTTTGAATCAAAAAATAATTTTGTTTTTGCAACAAAAAAAGGCGGAGCAAATCACTATCACGAAATAACTCATTTTATAAATACGTTTTACCCAAAAGCCAATGACTTATTATTAACCGGACTTTCTGCATATATTTCAGGAAATAAAGCACATTTTGGAAAACCTTTGAAATACCATATTGATAGAGTCGGGAATTACTTAAAAACGAATAAAGAAGTAGATTTATCTAATCCATTTGATTTTTACTTTATGGATAAAGAAACCAATCCACAGTACGTAATTGGTGCTTTACTGTGTGATATTATTATAGAGAAAAAAGGCAGGGAAGGCTTGTTGAGAGTGTTTGAAAATTATGGTACTGATGAAGAGCTATTAAATTATTTAAATAAAGAAATTTTAAATGATAATGAATCTCTAAATGATGTTTTAAGAGAAAGAATTCATACATTTTCAACAAATAAAAAATTTAAAAACAGGTTGGGTTTTTAACTTTGTAATTCAATTCATTTAAAAAAACACCTTTACTTCTTATTTTTTAATCTGCACAATGTCAATTCTTACCATTTACCCAATCGATTTCAAGGCATTTTTTTAAAAAAAATTTCATACAAATACTTGCACTTTTCTTTTTTTGTGCTACATTTGCACTCGCAATATTTAAGCAAACACGTTTAATCATTGCAGGTTTTATTGGTCTATGGTGTAATGGTAACACAGCTGATTTTGGTTCAGTCGTTCTAGGTTCGAGTCCTAGTAGACCAACTAATAAAACTTAAATACAAAACCATTGGTCTATGGTGTAATGGTAACACAGCTGATTTTGGTTCAGTCGTTCTAGGTTCGAGTCCTAGTAGACCAACAAAAAACGGAGTACTCTAAATAGTGTTCCGTTTTTTTTATTACACTTCTTGCCTTTTGACTTTTAACAACATTTTTACAGTTTGTTGAACTAATTTTTAAATGGTTTATTCTATTTTTGTAATCTGATGCTAAAAGTATTTAACATATCAACCCTTATACTATTTGTGTGCTTTCTCTTTGCACCCACAATTACTTTTGCATTAAACAAAGATGTGGATACTTCAACGTTTGTTATAAATGAAGAAGAAGAAACACATTCTAAAACAAAAACAAAAAAAGGTAACAACAATAATTTAAACGAGGAAGAAGAACAACAAGTCCACTATCATTTTTTTAACAACAATCAAAATTTGATTTATAATCCGGGCTTTTCTGACCTAAACCTTATTTCATTAATATATACTATTAAAGACGATTTAGTTTTTAAGATCCCCTTACCGCCTCCAGAGCAGCATCTATAATTATTTTTTGGTTAAGATCATTTATTAAAATCATCATTTCAGTTAGTTCCGGAGTGAGGTTTTAACAGGTATTGTTATCTGAAAATCTAAAAAGAACATATAGGTTTCTTCTATTTGGTTTTCAAAACAATCCAATAACTTTCTTATACCAAATTCAAACTAAACACAAAAATCCTTTGCATTTATCTTTATGAAACGCAGGATATTATCATGTTTATTAATTATAGAATTTTATGAAAAAAAGTATAAAAGCAGAGTTTTCTCAGAACTTTGCGTCAGGTTTGGTAGTGTTTTTAGTCGCATTACCCCTATGTTTGGGTATTGCATTAGCTTCGGGTGCACCACCTTTATCAGGAGTTATTGCCGGAATTATCGGCGGAATTGTAGTGGGTGCCTTAAGCAACTCTAACATTTCCGTATCGGGTCCGGCAGCAGGTTTAACTGCCATTGTTTTGACTGCGATTACCGATTTAGGTGCATTTGAGCTCTTTTTATGTGCCGGAATCATTGCCGGGTTGTTGCAATTGGTTTTAGGATTCATCCGTGCAGGAAGTATCTCTAACTATTTTCCTAACAATGTAATTGAAGGAATGCTTGCCGGTATTGGGATCATTATTGTTTTAAAACAAATTCCGCACGCCTTAGGTTTTGACAGTGATTACGAAGGAAACGAAACATTATTTGAAAACGGTTTTAATGTAAGTTATTTCAACGAATTATTTTCAGCAATTCATCCGGGTGCCATTCTGGTAACCATGGTATCCATCGTTATATTGTTAGCCTGGGATCATATTCCGTCATTAAAAAAACTAAAAATGCTTCCGGGTGCATTGGTTGCCGTAATTGCAGGTATTTTATTAAACCAGTTGTTTATAGCAAGCGGTAGTTCGCTGGCGATTAGTTCTCAACATTTGGTTACATTGCCGGTACCAACAACTGCCGAAGATTTTAAAAACCTGATTACAACACCAAGTTTTGCAGGGTTTGCAAACCCACAAGTATGGATTGTTGGAGCAACCATTGCTATTGTTGCGTCAATTGAAACATTACTTTGTATCGAAGCATCAGACCGATTAGATGTTAAACGCCGCATTACCGATACCAATTTAGAGTTAAAAGCACAAGGAATCGGAAATCTGGCAAGTTCATTAATTGGTGGATTGCCAATGACATCGGTAGTTGTACGCAGCTCAGCAAATGTCAATGCAGGTGCTACCTCAAAAGCATCAGCAATTATTCACGGAATTTTATTATTGGTTTGCGTGTTATCCATTCCGTTTATTTTAAACATGATTCCTTTAGCAACTTTAGCAGCCGTTTTAATTTTAGTAGGATACAAACTGGCAAAACCGGCAACCTTTAAACATTTCTGGCACAACGGAAAATACCAGTTTATACCGTTTGTAGCTACGGTGTTAGCCGTTGTTTTTACCGATTTATTAAAAGGAGTCGGTATCGGATTGGTTATTTCGGTTTTCTACATCTTACAGGGAAATATGAAAAGAGCTTATTATTTAAGCCGTGAAACATTAAATGATACCGATGAGTTTACCATTAAGTTATCAGAAGAAGTATCTTTTTTAAACAAAGCTGCCATTAAAAAAACATTGAAAAATGTAAAACCGGGATCAAAAGTTACGATCGATGCAAAATCAACATCATACATTACAACTGATGTTTTAGAGATGATTCAGGATTTTGCCAATGTACGTGCTAAAGAAGACGACATCGAAGTATCGTTAATTGGTTTTAAAACATCATACCGTGATTACGAAAACAATCAAGAATCTCACATATCAATTACCCACAGAAGGGCAATGTAAAAACAACCTCTATACAAGAAAAAATATGAAAGTACATACAGCAGAAACGTTAGCAACAATGACACCAACAAAAGCCATTCAATTTTTAAAAGAAGGCAACGAACGTTTCTTAAACAATTTAAAGTTCAACCGCAATTTATTAAACCAGGTAAACGAAACCAAAGACGGACAGTTTCCATTCGCAATTATTTTAAGTTGTATGGATAGCCGCACCTCTTCAGAATTAATTTTTGACCAAGGCATTGGTGATATTTTCAGCCTGCGTGTTGCAGGAAATATATTAACAGACGACATGATTGGGAGTATGGAATATGCCTGCAAACACGTGGGAACCAAACTAATTCTGGTTTTAGGACACAGTAAATGTGGAGCCGCTACCGGTGCCTGTAAAGGTGGAGCACCTGGAAAATTAGGTGATGTTCTAAAGAAATTTGACATATCAATAAAAGAAGTAAAAGAAGAATTACCAAACACAGATCAAACTTCTTCAGAATTTATTGAAGCAGTTACACATCACAACGTTATCCACACCATGGACGCTATTTTAGAACAAAGCGACGTTTTAAAAGAATTATTTGACAAAGGCGAAATTGGTATTGCCGGAGCATATTACAACGTAGATAACGGCACCGTAGAATTTTTAAAAGAAGAATTACACGATTAACCTTTATTCTTTTTATTGAAAAAAAATCGGCAAAACAAACCTGTCGATTTTTTTTATGAAATTAAAACCAAAAAAATTAAGAATATCGTAATTTAGCAGGATATGAAAAATATAAAGTTTATGTGCAACGATTTAAAACATAGCTTCAATAAGATTATTGAAGGCAACAAAGAATGGATGGATTTTGTTAAAAATGATACCTCTGGACGTTTTGAACAACTGGCAAAAGGTCAAAATCCTGAAATTTTATGGATTGGCTGTGCCGACAGCCGTGTACCCGCAAACGAATTAACAGGCACAAAACCCGGAGAGGTTTTTGTTCACAGGAACATTGCCAACGTTTGTGTACACTCTGATATGAATATGCTTTCTGTTTTAGATTATGCCGTAAATGTTTTAAAAATAAAACATATTATTGTTGCCGGACATTATGGTTGTGGTGGGGTCGCCGCCGCTTTAAGCAGAAACCAGTTTGGGATCATCGACAACTGGCTGTCTCACATAAAAGATGTTTACAGATTACACGCCGAAGAAATTGATACTATTTCTAACCCTGAAAAAAAAGCAGACCGTTTGGTAGAATTAAACGTTGAAGAACAGGTTTTTAACCTTTGTACTTCATCTATCGTTCAAAATGCCTGGAAAAACGGTCAGCCACTTGCTGTGCACGGTATGGTTATCAATATTGCCTCAGGCGAATTAATCGATCAAAACTGTACCTTTACCAACAATGAAAGTTTAGGTAATGTATTTTCTTTTGAATAAGGGTTATTTAAATTTTAAACAAGAGGCTGTCCCAAAAGGGCAGCCTTGTTTGTTTTAATTCACTTTTACCAGTTCTACCCTGCGGTTTTTGGCTTTATTATCTTCTGAATCATTTGCAACCAATGGTCGTTCAGCACCAAAGCCTTTGGCAGACAAGCGTGTTTTTTCAATTCCGTTTGATACCAAAGCATTCAATACTGTATTGGCACGATCGTTAGAAAGTTTTTTGTTATGTGCGGCATCACCGGTGTTGTCCGTATGTCCTTCAATAGCAATTTTAAGCGAAGGTTCCTTTTTCAATGCACCGGCAATTTGATCTATCACTTCGTTTCCATCGGCAGTTACATTTGATTTATCCACATCAAAATTAATATATAAAATAGATTTTCCTTTTTCTGCTAAATCTTTTACAATATCATCTGACGTTACTTTCTCAATCGTTTGCTCAAAAGATTTCTCCTGTACAATCTGGATAGATGTAGTATTTGTTCCTCTTTTGTCTATCGCAATATAGATATTTCCATCATTACGTCTTATAACATATGTTGCTATTGGGTTGTTCCAAACATCAATACTACCATTACTTCCTGCATAACTACACAAATCTTTGTATTGTTTTAACCGTTCACCTGTAAGTTTACCTTCAAAAACCTTAACACCACCAGCTGCTATAATAGCTTCTTCATAACTCTTAATAAGATAATGTCCACTTATTTCCTTATTACTTTTCTTGTCTTTATGTACATGCGCTCTGAAAGTTTTTCCTTCTACTTCGTAAATACTTGAAGGTGTGACAAACACAATAAAATCAAAATCAACAGGTTTAGCTTTATTGATATATTCTGCTCCTTCAGGTGCGGTAAAAAACGGAAAATCGCCAATATCAGCCACTGAAACCGGAATATTTTCAATTGAAAACGCTTCGTCTGTTTTAACCTCATCATCAATTTCCTCTTGACTTATGGTATCTTTTACCACAATTGTTGTTTCTGTTGTAGTTGTTTTTGTACACGAAGTTACCATCGCTGTCACAACAAATAAAAATGTAATCTTTTTCATAGCTATTCATTTTTAATTTCAAATATCGGAAAAAAAAATCAATCAAATGAAAACTAACCTAAATATTAAGGATACTTTAGTCGTGCTTTTCTAACAACCTTAGCATCGTTTTAACAGCTTCACTATCTGATGGCGGTGGAGTGTTATAACCAGATAAATGAATGGAATGCATCGTGTGATTTCCATCTTTAGCGATATGCGGAGTATAAAGATCTATAATCCACTCCTCGTTGTCGTTGTCATTCATTTTTACTACATATGTTCTTGGGTAAGTAGCCAATTGAGCGTCATTCACAGCAACATAATCGTTATTTTCTGCTAAAAACTGCTCTAAGGTAACATCTGTATCAACAGGTCCTCCTTGCCTGTACATACACACTTCTTGTTTGAGTTGTTTCTCCTGAAGTTTCTATTTCCATTGGAAGATTATAGTAATAAATATATGGAAAACTCGGATACGCCCCATAGTTTGTTACATTAAGCTCTTTTACGTCCCACCCATTGGTATATCCACCAAGTGCTTCAACCACATCACCCGTTGTAAGTAAGTGCTTCAAACGTACTGTGGTAGCATTATCTACTGGTGGAAACAAAGGATTCTCTTCAGAGGAATTGTTATCTGAAGAACAACCAACCGATAACAGCACTACACTTAACACAAGGTAAAAAAAAATTTTCATAACATTCATCTTTTTATCTCAAATATAGTAAAAAATAAAAATTAATCAAAATCATTTATTTTAAATGTACCTGCATTAATTTGGTTACATATTTACCAATTACATCAAATTCTAAATTTACTTTCGTACCCACTTTATATGTTTTAAACAATGTGTTTTCTAATGTAAAAGGAATAATTGCCACGCTAAACGTATTTGTTCCGGAACTTACAACAGTTAAACTGGTTCCGTCAACGGTTATCGACCCTTTCTCAATGGTTACGTGTTTTGATTTTTCACTGTACTTAAAACTAAAATAAGTACTCCCACCCACTTCTTCAATTTTGGTAATTACAGCAGTTTCATCAACATGTCCTTGAACAATATGCCCGTCTAACCGATCGTTTAATGGCATTCCGCGTTCTAAATTTACCACATCACCTACTTTCCATAAACCAATTGTGGTAACAGCTATTGTTTCTTTAATGGCAGTAACTTTATACGTATTTTCGTTAATTTCAACCACCGTTAAACACACCCCGTTATGTGCCACACTTTGATCAATTTTTAACATTGACATAAATGAACTTTCTATATATAGGTGTAGATTTGTTTGATCGTGTTCTATTTTACGGATTACTCCAAGAGTTTCAACAATACCTGTAAACATAAGTAGAAATATTTTACTAAATTTGTACAAAATTAGCAATAATTAGCACAACGAATGTTTAAAAAAGATGAAAATATAATATTAGGTATTTCTATTGGTGACATGAACGGCATTGGTCCTGAAGTTATTTTAAAAACGTTTGAAGACCAGCGAATGATGGAATTATGTACACCGGTGGTTTTTGGAAATGCCAAGTTGTTATCATTTATAAAAAAGGTAATTAACTGCACCACAACCATACACGGAATTGATTCGTTAGATCAAATCCAAAAAGGAAAATTCAATGTTTTTAACCTTTGGCGGGAAGGCGTAAATTTAGATTTTGGAACATTAGATGACACCATTGGCAAATACGCCATAAGATCGTTTACAGCGGCTACACAAGCTTTGAAAAACAACGAAATTGACGCTTTGGTAACGGCGCCGATAAACAAATACAACATACAATCTGACGATTTTAAGTTTCCCGGACATACCGATTATTTAAATAAGGAACTAAACGGAGACGCTTTAATGTTCATGGTTAGCGAAGATATTAAAGTGGGATTGGTAACCGACCACCTACCCATACAAGAAGTATCGCAAAACATTACGCCCGACTTAATCAAGAAAAAAGTACGTACCATAAACCAGTCACTGATTCAGGACTTTAATGTGATTAAACCACGAATTGCCTTGTTGGGATTAAATCCGCACAGTGGCGACAACGGCATTATTGGCAACGAAGAGCAAACGTTCATCAACAACACGGTAAAAGAATTATTTGACGAAAACATCATTGTTTACGGTCCGTATTCTGCCGATGCTTTTTTTGGTTCAGAACAATACAGAGATTTTGACGCCGTGGTGGCCTGTTACCACGATCAGGGGTTAATTCCGTTTAAAACACTAACCTTTGGCACAGGCGTAAATTACACTGCCGGTTTAGACAGAATCCGTACGTCACCAGATCACGGTACAGCGTATGATATTGCAGGAAAGGGAATTGCCGATTTTACATCGTTTAAAAATGCGGTGTACACGGCTTTAGATATTTATAAAAATAAAAACGAGTATTTGCAAAGCACAGTAAACCCATTAAAGGTTTCAACTATTTAACAACAAAAAATTAATGATAACTATTTGTAATTAAATAATTTTTATATCTTTGCACGCTCAAATAGATGGTTATGATAAGTGAAAAAGATTTTTTAATCCAGTTTTCAGGATTAAAACAAGGAGAACATCAATTTGAATATCATATTGAAAACGATTTTTTTGATCTTTTCAATTACAGTGAATTCAACAGCACCAACATAGACGTTAAGGTAAACCTGCTAAAAAAGACAACTATGTTAGAATTGGAATTTTCACATAAAGGCACAGTAAACGTACCTTGCGACGTTACCAACGAAGATTTTGATCTTCCGATAGAAGGAAATTTAAAATTATTGGTGAAATTTGGCGAAGAATTTAATAATGAAAACGAAGATTTATTAATTTTGCCGCACGGAGAATTTCAAATGAATGTTGCACAATACATTTATGAAATGATTGCTTTATCGGTTCCTTATAAAAGAGTGCATCCTGATGTAGCAGAAGATTACGAAACAGACGAAGACTTAGACGATTTAGATTTTTTAGACAGTGATGATTTAGAAATGATAAACGAAGAAGATTTTCCGGAAGACGAATTAAACGAAAATGAAACCGATGAAGATTCGGATAATAATAAAGAAACAGACCCACGCTGGGATAAATTAAAACAACTATTAACGGATAAATAATATTGTAAGATGGCACATCCTAAAAGAAAAACCTCGAAAACAAGAAGAGATAAAAGAAGAACGCATTACAAAGCAGTAGCTCCAACAATCGGAACATGCCCTGTAACTGGTGAAGCTCACTTAATGCACAGAGCTTACTGGCACGAAGGAAAATTATATTACAGAGGTCAGGTTTTAGTAGACAAAACTGAAGCTGAAGCTTAATTTTATAAAAAACAAAAAAAGAGCTCTCGCAATGCGAGAGCTTTTTAGTTTAAAAACGCTCCAAATTAATCACAAAAACGCAATTTTAAATAAAAAATGGTGTCATTTGCTATTTTTTTTGTAATTTTCACCACTTTTTAAACATTAAGTTTAGCCCCTTATGACAAAGATTACAGCAGCCATAACAGCCGTTGGTAAATATGTACCCGATTTCGTATTGTCTAATCAAGTATTAGAGACAATGGTTGATACAAATGATGAGTGGATCACCACAAGAACAGGTATCAAAGAACGTCGGATTTTAAAAGAGAAAGACAAAGGCACTTCGTTTATGGCAATTAAAGCAGCAGAAGATTTAATTGCAAAAACAGGATTAGATCCTAAAGAAATAGATTTGGTGTTAATGGCAACCACCACGCCCGATATGCCCGTAGCAGCAACCGGCGTATATGTAGCCACACAAATTGGTGCCGTAAATGCTTTTTCTTATGATTTACAAGCCGCATGTTCTAGCTTTTTATACGGATTGTCAACAGCAACTTCTTATGTAGAATCAGGCAGATATAAAAAAGTATTATTAATTGGTGCCGATAAAATGTCATCAATTATTGATTATACCGACCGTGCCACCTGCATTATTTTTGGCGATGGAGCCGGAGCCGTTTTAATCGAGCCAAATACCGAAGGTTTAGGTTTTCAGGACGAAATTTTAAGAAGTGACGGCATTGGACGTGAATTTTTAAAGATAGAAGCCGGCGGTTCTATTCTTCCTCCGTCAGAAGAAACCGTTAAAAACAAACAACACTACGTACATCAAGACGGGAAAACCGTTTTTAAATATGCCGTATCGGGCATGGCTGATGTGAGCGAACAAATTATGAAACGCAATAATTTATCGCACGACGACATTAACTGGCTGGTACCTCATCAGGCAAACAAACGCATCATCGACGCAACTGCGCACCGTATGGGATTAAACGAGGAAAAAGTTTTAATAAACATCCACAAATACGGCAACACCACTTCAGCAACACTACCTTTGCTTTTAGCTGATTTTGAAGATCAATTAAAAAAAGGCGATAATTTAATATTTGCCTCTTTTGGTGGCGGATTTACCTGGGGTGCCATCTACCTTAAATGGGCTTACACTAAAAAATAGAAATTAAAATAAAACTGAACAACAAAATTTTAGAATTATATGGATATTAAGGAAATTCAAAATTTAATCAAATTTGTAGCAAAATCTGGAGCTACTGAAGTTAAATTAGAAATGGACGATTTTAAAATCACCATTAAAACCACAACGGAACAAGCTACGATAGAAAACGGAAATTACATTCAGCACATTCCGGTTTCTATGCCTCAGGTTCAGACTGCTGCTCCGGCTGCACAAACTACAGAAACACCTGCCGCTCCTGTTGCTGCATCAAACGACGACGACTCTAAATACATCACTGTAAAATCGCCTATTATTGGGACGTTCTACCGCAAACCATCACCAGACAAAGCGGCCTTTGTAGAAGTGGGTGCTGCTGTAAAACCAGGCGATGTATTGTGTGTGATCGAAGCAATGAAGTTATTCAACGAAATTGAATCAGAAGTTTCAGGAAAAATCGTTAAAGTTCTAGTTGACGATTCTTCTCCGGTAGAATTTGATCAACCATTATTTTTAGTTGATCCATCTTAATAAACAACGGTTTAAAAATACATTGTTTCATTTAAACTAAAAACAAATGTTTAAAAAAATATTAATTGCAAACCGTGGTGAAATTGCTTTACGTGTTATAAGAACATGTAGAGAAATGGGTATTAAAACCGTTGCGGTTTATTCTACTGCCGATGCTGACAGCTTGCACGTGCGTTTTGCAGACGAAGCAGTTTGTATTGGTCCGGCACCAAGTGCACAATCGTACTTAAAAATGTCGAACATTATCGCAGCAGCTGAAATAACAAATGCCGACGCCATACACCCGGGATATGGTTTCTTGTCTGAAAATGCAAAATTTTCTGAATTATGTCAAAAGCACGGCATCAAATTCATTGGTGCATCTCCGGAAATGATTGACAGAATGGGCGATAAAGCTACTGCAAAAGAAACCATGAAAGCTGCCGGCGTACCATGTGTACCGGGTTCTGACGGTTTATTAGAATCTTTAGAACACGCCGGAAAAGTTGCCAAAGAAATCGGTTATCCGGTTATGATGAAAGCAACCGCAGGTGGTGGTGGTAAAGGAATGCGCGAAATCTGGAAAGAAGAAGAGCTAGAGAAAGCCTGGGAAAGTGCCCGTCAGGAAGCTGCCGCTGCTTTTGGAAACGATGGTATGTATATGGAAAAACTGATTGTTGATCCACGCCATATCGAAATTCAGGTTGTTGGTGATTCTTACGGAAAAGCATGCCATTTATCAGAACGCGATTGTTCTATCCAGCGTCGTCACCAGAAATTGACTGAAGAAACTCCGTCACCTTTCATGACTGACGAATTACGTTTAAAGATGGGTGAAGCCGCTGTAAAAGCTGCCGAATATATTAAATACGAAGGTGCGGGAACCATTGAATTCCTGGTAGATAAAGACCGTAATTTCTATTTTATGGAAATGAACACCCGTATTCAGGTAGAACACCCTATTACAGAACAGGTAATTGATTACGACTTAATACGAGAGCAGATTTTAGTAGCTGCAGGTGTGCCGATTTCTGGTAAAAACTACCTTCCGGAACTACACTCTATCGAATGCCGTATAAACGCCGAGGATCCGTTCAACGATTTCCGTCCGTCACCGGGCAGAATCACTACCTTACACGCACCGGGCGGTCACGGGGTTCGTTTAGATACCCACGTGTATTCTGGCTACACTATTCCGCCAAATTACGATTCCATGATTGCCAAGTTAATTACTACGGCACAAACACGTGAAGAGGCCATCAGCAAAATGAAACGCGCATTAGATGAGTTTGTTATAGAAGGTGTTAAAACTACCATTCCGTTCCACAGACAGTTAATGGACAATCCGGATTATGTTGCAGGAAATTATACTACAGCATTTATGGAAACATTTAAAATACAAAAACCTGTTGTAGAGGATTAAAAAAAAGTCGAGTTTAGCTCGACTTTTTTGTTTTATATAGACAAAATATCTGTTTAAATCAGAGATTTATCATTCTGAAAGCAACACAGGAATTGAAGAATCCTAAACATTCCTCTCCTGACAGCTACCGAAACTCAGACACGGACTTACAAACCGAATGAAATTAACGATAAAAAGAGCGTATGATTTAGATAGAGATATAAATAGGTGTAGTTAAATAATGACCTCAAAAAAATAATTTAAATAAAATGCACAAAAACTTTGAAAACAGTTTAAAAAGTCTATCTTTACACATTATTAATTATTTATTTTATATCAATGAGAACAGGTACAGTAAAGTTCTTCAATGAATCAAAAGGATTTGGTTTTATTACAGACGAAACAACAGGAGAAGACATTTTTGTTCACATCTCTGGAATTAAATCAAGAGAATTAAAAGACGGTGATCAAGTTAACTACGTTGAAGCTGACGGAAAAAAAGGAAAAATCGCAACAGACGTTGTTGTTTTATAATATATATTGAAAATCTATATTATTTGAATTCCATAAAAGCTGCTATAATTATAGCAGCTTTTTTTTATTCTTCACTTTTAAAAATTATATTATATCCTTTTGACATCATCTTTCCCTTACCTCAAATACCAGATCAGCGGTTATTTTTTCTTTTTTTACCACTGATTCCACCGATAAACACATTAAACTTGTGAGGCTTTACAAATACTTTGTAGCACACAAAAACTACATAGCTATACCTTTCGTTTTCTTTAAACTATTCTTTCTTAATCTTATTTTCTGCTTCTAAACCAGCTTTTTCCTCAGCCATTCTTAACTCTAATTCTTTAACAAAATAAGAAGGCGTTAAACCGGTTTGTTCTTTAAACTGTATATTAAAAGACCGCAGACTGGCAAAACCATATAGTTCAGAAAGCTCTTGCACACTTTTTTTCCGCAGTTCCTTATTTGCGCGTAAATCAATTGTCATTTGCTTTATACGTAGTTTTACAATATAGGTGGTAAAACCGCCTTTGTGGGTATTTAGAAAATGAGACAAGGTGGTTCGGTTAGTTGCCAGCTGTTCCACAAGATCTTCTATTTTTAAGGCTCTCAAAGAACCGTCTTCTGCCTTTATAAGTTTTAGAAAACCTTTTTCTTGCTCAAATTTCTCTAATGCCCTGAAAAGACGTTGTTCATTTACCTGTTGAGAAGATATATTATTCTTCTGTGGGGCAGCTTCTGTCTGCGTTGTTATTTCGGCAGCCGATTCTTCCGGTTGCCTTGGTACTTCAACAGTTGGTTCTTGAAGTGCCTCAGTCCCTAAAACATCATTTTTTTGCTGGTGCTTTTCTTCTGTCGCTGTATCCAACAGCTCATTGAACTTCTGTTTTAATTTTTTCTGATCGCGGTTTTTACGGTACGAATACACGGTAAGCAGCAATAGCACCACCCCTGCAACCACCAACCATAGAGTATAAGTTCTCTTATTACTGTTCAACTTTTTTTGCAGTTGGCTACGCTCTGTTTCTATTTTTTTTGTTTCCAGCTCGTTGTGCAGGCGGTCGGTAATGCTTTTTTGTTCTTTTTCAAATTGCTGGTTCAATAGGTTCAGATTTTCAACAGCCTGTAACTGCAATGCCGTTTGCCCGATTTCTTTGTAATAAGCAGCTAAATAATCATACGTTTCGCGCAGCTCGTAATTCAAAAACTTTTTTTCATTAAACAGGCTGTCTATCTTGTTAAAATAAGTTACCGCTTCGTATTTGTTGTTTTGCTCCCACAAAATTTTTCCCAAATACAGATACACCACGTGTTCATTGGTAAAATCGCCGTTTTGTTTAATTTCAGGTAACGCAGTTTCTAAAAACTGCCGGGCAGCCGGCAACTCTTTTTGCAAAAAAGCCAGCCCACCTTTCAGGTAATTTAAATAAGCAGTTTCAAATTGGCGGTCCCGGGGTTTTAACCGCGGAAGTGCTTTTTCGCTTTCTTTAATAACGCTTTGCAAGGCTGCTGTGTCATCTTGTTCTAAATACGTTTTTCCCAAACTATATAGGCAACTGATATACCACTGTATATGGTTATATCCCTTGCCACTTTGGTAATAATCTTTTGCCTGCGTAAAATAAGCAACCGCTTTGTCATAATATTTTGTGTGGTAATAAATATTACCAATATCTATACGGGCAGAATTGAGGTTGTAAAGATTGTTGATTTTCTCGTTAAAGGCTTCCGATGCTATGGCATAGTCTAATGCCTGCTTAAAATAACGGTGCTTGTAATATAATACGGTACTCCGGTTATAAAAATTCCCCATAATGCTGTCGTTCGCTAACTTCTGCACCAGCGGGTGCATTTTATGCAGAATCATTACCGCTTCATTAAACGGAACAATATAGGTCTTTTTTTTTTAATGCCTGATATTCTTCTAACAGGTTGTTTTCTTGTTGGGCTTTTTCAAGATATTGGTCTAAATAATGTAGTTTTTGTTCGTTGGGTGTGCTGTCAGCATCAATCATTTTCCACAACTTTTCATACGAAGTTGCCGCCGTTTGCCCAAAAGCAAAAAAAACGGGTAGCAAAAAAGTACAAACTATCGCAAAAAAAGTGTTTTTAAAGTAAAAAAGCATCTGCAAAACATTAAATCAATCGCAAAAATACAACTTTTTTACGGAAAGACACCTTTTTTATAATCGACTAAAAACAAACTGTTTAACAGAATAAAATGTACCATTCTGCGGGTTTTTGTACAATTCTGCGACTCGCAAAATCGTACATTTTAAAATATGTACCATATTGCGAGTGCATTATTTAAAAACCCTGCAATTTTGTAACCGAACAAAAAGCTACCCGGGCAGCTCCATTAAAAATCTCGAAACAAAATGAACAAATATTTTTTATGGGCTGTAGCAATTGCTGCTTTATGCAGCGCCTGCGAAACAGACAACGAAGCATTCGCACCAGAAACAAAAAAACAAACCATAGCCTTACAACAGGCAAAAAGTGCAGAAGCAAACGATTACCAAATGTATCAAAGCATTTTAAGCAGTTTTGTATATAACCAAGACGAAACCTACGCAGAAAACCTGTTGCGGTTTGAACAGCACGTAAACCAATACATACCGCATAGTGATGAAACAACACCATATAAACCTTTGGATTTAAAACAAATAGCATTTTTAACAACAGCCGACGCAGGGTATATTGAACATTTTAATTATTCGGCAACCGCTAAAACAATGATGTATGCGGTACTAAACCAACGGTACAATGACGAAACAGCCAAAAGCACATTAGAACCGCAAGAATACCGGTTGGTACAAACCTTGGCTGCCCTGTACAACGACAATAATGGCAACGGTTATGATGATGATATTAGAGGTAGAAGAACCATTGCTTTTGCGTACGGGGCACAATACAGCTTTACGCAAGCGGTGTTGTATGCAGGGCAATAGAACTATCAGCTAAATAGTACTAAAGTCTTAAAGTCAAACGTCTTAACGTCAAATGTCGTAATGTTTGGTTTGTCATGTTGAGCTTGTCGAAACATCTCTCTTATTTAAAAGAGATTCCTCGTCGCTCGTGCCTCGCTCTGTCGGAATGACAAAAGATAGATAGAAAAGCTATGTGGTAAAAAACAAAAGAACATCAGTTCGTGCTTGTGGTTGCTGAGCCTGCCGAAGTATAAAAAACAAAAAAACACATAGAAACATAGAATTACAATAATAAATAAAGAATACAGCTATGTGTTTCGCCATTGGTGGAAACTATGTAAAGCTTAAACATTTTTTATCCTATTGTATCTATGTGGTAAAAAAACAAAAGAACATCCGTTCGAGCCTGTTGAGAATTATAAAGTCATAATGTCCAACGACTTTAAGACATTTGACTTTGAACATTACGACTAAAAACCAATAACCAAACCGTTATAAAAATTTGTTTCGGAGGGCGGTAGTCGCGAATACCGCTTTTGCGAAACAAATTACAAAATTAAACGTCATAAAGTCGAACGTCTTAAAGTCAAATGTCGTAACGTCAGTTCGAGTAAAAATCTGAAAGATTTTGTATCGAGAACTATAAAGTCGAAAATCCGTCACTTCGAGCGAAGTCGAGAAGTTAAGACAGTATTTATTCAAGAACCAAATTAAAAGTTTAACCTTAAAACAAATAACATCAGAACAAACTTCGCCAAAGTTTTAAACTTTGGCGAAGTTAAAAAAGCAAAACAAAAAAGTAATAAAAACACCCAAGTAAACGTAGCGACAGTGACGTAAACCGTTTGCGCCGAAACAAACAAAAAATTAAACAAATTAATTAATCCGCAGTTTAAAAAACAATTAAAACAAAACTGCATAAACTTAAACAAAAGATATGAAAAATATCAAATCATCAGTATTCGCTCTTTTCGGAGCTGCAATTTTATCAGTAAGCTTATTTTCTTGTAGTAACGACGATGCTACAACAACTAACAATACCACAACAGAGCAAACAGCTATGGCAGCTAAAGCATTTAGTGATATAAGAATTATTCCAAGTACATTAGGATTTGGAAGAGCTTATGATGTAAATTTAAAATGTGTACCTGCTAATTCTGGAATTTGCATAGATTTAACATTGCCAGGACCTGGAACTCATCCGTCTGATGGAATTGGAAGAATAGATCATTTCACAATGAGATTATCTATGAGTATGGAAACCTACCAAACAAACACAGAATACTTCACCGATGGGACTTTTGAGGTAGATAATGATTTTTTATTAGCACCTGAGGTCTTGAATGAATTAGAGTTTAGCCCAGAAACACGAGTGATAAAGCAAGTAGCAAAAGTTGTTCAGGCAGACGATGAAACTTTTTATATTGATCTAAACGTACAGCAAAACTAAAACAATAGTAAATTAAATAAAGATGAAAATTATACAAAATATAAAAAAAGTTACATTAGGAATTTTGGGAATAATTATGTTGTCATCAGGACTTTGGGCGTGTAGTAACGATAATGAAATAGCTACACCTACAAAAGAAGAACAATCAAACAAGGCTGGAAAAGCAATAGAGAAATCTGAAGTTATAAGAGATGCTATCCAAAATTCTAAATTACATAGTTTGGCTTTGGATTATGCTTATACAAATTTATTAAATGGTAATCTTAATGAACAAACTCCTTTAAATGACATTGTTTCATCAGCAGCAGGAACAATTAAACAATATACTGAAAAGGATGTTAATATAGATTTGGTAAAAGAATATTTAAATGTGCACTGTAACAATATAGAAAATGTATTTAATCAAATAGAAGATGTAAATGATTCTACAAAAGACATCAATTACATTGTTAATGAAATTAGTTACCTAAATAGTTTGCAAGATAATATAATAGACTTAGATATAACAAGTTACTTGGAATCTGACAAGTTTAATGGATTTACAGAAAAAGAATTTTATAATATTGCCTATATTGTAACTATTTATGTTGATTCATACAAATATTGGTCTATTAATTCAGAAAAATGGCAGTTATTGGTAGCTCCATCTACTATTCAGGCTAAAGGTGGTCCTATTGGAAGAAGAATTGCCTTTTTAGCCAATGCAGATTCAGCTGGAGCAACCGGAGTAATGGTTGGTGCACTTTTAACAGCGGCAACCGGAGTTGGTGCACCAGTTACTGCTGGTGAACTTTTAACTGGTGCAGCAGCAAGTTCAATTGTAGCAGGATTAAGTCCAGAATATTGGAGTATAAGATAAAAATATGAAACCATTGATAATAAAGGCAACAGCAACTTTTTTAGGATCTCTATTTGTTTTTTATTTATTCTTTAATAAAGAATTAAATAGCGCCTTGCTATATTCGTTTGTTGTTACATTAGCTGTTTTATTTTATAGTTTACTTGTAAATAAAAACAAATAACAACCCTCAATAAACTCTAACAGAGTTCAGAACTCTGTTAGAGTTTAACAAATATAAAATCATCCGAAATGAAAAAATTAACAATCTTAGCATTATTGCTAACTGCAACCTTACAAGCCTTTGCAGGCGAAATAAAAATAACAGCAAACCTTACGGGGTTTTCAGATGCTGCCGTAGTCTATTTAATAAGCGGGCAAACGCCTATTGCCTACCAAACATTGGCACAAGGCAAAGTAACATTAACAGCAGATGTTGCTGAAACACCGGAAAATTATATGATGTATATTGTAGATAACAACCAACCTTATTACACAAGCTTGTTTGTTGCTAACGAAACTATAGAAGTAACAGCAAATAAAGAAGACTTTCCGTATCAGGTAAAGGTTACCGGTTCTGAATACCATAAAATCCAAGTTTTGTTTAACGAAAAGCAATTACCTGTTCATATTAAAACCCAAGCTATGCAACAGGAAATCATTGCTTTACAACAAAGTGGCGAATGGGAAAAGCCCGAAGTACAAGAAAAATATGTTGGAGATGAGGGAATTGCAACTAAATTAGCTGAGGAACTGAAACAAAATGAAATGGATTTTCTTTTAGAACATTTAGATACACCTTTTGGTTTCAGTATGTTAGAGTATAACAAAACCCTTGATAAACAAGATTTTTACAAAGCTGTGTATAATAAAATGACTGCCGAACAAAAACAAACCAAAATAGGCAAGCAATATTTATTGGCATCGCAAAGTCATCGTTTAACAAAAGGAGATGCTTTTATTGATATAAATGTGTTAGATAAAGATTTAAAAGCAGAAAAATTAAGCGATTATTTTAATAAAGATACAGAATATGTTTTGGTTGATTTATCGTCGGTAAGCTGCTCAGGCAGCAACCAGGCATTTCCTATTACTAAAAGCTTTACAGATAAATATGCAGACAAGCTACAAGCAGTAAGCGTATTAGAAAGTCCAGATGCGGCAACTTACCAACAGTTTGGAACTTTAAGCACCAATAACTGGGCAGTGGTTTATGCCGAAGATTTTATGAATACCGATGCTTATATTCAATATCAAGAAAATGCTACACCCACTTTTTTATTGTTTGACAAATCGGGCAAACTTATCGACCGTTGGACTGGTGCATTAATCCATCAACAAAAATTAGAACAATATTTAGGAAAATTATAACTAAATGAAACTTATAAAAAAATACAGAACAGCAATTCTGGGTATTACAGGTACTCTTTTGATCATTATTGGTTTATATCTGGAATACTTTGCAGACTAACTTTTAAACGGTACGTTTATCGTTTAAAAAACACGTTAGGTTTTGCTACAAACCACGTCTGCTTTTAATCAATACTACGTTAGGTTTTGCTGCAAACCACGCCTGCTTTTTATGAAAAGCAGACGTGGTTTTTATTTTTACCGCAGGTTACTTTTTTTTCGATACAAATTACACCGATAAAAACGGATTTCTCTGTAAAAAACCAATGCGTTTCTTCAGATCCTGATACCGGCGAAATCATCGACTTATTTTATTAAAAAAGAAAATCTTCCAAATTTCTGTTCTTTTTTATTTAAAACCATTATAAATTAAGCCCAAAAAGTTGAAATTGATAACAAATCAAAACAATAAGGTTTTTTATACGCAACTAAAAAATTATCTTTGAAAATTGTAAAAATTTAATGCACTAACAACATGCAATCAAGTCAACTGGATTTAATCCCAATCCTTATGCAGCTTGGGCTGGCAGCGGGTTTTGTTTTTGTTACCATTTTAGTTTCAGGATTTTTAGGTCCCAAAAAAGCATCAAAAAACAAAGATGTAAACTTTGAATGTGGTATTGAATCGTTTGGTAACGCACGCGTGCCGTTTAATGTCCGCTACTTTTTAGTTGCCATTTTGTTTGTTTTGTTCGATGTTGAAGTAATCTTTATGTATCCATGGGCGGTAAACTTTCTGGAACTAGGTTGGGAAGGCTTATACAAAATGGGCATTTTTATGTTTTTATTAATTGTGGGGTTACTTTACGAGTTCAAGAAAAAAGGATTAGAATTTGAATAAACTACAGCTATTATGAGTGATTCTTCTAACATAAAACAAGTTGCTCCGCCCGAAGGTTATGCCGGCGAAGGTTTTTTTGCAACGAAATTAAGCGAAGTGGTGGGGTTGGCACGTGCCAATTCTATGTGGCCTTTGCCTTTTGCTACTTCTTGCTGTGGTATTGAATACATGGCAACCATGGCAGCTACTTACGATATTGGCCGATTTGGATCAGAACGTATGAGTTTCTCGCCACGCCAGGCAGATATGCTACTGGTTATGGGAACCATTGCCAAAAAAATGGCTCCTATTTTACGTCAGGTGTACGAACAAATGGCAGAACCTAAATGGGTTATTGCCGTGGGTGCCTGTGCAAGTACAGGTGGTGTTTTTGATACCTACTCTGTTTTGCAGGGTATCGACAAGGTAATTCCAGTTGATGTATATGTACCGGGATGCCCGCCAAGACCTGAGCAAATTTTAGACGGAATTTTAGAGCTGCAGAACATCGTTAAAAACGAATCGGTTCGCCGTAGAAGCAGCGATGAATATAAAGATTTATTAAACTCATATAACATCAAATAAAATGAGCTTAACAAACGAAATCATTCAGCAAACATTAAGCCGTCAGTTTACGCCAAAGGTTGAAAACTTTCATATTCTTCATGATATGCTGGCTTTTGAAGTTAAGAAAGAAGCGCTTTTTGAGGTGATTCAATTCTTAAAAGAAGATCCTTCAATGAACTTTAATTTTTTAACCGATGTTTGCGGGGTTCATTACCCTGATTACGACGAAGACCGCCAGTTTTGTGTGGTATATCACTTACACAATTGGTTTGATAATGTAAGAATCCGTGTTAAGGCGTTCTTACCGGCATCGAATCCCGAAGTGGAAAGCATTGTTCCACTGTATGCCGGAGCCAATTGGCAGGAACGCGAAACGTATGATTTTTATGGAATCATTTTTAAAAACCATCCGCAGTTAAAACGCATTTTAAATATGGATGAAATGGAATCGTTTCCGCTTAGAAAAGAATTTCCTTTAGAAGATCAAGGCAGAACCGATAAAGACGACCGTTTCTTTGGTAGAACAGGTCCTAATTGTTAAAAAGAATTACTATGTCAGATTTATTATTAGTGCCCGAAAAACGATTTGAAAAACAAATCAAGGCAACAAGAGAAAAAGATGGTGTAGAATTATCTATATTAAATCTAGGTCCCACACACCCTGCAACCCACGGTATTTTCCAGAACATTTTATTAATGGACGGAGAAAAAATCATTGATGGCGAAGGTACTGTTGGATACATTCACCGTGCATTTGAGAAAATTGCCGAAAACCGTCCGTTTTATCAGATCAACGTGTTAACAGACCGTTTAAACTACTGCTCCTCTCCTATCAACAATACCGGCTGGTGGATGACGGTTGAAAAAATGTTGGGCATCGAAATCCCTAAACGCGTACAATACATGCGTGTCATTATTATGGAATTAGCCCGCATTGCTGACCACATTATTTGTAGTTCGGTTATGGGCGTTGATACAGGTGCATTAACAGGTTTCCTCTACGTGATGCAGTACCGCGAAAAGATTTATGAAATTTACGAAGAAATCTGCGGTGCACGTTTAACAACAAACATGGGGCGTATTGGTGGTTTTGAACGTGAATGGAGTGAAACTGCCTGGAGAAAAATAGATAAATTTTTAGCGGAATTCCCGGCGGTTTGGACAGAGTTTGAAAACATGCTTTCCCGTAACCGTATCTTCATGGATCGTACCATTGGTGCCGGAGCTGTTGATGCTGAAATGGCGATGAGCTATGGCTTTACAGGACCAAATTTACGTGCTGCCGGTGTTGATTACGATATTCGTGTAGCACAACCATATTGTTCGTACGAAGATTTTGAGTTCGATATTCCCGTAGGTCAAAACGGTGATTGTTACGACCGTTTTTGCGTACGTAATGCCGAAGTTTGGGAAAGTATGAAAATCATCCGTCAGGCGTTGGAAAAAATGCCGGCAGAAGGTGGTTATCACGCAGATGTTCCCGATTATTACCTGCCACCCAAAGAAGAAGTTTACAACAATATGGAAGCCTTGATTTACCACTTTAAAATTGTAATGGGCGAAGTTCCTGTTCCAAATACCGAAGTGTATCACGCTGTAGAAGGCGGTAATGGCGAATTAGGTTTCTATTTAATTACAAACGGAAGTCGTGTTCCGTATCGTTTACACTTCCGCAGACCATGTTTTATTTACTATCAGGCATTTAACGAAATTGTAAAAGGGCGCAGCTTATCTGACGCTATTATTACTCTTTCAAGTATGAACGTTATTGCAGGAGAATTAGATTGCTAACTTATGGAAACATTAAAAAAATATCATCAAGACATCAATATCACCCCTGAATTAATGCAACGCATTCAGGAATTGGTCAGTCATTATCCAGAAGGAAAACAAAAATCGGCACTATTACCTGTTTTACATGAATTGCAAGACGCACATGATAACTGGTTAAGTGTTGAATTACAAAATAAAGCAGCCGAAATACTAAACATAACGCCTATTGAAGTGTATGAAGTGGTAACTTTCTATACCATGTTCAACCAAAAACCGGTAGGCAAATACATGTTAGAATTCTGCGTAACGTCTTGTTGTGCTATTAATAAGGCCGAAGATGTTATGGATTATACCTGTGAAAAATTAGGCGTAAAACCCGGTCAGGTTACAGCAGACGGATTATTTTCGGTGGTTGGTGTACAATGTTTAGGTGCTTGCGGTTATGCCCCAATGTTACAGTTGGGCGATTTTTACCACGAACATTTAACCAAAGAAAAAGTAGATCAATTAATTAACGATTGTAAAGAAGATAAAATAACCTTACACGATAAATAATACTATGGGACAAAAAATATTATTTGAAAAAATCCATATTCCGGGTATTAAAACGTACGATGTTTATCGTGAAAATGGTGGATATGCTTCTGTAGAAAAGGCATTGAAAATGAACCCCGACGATATTACCGAAGAAGTAAAGACTTCTGGTCTGCGTGGTCGTGGCGGTGCAGGTTTCCCTGTGGGTTTAAAGTGGAGTTTTATCGATAAAAAATCAGGTAATCCGCGTCATTTGGTTTGTAATGCCGATGAATCTGAACCAGGTACATTTAAAGACCGATATTTAATGGAATACATTCCGCATTTATTGATCGAAGGAATGATTACCTCGTCGTTTGCTTTAGGTGCCAACCTTTCGTACATCTACATTCGTGGCGAATACATGTGGGTTTTTAAAACCTTAGAACGCGCCATTAAAGAAGCTTATGCAGCAGGTTGGTTAGGTAAAAACATTAAAGGTTCGGGCTACGATTTAGATTTGCACGTACACTGTGGTGGTGGTGCGTATATCTGTGGTGAAGAAACCGCTTTGATTGAATCGTTAGAAGGTAAACGTGGAAATCCGCGTATCAAACCACCTTTCCCAGCTGTTAAAGGTTTGTGGCAAAACCCTACTGTTGTAAACAACGTAGAATCAATTGCTACTGTGCCATGGATCATTTTAAATTCAGGCGAAGATTATTCTAAAATTGGTCTGGGACGATCTACCGGAACCAAATTATTCTCTGTTTCCGGTCACGTTAAAAAACCGGGTGTTTATGAAATTGAAATGGGAATGACCGTTGATGAATTCATGAATTCTGATGAATATTGCGGAGGAATGATTGATGACCGTCCGTTAAAAGGATTGATTCCCGGCGGTTCATCGGTGCCTATTTTACCTAAACACCTTATCTTTAAAACAGCCAATGGAGAAGATCGATTGATGACCTACGAATCGCTATCAGACGGAGGTTTTGCAACAGGTTCCTCTTTAGGTTCAGGTGGATTTATCGTTTATAACGATACCGCTTGTATCGTTCGTAATACATGGAATTTCTCAAGATTCTACCATCACGAAAGCTGCGGACAATGTTCGCCTTGCCGTGAAGGAACCGGATGGATGGAAAAAATTTTATGGCGTATTGAAAACGGACAAGGTACCGAAGAGGATATTGATCTGTTATGGAGTATTCAGGCAAAAATCGAAGGTAATACAATTTGTCCTTTAGGCGATGCCGCCGCCTGGCCGGTTGCCGCTGCGATTCGTCATTTCAGAGACGAGTTTGAATACCACGTTCGTTTCCCGGAAAAAATTAAAAACAGAGATCATTTTGTAAATGAACCTTTTGAAAAAGTAAAACATTTACTACAAAATACCACCGTTTAATATAGAAATTATGAAAGTTACAATAGACGGAATAGAAATAGAAGTAGAACCAGGCACCACCGTACTGCAGGCTGCACGTATGATTGGCGGCGATGTGGTACCGCCTGCCATGTGCTACTATTCTAAATTAAAAGATACAGGCGGTAACTGCCGTGCCTGTTTGGTAGAAGTATCAAAAGGCAGCGAAGCCGATCCACGCCCAATGCCTAAAATGATGCCATCATGTAAAACAGGTGTTATGGACGGAATGGAAGTGAAAGTAAAAACTTCTGAAAGAGCATTAGATGCGCGCAAAGCAGTTACCGAATTTTTATTGATCAACCACCCCTTAGATTGCCCTGTTTGTGACCAAGCCGGTGAATGTGATTTGCAAAACCTATCGTTTAAACACGGATTGGAAAAAACGCGTTTTAAAGAAGAAAAACGTACGTTTGAACCAGAAAACATTGGCGATAAAATTCAATTGCACATGAACCGTTGTATTTTGTGTTATCGTTGTGTACATACGGCAGAACAAGTTTGTGGCAGCAGAAATCACGGTGTTTTAAACCGTGGCGATCATGCACAAATTTCCACTTATGTATCGGCAGCAATAGACCACGAAATGTCCGGTAATATGATTGATGTGTGTCCCGTTGGTGCGTTGACCGATAAAACCTTCCGTTTTAAATCGCGTGTTTGGTTTAACAAACCGTTTGATGCCCACAGAAACTGTGATAAATGTTGCGGAAAAACCACTTTATGGATGTTTGGCAACGAAATTCAACGTGTTACGGCTCGTAAAGACGAGTTTCACGAAGTAGAAGAGTTCATTTGCAACGAATGCCGTTTTGATCACAAAGAAGTATCTGATTGGGTAATTGAAGGTCCTCGCAAATTTGAGAAATGGAGTGTTATCAATCAAAGCAACTACACCCGCAAAATGGATAAAGTAGTAATTGATACCGAAAAACAAATTTTAGAAGGTCGTGACCAGGATCGCAAAAAGATCAGTATGAAAGAAGTTCCATATAAAACATCAGAAAAATAGTCAGGTATGGAAGAAGCAATCATTATAGAAAAAAGTGTAATCATTGTAGCTGTTTTTGCAATTACAATGCTGTTTGCCATGTACTGTACGCTGGCAGAACGTAAAATTGCCGCCTGGATCCAAGACCGCAGAGGGCCAAACCGTGCAGGTCCGGGAGGTATGCTACAGCCTTTAGCCGATGGTTTAAAATTATTTGCTAAAGAAGAATTTATGCCAAACACACCTAATACGTTTTTATTTGTATTGGGACCATTCATTTCAATGACCATGGCGTTGATGACCTCAGCAGTTATTCCTTGGGGTGATACGTTAGAAATTGCCGGTAGAAAAGTGATCCTTCAGGCTGCTGACATTAATGTAGCCATGCTGTACGTATTTGCAGTACTTTCGGTAAGTGTGTACGGAATCATGATTGGTGGTTGGGCATCTAACAACAAATATTCGTTAATCAGTGCCATGCGTGTGGCTTCGCAAATGATTTCTTATGAAATTGCTATGGGATTGTCTATCGTTGCAGTCTTGATGATGCACAGCTCTATGAGCTTGCGCGAAATCGCTGCCGGACAGCATGAAATGCACTGGAACATTTTCTATCAACCATTAGGGTTCTTTATTTTCCTGATTTGTTCATTTGCAGAAACAAACAGAACACCATTTGATTTGGCAGAATGTGAACAAGAATTAATTGGTGGTTATCACACCGAATATTCATCTATGCGAATGGGATTCTTCTTGTTTGCTGAATACGCTGCCATGTTCATTTCTTCTACCTTGTTAGCCGTTCTTTATTTAGGAGCTTATAACTATCCGGGTATGACGTGGGCTGCTGAAAATTGGGGAGAAAATACTGCAAACATTATTGGTATTGCCGTATTGTTTATAAAGATCTGTTTCTTTATTTTCTTGTACATGTGGGTTCGTTGGACGATACCACGTTTCCGTTACGACCAATTAATGAACTTAGGTTGGAAAACATTAATTCCGTTAGCTATTTTAAACATAGTAGTTACTGCGGTGGTGTTATTATTAAATCGCTAAAAAATAGAAATTATGTCTATTCAAAATACATCCTTATCAGGTAGAAAAAAGCAGGTTTCTAATAAAGAAATGACCTTAGGCGAGCGTTTATACATTGGCGCAATTGCCGGCGGTATGGCAACTACTTTTAAACATTTATTTAAAAAGAAAGTTACCATTAATTATCCTGAAGAAACGCGTCCGTTTAGTCCGGTTTATCGCGGACAACACATGTTAATGCGCGACGAAGAAGGCAGAGAACGCTGTACTGCTTGCGGTTTGTGTGCTTTATCGTGCCCTGCTGAGGCAATTACCATGAAAGCTGCCGAACGCAAACCCGAAGAAAAGCATCTTTACAGAGAAGAAAAATATGCCGAAATCTACGAAATTAATATGCTGCGTTGCATTTACTGTGGTTTGTGCGAAGAAGCTTGTCCTAAACAGGCCATCTATTTAACAAAATCTAAAAAAATTGTAAAGGCAGATACCAATCGCGAGCATTTTATTTTTGGAAAAGAACAATTGGTAATGCCTTTAGATCAGGCTATTCAAAATACCGCTAAATCAGAATAAAAATGATAGAGATTTTATTTTATATTCTTTCGGCTGTTACTTTAGGAAGCGCGTTTTTAACCATTCTTTCTAAAAACCCCATTCATAGTGCTATTTGGTTAGTGGTATGTTTTTTTAGCATCGCTGGGCATTACGCTTTGTTAAATTCACAATTTCTGGCAATGGTTCACATCATTGTGTATTCGGGTGCGATCATGATTTTAATGTTGTTTACCATTATGTTAATGAACCTGAACATCAGCGATGAAGTATCAAAACCTGTGGTTACAAAAATTGTTGCTACAGTGTGTTTCTGTTTAATTGGTTTCTTTCTGGTAAGTGCTTTAGCACAAACCGCACCTACTTTAGAAACATACACCAATACAGGTGTTGATTTTCAATCGATCCAGGTATTAGGAAAAGTATTGTTAAACGAATTCGTACTTCCGTTTGAAATGGCAGCAGTGTTGTTGTTAATGGCAATGATTGGTGCAGTATTAATTTCTAAAAAAGATAAAAAAACAGCTTAGTATGGAACATGTTTTACAACAAATAGGCATAGACCAATACATTTACTTAAGTATTATTCTTTTTAGTATTGGAGCCTTTGGTATTTTATATCGTCGTAACGCCATTGTCATGTTTATGTCGATTGAAATCATGCTAAACGCCGCCAACTTATTATTGGTCGCTTTTTCAAATTACCATGAAGACGCAAACGGACAAGTATTTGTATTTTTTACGATGGCTGTTGCTGCTGCCGAAGTTGCTATTGGTTTGGCAATCTTGGTAGCTATTTACAGAAACATTGGATCAATTGATATTGATAAACTTAAAAATTTAAAAGGATAGCATGAGCACAACTATATTATTACTTACGCTGATTTTCCCTTTAGTTGGTACATTAATCAACGGATTTTGGGGTAAACACTTAAGCAAAAAAGTATCGGGTGCTATTGCAACGTTGGCTATTGCGGCTTCGTTTGTTATATCATGTATCTTTTTTGCATACATACAAGGTTCGCAAGAGCCGGTTAAAGTGGTTTTATTTGAATGGATGAAATTCAACTACTTTACCATTGATTTCGGATTTTATTTTGATCAGTTAGCGGCACTTTGGTTGTTGTTCATTACAGGTATCGGAACATTGATTCACTTGTATTCAACAAGCTATATGCACGATGACGAGAACTTTTCTACTTTCTTTACCTATTTAAACTTCTTTGTTTTCTTTATGCTGATTTTAGTAACAGGAAGCAACTTAGCCATGATGTTTATTGGTTGGGAAGGTGTTGGTTTATGCTCGTACCTATTGATTGGCTTCTGGTACAAAAACCAGGATTACAACAACGCAGCTAAAAAAGCGTTCATTATGAACCGTATTGGTGATTTAGGTTTCTTGATCGGAATTTTCGTAACAGGATATTTATTCCATACATTAGATTTTGTCGCCTTACAAGAACAAAGTTACCTTGCACCAACTTTAGGCATTGCAACAATGGCGTTCTTTATTGCTGCAACGGGTAAAAGTGCACAGTTGCCATTATACACCTGGTTACCGGACGCAATGGCAGGTCCAACACCTGTATCGGCGTTAATTCACGCAGCAACCATGGTTACGGCAGGTATCTTTATGATTACCCGTTTAAATTTCTTGTTTGATTTAACTCCGGATGTTCAGCACATCATTGCGGTTATAGGAGCAATAACCTCTTTAATGGCGGCAACCATTGCATTAGTACAAAACGATATTAAAAAAGTATTGGCATATTCTACCGTTTCGCAATTAGGTTTAATGTTTTTAGCGTTAGGCTTAGGTGCTTACGAAGTGGCGGTTTTCCATGTAATTACACACGCCTTCTTTAAAGCGTGTTTGTTCCTGGGATCCGGATCGGTTATTCACGCGATTGGTGGCGAACAAGATATGCGTCACATGGGCGGATTAAGAAAACACATGAAAGTTACATATTTAACCTTCTTTATTTCTACATTAGCCATCTCAGGATTTCCGCCTTTATCAGGTTTTTTCTCCAAAGATGAAATTTTATTAACGGCATTCCACCACAACATTGTTTTATGGATCATTGCCAGTTTGGCTTCAATATTAACCGCTTTCTATATGTTTAGATTGTTGTTCTTAACCTTCTTTAACAATTTTAGAGGTACTAAAGAACAAGCAGATCACTTACACGAAAGTCCAAGCGTTATGACTTTGCCTTTAATTATTTTGGCAGTGTTGGCAGCTGTTGGAGGATTGATCAGCATTCCCGGAAACAGTTGGTTAAACGAATTTTTAAAACCGGTGATTAAAAACAATGCCGCATCGCATCCACACGTATTAGGTACTACCGAGTATCTGTTAATGGGCTTGGCTGTTGTTGGTGCGTTAGTTGGTTTATTTATAGCGTATGCAAAATACATTAAAAACAAACAAGTTCCTGTTAACGATAACAATGTTTCGGGCTTGCAAAAATTGTTTGTGAACAAATATTACTTAGACGAGATTTATCAGGCAATTATTGTGCAGCCTTTAAACTTTTTTGGTTCGTTCTTTAAAAACCAAATCGATGGACTGATTAACGGTATTGTACTAAGTTTTGGAAGAGTTCCTTCAGAGTTATCTTACCAAGGTAAAAAAGCGCAAAACGGAAACATTGGCTTGTATTTATTTGCCTTTGTAATTGGCGTTTGCGGCTTGTTGTATTATTTATTTATGTGTTACTAAAATTATGGCGATGAATTGTATTCTTATTTTACTTATTTATATTTTAGGAGCTGGTGCAACGTTGGCATCGAATGCTAAAAACGCGGGAAAAATAGCTTTAGTAACCAGTTTAATTAACGCTGTTATCGCATTAATTTTAACGGCAGATTTTTTAAACGGAAGCGATATTTCGTTTGTTCAGCAATGGATCTCTAACCCTAACATTTCGTTATCGTTTGTGGTTGATGGGTTAAGCTTAACCATGTTGCTGTTAACTACGTTATTGTTGCCAATTATTATTTTGGCATCATTCAATACCTTGTATTCTAAAGCAAACCAGTTATATGCTTTGGTTTTATTTATGGCGTTTGCCATGGCAGGAACATTTTTAGCACAAGATGGTTTGGTTTACTATATTTTCTGGGAATTAGCTTTATTACCGATATTCTTTATTGGGTTGTTGTGGGGAAGCGATGAATGGAAAGTACGTAAACGCGTAATGGTAACCTTTTTCATTTACACCTTTGCAGGGTCGTTATTTATGTTGGCAGCTTTTGCTTACTTATACACCAAAACAGGAAGTTTTTCCTGGAGCGATCTTTCTAAAGTTGTTTTATCAACCAAAGAAGCAAACTATATTTTCCTTGCGTTCTTTTTGGCTTACGGAATTAAAATTCCGGTTTTCCCGTTACACACCTGGCAGGCAAATACCTACGAAAAATCGCCAACAATTGGCACCATGTTACTTTCGGGGATCATGCTAAAAATGGGACTTTATTCTATTTTGCGCTGGCAAATGCCTATTGCGGGAAATGTATCAGAAAACATCTTAAAAACAGTAATTGTTCTATGTATCATTGGAATTATTTACGCATCGTTAATTGCCCTGCGTTCTGAAAACATCAAACGCTTATTGGCTTATTCGTCAATGGCACACGTTGGTTTAATTGCTGCGGGAGCTTACATTGGTAACACCACCGGCTATCAAGGGGCTATTATTCAAATGGTAGCACACGGTTTTGTGGTGGTGGGATTATTTTATCTGGCAGACATCATTCACAACAGATACGATAGTTATTTGATTAAAGATATGGGTGGTATCCGCTCGCAGGCACCCAAATTCACAACATTCTTTTTAATCATTTTATTTGCATCGATTGGCTTACCGGGAACTTTTGGATTTATCGGAGAATTTACTTTGCTTTTCGCTTTATCTGAAAAAGAATTATTGTATGCCGTTTTCGCAGGAACATCAATTATTCTTGGAGCATATTATATGTTGAAAATGTTCCAGAATGCTGTGTTGGGTTCACCAAATACAAAAGTATTTTCTGAAGTAACTACAAAAGAATATGTGGTTTTAGGGATTATTTGTGTGGTTTTAATTGGTTTAGGAATCTATCCAAAATTACTAACCGATTTATTCATTTAATAAAGAACATAGAAAATTTAAACTATGAGTACATTAATAGCTTTAGCATCCTTAGCAGTTCTTATATTGGTCTTAGAAATTATTAACCTGAGAAAAACAATTGTTCCTTTAACTTTAATTGGGTTATTGGTTGCTTTGGGTTTTAATATTTGCAACTTTAATACAATCGATTCGTTTTACAACAATATGATTGTAATAAACAAAACCACTACCCTGTTCAGTTCTTTATTCATTGTATTAACCTTTTTCATTGTAGCATTAGGACAATCTTTTTATAAAGAGCAATATGATAAAATATCTGATTACACTTCTTTAAAAATATTTTTATTGATTGGGGCTTACTGTATGGTTGCCTTTGGCAATATGGTTATGTTTTTCTTAGGATTAGAGATTTTATCAATTACCTTATACATTTTAGCAGGAAGCGACAGAACAAATATCAAAAGTAACGAGGCCGGAATGAAATATTTCTTAATGGGCTCATTTGCCTCAGGATTCATCCTGTTTGGAATAGCTTTGATTTATGGCGCAACCGCTTCGTTTGATTTAGATCAGATTCAATTGGCAAGTTCACAGTTAGCCATGCCAAAATGGTTTATGGTTGGTTTTGTGTTGATGTTGGTGGGATTATTATTTAAAATAGCAGCCTTCCCTTTTCATTTCTGGGCACCTGATGTTTATCAAGGATCGCCGTTGTTAACCACAACAACCATGAGTACATTGGCAAAAGTAGCGGCAGTAGCAGCTTTTTATAAATTAAGTCTGGTTTTCTTCCCTGCCATGCCGGCTAATTTCAGCAATTTAATCGCCTTTTTAATCATCGTTACATTAATTGTGGGTAACGTAATGGCGTTAAAACAAAACAATATTAAACGTTTAATGGCATATTCAGGTATTTCGCACGCCGGTTTTATGTTAATGGCTATTTTGTTAGGGAAACAAGCAGAACCCCATTTGTTTTATTATATGGTAGCTTATGCCATTGCCGGAATTGCAGCATTTAGTGTGATATTATACGTATGTCAGGACAAAAAAGAAGAGCTGGTGATTCATTTCCGTGGGTTTGCAAAACACAAACCCGTGTTGGCAGTAACATTGTCTTTAGCGTTGTTATCAATGGCAGGAATTCCGATCCTTGCAGGATTCTTCGGAAAATTATTCCTGTTTACACAAGCCCTAAATCAAGGATATTATGTAATGGTAGTTATCGCGGTAATAACGTCTATCATAAGTATTTATTACTACTTTAAAGTGATTATCGTTATGTTTACCTATAAAAATGCCGATGCAAACACTACATATCAAAAAAACTTTATCTATTCAACGGTTGCAATTATTGCAATTGTAATCAATTTAATTATTGGATTTTGCCCATCGTTAATAATAGATTTATTTTAGTTAATTAATTACTTTACTAAAGGTTGATTTGAGTTTCAAATCAACCTTTTTTTATATCTTTAAAACATGAAAATTCCCGAAAGATATAGTACCGAAAACAGCACTTCTTTCTCAAGTTACTGGAAAAAAAGCAAGTTCAATTTATTGCCTTATTTTATCTCTGATGTTTCCTTAGAAGAAAGTAAAAGTTACATTCCTCTTTATTTTCAGGTGGATACTTTAGGCGATGAAGTAGCAAAACATTATTTTTCAAACAAATCTTTCGGGGAAGCTATAGGAAAACTTCATCACGATTTTTCCTTATTCCCTTCCAACCAAAAGAACTTATCACTTGAAACTGTACAGCTTTTTGAACAATTTCACAAAGTTCCAGATTGGGTAGATTTCGATAAAATCAATTCCGGAGCCGCTTATTGCAATCGTTGTGGTACGGCTGCCTTGTCTGTTCTTAGAAATTATTGCTTAATGGGCGGTTATGAATCATCGGCTATTAACAAACCGCTTATTTTTACGCAGGCATTACACAAAGGTGCCGTAAAACGTTTATCGGATACGGTTGATTTTTGGATGAATGTTACAGCTATCAATGGTTTAAAACCAAAACAAGCCGGTATTTATGCTATATTAACTACCCGATTGATTCATTCATATTCGCGCTTACAAATTGAAAAATCGACTGATTGGAAATCGGAACTTTGGGGCAGACCGATTAATTTATGGGATATGATGGCTACCAATTTAGGTTTTTCGATTGCTTTTATGGACGGTTTGGCTAAGTTGAAACTTCCTCCTTCAAACGAAGAACTTTCTGCTGTGTTACATTTATGGAAATACGCTGGTTATCTGATAGGTATTCCGTTAGATTTATTGCCCGATACACCTGAACAAGCCGCAAAACAACTGTATTTATGGAGTAAAACCCAAAAAGGCATCGATCAGGACTCTAAAGACTTAGCTTGGGCTTTGTACGACGAGCCTTTGCGTGTTTCTTTTACAAATAACAGGTTTATGAAATGGTTTGTTCAAAAAACCAATATTGGTTATAACGAGGTCTTATTGGGCAGCAAAAGTCGGTCAAATTTAGGTTTGCCTTACTCTAATGCAAAATACTGGGTTTTGTTTCTAAACAATATCAACCAGTATTTCGACAGAAAAGCGAAAAGCAATCCAAATTCATACGCAAAAGTTGCTTTAAGAGGACGGAAACAACAAGAAGACGTTTGGGATTTGTATAAAAAAGAACAATAAAAAAGCTGCCTTATCCGGGCAGCTTTAATTTTATTTAAACGTATAGGTTAACCCTACCATAAACGAACGGTTTAAATGCGATGAAGAACCGTAATAGCTTTCTCCATTCACATAAATGGGTTCAATTAATCCTTGACGCATACGTGCTTCGATACCAAGCTGATCTGTAAAGTTATACCCCAGCCCGATGTTCAGCGTTAAATCAACATCGTTGTTAATAGAATAAACATTAGTATCATATAAAACTCCACCTCCTTGAGGATACGTTGGTATTTTTTCTTCAGATACTTTAATATCCAACCCGGGTCCTATTTGTAAATTGAATTTATCAAAATTAAACTTATTGATTAAATTCAACGATAAATAATCTAAAGGAACATCTACCGTGCGGACCACCGTCGGGTAATTTGGCGCGTTATAATTGGTGGTTACCGAACTGATATTTTCAGCTCCCTGACGAATATAAAGCATCTCAAACTGCATATTGTAAACCTTACCCAGTTGCAACGTACCGTACGCACCCAAGTAAAAGTTATTGCGGTAATCGGCACCGTAACTGGTTATGGTAGATGAGACAAACCCCGCCTTAACTCCCGGTTTAAAAGAAACCTGAGCATTGCTGAATCCAAATGTAAGCAGTGTAATAGCAAGTAGTATTTTTTTCATATCGAATGTTTGTAAATGTTATTTATTTTATGTGTTTTATCGTCCGAAGATAATCATTTTTTTTAAGTTTCATCATTTTTGTTTCTTACCCGTCAAAAAACACAACTTCTTGTACTACATTAAGTGTAAAAAAGAACTAATTAACGAACTTTACTAAAAATAACAAATTATGGAATTAGGAATATCAATGTTTGGCGATTTAAAATTAAATCAGGAAACACAGCTGCGCAAAGCACCTCATCAGCGTTTTACCGAAATGCTGGAACAGGTACGGTTAGCCGATGAAGTAGGTTTAGACGTATTTGAAATGGGCGAACATCACCGTGCCGATTACAGTGTTACAAATCCACAGCTTTTTTTAAGTGCAGCAGCAGCCGTAACAAAAAACATTCAATTAGGTTCTGCAGTTACCGTATTAAGTTCGAGTGATCCGGTACGCTTGTTCGAAGATTTCAGTATGTTGGATCAGTTATCAAAAGGTCGTGTACACATCATGGCAGGAAGAGGGAGTTTTACCGAATCGTTTCCTTTATTCGGATTCGATTTAAACAATTACGATGCCTTGTTTGAAGATAAACTGATGCTTCTTTTGGATCTTATCGAAAAAAACGGCACAGACATTAACTGGAACGGACGTTTAACCCAAAACCTGCAAAACGTAAACTTGTACCCCAAACCGTATAAAAAACAACTGCCTGTGTGGATAGCAGTTGGCGGTACGCCGGCATCGGTTCTTCGCGCAGCACGTTTAGGCTTGCCTATTACCTTTGCTATTATTGGTGGAATGCCTATAAACTTTAAACCTTTGATTGATTATTATAAAGAGAACTATCTGGCAGCTGGTCACAATATAAATAACATGCAAATAGGTATCAACTCGCATACTTTTGTTGGAACTTCTGATGCCATTAAAGACGACTATTATCCGTTTTACGCCGCACAAATGGACAATATAGGGAAAGACCGTGGCTGGGCACCGTTTAACAAAGAAGTGTTTTTAAATACCACACGACCAGAAGGTGCCTATTTTATGGGTGAACCAAATGCGGTGATCGACAAAATTCTGCAACAGCATGAATGGTTTGGTCACACCCGTTTTGTAGGACAGATGGATGTGGGAGACCCGGATCACAACATGCTAATGAAATCTATTGAATTATTCGGAACCAAAGTGGCACCGGAAGTTCGTAAGGTTTTGAAATAATAAAACATTGTGAAAAAACTCCAAGACACATTTTTTCAATATTATTGGAGTTTTTTTTATATTTACCTCAAATGAATGTTTTTTGATTAGTTAGATTTTTTAATGTTTTCGATATTTGTGTTGCAACCATTGAAGCAGGAGTTATTTCATAAACTTTATTCAATTCATTCCCCGATTTGCCGTGAATATAACAACCAAGAATAGCCGCATTTAAAGATGTGTAGCCTTGTGATAAAAAAGAGGCAACACAACCCGTTAACACATCACCCATTCCTGCCTGAGCCATTGATGGATTTCCTGAAGAATTCACAAAAACTTTTCCGCTATTATCACAAATAAAAGTATCACTACTAAACGGGCAATCTTTCAAATAGGGCAAAATTAGTTG
>NZ_FNXE01000093.1 GCF_900108395.1 Paenimyroides marinum | reverse complement strand
TGAATTCCATATTCGCATTTTGAGTATCCATAAAGCTTCGTATTTTAAATATCTGTAAAAGTAATAAAAGTAAACAAAGAAATTTTGACTACAATAACGGAAGATGACGTAATAGAAATTGCTACCTTTACATAATAAACTGAATTACTGTTGAATGTCATTATCCAAACAAAAATATACTGAACTCGTTGACAGCATTGGCTCTACTTTACAAAAAGCAAGGGAAAACGCTGTTAAAGCTGTCAATAATGAACTGGTCAAAGCCAATTGGGAAATCGGTCAATATATCGTAGAGTATGAGCAAGACGGAAAAGAGAAAGCCGAGTATGGAAGTGCCTTATTGACCAACTTGGCAAAAGACTTGAAAATCAAGTATGGTAAAGGTTTTAGTAAAAGTAGTATCTACCTTTGCAGGCAGTTTTACCTCAAATATCCAATTTTCCAGACGGTGTCTGGAAAATTAAGTTGGAGTCATTATGCCGAATTATTAACGGTTTCAGACGATTTGGCAAGAAGTTTCTACGAACAACAATCCGTAAAAGAAAATTGGGGAGCAAGAGAAATGAAACGTCAAATTGATTCTTCATTGTTTCAAAGATTAGCCTTGAGCAAAGATAAAAAAGGCGTTTTAGCTTTATCAGAAATAGGTCAGGAAATAACAACCTCTAAAGACATCATAAAAGACCCTTACGTTTTTGAATTTCTTGAATTGCCAATGGACACTATCGTCAAAGAAAGAGCATTGGAAAAGAAACTCATTGACAATCTGCAACAATTCTTGTTAGAACTTGGTAAAGGTTTTTCTTTCGTTAAACAACAATTCAAAATCACATTAGACAATGAACACAATTTCATCGACCTTATTTTCTATCACCGAATTTTGAAGTGTTTCGTATTGATTGACTTAAAAACAAGAAAAGTAAAACATCAGGACATTGGGCAAATGAATCTTTACCTGAATTACTTCAAAGAAGAAGAAAACACCGAAGGCGACAACGAACCGATAGGAATTATCATAGCGGCAGACAAACACGAATTTACCGTAAAATACGCAACAGGTGGATTGACCAACAAAATTTTTGTTTCGAAATATCAGTTGTATTTGCCCGACCAAAAACAGTTGGAAGATAAAGTAAAAGAAATCATTGAACGATAAAAAAGAAGGGCGACCGCACAACAAGGGTTTTGCAAGAGAGCGGGTTAAGTGTTTTGTATGAAACTTTTTGCTAAATTTGTAGTTCGGTTCTTCGTATCAAGTTCAGTGCTAAAA
>NZ_FNXE01000039.1 GCF_900108395.1 Paenimyroides marinum | reverse complement strand
TTCCTGTCAGGGGCAAACTACAGAATTATTAACCGAAGAGCAGCAACTCCGTAAGGAGATGGATGAGTGGATGGAACCTTATCGTAGGGAAAAAGTGGCGGATTTCGAGCAATGGGTGAAACGAGTGGAAAAACTTGAAATTTATGTATTGGAATATCCGGTTTATAAACACATGGACAGTTTTTACCAGAAACATCAGCAGCAGTATCTCCGCTTGCGGAAGGCGGATTTGGCTCGTTACAAACCCGCACCTGAATTACTGCCCGGTTATGAGCCTACGCCCCTTTTTCGTAGCACATATCGTGATATAGATTTCGAGACGAAAGAGCTGTTCAAGGTGCTGCAAAATGTGGGGAATTTCCGTATGCTCAGCCTTGCAGATACCCGGTTCGGAGCAGCTGCGTTAAGTGGATATATCATAAATTACCTCATTGAACAACAAGGGATGAGCCGCGAAGAAGTGTCTCATAAATTTGCCTACGGTGAGATCCAGTTTGCCGATTTAATCCAAGGAAATGAATGGCAGATTACCTTGATAGTATGATACAGCAGATACGCATATTGTTGATATACTTTTCCCTAATAGCGTGCATAAGTTCCTGCCAGGGGCAAACTACGGATCAATTAACCGCAGAGCAACAGCTCCGCAAAGAGATGAATGATTGGATGCAGCCCTACCGAAGGGAAAAGGCAACAGATTTCGAGCATTGGATCGATTGGGTGGAAAACCACATCGATGGAGTATGGCGACATCCGGTATATAAGCACATGGACGCTTTCTTTCAGCAGCATCGGGAGGAGTATCTCCGCTTACGAAAAGCTGACTTGGCTCGTTATCCTTCCGCTCCGGACATCTTGCCCGGTTATGAATTGGTGCCGGATTTTTATGTGCCTTATGAAGATCAGAGTTTTTCCTTAGAAGAAGTGCTCCGGCTGGCACAGGGAGTCGGGAATTTTCGCACGCTGGGAATTGCAGACACCCGTTTTGTAACCGAGATCCTGAATGGATATGCAATGGAATATTTAAAAGCCGAAAAACACCATACACAGGAACAGGTGATAAACCAACGTATGTATGGAGAACTGTTCTTTGTCGACTCGATACAGGACGACCTGTGGCAGATCACGGTCGTCGACCGGCTGTATGCATTGAAATTCAGCTGGAACATAAGGGATAACCTTGTGTCTAAACCTGAACTGTGGGTATATACAGGGGAGCGGCAGCCCCCTGGGTGGCTGAGCGGGCAGGCTCCCAAAAGCAATACTCCTCTGCAGCAATTAGATAGTACCCTAAGTAGCTTTCGATGGTCGCTATACGATGAAGCAAGCAGTGACGAGAAAGATTCCAATGGAATCATAACCGAAGTCGTCGACAACATGACGGAGTATTATCAGGCGCACCGTCAGGATTATATCCGGCTAAGAAATGAGGAACTGGCCAAATATCCCCGACCTGACGCTTCCTATGCCAAAGCCTTCACATATGATGTTCCGGAGTTAAAGGAAGATCTTTTGAGCGTGCTGGAAAAAGAGGGCGATCGTTATAAAATCTCCAATATGGCTGCTCCCTATGAAACAGAGGGGAGTTACACCATTCACAATTTCCGCTATATGTTGATGCGGCACCTGAAAAACTATGCGGAATATAATCTTACGGCATGGATAGCCGGAATAGACACCTATAGTAAACGAGTTGCTACAGATATATGGGAAATCCAGTTCTTCTACCACAAATATGCCGTTAGTTTCCGTTGGAATATAGCTACGGATGAGATCAGTGATTTAATGGTAAAAACCAAAGAAAAGGTGACCGTAGACCGGCCGGTTGGAGAACCTGCTGAAATAAATTGATAGGATAAACCTTAGACGAAATGAACAACCCACAACCACTCGGAGCAGACGAAGTACATCTTTTAAAAGATGTGTTCAAGGCCGTTCACCGGAATTTCCTTCGGTTTTTTTTGATGGAACTCTTCCTGTTTATCGTGCTCGGTTCCCATATCGCGTTGGCGGTATACATCAAACCGAACGGAATGGAAGCGGTACTCATTTTCGTTTTGATTGCCGGAATCTTTTTATGGCTGATCGCTATTGCCCATCACTATACACGATCATATGATACACACCGGAAAGCATTACGCACGGATATGCGGCAAAACAGGAAGCATATCTGTTCCGGACGGTTGTCGGCAAATGGAATCGAGGAAAACCTGTTCGTTTATCACGTTGACGGGCAAGCCGTATCTATTGCCAGTAAGGATACCCTGTTGGGATGGAAAATAAAACGATTTGATACCCTGACGGATACGGATATAACGCTGGACTATCTTCCCCATAGCCGTTTGTTGTTGGATATGCGGTACCATGAAGCTGCTTTGAATGCAACGAGCGAGACTCCCCCCTTTAACGAAGATCAGATCAGGGCTCTTGCGGTGCTTCCCAAAAATGATAGACCAAAGCGCCAGATAATACACGAGGGTATCATCACGGAAGCGATGTGCTATGTTTTCCCGATTTTCTTTTTTATCGGAACGGGCATTCCTTACCGATATACTTTCAAAAAGTTAAATGTCCGGCTGGCAAACCACCTGTTAACGCAGGTATCCAAGGATATGCAGATCGGTCAGCATCAAAAAGTTGTTGAATTTTTATATACCTAATACCATGATGAAAAATAATATCGCCTATTACCGCTTCCTCCCGATGGTACTCATCGCCAGTAGCAGCCTGCTGACTTCCTGCTTTGGTCCCAGAAATCTCGTTACCCAACAAAGTGGCATACCCCATTACAACTATATAGGAGACACCCTGAACGGCTGGGCTTTGGTGCGGCAGGACAGCCTATGGGGCTATATTTCCACGGATGGAAAACAGGTCATAAAGCCAACCTTTTTATGGGCAACAGACTTTGCCAACGGAATGGCGCTGGCACAGGATGACCATGGGTATCGCTATATCAACAGTCGGGGCAAATTATTGCGACGGATAAAAGCACCGCATGCTTATTCGTTTGCCGAAGGATTAGCTCCGGTGGAAATAAAGGGTAAGTGGGGTTATATCAACCCTAAAGGCAAAACAGTCATCAAACCCCGATTTGACTGGGCGGAACCATTCCACGAAAACCGGGCCGCAGTTTCCATAGGTCTGAGAAAGGGATTCATTGACAAAAACGGCCAGATCATCATCCCCGCCATCTATGAGGAAGTAAAGGCCTTTAAAAACGGGGTAGCGATCGTGCGGAAAGATCTAAAGTGGGGCATGATCGATACGCTGGGCAATTTCCTGTTACCTAACCAATATGATCAAATCGAACCGTGGGAAACTGATTTTTATCGACTCGGGGTATATAATCCGGCAGCAGATCTGGTCAATATCTTTGGCTTGGCGGACGTAAGCGGAAAATTGCTGCTGGACACACAATACGCTGCTATAAAATTAATACAGGACAGGTATATACACGCCCGCCGGGATACTTTGGTCGGGCTTTGGGATCGTTATGGAAATGTAGTCATTCCTATGGAATACACTTCTTTCGGCGTTATTTCGGACGATGGTGTTCTTGCTGCCTATAAAAATGGGAAAGCAGGTTTTATCAACCTTCAGAATCAAATCGTATTGCCTATTGAATACGAGGGTACAGGGACTTCAGGCAATCGAAAAATCGCTTATAAGGACAGTACTTATGTGTTGATGGATAATCAATTTAAAGTAATCAAACGCATCAAAAATTATAAAGATGTTTACTCATTTTCAAATGGTTTTGCGGTTGTAAGCATTAAAGATCCGAACGATTATTACGGAAACCTATACGGTTATATTGATGAGGATGGCAACGAAATCATCCCTCCCAAATATCCGGCTGCCGGAGCTGTTAATGCTTATGGAATAATGGTTGTAGGCCAGCGAAATTATAGCATCATCCGTCAGCTTCTCATCAATACCCATGACCAATTGCTTTCTGAGGGAGAAGACTATTACGAAATAAACGCGTTCGGTTCAAGATTGCTATACAACAAAGGTGGATCTGACTTTAAGTTCTTTTCATCGAAAACGGGACAAGTCCTCACTAATTTTCCATATACCAAACTCTATCCATTGGAATATGGTGAACGGAAAGATTGGGCCAAAGTATATCGGAATGGCAAAATAGGATTAATAGATACCACATTAACCGAATTGCTTCCGCCAGAATATGACGATATGCGTTCTTTTTATAAGGGCAGGATCGAGATAAAAAAGGGTGATCACTGGGGATACGCAGATGAGCAATTCCGTATCCGGATTCCTTTTATCTACAACAAAACCGAATACTTTAGGTATGCAATGACGACTGTGGAACAAAATAAGAAAAAGGGGCTTATCGACCGGGATGGGCGTACGGTGATTCCTTTACGGTATGACCAAATAACGTTCGACTATGCCTGCGACCGCATCTATGCCGATAAAGGTGATGATGGCATTGATATTTACGACAGAGAAGGTCGTTTGCTATTGGCTACCGACTTTGAGTACATCGGTCAATATGGGAGCAACAATTATGTGGCTTACCGGCAGAACGGCAAACTGGGCTTTATGGACTACAATTTTAAGGTGCTGTACGAACCGGAGTTTAACGGCTGTGGTCATTTCTACGATGGGTTGGCATGGGTACGCAAGGATGCAAAAGGCGGCTATATCAACAAACAGTTTCAACTAGTCGTTCCTGTAGAGCTTGAGTACATGGAAAATTTTGCTGCCGGATTTACCAAAGTAAAAAAAGATGGCCGCGAATATTATATCAATACCAAAGGCGAAGAAGTTGTACCTACCGAAGCTGAGCTGAAAAAACGAAATGAAGAAATAGAACGCAGAAAGCGTGGGTGGATTGATTTTAGTAGTTAAAGATGTTCATTTTTCCTCGTTTCCGTGGATTGCCTGGAAACGACCAGCTAACTTTGTTTTACATCAATTGTAATAAGAAAAATTGAGGTATGAAAACTAAAATACAAATCTGGAATGATATGCGATCCTACTTCATTACGCTGCAAAAAAAGCTGTTCATTGCTGCGTTTTTATACATGGGTATGTCTACTCAGGTGTTTGCCCAGCAGTCCTTAGCAGAGGCAAAAGCGCCGATAAAAATCGTCCGGGATCTATATTTCAAAACCTCAGACCACACTATTGATGCCGTGACTGACTGTAACGGATATCCCGAATTCTATACTGTTGGCCAACCCGATGCACACACACAATCTTTCCGTATCACGTGGTATCGCGAAGACCAGCTATACACCGAAATCTATCTTTTGAAAGATGGAAGACTGGTCTATGCGCTTGAAGAAGTAAAACGTATGCGTCTTAATCATTACACCCAGTCTGTTTGGCGGTGTGAATATTTTATCAAGGACGATAGGGTAATCGACTACAGGTCTTTAGGTCATGGAAAGACGGAGGATGATGTATGGGAGCCGGAATCGATCTTGATTCAATTCAGCGACCGAAAAGCCGAACTGGAAAAGATCAGGAAGTAAGCAAAAGGTCTACATCTCCTTCCCTAAATCAGCTTTCGTTCAAGGGCTATCCTAACAAGTACGGCAGTGTTTTTGGCATCCAGTTTCAGCAGCAAGTTTTTGCGGTAGCTTTTGATCGTTTCCGGACTCAGGAAGATTCGGTCGGCTATTTCACTATTGGTCAATCCCTCGGCTACCAGTTTCAGCATTTCCCGCTCCCGCTGGCTGAGCCACAGATGAGTTTCTTTGGGCCGTTTCATCAGCACATCGATTTCATGGCAAAGAAAGGTCTCGCCGGCAGCAACCGCCTGTATCCCCGCAAGTACTTCCTCCGTCATGGCGTTTTTGATCAAATAACCTGAGGCTCCATTTTCCAGCATCTGCCGTACTACACTGTATTCATTATGCGTAGTCAGCGCCAAGACCTTGAGCTCCGGGAAACGGTCTTTGAGTTCCGTGCAGAAGTCTACCCCGCTGATATCCGGCAAGCCTACGTCGAGGAGCACCACATCGGGTTTCCAGAAACCAATGGAGTTGCGACATTCGCCGGCACTATGTGCCACACCGACAACTTTCCCTATGCCAGATTCTTCAATAAGACTTTTAAGTCCATCGGTCAGGATTTTATGGTCGTCTACAATGGCTACCTTAATCATGTTGTTCCTTTTTTGTCAGTTCCAGTTCTACATGTACTTCGGTACCTTCCTGCGAAGAGTAAATATCCAGTTTACCCTGAAACGCTTCCACACGCTGACGGATGTTCCGTAACCCCATACCCTCGGAAACGGTATGCTGATCGAACCCGTTTCCATCGTCCTGTACCGTGAAGGAGATACGATCGGGTTCCTGCACCAGCTGCACGTTGATATGCTCGGCATCAGCGTGTTTCAGTGCATTGTTGACCAGCTCGTGGATACAGCGATACACCATAATTTCCAGCTTATTGGACAGGCGCGATTCATCTCCGAAATAATGGAAATCTGCTGTCGGGATGGCAGCACAAAAATCGGCAAGCGAAACTTTCAGCCCGTAGCGCAGCAACGACTCGGGCATCATGTGGTGTGCCACGCGGCGGAGCTCCTGTATGGAATCGTCCAGCATACCCAGCGCCGTCTGAAAACGGGTGACATCCACAGCTTCCAGCAGGGCATCGCCCTTTACTTTCGGTAAGTTCATCTTTACGGCAGACAGCATCCCGCCCAGTCCGTCGTGCAGGTCTTTGGCCAGGCGGGTGCGTTCGGCAGCTTCTCCATCGAGCGTGGCATGTACGGCGACGAGCTGTTTTTCCTGTTCGAGCCGCTGGGCTTCCTCTTCGGCAAGTTTCCGGCGGCTCACCGCCAGACGGTAGCGGATAAAGGCAAAAGCCAATGCGATCAGCAGAATGGTTGCCCCGGCAACGCCGAGCCACGTATACAGTTGTCGTTGTTTTTCCAATGCGCTTATTTTGAGTTCTTTCTTTTCGGTTTCGTATTTTACTTCCATTGCCGAAAGGGAGTTTTGGTAATTTTCGTTACTGTATCGGTCTACGATCTCCTCATATTTAATCATATACTCATGGGTGAGATCCGAATTCCCAAGGAAAGCGTTGGCTGCTACCAATTTAGCATAGGCCCCTCGGGATATATTGTAATCTGTCGAATCAATCGCCAATACCTCCAATGCCGCTTCGATGCATTGTTCATACTCTCCCTGGTAGAAATAGATGCTGGATGTCAGCTCAATCGCTTCGGTAATATAGTGGTCAATCCCCAGTTCTTTGGCCTGTTTGACTGCTTGCTTTGCCAGCGGCAATGCCGTAGCATAATCCTCGTGGTGATAGTGAACTCGTGCCAGTTGTTCTCGGGCTTTGTTCAGGAACAGCTTATTATCCGTTTGTCGAAATAATTCCATCGCTTTTTCGGCATAATCTATGGATTCCTCGATAGGTGCTTCCCGATAAAGGCCGATATCGCTTAACGCCACATAAACAGTTCCCAGCCGTCTTTTGTCACCGGTTTCTATTGCCAGTTGTTCCGCTTTTTTGTAGTAAACCAATGCCTGTTCGTAATTTTTCATGATCTGATAGATCCCTGCTGTATTCGAATATATTAGGGCGATACCGTTGGTATCGTTATTCAATTCAAAGACTTTAAGTGCTTTATGGTAATGGGCAATCGCTTCGTCATATAGGCTTTGACGCCGGTATATATTGGCATACGCATTATAAAGAGAGGTCCGCGTTTGGTAATCATCCAGATTTTCGATAATTGGTCTGGCTCTGTCGAGATATAGCAATGCCGTGTCGTACACGCCGTCCATATAATAGGCTATGCCTGTATTTTTAAGGAACGTGGCGGTCATCTTTTCGTCTCCGGTTTTCTCTGCAAGGGCCAACCCCTGTTTTCCGAAAGCAATGGATTTGTCCACATTGATACTGTTATAAAACCAATTGAGATCATCCAATATTTTGATCCGTTCTTCCTCCGTCAGCTTCTTCGTTGCCAATACCTGTTCAAGCGAATCCAGGTTCTGTCCTAAACTTATAACTGGCACAAATACGATCAGCAGATATAGCGGTAAATGAGATGCTCGCTGTATTGCTCTATGTATATATGTATTCATCATCTTGTCTGGTTATTGGGATCTATCCCGGTTATTCGTAAGACAAAGGTAGCAGTAAACAATCTTGCTAAAAACCCCCTTTGGGGGGTATTGGGAGAAGTTTTGCCACTATACCTTTGTTTTTATCAAATGGTGGAAAGCGACCGATGTGTTCTGCCGACCGTCAACCGGATAAAAATTATAAACTATAAAAATAAGCAAAAATGAAAGCAAAAATCAGAAAAACAGGCATAATGTTCTTGGCAGCAGTGGCTTTGTCAAGCTGTACCAAAAACGATGACATTGGAGTACCAGAGGCCGAGAAGGGTTACGCCACGGGTAAGGTGGTCGATACAAAAGGAGATCCCATTGCTGGAGCAAAGATAGTACTGGAGAACACGGTGTATTATGCTTCTTACATCACAGGATCCACCAATGACAAAGGCTCTTATAAAATCAAAGTGCAACAAGGCTCCTGGAAAGCCCTTGCGACGCTCGAAAAGGAATATAACGGGCAAACCTATTTGGTAAGTCTGCATCCGGATCGCACTGAGTCTTTTACAGAAGAAGGTGTCGTATGCAATTTTGTGTGGAAACTGGAAGGTCGTGATCCGGTTAATGGGCTGAGTTTTTATGGCGGGCTTATTCGCGTAGCTGAAGAATACGACGATAATTATCCCAATCTGGATTTGAACGATGTAGAATTAATATTAACCCCCGACGGTCCCTTGATTGATGGCTCCGAAGGCAAAACGCTGAAGCTGCACACCAATGACAAGTACTGGGATCAGTATCACGAAATAAAAGATATTCCCATAGGTCGTTATCGTGTGACGGCTGTATTAAAAGAGGGGAATACGCCATTGCGAATCAAGGATCGATATGCCGACGGTGAATTACTACCCGAACTGCAACTTAATTTCACGCCGGAGGATTATAACCTTCCTGGATGTTCAGCATCAATTGCTATCGGTTACTAAAGTATAGACCTAAAAACGTATTTATTATGAAAACGATATTTCAAAAAACAATAGTACTGTTCTTGGCAGCGGTTGCTTTGTCAAGTTGCTCTAAAGACGATGATATCAATCCAGAAGGAAATGGAAACGGTGATTTATTATTGGTAGAAGAAAAGGTAAACGGACAAACGCTGTTAACGTACGAGTACGATGCGAGAAACCGGGCAATCGTTTGGACACAATATGTCAATGGAGAAATCCATACGACCCATAGTTTTACCTATGATGACAGCGATCGTATGATCGCTCAAGAACGAAGACATAACGGGCAGGTTTTCTTAAAGGAGTCCTATTCCTACGAAAGTGATGAACGACCGGTCTCCGGTGTTTGGACTTATATAGGAAATAGCGGAAATGTATCAACCGTGTCAACCGTTCAGTACACCTATGACCAAAACACGGTTACCGAAACCGTAGATATCGAAGATGTTGGGACGATTATTAATTCTTATGTATTCGATAGTAAGGGAAATTCAATTCAGCATAAAATAGGTCAGGGAGTTGTTGACTACGGAGATTTTGATGGTAAGTCTGGTGTCTATGCGCGACATCCGTGGTCATGGAAGACACTACAAATTAACAATTACCAATCTGTCAAAACAACAGCAGCAGGTATGGTCATTTCAGACCATATCTACAAATACACCTACAACGATGCCGGTTACCCCATAAAAGCGAAAGTGTATGACCGACAAACTGAAGAACTGGTCGAAACGAGGGAATACAACTACATAAAAGCCAACTAAAAAAATAAAAAATGAAAATAACAGTTCACAATACAATCCAAAAAATATGCATATTGTTCTTAGCAGTATTTGCTTTGGCAAGCTGCACCAAAGACGATGACACCAACCCCGACGGTAATGGAAGCGGGTATTTGTTGTTGGTTACTGAATTTAAAAACAATGGCGTGACGGTCGGCCGATATGAGTTTGACGATAAAAATCGAATGACAGCCTTCCATTCTTATGACGGGGAAGGTGCGCATGCAGTTTCTGCTACCTACACCTATGATGAACGCAACCGTCTGCTCCTTGTCACCAATAAGCTCGTTGATGGAACCCTAGTCAGTACAATAGAGCATGTTTACGAGGGGAATGATGACAAACCTGTATCAGCGGTTACAACCAATTATGCCGGGGCCGTTGTTGTGTGGAATATCACATACAGCTATGCGAATAATCAGTTGACCGAAACCATTATTCAGTCTGCACCGGCTCCAGAGATAATCAATGTCTACACCTATAATGCTAATGGAGATCTAACATCCTTGAAAACAAATCTGGGTGGAATATGGGCAGGGACAACTGAATACGGCGACTACGACGATAAAAACTCACCCAGCATGTTGGGGAATCCTTTTGACTGGAAGATTCCTTACAGACATAACTTCCGATCATTTAAAACAACTCAAGAATCAGGGGTAACAGAAGATCAGTTCTACAAATACACCTACAATGATAGCGGTTACCCGGTAAAAGCAGAAGTGTATGACCGTGCCACAAACGAATTGGTAGAAACCCACGAATACACCTACAAAAAAGCAAATTAAAAAATATAATTATGAAAAGTATAATCAGAAAAATGGCAGCCCTATTTATAATACCTGTAGCAATGACATCCTGTTCAAAGGATGACACCAAAAATAAGGAAAGCAAAGGCGACTGCTGGTACAAAGTAACGATTGACGGGCAGACAACACTCCCAAACCGGTTCGGGCAAGACAACATCATCTTAAATTCCTCCTCATATCCTGCGGAAGGAGATGCAGGGTTTCTTCTTTCGATTGTACAAACAAAAGCGAATGGATCAAGAGATCCGGTATTCGATTTCTCGTCTGACGGAGCCCAGTTCAATGGTGAAACCCCTGTGGGCACAACTTACACGGCCAATTTCTTTCATGCATTACAATTAAGTGCTCCGGAGCTTGACGGGTTTGAATATGACAAAGGGAGGCATGGAAACCAAGGTGAGATTACCCTTTCCGTAGAGGAAAACTCTGACCAACAGATACGGTTTCGCATCACCGGAACGGTTATGAAATGGGAAGGAGGCGTAGAAAATCCACAAGAGGTTGCGCTGGTGCCCATCGAAGCTGAATTTACCATTGCTCGTTCCAATTACATAGAAACCACTTCTGGGGGGGTGTTTGCGGCGGGTGTGAGCTGCGAATGCAAAGAAGAATAATCATAGATCATTTTAACCATACATTTTAAAAAGCAATGAAAAAAGCAATCTTTACCCTTATGGCGGTCGCTATCGCCTTCGCTGCACACGCGCAGCAATTTCAAAAAGGAACCACAACGGCCAATCTCGGTATCGGGTTGGGAACCGCTCTGGGAGGCCTCGGAAAAGCCCGCCCGGCCATTTCGGTATCCGTTGACCACGGCATGTGGGATATCGGTGGCCCCGGCGTGATCAGCCTTGGTGGCTACATCGGCAATACCGGCTACAAGTATACAAGCGGTACCTATACGTACAAGTGGAACTACACCATTGTTGGCGTTCGCGGGGCTTACCATTACAATGGCTTTACCAACGTACCAAAACTGGACGTCTATGGTGGTGCCATGCTCGGCTACAATATCGCCAAGTACTCCTCAGATGGGGATGATGCTTCCTATGCCAATAGTTACGGTAGTGGACTCGGGTTCACAGGATTTTTAGGCGGGCGCTGGCTTTTCTCAGAACGTTTCGGTGCTTATGCTGAATTGGGGTACGGGGTATCGGTATTGAATGCGGGGGTGACTTATAAATTCTAAAGGAACAGGAATACACCCCCGTCTCCCATTCGAACGTCAACCCTCTGAAAATTTTCGGAGGGTTGACGTTAATTCAGTTTTAGCGCTTTTTGACTACAAGATTTTAACCGTATAACTTTCCTTTAACAATCACAATATAGTATCAATCTGCACCTCAACCCCGTCTTCCGTTTCGGTCAGCGTGACCAAATCGTGTATATGTTCCCATTGCAACTGACCGGGATAGCTTTCTTTCACCTCGATGGCACCAACGAGTTCCAAATAGCTACCTATTGACTTTCCATCCATATTCCACAGTTCCGTATCAAAATTGGTAATGAACACAAAAGCCTGTTGCAGTGTCCATCCGGGCAGTGATATTTCAGTAACGCCATGCCCACAGGCTTCACAGGGTCCCAAATCAGTGTAGGTATATCGGATTCCGTTCTTATAGGTATAAGAGTTGCGGCTACAGAATCGCTCGGTCTTGTTTTCGTTCCGTTCTTCAACAATAGCAGATAACTGGCTGAAATAATCAATCATTCGGGCAGTGAGATTGGTCGGAAATCCCAGTAAGTAAGTATTTAAAACATATCCCCTTTGCCTGTTGCCAAATTCAATTAGTACCCATTTTGAAGGATGGGTATACGCTTTGGCTACTGTGTCAGATTGGTAAGTAAACAAGGGATGAGCTCCCCCTTCCGGTCGTACTTCGATGATGTTGACTTCCGTTCCATAGCTCAACGTATCCAGAACAGTCCGGGCAGATGGTTCATTATAAACCGGCACTCCCTTTCTATGCCATATATAGTGAAGGAGCCTCTCCTGGGCGTTTAACCAAAGAGGTGTCGCACAGAGGAATGTAAGGATATAGGCAATCAAAAGTCTCATACAAAAACTGCATTTTACTAATTATTACAAAAGTATGAAGTCTCATCAAAAATAAAAATCCTTGTTTTCAAGGATTTCAAAGCTTTTCCGATTACCGTAATTTTGGAATATTAAACGATACATCGATACGTATATGAAAATTTATTTGGCGTTTATGCTACTGCTTTCCACCGTATTTTCAAGCTATGCGCAGGAAAAGAACGATGGATTACCTTACCCCGACCTTATCCCGATATTGGAAAACGGATTATACGGTTATTGTGATAAAGATAAAAACATCATCATCGAACCACAGTTTGAAGGGGCCGCGTTTTTCGGGGAAGATCTGGACTTTCTCGACATCAAGGTCCCCAAAAAGAAAATATTTGGAAGCAGCGCCTATGCCACTGTGTGGCAGGATGGACAACGGATGCGTATCGATAAAAAGGGAAACGTGGTCTACCAGTATAATCCGGATGATTTTAATGAAATCCGTCCGAAAGAAAGCATAAACGCATCAATCAAGCAATCTTATGAAAAGTTTCAGGACGACCAGACCCGGCTATGGGGGGGTGCGCGATATAGCTACAAGCGAGGTGTTGATTCCTGCACGATACAATATTCATGAAGAATTATATTCCTACTTCCACGTACCCCAGTATCCACTGATCCTGGTTTCGCAAGCCAGTGGTGACAAGAAATTTTATGTCGGGCTGAATGGCACAGAATACCTTGAAACAGTAGCCGTCCAATCCAAAACCGAAGGCTATAAAATAGATTATCGGGTATACTTATCTGGATCCGACTCTGCTACGGCTGAACTACAGGGTGCAATGGTATTCTGGGATGAGATCAAGCCATTTATACGGGCTTATGTTACCACAGAAAAAATCCGGGTAGAGCAAAATGGCACCCAGCCATACGTACAGATCGTAAATTTCACCGATAGCACCAGTTTTAGGTATTGGACGCAAGTAGATTCAATAAAAACAGTTCAATTAAAAGAAGCTACCGAACCTCAACTAAGTTTCGACCCTTTTTCCGAAGAACCTTATGTGGATGCGATGACATTAACGCTGACAGACAGTACACAGGTCATTGCTGGCTATCCATGTACGCTTGCTCGGCTCTACTTTGGTAAGGATGTAGAATATCAGATCTGGTATGTAAAAGATCTCCCAAGATTATACTTTGGCAAACATGATTTTCTAAAAAAAATACCAGGGCTACCACTGAAAATTACTGCGAATACTAAAAAAACCGATTTTGGATTTGGGATAATGGCTACATCTGTAGAAAAACTGGAAATCGACACCACTCTATTTGATGTGCCGGAAGAGGCTCCCGAATCGACCGATGTCCCGGACAATGCCTACCTGGAAAGCTTACCCTATCCCGACCTTATCCCCGTGAGCGAAGGTGGATGGGTAGGTTATTGCGACCGGGATATGAACGTGATCATCGAGCCACAATTTTATCAAGCAGAATTTTTTGAAACAGATTTCTCCTTCCAGATTACCAATGTGAACAACCGGGATATTGTCCGCTTTGGATCCGATGACTATGCCTGGGTGGTAACGATGGATGAAAAACGATACCGTATTGATAAAAAGGGTAATCTGGCGTACCATTATAACGAAGCCGATTTTAAATCCGATGCGCCTTTTATTTCACTCGACGAAAGCGATGGGTTTAAGGTAACGGGCATAGACAAGACGACGCTTTTCCAGATTATGAACGATAGCTTGTCGATCGTTGACCCTGCTTTCTATGCCATAACAAAGAGCGACACCCTTCCTCCAAAAGGTACAAGCAGCAGCCTGCCAGATATGCTTATTCGCTGTTACCTGAGCAGGGAAAGCGTGCCCTTGAGTACTTTCCGGGATGAGAAGACGCAATTGGAAGGATTGAAACACTGGGATACGGGGCAAATCGTTATCGAACCAAAATATACTATGATCGATATGCTTTTTAACCGTAACCTGAAACAAGCATGGTATCCGCTGTTCCATGCATTTTCTCCATCGGATAATACGAGCTTCTATGTGGGCTTGGATGGAACGGAATACATTATCCGGCCGGAAGAGTAAACCTAAACCCTGACATCCTTAAATGCAGCACACATGAGCGTACTTACAAAAGATAATTTCCCGGAAATCAAATCCGAGCCCAACTGGTTCTGGACCTGGTGTATCCGGGTGGTATTTTTTCTACTGTTTGGTTTGATCGTTTTATTGTTTTATGCCCTTCCCTTTTTGTTTTATATAGACGGTACGATCGAAGGTCGGCAACTCTTCGTTTTCGGCATCATCTACTATCCGATTGTGATCTGGCTGAGCTATATCGCCGTACGATACCTGATACGTATCAAAAGTAAGGCGGTTAGACATATTACAGTAAACCGTGAGGGAATTTTTTATGAGCAGTTAGACGGTACCGTGGAATCCTTGTTGTATAGCCAATTGGCGAAATCATCGAATGATTTTAATATTTATGATATCTTTATAGGTTCAAACCGAGTATACACTGGGACTACAACGTATAGCCAGACGTTTTTGAAAGTTTTTCTGAAAGGCAACGAACAAAAGGTGCGTTTTTTTCATCCGGATGTGGCTTATAGTTACTACGCTCGAAATAGCCGTTTACTGCGAAGCCACTTTATACAGGGAGTCACACTTTTCCGTCCTGATCTGCGCATCGCACCCCATGTTTATTCGGAGTTTTCTATCCACCCAGAAACCTTTGATTTTGATAAAAAAGAATATTGGAAGGCGATTGTTATCGCGATCATTTTCATCATTTTAGTATTTATCGGTATCGAGTGGTACATGAAATACCGATTTGGGTATTCTTTAATTTTTTAAATGTTATATACTAATATATTATGGGACTATTTAATCTCTTCAAGAAGAAAGACAAAGAGGGCGAACACATCGGTCCGCCTGCACACGAAGAAAAGGAAGGATATTCCGGTGACTTGGAAAAAACAGCCGTATTGTCCAATCTATTTGAGATAACTAAAGACAAGCGTGATGAAGATTGGAATCACGAATTTTTGGCCAATGTGGCCGAGGCCAGCTTTGCCTCTGGCAATCCGCAAATTATCCAGGGACCGGACGGATTTCCCTATTTTCAGTTGGAGACGCCCGCGCCGAACAAGCCCTTTCAATGTTACGTAATTAGCCACATGATTCCCGATTTTATTTTAGAGCGTGGAATCGGTATTGTCATCAACGCAAATACAGGACAGCCTGACTGGGTGTTCAGCTACGGCAGCCTCGTTAACTTCGCCTCACGGGGTGAATTTTATACAACGGGGACCAACCTGCAACTCCCAAAGGAGGAAACCATCGGGGAGAATGAAGATGTATTGATCGGCCAGCCATCGGAAGCTTTCTTGCCAGCAGCGGCACGTGCTATCCTCCGCCAGTTTATAGAACAACAGGGTATCCGGGACGTAAAGGTCGCTTTGATGTCGCGGAAATACAGTGATGAGGTATTGCAGGAACTGGTAACGAACCTGACACCGCTCAAAACCGGAGAAAATCTTTATACAGTCCTGCAATCGCATTTACAATGGTTCCTTCCGGCGCATTACTCTATGGTCGCCATGGACGAAGATGGATCGCTTAAGGATCATTTTGAACCTTTATGATAATTAATAAAGCATAGTAAGATGGTAGGTTGGGTTATTTCATTGATTGGTTTTATCATATTTTTCAACGTGGTTGGCAAACAGCAGCGAAAGGGTAAAAACGTATCCACGATACGTAAAATATTAGCCTGTATTCTGTGTTTTCATATCAACGGGATCGGGATTCATCTATTGTATGAGCCTGTTATGGAGGTCTTTGACATCAATACGGACGGGTTTATGAATATGAACGGTCTGGTTACTGCTGCGGTTATGTGGATAGTTATCGCCATCACCGTATTGATCGTATCATCTTATGTTAAGGAACTGTTAGGTTCTCTTTATAGCACGATACGAACCACCCAAAAAGTGTTTTTATTCCTGCCGATAATCCTGCTTATCGTATTTTTTTTCGTGGTAAGCTTTAAGTGATGCGATGGAGACAAACGATAATAGGCGATTCATTTACTCAGCCCATAAAAATTATAAGCAATGAACGAATATCATTTCAAATACCAGAATAGTAAAGGTGGAAAGTATTTCTTGTTAGCCATTTTCGGTGGCTTTCTGACTATTCCGCCCAGTGTTTTTCTGCTTGATTATATATCTTGGATTTTTTGGATTACCATACCGTTGACTATTTTTTTGATGGTTTATGGTCTATGGAAGTTTCACAAAACATCCATGGGTAGTGATGTCATTACGGTAGACAGCGAGGGGTTTACTTCCAAAGACTACGGTAGGGTACTTTTTAGCGACATCCACAGTATTCCACCCTTTGGTGCCCTGCAGGCGCCTCCCCCCTCCATGCGGATCAGGTTGAACAATGGAAAAAAACTGGTTTGGATATTCAATCCCAAAAATCCAAAAGCTGAAGACGATGTCCTTACCTTTACCGCTTTTCGGGAAGTATTGTTGGAGCATCTGAAGCAGCAAACACAGTCAGCATCTCCTGAAATTTCGGTGGAGACCACCCAAGGGGTCGACGTCGAAGCCATTGCGGACAACCCGGTGCAACCAGAGTCCATAAAAGCTCCTGCGGTGCAAGCCAAAGTTGTCGAACAACTGGAAAGGCATAAAAAACGGGACATCAACTACAAGTATATTACCATTCCTATCGGGGCAGCATTCGCGGTTCTGATGTTCGTGCGTACCTGTGGGGAAGATATGATCCGTGAACATAAGGACAAAGAATTTGAAGGTGTCCGTAATATGATCCTTCATGAGGAAACGGATTACCGAGATAATGTGCAGGAAGCGTTACGTGTAGCAAAAACGTATGCACGGAAATTTGGCCCTGTATACCTGTTTACCAATGATCCGGAGAGTAAAATGGAATACCTGCCCAATATCAAAAATGATCCGTATACACCCGAAATCGCAGTTGTTGGACTACGCCGGGTAGAGGATAATAAGAAACTGGAAGCTTATATAGCGCATCCCGATAGTATTGATTATTTGCTGTTCGTTTCCAAGCCGTCCCTTGGGTTCGCCACCGTTATGCAGGAGAGTGTGTTCAGCAAGGCAGATAGTACAGCTGCAGTGGTTTACTTTGCGGTTTATAATCCGTACGAATCGCTTCCCCGCAGTTTCCGCAATCAATCCGATACGACGTTCCATCCGATACAGTACACTTCTTCCGTCCAAATACCCAAAGTGGGGAAATTAACCGGGAAGCTACTGAAGAATATGGACTTTGCCTCCATCCGAGCCATCCTCCAACAGTATAAGAAGACTTATTTTTACATGGCAGTCAAGGAGCAGGACGGCATACCGGAGGAAAGATTTGAAGAACTGAAAAAACTGGTAATCTCGAATTTTGAAGAACACGATATTCCTACAGATCAATTCCAGAGTAAACGTTTTAATGTTGAATAATTAAGTGAGATATTTATAACAGTGTGCAACGTGATTAGCAATCATCTTTATACAATGAAATTTCAATGCTACACGGTAAATTCATTTATTACGCTTTCTCACCAAAAAAAGTGCAATGATATACAACAAAGTTGTTGGTAACACCTCTAATATAATGCCCATCGGAAGGATACCCGATAAATTGATGAACATAAAGAAAGAGATAGACCGCAGTCAGTAAGAAGTAGAAAAAACGTTTCCATGCCATATTATTTCAGATTTCAATGGCTTACTTTTTTGTGCAATTTAACTATCAGCGTATCCAAGCCTTTATCACGATTCGATTCCAGCCGAACCGGTTCATAGCCTTCCTTATCCAGCCATAAAACCAAACGCGGTTTACAGTTAAAGCCATTGGCTAATCGCCAATCCATGAACCAACCGGTACTATCGGTTCGGCGTTGGTAAAGGTGCAAGGTATCATGGCGTTCATATTGCTTTTCCTCTGTCGTCAGAAGAGTGGACCGGCTGTAAAAAACTTCAGACAAGGGTTCGCCCGTTTGGGCATCGACTGCGTAACCTTGTATACGCTGCATGCAATCGCAGGAAGCCAGCAACCCAAGGATAAGAAACAACAGGATCATCGTTTTAAGACGGTTTGTATGATGGTTATGCTGCATAGGATAAGAGATTAAAATAGTACACTCTTTATGGGATTTCACGTGTGACACTGCCCGTTTTAAAAACAAAAAGCAGCTCAGTCCGTACATCATTTGTTACTTCTTTTATCGACAATACGTCCGCCAGTCGATATGTTTTGCCCTTTACATCAAAGTCCATATCCAACCTAGCAGTTTCCTGTTCATACAATCCATAACTGCGGATCACCGCAACATAGGGCTTTGCAAATGGACTTTTAGTAGTTTCTACTAAACGCGTATGACCTACCTGATAGGATACCTCCTTATCAAGAGCGAACGCATGCAACATAACCAACGGAGCACCCATGGGCAAAGCTGCCGCAAACAACAGAACCAAAAGCAATACGGTATACACCTTCGTCCAAATCGATTTTCTGTATTGAACAAGGATAAAGAAGGTACTGGCAAGCCAGCACCAGAAAAGCAATCGATCTGGCAAGGTTCCTGGAAGGGAAATATCCGCGCTAAGGAATAAGAATGTATCCAGTAGCAACAGACACGCGAGACTAATATATATCTTTAGTGCTGTTTTCATCTTTCTCTAGGATTATATCCAAATGAATTGTAAATATCCAAACTTTCTCTTCATGATACTATCCACGAAAACCGCTATTTTAAACCAGTCAGAAAGAAAAATAAAAGAACAAAAGTTGCCTTTTTAAGGTCAATCTGAAAAAACCCTTAAAAACCAGTATTTTTTCGCTCTGTTGATTTGACGATTTTTGTTGTATGAATAAAATCGTCTATACGTGGTTTCCGACAATTTTTGCATGGATGATCGGTATCGGTATATCCCAGTCCAATGCTCAGTCTACCCCTCAAGCCAACTTTGACACATGGTGTATGGGGCGTTACGTCATTGACCTGCCTAAAGGTACAAAGGTCGAAGCCGAATATATGACCAAAGGTGCCAAGGTCAATACGCTGACCAATATATCATTTGCACAGTTTCTGGATACAGTAGCCACCCGGCGACAGTCCTTAAATGAAACTCCTCACAACAAAGGCGGTTCCATGCTGGTGGATACCGACTGCATCACACGCGACTGCATCACCTTGGTGTCCTGGAGCAGCTTATCTGGCAGGCGCGTGTACAATTATGAGACGTTCCAATATTTGGAGGAACACCAAGCGCTTTACATTTTTACCGGACGGGGAAATGCCGACGAGGAACAGCGGAACAAGGCCGCAAAAGTTCAAAGAAACAGCTACGGTGAACTGCGCTACCGTGCCCCCATGGAAATACCTACCGAGCCGGGCTTTTGTATCAATGAAGGTCTGATCATGACGAGCGAGCCCAACCGGGAAGAGTACACTGCCGTTATGCGATTAGCCGAATATCCGGATGTAGTTGTTGTCCTGGAATCGTATGTAACCAATAACCCCGGCGATTTTTCCGATCGGGCAACACCTTTTGGCCTTTCTGCCGCTAATTTCTTTCATACGAAAACATTGAAAAACCGGAACCGCTCCATCGGTAAGGCCAAAGGCCGGGAACGCCTGACAAGAAGCCGCATGAAGAAAAACGGTAAAACAATCTATGATTTCGAATGGAAAACATATGGTATAGCTGGATCAATGGAGTATCCCTACATGCGGCTGACCTTGCGAACTGAGAACGGATCCAGCACTCCCTCCCTCACTGGTGATAAGCAAGCACTCCAATTATGGGAGAGCCTCTTAACCAGTCTCCGATTGCGTCCCTATTAAAATCCTTGTTTTCGAGGATTGTAGCCAATAAACAGCTCGCGTAACTTTGATCACATATGGTGAAATGGACAAGAAAGAACGGATCAGGCTTGCCTTTTGGAAAAAATGGGGTTAAATTTGATAGGATGATGACCGAATAACCACAAAAATGTACAGTATGAGATTTTCAACTAAATTTATTGCAATCGTTAGTTCAAGTATTATACTTGTTTCTTGCTCGAAAAACGATGAAGGACAAAGCAGTCAGGAAGGAGACAACAAAGGAGTGCGTCTGAAATATTTTGAATCAGTACAGGCTATTGGTGATGAAGTTGATTTTGTTTTACTGCCCGGTTTCGAATTATCTGAAAATAGTGGGATCCGGAAATTCGGGGATTATCAAAATGGGGTCGGCAGTTACGAATATAATTGCTCCTGGATAAAAAACACTCCAAATAACCAAGGAGGAGGCCTAAATCAAGAATGGGTAAATATTGAGGGTATTCCCCATGGTTGGGATATCAACGACAATCACGAGAAAACAACGAAAGAAGAGTTATTGCAAGAACTAAAAGGTTACGAAGAAATTATTGACCAAAGGCTGCTTGAAGCACCCTATAAAGATCATGTTATTGTATTGAAAAAGAAGGCCAATGAAAAAGGAAATTGGCGTTTTGAAGCCTATATAGACCCCAGCCACCGTATTGACGGAGATGGGCAGCGTGCTGAATTCAGCAGCGGGATTTATAGTTTGAAGGAGAACGCAATTTATGATGTTCCACCTGATGAAGTCGTTGTATCTGTTTTTATCCAGATCCTGGAAACGATAGATGAATAGTTGATCAGGCTCTTATAATCAAACAAAGGATGGTAAATTTGATAGGTAGATAACCGAACAAAATATGTTCAATTAAAATGAAAAACAAATGCGGAATGAAAAATAATAATACGGATAATATTTGGATGTTCAGATTAGCCATTAGTTGGATAGTCATACTCAATATGTTCGGTTTCTCGACCGCAACAGCACAGGATGCCATTAACCAACATGCAGATAGTTTATTAAATATTGCCAATAAAGCGCCAAACAAACAACTAAAAATAGAAGGGCTATTGGATGTTAGTGTCTTCTGGATTGATTACGATACAGTAAAAGCTCATCATTATTTAGAAGAGGCGCACAAGCTAATGAAAGAACCACCTACCGCTTACCAAAAAGGACTGTATCATCTGTACCACGCAAATATCGTGATGGACTTTAGACCCGAAGAGGCAAAAATAGAATTTATAACCGCAGACAGCCTACTAAAGAAAGACACCTCCGCTAAAAGCTATTTTTATCGATCAAAATTGTGGAACAATTACGGTATGATACTGCAAAGAGCCAACAAAAATGATGAATTTATGGAGGTTATCATCAAAAAATCTATTCCTTACGCAAGATTATCTGGGGACAGTGTGCAAGTAGGAAAGCAATTAGAAAATGTTGGGATACTTTTTTTCAATTTTTTTAATTACAAAAAGGCTGCCGAATTTTATAAAAAAGCACTTCAAGCGACTTTAACCTTAGATGAAAACAAACAAATCAGGCTAAATATATTTATTAATGCTGCAAAGAATGAAATTCACTTGAAAGACCTACCTAAGGCAAGAGTTTTTTTGGATAGTGCTAAAGTCTATGTTCAGCAATTCCCACATGCTACTAAAATTATTCCATCTTATTATACTACAGAACTTGCCTATTACAAAAATGTGGGAAATAAGAAAAAAGTTTTGGAGAATTATAATAAAGGGATGGAATTTTCGCAGAAATACAACGATAAATACACTATACAGGATCTGAATTTCGGGCTTTTCGATTTCTATAACAACTTAGGTGATTTTAAAAATGCACAACGATACCTCAAATTATCCTATGAAAACAGGGCTTTTTCTGTCCTTCAGAATCAAGTTGTTTACCAATGGGAATTAGCAAAAATCGAAAGCAAGTTAGGAAACTATAAAGCGGCTTATTATTATATGGATTCGCTAAAGGTAACCATGGACTCGATTTATCAAAAAGATGTGTCTACAAAAATTCTAGACCTTGAGCAACAATATCAAACAAAAGAAAAGGAAAATCAGATTCTTCGGCTCGAAACAAAAAACAAACAACAGGAACTTGCGATAGCCAAGAGCCGGTGGTGGGAACTTGCTTTGGGCGCCGGACTGGCACTAGCAGTATTTGTCGCTTATTTCCTATGGAAATTAAGTACAAAAAATAAAAAATTACTTATACAGAACGATTTGCTACATAAAGAAGAACTACGTGCCATGCGCCAACAAGAACGGCTGAGCCAATACGACTCGATGCTTCAAGGGCAGGAAGCGGAAAGAAGTCGGATGGCCAAAGACCTCCATGACGGCTTAGGTGGGCTGCTGGCAGGTGTGAAATTAAAGTTATCTTCGATTGTTGCCAGAGCTGGTGGGGCTCAGGCAAGCGAAAAGAATGCCATTGACGATGTTGTCCGCCAACTGGATTATTCGGTAGATGAACTCCGGCGGATCGCCCACGACATGATGCCCGAGTCCCTGCGGTTCGGTGGTTTGGCACCTGCTTTATCGGATCTCTGCCGGTACATGGGTACACCGATGGTGCAGGTGGTCTTCCAGAACCTGGGAATCGAGGACAATTATCCGGACCAATTAAGGGTGACCGTGTACCGTGTCGTCCAGGAACTGCTGGCTAATGCCATCAAACACGCCCATGCCACGAAGATCATTCTGCAATGCAGTGAATTGGACAACTGGCTGTTTGTTACCGTGGAAGACAACGGTAAAGGAATGGAACAACAAGAAGAAAAGTCCAAAAAAGGACTGGGATTGGTCAATATCCAGAACCGGATATCCTTGCTAAACGGACATATCGAAACCATTTCCCAGCCAGGGGAAGGCACAACCGTGAATATTCAAATACCTTTATAATGGAGAAAGAACAGATTAAACTTATTATCGTGGATGACCATCCCGTCGTTTTGCAAGGATTTGAGTATATGCTACACGATGCAGAAGGTATACAGTTTGTTGGCAAATTTACAGATGCAACATCTATGCTGGGGTATTTACAAAATAATGCGGTTGATGTTGTACTGCTTGATATCAATCTGCCCGACAGCAATGGTATTGATGCCTGTGCAGCGATCAAGCAGCTTCACGAAAACACTGTCGTGATTGCCATCAGTAATATCAATGAATGGAGCATTATCCAACGGATGTTAGATGTGGGTGCAAATGGGTACTTTCTCAAAAATGCAGCAGCGGACGAACTCATAGAAGGTATCAAGAACGCCATTGCAGGCGAAACAGTCCTTAGTCAAGGTATCGAAGACATCTTAAAAAGCCGGGACACCGGCGATCTGCCGGTCATCACCCGCAGGGAAAAGGAAGTACTGTCTCTTCTCGCTTCGGGTCTGAGCTCCGTAGAAATAGGCGAAAAAATCTTCATCAGCCCGCTTACTGTAGAGAGCCATCGGCGAAACCTTTTACAAAAGTTTAAAGTAAACAATGTGGCTGCGCTCATTCATAGGGCTACAGAGATGAAGTATATTTAGCAGAACTTTAGTCTAGAAGGTTATTAATCAATGTATTTCTTACAATTGCCCTAAACCCAAATAATAAGGAATATCATTTGATTCAATAAAAATATAGACAGGTTCGTTTTATTTTATCTGATTTGTTAGAAACCATTTTGATTCTACACAAACACTATGAACCTGAGTTCGATTATTATTTAGGATAAATATATTGTGTAAAAAAAGAAATAGTTGTGTATTTAATTATCTGATTGTTAAATATTTAAACAACTATTTCTTATGATTAATTTCGATAAAATTACAGAAATTTTTTGTCTTGTTGATGAATTTTGCCAGCAATTTTTTCCTTTTCTTGAAAAAAACAGTATTGGAAACAAATCTAAAAGACCCCCAATGATGTCACCCAGTGAAATAATCAGTATTATGATTCTTTTTCATTTGAGCGGTTTCAGATGCTTTAAGCACTTTTACATTTTCTATATTCAAAAACATATGCAGGATGAGTTTCCTAAAACAGTGTCTTACAATAGATTTACAGAGCTTATGCAATCCAATATACTTCCGCTCACAATGTTTTTAAAA
>NZ_FNXE01000007.1 GCF_900108395.1 Paenimyroides marinum | reverse complement strand
GCATTGGTCAGAATACACCTGATCAGCCACGTTGATGTGTTTTGGATGGTGCAAAATAGCCGAAGGACATACCAAAAACGAAAAAAGCGAAATAAATCACCCTGCCTTCAGACTTCTTTGTTCTAAAATAAGGGGGAGGTGGGTTTTGGGGGAAACTAAAAAGATGTATTGATATTCAATAGATTAACAACTAATTTTGCCCTATTTGAAAGATTGCCCGTTTAGTAGTGTTTTAAAATAAGCATTCAGCAATACAGTAAGTAAAATGATCATTGCCCCGATATAGAAAGCTGTGGTCATTTTCTCCTGGTCTTTGAACAAAAAAACGGCTAATAAAATTCCGTAGATAGGTTCTAAATTAATGGTTAGCATAACTGTATATGGTGACAGATATTTCATAATATCAATAGTTGCAATAAACGGATACGCCGTACAAACAGAACCTAAAATTCCTAACCAGATAAAATCATACGGTTGAAAATTAAAATGATCAACTGTAAATCCACCTTGATAAAAAAGAAAACACGCCAAGAGAAATAAACCGCCCACCAGTTCGTAAAAACTAATGACTACGCTGTCATGAGAATTTGCTAACTTTCCGTTGATAATTGAAAATGACGCGGATAAAAAAGCGGATATCAAAGCCACAATGATTCCCATTTTATACTGGGTTTCAAACTGAAAAATAAGCAATAAACCTACTACGACCAAACATCCCAATAATACTTCGTACCAGATAAATTTTCGTTTATAGAAAACAGGTTCTAAAATCGACGTAAAAAATGCTCCGGTTGAAATGCATGCCAGCGTTATGGAAATATTGGATATTTTAATGGCATGGAAAAAAGTGAGCCAGTGAAGTGCAATGACAAATCCAAAAATCAAAAACCGGATAATATCTTTAGTACGTATTGCCAGATTTTTTTTCCGAATCAACAGATAAATATAAATTACTATCACAGCAATACTCATTCGGGTAAAAACAAGCGGTAATGCCTGTAGCGAAATTAACTGACCTAAAATGGCGGTAAATCCCCAGATAAAAACAATTAAGTGAAGATGAAGGTGGTTTTTAAAATTAACGTTTGGCATTATTTAAAAGATAAACAGCTAATATTCCGAAAATTACATTAGGAAACCACACGGCAAACAACGGATTCATACTTGATGCTTCTGCCAGTGTTCCAAAAATTTTATCAAAGAAAATATAGGTAAAAGCCAACCCAATACCCATGGCAAGGTTTACGCCCATTCCGCCACGACGTTTCATTGAAGATACCGCCACGGCAATAATTGTTAATATAAACGCGGACACCGGAACGCTGTATTTCTTATATTTTACTACCATATACGCATTGATGTTAGCCGAACCACGCATTTTTTCTTTTTCGATAAATTGGTTTAACTCCCTCAATGTCATTGTTTCGGCGGCGTAAATTACAGGTGTTAAATCATCCACTTCAAAATTAAATTTGAGTCTTTTTCCAGATTCTTTTTCTAATTTATCATCGTTTGTACCAACTATTCTTTTTTGATAATTGTATAAGGTGTAATCTTTGGTACTGTCGTTATAAACAATTCTTCCGGCTTCGATTTTAGAAACCAAATTCAGTCCGTTGAATTTTTCTAATGTAAAATTATATCCCGTTTTAGTACTGTAACTAAAATTACTTACATAAATAAATTCGTTTTTACTAATTTGCTTAAACACGTTTTGCGTTTCACGAATTTCTTTTCGCTTTAAATATTTGTAACGAAAATCGTTGTATCCCAAACTCGCCTTAGGAACCACAAAAAATCCCATAAGCAACGCAAAAACAGATATAAAAGCCGCACCCATAATATACGGACGTAAAAAACGCGTATAAGAAATACCCGAGCTTAAAATGGCTACAATTTCAGTATTACTTGCCAGTTTTGATGTAAACCAGATAATGGATATAAACAAAAAGATAGGGAACAACATGTTGGCAAAATAAACGGTAAAGTTGCCGTAGTATGTCAGTACATCAATTAAAGCAATATCATTTTCTAATATCTTATTGATTTTTTCGGCAACATCAACCGTAATTCCAATGGGAATAAAAAGCATGATCATTACAAAGAATGTGCCCAGATACCTTTTTAATATGTACCAATCAATAATTTTCATTTTGCAGAATTATAAACGGGTAGCCATTTGTTTGACCATTTTTTCTTTCCATGCATAGAACGTTCCTGCTAAAATTTGTTTGCGGGCTTCGCGCACCAGCCACATGTAAAATCCTAGGTTGTGAATGGTGGCTATTTGCTTTGCAAGATATTCGTCTGAGATAAATAAATGACGCAGGTATGCTTTTGAATAATCGGTATCAACCCAAGTAATTGCCATGGGATCAATGGGGCTAAAATCGTCTGCCCATTTTTTGTTTTTTATATTGATGAATCCTTCCGATGTAAACAACATTCCGTTACGGGCATTTCTTGTAGGCATTACACAATCGAACATATCGATACCCAAAGCAATATTCTCCAGAATATTGATCGGTGTACCCACTCCCATTAAATAACGTGGCTTGTCTTTTGGAAGGATATTGGTAACGATTTCGCACATTTCGTACATTTCTTCGGCAGGTTCTCCAACAGATAATCCACCAATGGCATTACCCACAGCACCGGCATTAGCTATGTATTCGGCAGATTCTGCACGCAAATCTTTAAAAGTAGATCCTTGAACAATAGGAAAAAACGCTTGGTCATATCCATACTTCACCGGAACTTTTTCTAAATGACTGATGCAGCGGTCTAACCAACGATGCGTCATGTGCATAGATCGTTTTGCATAACGGTAATCACACGGATACGGTGTACATTCGTCGAATGCCATAATGATATCGGCACCAATGGTACGTTGGATTTCCATTACATTTTCGGGCGAAAAAAAGTGATACGATCCATCGATGTGTGATTTGAACTTTACTCCTTCTTCCTTAATTTTTCTTCTTCCAGATAATGAATATACCTGAAAACCACCTGAATCGGTCAAAATATTTCTGTCCCAATTCATGAATTTATGTAAGCCGCCGGCTTTCTCCAGGATTTCGGTTTTAGGACGCAAATACAAATGATAGGTATTACCTAAGATAATGTCGGGGTTAATGTCTTCTTTTAGTTCGCGCTGGTGTACACCTTTTACAGTAGCAGCGGTACCAACAGGCATAAAAATAGGGGTTTCAATAACACCGTGATCGGTAGTAATTACTCCGGCACGTGCTTTTGAATTTATATCGGTATGAAGTAAATCAAATGTCATATTATTTTTTTACAAGCTGCAAATATACGGTTTTTACAGCTATATTTTGATTTCAATTTTGAAGCTGTTTTATTTAATATAAAACCGTGTCAAGCATTTGGAATTCTGTAACCGAATCGGGTTCATAATCATATTTAATCAACGATTCTCCTACAATTCCTTCCCCATAAAAATCAATAATCAGCCACTTATGGTTGATCACCGACATTTTATTTACCTTCACCGGGTTACCATTTGTATCAACTGGTAATAAAGAGCTGTTTTCTTCTTGTTTCATTAATGCCGAAAAATCCTGTACAACCTTTGCCATTACATCTTCTATTCTTTGAGGAGCAAATTGTTTTTGGGCGTTTTCGTTTTTATCGATAGAAAAATAAGCGGCTTCATCATACATTTTTTTATACAATTCTAATGAATCTTTAACCATTATATGATTAACAGCAGACATTGTGTTTTCTTTTTTATTACACGAAACGGCAAAAATGCTTATTAACAAAATACTTATCGTTGTTATTTTCATATTCTTTCAAATAAAGTGTCGGTTGTTTGATCAATTTGTTGAATCGTCTGAATTTTCTGTAAAGAATCTTCTGCTTTTTTTAGTTTCTCTTCTAAATGCTCAATATGTTCTTCTTTTGCTTTAAGCACTTTTGAATCATTTACAATTAAAAAAATATTGATGATTAAAGAGAATAAAAACAAATATAAATAAATACGTTTCATTAATTATATATCTAAGATTAGTTCGTCATACGCCAAAAACACGTTATCGGGTAAGGTATTTTGAACCTCATTATGAAAACCCAACTGAAAACCTATGTGTGTTAAATATGCTTTTTTAGGCTTGATTTTCTTTATATGCTCTATAGCTTCCTTTAAATTATTATGTGTTGGATGCTCTTGAATACGCAATGCGTTTATAACCAAAACATCTAAATCTTGCAATTGATTATATGTGGTTTCATCTAACGTTTTTACATCGGTTAAGTAGGCAAAATGATCAAACCGGTACCCTAAAATAGGTAATGAACCATGATTTACCAATAAAGGTTTTATCGTTTTATTGTTTATTGTAAAATCATGATAAGGTTCAATTTTGTGAATTTCAACCGATGGCGCACCGGGATAACGGTTAACGGTTTCAAAAATATAGTCAAACCGGCGTTTTAAACTTTCAATTACCCGGTTTTGCGCATAAATGGGCATTGCTTTGCTTTCCATAAAACAATACGGACGGATATCGTCTAAACCTGCAGTGTGGTCAGCGTGTTCATGCGTAAACAAAACGGCATCTAATGCATCGTTATCAATCCGTAGCATTTGTTGTCTAAAATCGGGACCGCAATCAATCAATATTTTTGTACCGTTCCAATCAATCAAAACAGATGTACGTAAACGCTTATCTTTCAAATCAGTACTTAAACAAACGGGGTGTTTTATCCCTATTACCGGGATGCCCTGCGATGTACCTGTTCCTAAAAAATAAACCTTCACAAATAATCTTTTTTACAAAAATAGCACATTATAAATGAATTTAGTAATTTTATATGCAAACAATAATGAAAATATGAGCAATTTTTTTGCAGAGGATTTATCCCTACCGGGCGATAGAATTATAGATCAAAAACAGGCAATATCAGACAAGACTTTAAAGATTAATTTAAACAAAAATATTTACGGTTCGTTTGCCGAAATTGGAGCGGGACAAGAAACAGCTCGTCATTTTTTCAGAGCAGGTGCCGCTTCGAGAACCGTTGCAAAAGCAATGAGTGCTTATGACAAACAATTTAGCGATGCTATTTACACGGTGGAACAAGACGGAAGATATGTTACCGAAAGCCGTTTACACAAAATGCTTGACCACGAAGTTAAGCTTTTAGAAGAGCGTTTAGACCAAAACGAACATCCGGACAGGATTTATTTCAGCTATGCCAATACGGTTGCTACCATAGATTTTGCCAAGAAATTTAAAGGTCACGGTTGGGTTGGTATCCGATTTCAAAACGAAGCCCAAGGCGAATTCAATGAAATTATTTTGCACATTCAGTTTAAAGAAAACGATGTTTTACTGCAACAACGTACCTTGGGAACTCTTGGTGTCAACTTAATTTACGGTGCTTTTTATCAGTACCACGACCCAAAAAAATTAATTCATCACTTATACGACCATTTAGATAAAGATCAGTTAGAAATTGATACCATCAATTTTTCAGGACCGGCTTTTAAAAGTGTCGATAACCGTTTAATGAGTCTTTTTCTGGTAAAAAACGGTATGGCAGATGCGGTAATGTTTGCCCCTAACGGTAAAAATATCCTTCCCGCAAATACACTGTTCAGAAAAAATGTGTTGCTTTTGAGAGGAAGTTTCCGTCCGGTAACTATTGTAAACATTAATATGTATCAAAAATCGTTACATCAGTTTTTGACAAAAAATAATCTCTCAGAACAAAAAACGGCTGTAATATTTGAAATTACGTTGAACAATCTTTTAGCGTTGGGCGAAGTTAATGAACAGGATTTTTTGGATCGTGCCGAATTACTTTGTGCTCTGGGACACACTGTAATGATTTCTAATTTTAAGGAATATTTTAAAGCGGTTGATTATATTTGGAATTATTCACAGGAAAAAATTGCGTTGACTATTGGACTTCCAAGCTTAATTGAAATTTTCGATGCCAAACATTATACAAATTTACCAGGTGGATTGTTTGAAGGCTTAGGTAGATTGTTTAAACACGGTTTGGAAATTTATGTATACCCGTTTTTAAATGAAAACGATGAAATTATCACCAGTAAAAACATTGTTTTGCACGATGAAAGCCTGAAACCGGTTTACAATTATTTTGTTGGAGAAGAACAGATTATAGATATAAAAAATTTTGAACCCCAAAACCTAAAGATTTTCCCTCATAAAGTATTACAAAAAATATGGAATAACGACGAAAGTTGGCAAAACGACGTTCCTGAAAAAGTAGCAAAACTTTTAAAAGCCAATAATTTATTCCGAAAAAAAGACAGTTTATAAAACTGTCTTTTTTTACTTATTTATCTGTTTTAGCATTTGTTCTTCTTTATAAGTTAACGGAACCACATTAAATTTTTTCCAGTATTTTGTTTTATAGTTTTTTCCTAACGGCGTTAATTTTTTTCTTGTATAAAACGTTTCAGGTTTTACAGTCGCCGGATTTTCCTCAACCGAATCAACTAATAATTCAACAAAACCACCTATTTTGTTTAACTGATTAAAAACCTGTGACACACCAAACAGTCGATAAGAAACGTAAGTTAAAGAGTATTTACCATTGTAAAGATTAAAAATAGTGGTACGATTATAAAAACTTCTTTTACGCCAATGACCATTATTGTTCGGTAAGAATTCACTATTATCCATAAATTTTTCAGATAAATTCGCTTTTACTTCTCTTATCAAATAATCTTGAGCTCCGTAAATCATTGTTCCTGAAAGCGTGGCTTTTTCTGCATCGTCAGTTGGGGAAAAATGAAGTATATTTAATTCTGTACCGTCGCCAGCTGTTTTTGTAGTGATGTATAAATCATATTCTTTGTCAAAAATAATCTCTTTTATTAATTTGAACTTAAACTCATTTGAAACCTTGTCTTTTAAATCACCCCAATAATAATTCACTATAGTTGAAGTATCAAATTTTTTAGCGTCTTCGTTAGTAAATTTCACACTGCGGCTCTCTTTTACCACCACATTACTGTTATTGATAGATTGCAGGTAATAATCAATTTCGGCATCTTCATATTCATACATACTATTATTTACATAACTCAATTCTCTATAATAAGTATTCAGTTTTAAATTATTTGCAAACCGTGCCTGAGAGGTTTTTATGGCTTTTTCAATTTCTGATTTTATTGATGTTTGTAAAATAACGATTTCTTCTAACGATTCTGTGGTCGATTGTAACTGAATATTGAAAGATTGTGCGTCATTTACAGGCAATTCTTTAGTAAAATAACTAAGATGTTTTACAATGATTTTTGAATCTTCTGTGGATAAATTCAACCTGAAGCGACCTTCACTATTGGTAACTGTGCTTTTACCCGAACTATTTCCCACGATAATTGCATATTCAATAGGCTGATTGGTTTCGGTATCCTTAATAATTCCCTGTACCGATTTCTGTGCCAACAAGGTGGTCGTACAAAATACAAAAAAAAGAAGTAAACTGTTTTTCATAATTATTTTCTTTAATAAGTGTTGAAAAGTATAAAAATGTTACACAGCTAACAAAAAAAGAGCCACATTTAGTGACTCTTTAACTTTTTATTGAGATAATTCGTTAAAAAACAAACATAGCCCGTTCGCTCATCATTTCGTTTACCTGGTCAGCTACTTCTTCAATAACTTCCTCGTTGGTATGGTTCATCAACACACGGTCAATTAATTCAACAATGGTTTCCATATCGGCTTCAACCAATCCACGGGTAGTAACAGCAGCTGTACCCACACGGATACCTGAAGTTACAAACGGAGATTTGTCATCAAAAGGAACCATGTTTTTGTTTACGGTAATTTCGGCTTTAACCAAAGCATTTTCAGCTTCTTTACCCGAAATGTTTTTGTTGCGTAAATCAATCAGCATCATGTGGTTGTCTGTTCCGCCGGAAATAATATTGTATCCACGTTTAACAAAAGCCTGTGCCATTGCCTGTGCATTTTTTTGAACCTGTAACATATAGGTCATAAACTCATCTTGCAACGCTTCGCCAAATGCCACTGCTTTAGCAGCAATAATGTGCATTAACGGCCCGCCTTGATTTCCGGGGAACACGGCAGAATCTAACAAAGCAGACATCATTCGGGGTTCGCCTTTCGGCGTTTTTAAACCAAACGGGTTTTCAAAATCTTTCCCCATCATGATCATTCCGCCACGAGGTCCACGTAATGTTTTATGCGTTGTTGTTGTTACAATGTGGCAGTGAGGAATTGGGTCTGATAACAAGCCTTTAGCAATTAAACCGGCAGGATGAGAAATATCAGCCATTAATAAAGCACCAACAGAATCAGCAATTTCACGGAAACGTTTAAAATCCATATCACGAGAATAAGCCGATGCTCCTGCAATGATTAACTGAGGTTTTTCGCGTTCTGCAATTTCCTGTACTTTGTCGTAATTGATTAATCCGGTGGCTTCATCTACGCCATAAAATACCGGATTGTATAATTTTCCTGAAAAATTTACAGGAGAACCATGCGTTAAATGTCCACCGTGCGATAAATCAAAACCTAAAATTTTGTCGCCTGGTTTTAAAACAGCTGCATAAACAGCCGTATTAGCTTGTGAACCAGAGTGCGGTTGTACGTTTGCATATTCTGCATTAAATAAAGCTTTGGCTCTGTCAATGGCAAGTTGTTCCACAATATCAACCACTTCACAGCCACCGTAATATCTTTTATTAGGATACCCTTCTGCGTATTTATTGGTTAAAACGGATCCTGCAGCTTCCATAACCTGGTCGCTTACAAAGTTTTCTGAAGCAATCAATTCCAATCCATGAATTTGTCTGTCTTGCTCATCTAATATCAAATCAAAAATTTGTTCGTCGCGTTGCATTTTTTATTAAATGTTTAAATTGAACTCAAATTTATAAAAAATCATTGTTATATTCGCATAAGTAATCTAATTAGAACAAAAAATATTTAAAATGATGAACATACCTGCTAACAATCCTGCCTTAAAATCGTGGTTAGATGTAGCTGTAACAAGCGATTTTCCTATTCAAAACATACCTTTTGGTGTTTTTTCTGTGGAAGAAGACGATTTAGTGATTGGAACCAGAATTGGCGATTATGCCATTAGTTTAACTGCTTTAAACGACTTAGGATTTTTTAAAGATATTGATTTTGACGACAATGTTTTGTACGATGAAACACTGAATGCTTTTATTTCTGAAGGAAGAGAAGTTTGGCGTGCGATTCGCAACAGAATTTCAGAAATTTTTGAAGCGAACAATCCAAAATTAAGAGATGATGCCAAAGCCCGAGAGTTGGTCATCTTCAATATTAACGAAGTAACTATAGAATTACCGGTTTTTATTGGTGATTATACCGATTTTTATTCTTCAAGAGAACACGCTACCAATGTGGGTATGATGTTTCGCGATCCGGCAAATGCCTTATTACCTAACTGGTTACACCTGCCTGTGGGGTACCACGGAAGAAGTTCTACCATTGTTCCGTCGGGAGTTCCGGTAAATCGACCTATGGGACAAACATTGCCAAAAGGTGAAACACAACCTGTTTTTGGGCCATCTAAAAGAGTTGATTTTGAGTTGGAAACAGCTTTTATTACTGCTGATGCCAATATTATGGGCGAAAGAGTTTCTGTTAATGATGCAGAAAATCACATGTTTGGAATGGTGTTGTTAAACGACTGGTCGGCACGTGATCTACAAACATGGGAATATGTTCCGTTAGGACCCTTCTTAGCTAAAAACTTTGGTTCGTCAATTTCTTGCTGGGTAGTTACCATGGATGCCTTAGAGCCTTTCCGTTGTGCAAGTCCTTCACAAGAAGACCCTAAACCATTACCGTATTTACAACAAACAGGTAACCACGCTTTCGATATTAATTTAGAAGTCATCATTCAGCCAGAAAATGGTGAGGGTAAAACTGTTTCTAAGTCAAACTTAAAATATATGTATTGGACAATGGCTCAGCAATTAGCACATCACACCGTAAACGGATGTATGGTAAGTTCGGGCGATTTAATGGGATCGGGAACTATTTCAGGACCAACAAAAGACAGCTTTGGATCTATGTTAGAACTAACCTGGGCAGGACAAAATCCAATTGATATGCCTAACGGTTCTACAAGAACGTTTATTGAAGATTACGATACTGTAATTATGAAAGGTTATTGTGAAAAAGACGGACTCCGAATTGGTTTTGGAGAAGTTTCATCACAATTGTTACCGGCAGTTCCGTTAGAGAATTAAGATACCTACAGTTAATATGTTAAAAATCCATTCAAAACGAATGGATTTTTTCTTTATTGCTCTCTCGCAAAAAAGTTTAACTTTGTGGAAACAACTTTAAACTATAATGAGGCTTATAAAAACCACTTTAATATTTTTATTATTTAGTTTATCTATAAACACTTTTGGACAAAAACCTACCGATGTACTGGTAACAATAAATGACAGCATTTACAACGTTGCCGATTTTGAACGATTATACACTAAAAACATCGATATTATTGCCGATGAATCTCAAAAAGATATCGATAATTACTTTAATTTATATAAAATATACAAGTTAAGGTTGCAAAATGCCTACCGCTTAGAAATTGACAAATTACCGGCTGTTCAGCAAGAATTAAAAAGTTATCGGGCAGAATTGGCTGAAAAATACTTTATCAACGAAAACGAATTGGACCGCTTGCTGAATGAAGCCTTAGAACGATCTGATTTCGAAATAAAAGCCTCGCATATTTTAGTTGCAGTAGATGAACTGGCTCAACCTGCCGATACGTTAAAAGCATACAACAAGGCGTTAGAAATACGCAGTAAACTGCTAAACGGAATGTCTTTTGAAGATGCCGCTCTGAAATTTTCTGACGATTTAAGTGCCAAAAACAATAAAGGCAATTTAGGTTATTTCAGCGTTTTTAAAATGGTTTATCCTTTTGAAAGCGGTGCATACACTACAAAAATTGGCGAAATATCATTGCCGGTTCGTTCTAATTTTGGTTACCATTTAATAAAGGTATACAACAAACGGGCTACACCTAAAGTTAAAAACATTGCCCATATTTTGGTTGAAGCAAAAGATATGAATGATGCCGAAGCCAAAAAGAAAATCAATGAAATTTATAAGCGTTTAGAAGTTGGAGATACTTTTTACGATGTAGCTTTTCACTTTTCTGAAGATATTTATAGCCGTGAGAAAGGCGGAGATCTAGGTATTTACAACGAAGGAGCCTTGAATATTGAAGGAATTTCAGATATTGTGTATAATTTAAATTTCAAAGGTGCTTATTCCAAACCGTTTTTTAGTCAGTATGGCTGGCACATTGTTTCAGTAACACATATTAAAGATCAGCCAACGAAAGAAGAATTGAAAGAGAATTTTTTACGCAGGATAAAATCTGATTCCCGTTCAAAAATATTAGAAAAAAATTTAATTCATCATTTAAAAGAACAATACCACTTTAAAACCAATCACGAAAATATCGTAAAAACAAGCAAATTACTTAACCGAGAAGAACTATTGAACGATCCAAAGGTTGAAAGTAACCAGGAAACCGAAATGGTTTTAGCTACTTATTCAGATAAAAAAATAACCGCAAAAAACATTTTAGAACATATTTATTCGTTTGCCAATCAGTACGCTTTTGTAAAGACCGATGAACTTTTAATAGAAAAAGCATTCGATTTTTACTCATTACGCAAGCTTAAAGAAGAATACAACAACAATTTAGAAATTAATTTTCCCGATTTTGCACACCATTTAAATGAATATAAAGAAGGTTTGATCTTATTCAATTTTTTAGAAGAAAAAATTTGGAATGAAAGTGCAAAAGATACCCTTGCTTTAAAGAATTATTTTGATGAACATCAATCAAACTATCTTCAACCGGCTTATTTTATCGGAGAAGTTTATGTATTTGCCAAAAAATCTGACGCAAAAACATATAACAAGTTGTTAAACATTAAATACCCTATAAAAGAGGCAGATTTTCCAATGGTTTATAAATATCAAGGCAGATTTTCATTAGACGACAAGCGTTTACCTAAAAATTTAGACCTAAAAACTGTGGGACAAAAAGTGATAAAATACAACAATAATTATTATGTTTTTTACATTCGCGACCGTAAAGAAACTGTTCAACCCACTTACGAAGAAGTAAAATCTAAAGTTTTATCTGATTATCAAAACCAATTTGAACAGCAATATAATGAGCAGTTGTTGAAAAATGCACAAATAAACTTAAATGAAACGGTACTTAATCAACTAAAAGCCAAATACAATAAAAAAACTCTTAATTAAAATTAAAAAAATATAAAAGTTAACCGTAGCTATGTATCTTTGTTGCGGTTTGTAAATTTTTAATAAACAACTATGAAAATTTTTCTTAAACATACTTTATTAACAGTTTTAGCTGTTATGGGATTTGTCAACATGCAGGCACAGGAATCGTCAAAAAAACGCATCGATGGCGTTGTGGGCGTTGTGGGTAGCTATGTAATTTTAGATTCAGATATCGATAACGGTTTTATCCAGGCAAAAGCCACCAATCAAGATGTATCAACATTAAGCCGTTGCGAAGTTTTAGGAGCTCTTTTAGAGAACAAATTGTTTTCGCATCAGGCAATTCAAGACAGTATTGTAGTTACAAACGATGAAGTAAATGCAAGAGTAGATGAACAAATTGATCGTATGGTAGAATATGCCGGATCTATTGACAACGTTGTAAAACATTACAACAAAAAAAGTTATGAAGATTTTAGAGAAACTTTTTTCGATATAATGAAAGAAAATCTGCTGGCATCGCAGATGCAACAAGAATTAATAAAGGATGTTACCATTACGCCCGAAGAAATTCGCCAGTTTTATAACAATATACCTAAAGATTCGCTTCCTTTGGTAGGCGATGAAATAGAATTAGCCGAAATTGTAATAAAACCCGAAATTACAAAAGAACAACGCCAGGCAGTTATTGACCAGTTAAACCAAATCCGTCAGGATGTTTTAGACGGCGCATCATTTACAAGTAAAGTATATATGTATTCTGAAGACAGGGGGTCTTTAGAAACCGGCGGTTTTTACACCATAGATAAAAAATCTCAATTTGTAAAAGAATTTAAAGATGTGGCTTTTTCGTTAAAAGAAGGTGAAATATCAAAACCGTTTGAAACCGATTTTGGCTATCACATCATTTTTCTTGAAAAAATAAGCGGAAAAAATTTAGAGTTAAGGCATATATTGATTACTCCTAAACCAACACAAGCGGCTATTGACAAAGCCAAAAATGATTTAGACGATTTACGCATCCGCATTCTTAACAAAGAAATTTCGTTTGCAGATGCCGCAAGACAATATTCGCAAGACAAAGATTCCAGACAAAGTGGCGGTATTATGACAAATAGCCGTGGCGAAACTCGTTTTGAACTGAACAAAATGGAAGACCGTACATTGTATTCAATGGTTTCTAATTTACAGGTAGGCGAAATTTCTGCAACTACCCTGGTGAATGACCGTACAGAATCATACTATAAAATTGTACAATTAACCAACAAAATTCCGGAACATCTTGCCGATTTCTCTAATGATTATATGAAAATCCGTTATGTGGCATTATCAGCAAAACAAAGCGAAACAATTGCCAAATGGGTTTCTGAAACAGTTGACGATACATATATCTATATTGATGATGAATATCAAAATTGTACTTTTAAAAGCAATTGGTTAAAAAAATAGTATTTAAAAGCCCTTGTTCTGAAGGGCTTTTTTGTTTATTTATCAGTTTTAAGAACCTAAATGTATGTATAAATCAAAAAAAGATTAAAAATTTTTATTATCCACACAAAACAGTCTTAAATTAATAAATTATAACAAACAAAATAGAATAATTATAAATAATAATTCCTCTAAATCAAGATTTTATTAAAAATTTTTTAATTTCAAATCCTTTTCGTAATTTTGCATTGTGAATTTAGAATCAATATATTCTAAAAGAAACAAAAAACTTTATAAAAACAATTTTCAGTTGCAAAAAAAAGTGATTGTATCATTTTTGTAACAACAATTAATATCAAGAAATAATTATTATGAACCTTTACAAGGATTACATCAACGAAATTGAAGAAAGAAAAGGGCAAGGATTAAACCCAAAACCAATTGACAGTGCTGAATTATTAAGCGAAATCATTGAACAGATAAAAGATGTTGACAACGAATACCGCGAGGATTCAGTAAAGTTTTTCATCTACAACACCTTGCCGGGTACCACGCCTGCTGCAGGTGTTAAAGCACAATTTTTAAAAGAGATCATTTTAGGTCATGAAACTGTTGCTGAAATTACACCAACTTTCGCATTTGAGTTATTATCTCACATGAAAGGCGGCCCGTCTATCGCTGTGTTATTAGATTTAGCATTAGGAAATGATGCTGAAATCGCTAAACAGGCTGCTGAAGTGTTAAAAACACAGGTTTTCTTATATGATGCGGATACTGCACGTTTAGCCGAAGCTTATAAAGCAGGAAACCAAATAGCTAAAGATATTTTAGAAAGCTACGCCAAAGCAGAGTTCTTTACAAAATTGCCAGAGGTTGCAGAAGAAATCAAAGTAGTTACTTATATTGCTGCAGAAGGTGATATTTCTACCGATTTATTATCGCCGGGCAACCAGGCACACTCTCGTTCAGATCGTGAATTACATGGTAAATGTATGATCACCCCTGAAGCCCAAGCTGATATTCGTGCATTACAAGCCCAACATCCTGATGCCAGCGTAATGTTGATCGCTGAAAAAGGAACAATGGGTGTTGGTTCTTCTCGTATGTCAGGTGTAAACAACGTGGCTTTATGGACAGGTAAACAGGCTTCTCCTTATATTCCGTTTGTAAACATTGCCCCTATCGTTGCAGGAACCAACGGTATCTCTCCTATTTTCTTGACAACAGTTGATGTTACAGGTGGTATCGGTATCGATTTAAAAAACTGGGTAAAAAAAGTAGATGCTAACGGCGAGGTGGTTCGTAACGAAAACGGAGATGTTGTTTTAGAACAGGTTTATTCTGTAGCCACAGGCACCGTATTAACAATTAATACAAAAACAAAAAAATTATACAACGGGGAAGAAGAGTTAATTGATATGGCTCGTTCTTTAACGCCACAAAAAATGGAATTTATCAAAGCAGGTGGTTCTTATGCCATTGTATTTGGTAAAAAAATCCAAACGTTTGCCGCTCAAACTTTAGGCATTACTGCTCCAACGGTATTTGCTCCTGCTAAAGAAATTTCTGTTGAAGGACAAGGGTTAACTGCAGTTGAAAAAATCTTCAATAAAAATGCAGTGGGGGTTACTCCGGGCAAAACATTACACGCGGGTTCTGATGTTCGTGTGAAAGTAAACATTGTAGGATCTCAGGATACTACCGGATTAATGACTGCTCAAGAGTTAGAATCTATGGCAGCTACAGTTATTGCTCCAACAGTTGACGGTGCCTACCAATCAGGATGTCACACAGCTTCAGTTTGGGATAAAAAAGCACAGGCAAATATTCCTAAATTAATGAAATTCATGAACGACTTTGGAGTAATCACCGCTCGTGACCCTAAAGGAGTTTATCATTCAATGACAGATGTTATCCACAAAGTATTAAACGATATTACGATTGACGAATGGGCAATCATCATCGGTGGTGACTCGCACACACGTATGTCTAAAGGTGTGGCGTTCGGTGCCGATTCCGGTACGGTGGCGTTAGCTTTGGCAACTGGTGAAGCCTCTATGCCAATTCCTGAATCTGTAAAAGTTACCTTTAAAGGAGAAATGAAACAACACATGGATTTTCGTGATGTGGTTCATGCTACTCAAGCACAAATGTTGAAACAATTCGATGGCGAAAATGTATTCCAAGGGCGTATTATCGAAGTACACATAGGAACTTTATTAGCAGATCAAGCCTTTACATTTACAGATTGGACAGCAGAAATGAAAGCAAAAGCATCTATCTGTATCTCTCAGGACGATACATTAATCCAATCGTTAGAAATTGCAAAATCCCGTATCCAGATCATGATCGATAAAGGTATGGATAACAAAAATGCCGTTTTACAAGGATTAATCGATAAAGCAAACAAACGTATTGCTGAAATCAAATCGGGTGAAAAACCGGCTTTAACTCCAGATGCAAACGCTAAATATTATGCAGAGGTTGTGATTGATTTAGATATCATCGATGAGCCAATGATTGCCGATCCGGACGTTAATAACGAAGATGTTTCTAAACGTTATACACACGATACCATTCGCGAATTATCTTACTATGGTAACAATAAAAAAGTTGATTTAGGATTTGTGGGATCTTGTATGGTTCATAAAGACGACTTAAAAATTGTTTCTCAAATGTTGAAAAACGTTGAAAAACAACAAGGTGAAGTGAAATTCAATGCTCCATTAGTTGTTGCAGCACCTACCTATAACATTATCGACGAATTAAAAGCTGAAGGAGATTGGGAATATTTACAAAAATATTCAGGATTCGAATTCTCAGATGCATTACCTAAAGCTACCGCTCGTACAGAATATGAAAACGTAATGTACTTAGAACGTCCGGGTTGTAACTTATGTATGGGTAACCAGGAAAAAGCTGAAAAAGGTGATACGGTAATGGCAACTTCAACACGTTTATTCCAAGGACGTGTGGTTGAAGACAGCGAACGTAAAAAAGGTGAATCGTTGTTAGCTTCTACTCCCGTAGTTGTTTTATCGGCAATTTTAGGGCGTATTCCTTCAATCGAAGAATATAAAACTGCGGTTCAAGGCATCAACTTAACAAAGTTTACACCAATTTCTGTTACCAAATAAGTTATAGAAATAGATATATTTAAGAGGCAATCAAAAAATGATTGCCTCTTTTGCTTTATAGAAGTTATTCTCAGTCTTTTTGTTTGATATTCTTTTAATTTCATACGATTTTTTGACTTTTAAAACAGTAAAACAATCATTTGGATAGAATCATTTTAAATTAGACCTCGTTAACAAATATTATAAAATATTCCACTAAAAAAACTGTAACTTGTATTAAGATTTCTTATTAAAGTTAAAACAAAATTAAATAAAAAAATACTATGGCTTTTGATATCGAAATGATTAGAAAAGTGTACGAAAACATACCGGCACGTGTTGACAAAGCACGCGAATTGGTGGGTCGTCCGCTAACACTTTCAGAAAAGATTTTATATTCGCATTTATGGGAAGGAACACCAACCCAAAAATTTGAAAGAGCAAAAGATTATGTAGATTTTGCACCAGACCGTGTGGCATGTCAGGATGCAACGGCTCAAATGGCTTTGTTACAATTTATGCACGCAGGTAAAGACAAAGTTGCCGTACCCACAACCGTACATTGCGATCACTTAATTCAGGCAAAAGTGGGGGCCGAAAAAGATTTGGCGGTAGCAAACTCCCAGTCTAAAGAAGTATTTGATTTCCTTTCTTCAGTTTCAAACAAATACGGTATCGGGTTCTGGAAACCGGGTGCAGGTATCATTCATCAAATTGTATTAGAAAATTACGCGTTCCCCGGTGGTATGATGATCGGTACCGATTCTCACACGGTAAACGCCGGCGGTTTAGGCATGCTTGCTATTGGTGTGGGTGGAGCCGATGCCGTTGACGTAATGAGCGGTATGGCTTGGGAATTGAAATTTCCTAAATTAATCGGTGTAAAATTGACCGGAAAATTAAACGGATGGACCGCACCTAAAGATGTTATTTTACGTGTAGCCGATATTTTAACCGTAAAAGGTGGTACAGGTGCCATTGTAGAATATTTTGGAGAAGGTGCCACCTCTATGTCTTGTACAGGAAAAGGTACCATTTGTAATATGGGTGCCGAAATTGGCGCAACAACTTCTACCTTTGGGTACGATGATTCAATGAGAAGATACTTAAACGCTACCGGTCGTGCAGATGTGGTGGAAGCAGCAGATAAAATTGCAGATTACTTAACTGCCGATACCGAAGTGTATGCAAATCCGGATCAATATTTCGATCAGTTAATCGAAATCAATTTATCTGAATTAGAACCGTACATCAATGGACCATTTACTCCGGACAGAGGTACACCGGTTTCCAAAATGAAAGAAGAAGCTGCTAAAAACGATTGGCCGGTAAAAGTAGAATGGGGATTGATCGGATCATGTACCAATTCTTCTTACGAAGATATGTCAAGAGCGGTATCTATTGTTAACCAGGCAGTAGCATTAGGTATAACTCCTAAAGCAGAATTTGGAATCAATCCGGGTTCTGAGCAAATTCGTTATACCATCGAACGTGATGGAATTATTGAGGCATTTGAAAAAATGGGAACCAAAGTATTTACAAATGCTTGTGGTCCTTGTATTGGACAGTGGGATCGCGAAGGTGCAGATAAAGGAGAGAAAAACACCATTGTTCACTCTTTTAACCGTAACTTCTCTAAACGTGCTGACGGAAACCCTAACACACATGCTTTTGTAACATCACCGGAAATGGTAGCGGCATTGGCAATTTCTGGTCGTTTAGATTTCAACCCAATTACAGATACGTTAATAAATGATAACGGAGAAGAAGTAATGTTCAAACCTCCGTACGGTGATGAATTGCCAACTAAAGGATTCGATGTTGAAGATCCGGGTTATCAGGCACCGGCTGCAGATGGATCAAACATACAGGTAGTTGTTTCTCCTGATTCTCAACGTTTAGAATTATTGTTGCCTTTCCCTGCATGGGATGGAAAAAACATCACCGGTGCTAAATTGTTAATTAAGGCATTTGGTAAGTGTACCACAGACCATATTTCAATGGCTGGACCTTGGTTGCGTTTCCGCGGGCATTTAGACAACATTTCAAACAATATGCTGATTGGTGCTGAAAATGCTTTTAACAATAAAACCAACACCGTTAAAAATCAATTAACAGGCGAATACGGTGAAGTACCGGCAGTACAACGTGCGTATAAGGCTGCAGGCATCCCAACAATCGTTGTAGGAGATCAAAACTATGGTGAAGGTTCTTCTCGTGAGCACGCTGCAATGGAACCTCGTCATTTAGGTGTAAAAGCGGTATTGGTAAAATCGTTTGCCCGCATCCACGAAACCAACCTTAAAAAACAAGGTATGTTGGCATTAACGTTTGTAAACGAAGCTGATTACGATAAAATTCAAGAAGACGACACCATCAACTTCTTAGATTTAACCGATTTTGCCCCTGGTAAACAATTAACCTTAGAATTTGTCCACGCAGATGGTTCAAAAGACATCATTATGGCAAACCACACATATAACGAATCACAAATTGATTGGTTTAAAGCCGGTTCCGCATTGAACTTAATTGCTGCAGGAAAATAATTAGATGGTAATTATAAGTTAAAAATCCGGTCAGATGATCGGATTTTTTTGTTTTGTATCTTATAAAATCACGATATTTACCATAGAAAATTTGATATGACATTTTTACAAGGAATTATAGCGGTATTGGCAGTTTCAATGCTTTGTTTTTTGGTAACCATTATTGTTTTGGCTAACCGAAAAAAATTCTTTCGCGTCATTACTTTAAACACTCTTATTTTCGTGGGATACTGCTTTGTGGCTTATCACTACGAAGTTATTTTTAACAACGATCTTTTTGGTAAAGGAAGAGTTATTTTCTTATTAACCTGTGTTTTCTTACATTCGGTTATTTCATTAATCATTGTCATTAAAAGCGAAAAAATATATGTTCCGTTTTTAAATGAAAACACTGATAAAAAAGAAAATCAATCAAGTGATGGGGAAACTGATGATTGATTTTTTCTGTAATCAAGACATTCCATTTAAAGATTTTGTTCAATACGTAATTTATAAGTAAATTTAGCACACAAAAATTTAATATAAATGAACTTTCAAAATACAAGAGCATTTGCACAGTCATTAGACGCACAAGACGAACTTAAAAAATACCAGACAGAATTTGAATTTCCACAAGTAAACGGCAAAAAAACAATTTATTTCACAGGGAATTCTCTTGGATTATTACCCAAAAGCGCTAAAAAATATATTGATGATGTAATGAATGACTGGGCAAACTTAGCCGTTGAAGGTCATTTTTATGCCGAAAAACCGTGGTGGGATTACCATGAACGTTTCTCCGCTCCGTTATCAAAAATTGTAGGTGCAAAACCAAGCGAAGTTTCGGTAATGAACACGTTAACGGTTAATCTGCATATGATGATGGTTTCGTTCTACAACCCTACTTCTACCCGATTTAAAATTATTTGTGAGGAAAAAGCGTTTCCAAGCGACCAGTATATGCTGCAGACTCAAGTGAAATTTCACGGTTTAGATCCTAAAGATGTCATTGTTGAAGTAAAACGCAGAGAAGGCGAACACAATTTACGCAACGAAGACATCATTGCTAAAATTAATGAAGTGGGCAGTGAGTTGGCTTTGGTATTAATTGGCGGCATTAATTATTACACTGGTCAGGTTTTAGATATGGAAGCTATTACAAAAGCCGGACACGCTGTGGGTGCGTTTGTAGGTTGGGATTTGGCTCATGCGGCCGGAAATATCGAGCTAAAATTACACGACTGGAATGCCGATTTTGCGTGTTGGTGCAGTTACAAATACATGAATGCAGGACCAGGGAGTGTTTCCGGATATTTTGTCCACGAGAAACACCACAATAATAAAGAACTACACCGTTTTGGCGGCTGGTACGGTCACAATAAAGAACGTCGTTTTTTAATGGAACCGGAATTCACACCTAACGAAGGTGCTTTAGGCTGGCAAAGTTCATGCACTGGTGTTTTGGCAATGGCTCCTTATCTGGCATCTGTTGAAATGTTTAATGAAATTGGTATGGATGCCTTAATCAAAAAACGTAATTTGATCACATCTTATTTAGAATTCATCATTGAAGAAACAGCTAAAGAAACAGGAACAAATTTAGAAGTTATTACACCGAAAAATCAATCAGAACGCGGTTCTCAATTATCTGTAATTCTGCATGGCGAGGGTAAGGAATTGTTCCATTATTTAATGAAAGAAGGTGTTATTGTTGACTGGCGTGAACCGGCAGTAATCCGTTTAGCCCCGGTACCTTTATATACCTCTTTTGAAGAAATGTATGAGTTTGGTCAAATATTAAAAAAAGGTATCCAAACTACTTAACGAATTAGCCAACTTTTAGGTTGGCTTTTTTTATATTTGTAGATTAAAAATCTTAAGTTAAAAAATGCTTACAAAACAACAAAAAATAGAGCGTTTCGATCCGTCACAACCCGGTTTGGCAGATGCCAGTATTTACGGATTACCATTTACTGCTGAAGAAAGCGATATAATTATTTTACCGGCACCGTGGGAAGTTACCGTAAGTTACGGAAGTGGTGCCAGTGAAGGTCCCGATGCTATTTTTAATGCATCTTTTCAGGTTGATTTGTTACATCAGGAATTTCCCGATTTGTGGAAATTGGGAATTTTTATGGACGAGGCTCCGGAACAATGGGCAAAAAACAGCGAAAAATATAAAGGTTTAGCCCAGCCAATTATTGAAGCATTAGAAAATGGTGAAGATATTGAAACATTTCCTCAATTGCAGGCAGATTTAGATAAAATCAACAAAGCGTCATCTAAATTCAATCAGGAAGTAAAAGAACGTACACTTTTCTGGATGAATCAAAATAAAAAAGTTATCTTATTAGGCGGAGATCACTCAACTCCTATGGGATATTATGAAGCTTTGGCAACAAAAAACGAAGCGTTTGCAATTTTGCATTTCGATGCCCATATGGATTTACGCAAAGCTTATGAAGGTTTTACCTATTCACACGCATCAATTATGTATAATGCCATGCAACTACCTCAGGTAAAAAAAATCGTTCAGGTAGGCATCCGTGATTTTAGCGAAGGTGAAGTAAATCTCATCAAATCATCTGATAAAATAAAAGTTTATACCGATACTGATTTAAAAGCAAATCAATTCAACGGAAAAAACTGGAAAGATCAGTGTGATGAAATTCTAAATCAATTACCAGAAAATGTAGCAGTTAGTTTTGATATTGATGCGTTGTATCGCTGGTATTGTCCAAACACGGGAACTCCGGTTCCTGGCGGATTATCGTACGAACAAGCAACTTATTTATTAAGCAGGTTAGCATCATCGAACAAAAAAATTATCGGAATTGATTTGGTTGAAGTTGCTCCGGGAGACGATGATTGGGACGGAAATGTGGGAGCCCGTTTGTTGTTTCATCTATGCGGTGTTTTTGCTAAAAATAACGGATTGTCAACTGGTGAAAAGATTCAGTTTTAATCTAATAAAAGATCCTTACATCATTTTCAAATAGTCATAAAAGAATGGACGATATCAACAAAGAAGTACATCAGGCATTCGAAGTCATTAAAAACGGTGGAATTATTTTATATCCCACAGATACTGTTTGGGGAATTGGTTGCGATGCCACCAACGAAGAAGCTGTGAAAAAAATTTATGCTTTAAAAAAACGTGCCGAAAGCAAAAGCATGATTGTGATCGTTAACGACCGTTTGCTTTACAACGTTTTTAAAGATATTCCGCAAGTGGCTTTCGATATTCTGGATTGTTCTGAAAAACCAACGACTCTGGTTTTAGATCATCCGCGAAATGTTGCAAAAAACCTGATTGCCGAAGATGATTCTTTAGGCATCCGAATTGTAAATCAACCTTTTGTTTATAAGTTGGTTGAACGAATGAAACGTCCGTTAGTATCCACATCGGCAAATATCAGCGGCACCCCCACTCCTACCCGGTTTTCAGAAATTTCAGATGAAATCATTAATGGTGTAGATTACGTGGTTCAAATCGATCTGGATAAAATCAGTAAAAAATCATCAACTGTAATCAAACTTACGAATGATGCACAAGTAAAAATTTTAAGAAAATAATGATTCAATCATCAAACTATACCGAAGCTTTACAAGATTCCATTTTTAAAATCATTGCACAGGCTGCTCAAGAACTAAATATTGAAGCCTATGCAATTGGCGGTTTTGTACGCGATTATATTTTAGAACGACATAACAAAAAAGACATTGATATTGTTGCTGTTGGCAGTGGAATTGATCTGGCATTAAAAGTTTCCGAGTTGATTCCACACCATCCCAAAGTTCAGGTTTTTAAAAATTACGGAACAGCAATGCTGCGTTACGAAGATATAGACATTGAATTTGTGGGTGCACGGAAAGAATCATACCGTCAGGAAAGCCGAAATCCGTTGGTAGAAAACGGCACCTTGCAAGACGACCAAAACCGTAGAGATTTCACCATTAATGCTTTAGCTTTTTCTTTAAATAAGAATAATTTTGGCGATTTGGTTGATCCCTTTAACGGAATGACCGATTTGGAAAATAAGATCATTCGAACCCCGTTAGATCCCGATATTACTTACTCTGACGATCCATTGCGAATGATGCGTGCCATTCGTTTTGCTTCACAGTTGAATTTTATCATTGAAGAAGAATCCTTAAATGCCATTACCCAAAATGCCGAACGCATAAAAATTATTTCAGGCGAACGCATTGTTGAAGAACTGAACAAAATTTTGTTGACATCAAAACCTTCTGTCGGTTTTTTATTGTTGTATCAAACAGGTTTGTTGGATTTAATTTTGCCTGAATTAACTGCATTGAACAATGTGGAAGAAGTAGAAGGTCATACCCATAAAAACAATTTTTACCACACGTTAGAAGTGGTTGATAATATTTGTCCCAACACCGATGATTTATGGTTACGCTGGGCGGCTTTGTTACACGATATTGGTAAAGCTCCCACAAAAAAATTCAACAAAAAAAACGGCTGGACTTTTCACGGTCATGAGTTTTTAGGCGGAAAAATGGTCAAACGCATTTTTCAACGGCTTCACATGCCTTTAAACCACAAAATGCGTTTTGTGCAAAAAATGGTAACTATGAGCTCGCGCCCGATTGTTATTGCCGAAGATACCGTAACCGATTCAGCAGTTCGCAGATTGGTTTTTGATGCGGGTGAAGATGTGGAACTTCTGCTAACGTTATGCGAAGCCGATATTACCACTAAAAATCAAAAGAAATTTAAAAAATACCACAACAATTTTAAAATTGTTCGAAAAAAAATTGTTGAAGTCGAAGAACGCGATCACGTTCGTAACTTTCAGCCACCTGTTACAGGCGAAGAAATTATGGAAATTTTTGATTTAAAACCGTCTAAAGAAATCGGACAGATTAAAGATGCCATAAAAGAAGCTATTTTAGAAGGCGATATTGCAAATGAATACGAAGCCGCTTATCATTTTATGATAAAAAAAGCCAGTAGTTTAGGTTTAAAACCTGTAAATCCAAAATTATAAATCATGGAAAACAAAACATTTATCCGTTGGGCAAAAATTTCACTTATCACCGTTTATTTGGTAATTATTGCAGGGGCTACTGTTCGAATGACCGGTTCAGGAATGGGCTGTCCTGATTGGCCTAAATGTTTTGGATATTATATCCCACCTACGCAGATTGAAGAATTGTTGTGGGAACCTTATCACGATTATGAAAAAGGTCAGGTAATCATTAAAGATTCTAAATTAAAGGTAGCTAATAAAGATTTTACATCGAATGAGATGTATCAACCGTCAAACTGGGACGAATACACCAAACACGATTATGCAGAATTTAATCCATACCACACCTGGGTTGAATACATAAACCGTTTATGTGGTGCGTTAGCAGGACTGGCTTGTCTTATTTTGTTCGTGCTTTCAATCATATCAGTTGCATTTTTTAAAGCTAGCCCCAAGCTAATTATTTGGTCAGGAATTGTTTTAGCTTTATTAGTTTTTAACGCATGGTTAGGAGCCACAGTAGTTTATTCGGTATTAAATCCGATTAAAATCACTACACACATGATTGCCGCCTTATTGAATGTTGCCGCATTGATTTACCTGATTTACCTTGCAAAAGACAAACATAAACACCAGATTAAATACGATAAAACATTTTATATTTTTACATGGGTGGCAATGTTTTTCTCACTGATTCAAATTGGAATGGGAACACAAGTTCGACAATTTATTGATGAACAAACCAATAATGGAATTACCGATGTGGCATTGTGGCTCGAAAATCCGGATATGACTTTTTACGTACACAGAACCTTTTCTTTTGTAATATTCTTTGTAAATCTTTATCTTTTTTTAAGAAATAAACGATTGAAGCTAGGAAACAACAAAATCAACTGGATTATGGTTCTATTGTTGCTTGAAATTTTTACGGGAATTTTAATGTATTACATCCATTTTCCGTTTGGTACACAAGCTGCGCATTTAGTCTTAGCCGCCATTATGTACGGTTTACAGTTTGCAATTATATTGGAATCAAAGAAAAATAAGCCGGTAATATAATTTCAAGTCATTTTCAAAATAAACAAAATGAAAATCCGACGAGTTAGTCGGATTTTTTTTATACAAACTCCCTCAAAACATTAGCGTCAATACCCTCATGTGATGTGTTATAGATCACATCTCCGTTTTTAATCAATAGAATTTGCGGCGATTGGTGTGTAACTCCAAACACTTCGGCTATTTTATTTGATAACTCTCTGTACAAAATCAAATCTAAATAATAAACATCAATTACATCTTGCAACAAAAAATCGTTCTCAAAATTCTTTAAAACCATTTTACTGATGATGCAACGTGTGCTGTGCTTAAAAACCAATTGAGGTTTTGAAAAAGAAGCATCCTTTAACTCTTCGGTTTGATGTATATTTTCTAAAACATTCCAATTCATTTTTGTAATTTTAATGTTCAAATATACGTCAAATTATCATATCATTACGGATGAAACAATTTAATAAATGACATTTTGTCATTTTACATAATATTTCCAACATAAAAACAAGACATATTGTCATCATCTCTTTTTTGGAATATCATTTGAAATGAACCTTGTAAATAAAACTTAAATTAAGAAAAACAAGCAATATGAATTTTAATAACTTTACAATAAAATCACAGGAAGTACTTCAACAAGCTCAGGTATTAGTACAAACGTTCGGTCAGCAACAGATTGAAAACGAACACATTTTAAAAGCTATTTTAGAAATAGACGAAAATGTAACACCATTCATTCTTAAAAAAGTAGGTGTAAATATTGAGCAACTAGCAAATCAGAACAATCAAATCATAGAATCGTTTCCTAAAGTAGAGGGCGGACAAATTTCATTATCACGCGAAGCCAGTTCAACATTGAATGACGCACAGGCAATCGCTAAAAAGATGAACGACGAATACGTTTCTATAGAACATTTGTTTTTAGCCATTTTTAAATCGCGTAGTAAAATAGCTTCCTTTTTAAAATCGGGTGGCGTTTCAGAAAAACAGATTGAAGCAGCTATGAATGAGCTTCGTAAAGGCGAACGCGTTACCTCAGCTTCGGCAGAAGACAATTACAATTCATTGAACAAATACGCTAAAAACCTCAACCAATTAGCAAACGACGGAAAACTGGATCCCGTAATTGGTCGCGATGAGGAAATCCGTAGGGTATTGCAAATCTTAACACGCCGTTCTAAAAACAACCCCATGTTAATTGGTGAACCAGGTGTAGGTAAAACCGCTATTGCCGAAGGTTTGGCACACCGTATTGTTCAGGGCGATGTACCTGAAAATTTAAAGGATAAACTCGTTTTTTCGTTGGATATGGGTGCATTGATTGCCGGTGCAAAATATAAAGGGGAGTTCGAAGAGCGTTTAAAATCGGTGGTTAAAGAAGTAACAACTTCCGATGGAAACATTATTTTGTTCATCGATGAGATTCACACATTAGTGGGTGCCGGCGGTGGCGAAGGAGCTATGGATGCAGCCAATATTTTAAAACCGGCTTTGGCTCGGGGCGAATTAAGAGCTATTGGCGCCACCACATTAGACGAGTATCAAAAATATTTTGAAAAGGATAAGGCGTTGGAGCGTCGTTTTCAAAAAGTAATAATCGAAGAACCTGATACCGAAAGTGCTATTTCCATTTTACGTGGGATCAAGGAAAAATACGAAACACATCACAAAGTGCGTATTAAAGATGAGGCAATTATTGGTGCGGTAGTATTGTCACAACGTTATATTACCAATCGTTTTTTACCCGATAAAGCTATTGATTTAATGGATGAAGCCGCATCGAAACTTCGTATGGAAATCAATTCAAAACCGGAGGAATTAGATGTTTTAGACAGAAAAATCATGCAGTTGGAAATTGAAATTGAAGCCATTAAACGCGAAATCGAAGATTCTCCGAACACCACTGAAAAACATATTCAAGTGAGGCAAAATGATGAATCAAAATTAAAAGCTTTAGGCATTGATTTAGCGAATCTGAAAGAAGAACGCAATCAGATTTTTTCAAAATGGAAATCAGAGAAAGATGTGGTTGACAACATTCAGAACATCAAATCAGAAATCGAAGATTATAAATTAGAAGCTGAACGTGCAGAACGAAATGGTGATTACGGTAAAGTAGCCGAAATTCGTTACGGAAAAATCCAGGAAGCCGAAACTAAACTGGCAGAATTTCAAAAGCAATTAGAAGAAAATCAAAAAGGTCAATCGCTGATTAAAGAAGAAGTTACTTATGAGGATATTGCCGAGGTTGTTGCAAAATGGACAGGTGTTCCTGTTACCAAAATGCTGCAAACCGACCGGGAAAAACTGCTGAATTTAGAAAGTGAATTACACAAACGTGTCGTAGGTCAGGAAGAAGCAATCGAAGCCATTTCAGATGCCGTTCGCCGTAGTCGTTCCGGGTTACAGGATCCAAAAAAACCAATTGGCTCGTTCTTGTTCTTAGGAACAACCGGTGTTGGTAAAACCGAGCTGGCAAAAGCGTTAGCCGAATATCTGTTCGACGATGAAAACGCAATGACCCGTATTGACATGAGTGAATACTCAGAACGTCACAGTGTAAGCAGATTAGTTGGTGCACCTCCGGGATACGTGGGATATGATGAAGGCGGACAATTAACCGAAGCGGTAAGAAGAAGACCTTATTCGGTTATTTTGTTAGATGAAATTGAAAAAGCACATCCTGACACGTTCAATATTTTATTACAAGTGTTAGACGAAGGGCGTTTAACAGATAACAAAGGTCGATTGGCCGATTTTAAAAATACCATCATTATTATGACCTCTAATATGGGTAGCCATATTATTCAGGAGCAATTTGATAATAATCCAACCGATATTGCAGTTGAAAACGCAAAAGAGGAAGTATTGAATCAATTAAAAACAATGGTTCGTCCGGAATTTTTAAACCGTATCGATGAGATTATCATGTTTACTCCATTAACCAAAGGAAACATTGAGCAGATTGTATCCATTCAATTAAAAGGTGTGTTTAAAATGTTAGCGCAACAACATATTACAATGGATGCTACACCAGAAGCCATTAGCTATTTAGCTAAAAAAGGATTTGATCCGCATTTTGGTGCACGACCGGTAAAACGTGTCATTCAGAGGGAAGTTTTAAACCAGCTTTCAAAAGAAATCTTGTCCGGAAAAATAAAAACCGACAGCATTATTTTACTGGATAGTTTTGAAAACCAGTTGGTTTTTAGAAATCAAGAGTAAAAAGTAAGCCAGATACAAACGTATCTGGCTTTTTAGCAACAACTCGTTTCTTTTGAAAACGGATTGATCATTCTATTTTTTATGTCAACTTAAAGTTATAAACAATTTCACCTATTTGGTTGTCAGGTGCTGATGCTTTTGGCTCCCATTTGGTACGCATTGCAGCATCTTTAGCGATGTTTTGTAAACAACTTGAACTGTTTGTAGAACCTTTAATTCCGGGTAATGCAGTAATTACGTTTCCTTTTCTATCAACCGTTACACGAACCACAATTGTTCCGGCTTCATTACAGTTATTTTGTGGCGTAGGACGTGTAGTAGCTTTTCTGCCTGCTAACGAATATCCATGTCCACCGCCTGTTCCTGAACCAGATCCTGCACCAATACCCGTTCCGTTTCCTGTTCCATGTCCACCGCCTGTTCCTCCACCGGAACCGCCATCGCCATAATAATTATCAGAGCTTAATGAACCGTTTAGTTTTCCTTTATTGCCGGCTACATTATCTGTTCCGTCTCCGCCAGATTTATTTCCGTTTAGGCTTGATGCGGCATTCTTAACAAAATCAGAAACTTTTTGAGTTTTAGGTTGTTCTTTTACCGGTTGGGTGACTGTTTTTGGCTTTTCTTTTGTTGTTGTAGTTTTCTTTACAACGGTATAATCGCGAACGTCTTTAGTATTTTCCTGTGCTAAAATTTCTTCTTCCACTTCTGGCTGACGCACAGCAGCAGCTTTCTTATCTGCATCGGTTACATTTAATATCTGGCTGGTAAAATCAGATCCCATGCCTAAATCGCTATCGCCAAAATTAATTTCAACACCACCTCCGCCACCGCCTGCTAACTGTGAAACGTCAATAGAATCAACAAAACGTATAAATATCAAAAGAATCAATAAAATGCCTGAAACAGCAGCTGTTAACACCATTGATTTTTTCTCTTCGTTTGTAAACTGCATCATCATATACTTTTAATAAAGCTTAAATTTTAGGTAAATATACATTTAATGTATTTATTTTCACAAAAAAAGCAAGTATTTCTACTTGCTTTTTTCATTGAATATGCTCTAAATTATACCAATTGTTTTAAAGCATTTTCAAAAGCTGCTGCCGAAACGTTTGTTTTAGCTGCATTTAAAGAATGTGCTTTTTCCAATGCTTTTTTAATGGTACTTGATGTATCTTCGAAAACTTTGGTATCGTTCATTGGAACTCTGTTTTCCATAAAATATGCAAAAACGCGCGCCATACCGCAGTTTGAAATAAAGTCTGGAATTAAGCTGATTTTAGAATCTACATACTCCATAATGGGTCCAAAGAAGATTTCTTTATCTGCAAACGGCACATTTGCTCCGCAAGAAATAACTTCTAAACCAGAACCAATCATTGCATCAACCTGATCTTTTTGAATTAAACGAGAAGCAGCACACGGCGCAAAAACCTCGGCACCCATTGACCAGATTTTCTCGTTGATTTCTGCAAAAGGAATCATGTTATCTGCTACTAAAGTGTTTCCGTTTTTGTTTAAGAACAACTCTTTGATTTCTTCAAACGAATATCCTTCAGAATTCATAATACCTCCATCGCGGTCAATAATACCAACTACTTTAGCACCCATTTGGGCAAAATAGTAAGCTGCTGCTGCACCTACGTTTCCAAATCCTTGAACAATTACTTTTTTACCGGCAACATTTCCACCGTAAATATCATAGAAATGACGTACGGCTTCGGCAACGCCGTAACCTGTAATTAAATCGGCTACTTTTATTTTTTTAGAAACATCGGGTGTATAGTTGGTATCAACAACTTCCATTAATACTCCTTGACGCAGCTGACCTACGCGGTTAATTTTTTCAGCTTCGGTTGGTTTAAAATGTCCGTTGAAAACTCCCTCTTGCGGATGCCATAAACCGCAGTCTTCAGTCATTGGGATTACTTCGTGAATTTCATCAACATTTAAATCGCCACCTGTTCCGTAATAATTTTTTAATAAAGGAAAAACTGCTTTGTACCAACGACGTAAAACACCTTCTTTACGCGGGTCTGCAGGATCGAAGTTAATTCCCGATTTTGCTCCGCCAATAGCCGGACCGGCAACCGTAAATTTCACTTCCATTGTTTTAGCCAAAGACAAAACCTCATTCATATCCAATCCTTTACGCATACGTGTACCACCACCGGCAGCACCGCCACGTAATGAATTAATTACTGTCCATCCTTCTGCTTCTGTTTCAGAATCAGACCAATGAAAAACAACTTCAGGTTTTTTATCTTCGAACTTTTTTAATAAATCTTTCATTATATTGATTACTTTTTATTTTCCCCACAAATATAATTCATTACTAATCAATTTAGCAATTACTTCTTTAATAATTCCTCGTTAAAAATATTACCCGAACAATGATCTTTTGATGCTCCCGTAACGGTGCTTAGCACATTGTTGGTGTTTGTAACACGCAATACGCCCAGAAAAGCAAAAATAATTGCTTCTTTAAATTCTATAAGTTCTTTAGTTGTCAAGACAACTGTTGTGTTTGGTGCGTGAAATCTCAATCTATTAATAAGATATTCATTAAAAGCACCGCCACCGGTAACCAATAATTTTGAATCTTTAATTTTTAAAACCGATGCAATTTGATAAGCAATATGTTCTGTTACAGTTGTTAAATGATCTTGTGCAGATAATTGAAATTTTTCAATTAATGGCAGATAAACAGTGTTTACTTGTTCTATTCCCAATGATTTTGGACCTTGCTGATTGTAAAACGAAAGTTTGTTCAATGTATTAAACAACTGTTGATGAACGGTTCCTGACTGGGCGAAATTTCCGCCTTCATCAAAATCTTTACCCAATTGTTTAGCAAAATGATTTAACAAGGTGTTTACCGGACAAATATCAAAAGCGATTCGTTCATTGTTTTCTTCAAAAGATATATTCGAAAATCCGCCTAAATTCAGGCAATAATCAAACTCTGAAAAAAGTAAACGGTCGCCAATGGGGACCAACGGCGCTCCTTGTCCGCCCAGAGCAACGTCCTGCACACGAAAATCGCACACAAAAGGTAGTGACAACATATCAGAAATTATGGGTAAATTACCTATTTGCAACGTAATTCCTTTTTCGGGTTGATGTAAAACCGTGTGTCCGTGCGAAGCAATAAAATCTAAATCAGTTAAATGATTTTCAACTACAAAATTATTGAGTAATTCGCCCAAGAAATAAGTATATTCGATATTTAAAAGATGTAAATCAGATTCTGATAGATAAATGGCATTTTGTAATTTAGCGTACCATTGATTGGTGTAAGGAACGGTTTTTCCTGAAACGAAACTAAAATTCCACACATTATTTTCCAAAGAAAATTCTACCACTGCACAGTCAATTCCGTCAAGCGAAGTGCCAGACATTATGCCAAGTACCTTAAATTTTTTCATCGTATAAAATTAAAAATAAATATATTTTTGAAAATTTAGCAATATTCAACTATATTTGGGCTTTAAAATTAATGATTTTTAAATTATATTACATAGAATGGATTTTAAATTAACTGAAGAGCAATTGATGATTCAACAAGCGGCTCGCGATTTCGCTCAAACTGAATTGTTACCCGGAGTTATTGAACGTGATGAGCACTCTAAATTTCCTGCCGATGCAGTGAAAAAAATGGGTGAGCTTGGATTTTTAGGAATGATGGTTGACCCAAAATATGGTGGTGCTGGTTTAGACAGCGTTTCGTATGTTTTGGCAATGGAAGAAATTGCTAAAGTTGATGCATCGGCTGCGGTTGTTATGTCTGTTAACAACTCGTTGGTTTGTGCGGGAATGGAAAAATATTGTTCAGAAGAGCAAAAACAAAAATATTTAGTTCCTTTGGCAAAAGGAGAAGTAATTGGTGCTTTTTGTTTATCGGAGCCAGAAGCAGGTTCTGACGCTACATCGCAAAAAACCACAGCGATTGATATGGGCGACTACTATTTATTGAACGGTACAAAAAACTGGATCACAAACGGTAGCACGGCATCTACTTATTTAGTAATTGCACAGACCGATGTTGAAAAAGGACACAAAGGCATCAATGCTTTTATTGTTGAAAAAGGATGGGCAGGATTTGAAATTGGTCCAAAAGAGAAAAAAATGGGAATCCGCGGAAGTGATACACATTCTTTAATGTTCACTGATGTTAAAGTTCCTAAAGAAAATAGAATTGGCGAAGACGGATTTGGTTTTGCATTTGCAATGAATGTTTTAAACGGCGGACGCATCGGTATTGCCTCTCAGGCATTAGGAATTGCACAAGGAGCTTACGAATTGGCACTAAAATATGCTAAAGAACGCAAAGCGTTTAAAACCGAAATTATTAACCACCAGGCTGTTGCTTTTAAATTAGCAGATATGGCTGTGAACATTACTGCTGCACGTATGTTGTGTTTTAAAGCCGCTGCCGAAAAAGATAACGGAGAAGACATTTCTATTTCTGGTGCAATGGCTAAATTGTTTGCATCAAAAACAGCAATGGATACCACAATTGAAGCGGTTCAAATTCACGGTGGTAATGGTTATGTGAGCGAATACCATGTAGAACGTATGATGCGTGATGCAAAAATTACTCAAATTTATGAAGGTACATCTGAAATTCAAAAAATTGTAATTTCACGAGGAATTGCAAAATAAATGTAATTTTAAAATATCTGTAAAAAAAGACTGTCTTTTTAGATAGTCTTTTTTATTTTTATTAAAAAATTGAACATGAAGACCGATCAAAACCTCAGAATAAAACTAACCTTAGGCTATATATTGTTAATTGCCATCTTTTCGCTATCAATTTTTTATATCCTGCAAGAAGTCAAAAGCTTAAATGTTTCTAAAGAAGATATTTCAACCGAAAACACAAAAGTTATTCAGTTAAGCGGTATTATAAGTGATTTATACGCTACTGAAAATATTGGCAGATTGGCATTGCTTTCTTACAACAAATCTGATGCAAAGGAATACCACAGCCAGTCAGATTCTTTAATTAAAAAGATTGAATCATTCAAAGAAAATGAATTAGAGCAAGATGATTATTTAAAAAATAAATTAGACACAATTATTGACTTAATTAATTTAAAAACATTGACGTTTGATCAGGTTTTAGATGTACAGTCAAAATACGCCCGGTTTAACGTATATGAAAATGCAAAATCTGAAATTAATGAAATACAATCTACCATTAAAGAAAACACAGTAGAGATTGATACAGTAGCTGATAAATTAGATTGGTGGGGAAAACTAACAACCAACCGTACCAAACAACAGCAGAAACGTTTGCAAAGAGAAAATGAAAAAGTTGTAGCCCAGCAAAAAAAATATTTAGACAGCTTAAACAAAGCTACTGAAACGGTTTTATTAAACGCACGTAACACCCAAAGCAAATTATTAAGAGATTCTTATGTAAAAGAAAAATTACTTATAAAACGCAACCAAACACTTACTAATGAACTACGCGAGATTTTAATAGAGGTTGAAAAAATCATTCTTAAAAACGCTGCTTTAAAATATGAAGAGTCAAAAGGAAAAATAGATGATGTAAGTCAAAACATCGCCAATATTGGCATTGTTATATCAATTATTGCTTTGATTTTTGGTTTTATAATCTTACGAGATTTGAATAAATCAGTGCGAAATAAACAAAAATTAGAAAAGCTAAACAAAGACATGCAAGATTTAATCAAGCAAAAAAGCTTTTTTATGGCAACTATTTCGCACGATATGGTTTCGCCGATTAATTCATTGATGGGTTTTTCTTCATTACTGCAAAATTTGCTTAAAACAGCAAAACAAAAAGAATTTTTAAAACACATTATACATTCAACCCAATACATCAAAAAAATGGTTGATGATTTATCGCTTTTTTCAAACCTTGAATATAATAAGATAAAAATCAAAAAAGGAAAGTTTAACTTTAGTGAATTACTCGAAAATATCCTTATCAATCTAAAAAATAGTGCTGAAAGAAAAAATGTTGATTTAACTTTTACGATAGATCCCAAATTAAATTCAAATTTTAATTCCGACGCGTACAGAATTCAACAGATTTTGACGAACGTAATTTCAAATGCCATAAAATTTACGCATAAAGGTAGTGTTACAATCGATGCCAAATTAGAAAACAATCAAGCAAAAATCACAGTGATTGATACCGGAATTGGAATTAAAGTAGAAGATAAAGACACGCTGTTTGCAGAATTTGTTCAGGTACACGATGATAAAGAAGGAAATTATGGTGGTTCAGGATTAGGCTTGAACATCACCAAACGATTAATTAATCTCTTAAAAGGAAATATTTCGTTTGAAAGTGAATTTGGTAAAGGAACCATTTTTTACATTACCATACCTTTAGCTCCTTTTGAAGAAAAATCCATTGATGAACAAGTTGCCGGTTATGCTTATGACAATGCCCGAAAATTACAGAACAAAAAGATTTTAGTTATAGACGATGATCTTTTACAATTAAAATTAATTGAAGAAATTTTAGGCAATAAAGTAAAAAAGTTAACCACAGTTGAAAACGGAAATAACGTAAAAGAAATTTTGCAGCAAGAACAATATAATTTAGTCATTACAGATATGCAAATGCCTTTCTATAGCGGTATTAAAGTGATAAAAGACATTCGGTCGTTAGAAAATTATAAAGACATTCCTGTCATTGCCTTAACCGGAAAAATTGACTTTGACGAGTACGAATACAAAAATTTAGGTTTTAATTTTTATATGAGTAAACCAATAAATATTAACACTTTGTACAATAATATTTATAAACTTTTACGCATTAAAAATCCTGATAAATCTGTGGCATTACCCAAAAAAAATACTTCGTTAGAATTAAAACACGCCAATTTTGATTTAACTGATTTATTTAATCTATTAGAAAACGATAACGAAGCCATAAAACAAATTTTAGACACCTTTTTTACAAGTGCCAGAACCGATGTAGATCAATTACAAAATGCTTTAAAAAACAATAATATTGAGCAAATAAAACAAACAGCACACAAAATGCTGCCCATGTTCCGCCAGTTACAAATCATAGAAATAGTAGAAAAATTAGTGCTTTTAGAACAAAACGTTGAAACACTTCCAACAACCAAAATAGAACAAGTTATTGATTTAATAGCTGATAGAACGCCTGCAATCGTCCAAGAAATACAGAAAATAATTACATAAGTAATTACTACTTTTGCAACAAATACAAAACACTTATACTTTATGGACAATAACTGGAAAAGGAAGTTTACCATTTTATGGACGGGGCAATTTATATCTTTAATCAGTAGTTCAGCAGTAAATTTTGCCATAATTATCTGGTTAAGCTTAAAAACGGGATCGACAGAAGTTCTGGCTTTTTCTGCAATAGCCGCACTTTTACCACAAGCTTTAATCGGGCCATTTGCCGGCGTTTATATTGATAGATGGAACCGAAAAAGAACAATGATTTTTGCTGATGGCTTTGTTGCTGTTTGCACCTTATGTATGTCTTTAAGTTTTTATTTTGGTTATGAAAGTTTGCTATTAATATATGTAATGTTGGGATTAAGATCAGTAGGTTCTGCTTTCCACATGCCGGCAATGCAGGCTTCCATTCCGCTTTTGGCACCACAATCAGAATTATTGCGAATAGCCGGTATCAATCAGATTATTCAATCGGTTTCCGGAATAGCCGGACCTGCATTAGGGGCTTTTGCAATTGGAATGTTATCCATAGGAAATGTTTTGCTGTTAGATATTCTGGGAGCACTTTTTGCGATTATTTCGCTTTTATTTATTCATATTCCCAATCCTAAACCAGAAGAAAAAGCATCCGGTTTTTCACATATATGGAACGATATGAGAACCGCATTTAGAGAAATTTCTTTTAATAAAGGATTGTCTTTTCTATTTTTATATTCAATTATCGGATTATTCTGCATAATGCCCGTAGCGGTTCTTTTCCCGCTATTAACGATCAATCATTTTAAAGGCGATAAATTTGAAATCAGTGTCATTGAAATTATTTGGGGCGTTGGAATGTTGATTGGTGGTGGTTTATTAGGCATTTGGAAAACCAAAATCAATAAAGTAATCATTATTAATTTAATGCATATTGTTATTGGATTGACTTTTGCGTGGTCGGGATGGCTTTCATACAATCACTTTACGTTTTTTGTTGTTTTAACAGCAATTGGCGGAATTTCAGCCTCTTTATACAATGCCAGTTTTACAACAATTATTCAGGAAGAAATAAAATCAAATATGTTAGGAAGAGTGTTTTCGTTATATTACAGCTTTTCTGTCCTTCCATCAATTATCGGGTTGCTGTTTACAGGTATTATTGCTGATTTTATTGGTATTAATCGTACATTCATCATTTTAGGTCTTTTAATAATAGTAACAGGAATTTGTTCTTTTTTAACCCCTGCTTTAATGAACTTACAAAAAAATAAAAATTAAGAAAAGACTGTTTTTAAATTATAATTACATTTGCTTATCAAATTCATTTATTATGCAGTATGTATATTTGGCAATGGCAGCTATTGTTTTGGTCTTATTTGGTTATAAAAAACTAACCTCAGCAAAAAGAACCAATGAATATCTACCAAAAAACGACAAAAAAAATTAAGCTGTTAGTAATAACAGCTTTTTTATCAATAATCAAACGGAAATTGACGTTCTTTATTCAATTTTTTATCACTTTCTATAATATCGGTAGGAATAACTTTTAAGAATGATATATGTTGTTCAATGGCATATTCTATTTTTTCTACAATTTCGTCTATACTTTCGTTTTCATAATCAATTTGTAAGGGTTCTTTAATGGTAAACGTTTGTAAAATACCTTTCTTTTTTAACCAAAGTCCTTTTTTATCAAACGACCGACGAAAACCATCAATAACAATGGGTACAACAATGGGTTTATAATCTTTTATAATATGTGCTGTACCTTTGCGTACTGGCTTGAATGATTTAGTGGTTCCTTGCGGAAAAGTAATGACCCAACCATCTTGTAACGCACGTTTTATATTTTGGGTATCGTTTGGGTTAACCGCTTTTTTCTCGGTAATGTCTTTGCCTTTTTCCCTCCAGGTCCGTTCCACGGCTATTGCACCGGTATAGCCCATTATTCTTGGTAATATCCCTGATTTCATGGTTTCTTTAGCACTTACATAATAGATATTCAATTTGGGATTCCAGATGTAAAACACATTTTTTATGCTATCAACCCTACCTTTTAAACTGGCATTAAATACGTGAAACATCGCCACGACATCTGCAAAATATGTTTGATGATTTGATATAAAAAGTACATTTGTATCGGGCAGATCCTTTATTATTTCAGATCCTTCTATAACCAATTCATTAAAGCCGCGATAGCGTCTATGAGTTAGAAAACCAAACAAACGTATCAACCATTTTTTTATAAAAATTATATATCCAAAAGGGTCTTTTCTAAATAAACTCATATTTCTCTTATCTGCGGTAAAATTATAAAAAGAAATCAATAAACACTTTTTAATGTTTCTTTAATTTCACTTAAAATCATTGCCGTTGCACCCCAAACGATATGGTCTTCAATAACGAACGCCGGCACTAAAATATCTGTGGCGTAAGAAGTTGACATTTTTACATTTTGTACCAAAGCATCGTTTAGCAGATCGGTAACAGGTAGTTCAATGACTGCGCTGACTTCACTTGGTTGTAAAATAAATTCGGGAGTACGGGTGGCAATTCCCATAAAAGAGGAAACCATAAAATTACTTGGCGGTATGTAAATATCGCTCCATTGTTTAACAATTTCAATCGTGGCACTGTTTATCCCTACTTCTTCATTGGTTTCTCTCAGGGCGGTTTCCTGTAAATTTTTATCGGTTATCTCTTTTTTCCCTCCCGGAAAAGCAATTTGCGAAGAATGCACACCCGGATAAGACGCCCGGACAATTAATAACAAATGAACCTTGTTATTTTTTGGATAAAACAAGCTTAAAACTGCCGATGCTTTAGGTTTATGTACAGAATAATCGTAATTTTGAAGGTATTGAACACGTTCAAGCGGTGCCATTTTTAAATGAGCATCTAATGCAAATAGAGACTGTTTAGCTACTACATCTATTTTATTTAAAAACTGTTCAAAATACATAACCCTTAAAATATATTTAAAGATAAACAATGTTTAGCAAAGAAGAAGCACTGCAAATAAAAAAAGATTTCTGGACGGGTTTTGCCAATACTTATCCGCGAAAATGGTTGTTGCATAATACCAGAATTAAAGATGTTGCCTTTAAGTTTTATGTGGATAACAAAACCGCACAGGTTGCCCTGGAAATTGAACCAAAAGACGAAGAAAAACGCAAGATTTATTACGAAAAAATAGAATCGTTAAAAAGTATTTTGTTGGAAGAATTTTTAAGTGATGCCATCTTTGAACGCAATTATTACCTGCCCAACGGAAAACTAATCAGTCGGATCTGGATTGATATCGATAAAAAAGTAAGCGTGAACAATAAAACTTCATGGCAGGAAATTTATGATTTTTTTGCCGATAAAATGACTCAGTTCGAATTGTTTTTCTATGAATACGAAGATTATATCAGAGATTTAGAAATTAATACCTGATTATTTTCATATTTAAAAACTTTTAGTACTTTAATGCTTTAAAATAAAGCCTTGAAAAAATATCTTCTGTTTTTAGTTTTCTTTAATTGCTTATGCTGTTGTGATACGTTTGCCCAAACGAATGACAGTATTAATGCTACCCATAAGCAAATGGAAAAAATTGAAGATTTATCAAAAAAAAGCAACTTAACCCAACAGTTACATAAGCTACTGTTCCGGAAAAAAGTATCAGATGTTAATACAAACATACAAGCGGTTAAACAATCGGATATTGATTATGATTTTGAAAAATTTCAGGGAAAAATCATTCGAAACATTCACATAGAAACTTTTGATCCCTTTGGCTTTTCTATTTATGATTCAACGCGTGTTCCTAAAAAGCAGGTAGAAAAATTAGGAAACCGGCTGCATTTAAAAACCAAACAATTTACTGTTCGCAGCCTTTTGTTATTTAAACGAAACCAACTTTTAGATTCCATAAAAATGCAGGAATCTGAACGTTTACTGCGTACACAGCGATACATTCGCCGGGTTTCGGTACGCCCCGTTGCCATTTCAGATACCTCAGATTCAGTCGATATCAGTATAAAAGTTTTAGATGCCTGGAGCTGGTATCCCACCGGATCATTATCAACATCAAGTGCCCGATTAAGTTTAACCAACCGCAATTTTGCCGGTTTAGGTCACTATTTCAACAATCAGTACCGTACCCGGTTTAGAGAAGGGCAGCATGCTTACCGTGCACAATATCAAGTAAATAATATTGCCCAAACCTTTATTGATGCCGGTGTTTATTACAATATTGATTTAGCCGAAAATTACATTAAACAGCTATACATAAACCGTAGGTTTTACACTCCAATGACGCGCTGGGCGGGTGGTTTTACCATGTATCAGACATCTGTCCGTGACTCTGTTCCCGATTTTGAAGGAATCCGCAAACTGGAAAATTTTAAATCGAATGATTTTGATATGTGGATTGGTCATTCAAAGCCTTTGTATTACCGATACAACAATCTGCATAAGGTTCAAACAAATCTGATCACATCGTTACGGTATTATTCAAAAAATTATCTGGAACATCCGTTAGGTGAATACGATCCTTATAATTACTATACCGATCAAAAAACATACCTGGCAACTGTGGGACTGGCATCAATTAATTATGTTCAAGACCGTTATATTTTTTATTATGATTTGATAGAAGATATTGCTGTGGGTAAAACATTTATGTTAACCGGTGGTTTTCAACAAAAAAACAACGTAAACAGACCATACATTGGTGCACAGTTTGCCCTGGGAAAATATACTAGGCACGGGTATTTTGGTGGCGAAATTCAATACGGAACGTTCATTAACAGCAACAACAAACGTTTTGAAGAAGGTGTTTTTAGGATAGAAGGCTTGTATTTTTCTAAATTATATCATTTAGGTAAATGGCGTTTCAGACATTTTTTCAATCCTGAAATCGTTATCGGACTAAACCGTTGGGATTATGCAATGGATAAAATCACTTTGAACGGTTCTTATGGTATTGATGGATTTGACAGTTATGAATTGCGTGGTACGAAGAAAGTTTTACTGAACTTCCAGATACAATCATACGCTCCGTATGAACTTTTAGGATTTAGATTTAGTCCGTTTTTCAGTACTTCGTTAGGATTTATGGGCGATAACGACAACACTTTTGTTACCAAAGATATGTACAGTAAAATTGGTTTGGGTGTTGTAATTAGTAACGATTACCTGGTTTTTAACAACTTTCAGCTTTCATTGGCCTTTTATCCAAGTATTCCGGGCAACGGACACAACATATTCAAAACCAATAACCTACGAAATACCAATTTTAACCTGCAACAATTTGATTACGGCAAACCTGAAGTAGTGCCTTATAATTAAAAATCACACTCATCATGAAGTTTTTCAACATACGTTACCTTTTCTTTCTAGCATTTGCAATCAATAATTCTTACGGACAAAAAATATTGTATCACGAATATTTACCCACAGCATCAGATTGGGACATTATTGAGTGGAATACAAAGAAAAACCCAGAAAAAGATTTTATATTAAAGGAATATGTTGATGACAAAGGAAGGGTTACAGCATTAGAGTTTTTAAAAGACAACAAACTTTTTGAAGATTATGTATGTTATTTAGCAAACAAAGTAACTTTTGAATACTACGACAATAAAATTGTAGAACCCCTTTATCAATCTAATGAATTTCCTGTTGCAACAGATTGTGAAATGTGGTATAAATCAATCTATTATTTAAATAAAGATAATAAAATAGAATCTGTAGAACGCTATTCTATATATGATATTTCAAATATGAGTTCCGATGAAATAGAAAACGTAAAAAAGTATTTTAAACCAGAACATTTCATTGAAACACCTGAAACTAAAAAAATGTTGTGGGTTGACTATTACTATTATTCGTTTGCTAAAATGAATAGCATTTATCCTGTTAATGAAGATTATGTTTTAGATGTTGAGTATTTTGGTCAAGAATATTTTACTGATGAGCCTGAATTTCCATCAATAAAACAAAGCTTAAAACAATAAAAGCAGTGAAAATTCACTGCTTTATTTTATTTCTGCCATTCTTTTGTTTCGTTAAAAATATGCGTTAAAATATCTTCATCCAAAGCTGTAAAATCAACATTTCTGCGACTCATAACAATTTTGGCAGTTTCAAAAGCTTTATTGGGTAAATAAGCCTGCGTTCCCTGAGCACCACCCCAAGTAAAATTTGGAATATAATTGCGCGGAAAACCAGCTCCGAAAATATTAGCTGCAACGCCAACAACCGTTCCTGTATTAAACATGGTATTGATTCCACATTTGCTGTGATCTCCCATCATTAAGCCACAAAACTGCAACCCGGTATTTTCAAAACATTCGGTTTCATAGTTCCATAATTTTACCGGTTCGTAATTATTTTTAAGATTAGAATTATTACTGTCTGCCCCAATATTACACCATTCACCCAAAACAGCATTTCCTAAAAATCCATCGTGTCCTTTGTTTGAATATGCAAAAAAAACTGAATTGTTTACCTCACCTCCTACTCTGCAATGAGGTCCCACGGTGGTTGCTCCATAAATCTTTGTTGCCAGTTTTACCTGTGCATGATCGCATAAAGCAAACGGACCGCGAATTACAGATCCTTCCATAATTTCTGTATAAGCACCTATATATATTGGTCCGGTAGTAGCATTTAACGTACAAAAGTTCAGAACCGATCCTTTTTCAATAAAAATATTTTCAGCTCCTAAAACATTCACAGTTGCAGGAATGGGCTGAGATTTACGATCTTGGGTAAGTAACTCAAAATCATCGCGGATTGCCTGATCATTTTTTTGAAAAATATCCCATGTGTGTTCAATTTGAAGACAATCTTCTTCCAATTCAATCAATTCATAGTTTTCAAAATTTACTTCTTCCTGTTCATCGGTTGTAAAAAAAGCAATGATTTCGTCGTTTTTAACAATTGCCTGATTGGGTTGTAAAAACTGAATCATTTCCACTAAAATCTCATTCGGACAAAACGATGCGTTTATCATTATGTTTTCAGGCATTTCAACCATTGGGTATTTGTCTGATAAATATTCTTCGGTTACCGTAGTTGTTGTGGTTCCCAAATATTTTTCCCATTTTTCACGAATCGTTAAAATTCCAACACGTATATCGGCAACCGGGCGGGTAAACGTAAATGGAAGCAAAGCATTGCGTACACTTCCATCGTATAATATATAGTTCATTTTATTTCGTTTTAGGGTTTAAAGTTACAAAGTTTTTATTAAGAATAAGTTGATCGTATTGAAACAAAAAATCCGATCTAACGACCGGATTTTATATTATCGTACCAGTTTTTTATATTTGATTCTGGTTGGTGCTACATCACCTAAACGTTTTCTACGGTTTTCTTCGTATTCAGAGAAAGATCCTTCAAAGAAATAAACTTCAGAATCGCCTTCAAATGCTAGAATGTGTGTACACACACGGTCTAAAAACCAACGGTCATGGGAAATAATTACGGCACAACCTGCAAAATTCTCCAAACCTTCTTCTAAGGCACGAAGCGTATTAATATCCAAATCATTTGTAGGCTCATCTAACAACAAAACATTTCCTTCTTCTTTCAAAGTCATTGCTAAATGCAAGCGGTTTCTTTCTCCGCCAGATAATGCTGAAACTTTTTTGTTTTGATCCGATCCGCCAAAATTAAATCGAGATAAATACGCACGTGCATTTACCTGACGACCACCCATCATGATTAATTCCTGACCTTCGGAGAAATTTTCATAAATAGACTTTTCAGGATCGATGTTTTTATGCGATTGATCTACATAGGCAATTTTCACTGTATCACCCACTACAAATTCACCGGCATCGGGTGTTTCTTCATCCATAATCATTCTGAAAATAGTCGATTTACCCGCTCCGTTAGGACCAATGATTCCAACGATACCTGCTTGAGGCAGTGTGAAATTCAGATTATCATACAAAATTTTATCGCCAAATGCTTTTGCTACATTCTTTGCTTCGATGACATTTGTTCCTAAACGCGGACCATTTGGAATATAGATTTCCAGCTTTTCTTCTAACTGTTTTTGATCTTCATTCAACAAACGATCATAATTTTGTAAACGTGCCTTTTGTTTGGTTTGACGGCCTTTGGCTCCCTGTCGCACCCAATCTAACTCACGTTCCAACGTTTTTCTGCGTTTCGATGCGGTTTTTTCTTCCTGTTCCAAGCGTTTTGCTTTTTGATCCAGCCACGAAGAATAATTTCCTTTCCACGGAATTCCTTCTCCTCTGTCTAATTCCAAAATCCATCCGGCAACATTATCCAAGAAATAACGGTCGTGGGTTACGGCAATAATGGTTCCTTTATATTGCTGTAAATGTTGTTCTAACCAGTGAACCGATTCTGCATCTAAGTGGTTGGTAGGCTCATCGAGCAACAACACATCAGGTTCTTGTAACAACAAACGGCATAATGCCACACGACGACGTTCACCGCCTGAAAGTACTGAAATTGGGGTGCCGGGTTCCGGACAGCGAAGCGCGTCCATGGCCACTTCTAATTTATTGTCTAATTCCCAACCGCCTACAGCATCAATTTTATCTTGTAAATCAGCCTGACGATCCATTAATTTCTGCATTTTATCGGCATCTTCATACACTTCAGGCAAACCAAACATATCATTAATCTGGTTGAACTCGTCTAAAACTGCAACAATTTCAGCCATTCCTTCACGAACCACTTCAATTACGGTTTTACTTTCATCTAACTGAGGCTCCTGCTCTAAATAGCCCACAGTGTAACCCGGTGCAAAAACCACATCGCCCTGATAGTTTTTATCAACGCCCGCAATAATTTTTAACAAGGATGATTTACCAGAACCGTTTAAACCTAAAATTCCGATTTTAGCTCCATAAAAAAAGCTTAAATAAATATCTTTAAGCACTGTTTTGTTTGTCGATGAGTAGGTTTTACTTACTTTCGACATAGAAAAAATTACTTTTTTATCGTCTGACATAATATTTTTAACAAATGTTATATGAATTTCAAAAATACCACTTAAAATTGGTTTAATAAAATAAATTAATCTGCTTGCAATTAAAAAGCATTTTGTATTTTTACGATTAAAATATATAGATATGGAATTTACAGAAAATTTTAAAAAGTCAAATAATTTTAGAATAAACGGTCAGTTTTTATACGTTATTGACGAAAACGGAAAAGAATTGGAACTTTTTGTAGGAGAAGAAGTGGAAACTGCACGATGGAGCGATGAAGGCAGATTAATCGTGGTATTAAAAGGTGGTGCTGTTCGATCATACGAAAACGAAGTAAATTATATTAAAATATAATGTCAAAAAAAGGAACTTTAAAAAAGTTCCTTTTTTGTTATAGAAAAATAAAAGCTTATAACTTATTTAATTATTTTTATTAATAAAACATTTCTAATATTATTTTTTGGTTAAGTTTTTATAAAATCGGATTTTTGCCGCTCAATTTGGTAAAAATCATGAACAAAACTAAAAATACGCTTACTTTATTTATCCAGAGATTTCTTTTACTAGTAGTTATTTATCAACTTATCAGAGTAGGATTTTATCTTTATAACCAATCTTTTTTCCCTGAAATAAGTAGCAACGTATTTATTGGCGGACTTATATTTGATCTATCGGTATTAGGCTATATTAATATATTATTTGCTGTTTTTCATTTAATTCCCGGAAAATTTCAGACTAACAAAATGTATCAAAATAGCCTTTTTATAAGTTTCTTTTTAGTTAACGGAATTTTTATTTGTCTGAATTTCATTGATTATGAATATTTTAGATTTGTGGGAAGAAGAAGCTCGTTCTCGATGATTACAGCTGAAGGAATGACTAATGAAATAGGTGGACTGATCGCATCTTATTTTGTCGATTATTGGAAAATTCCACTTTTTATTACTTTAACTTTTATTATATTCTGGCTTGGTTTAAAGCAAATAAAGTATCGAAATGTAAAAACATCTTCGAATTTCGTTTCAACCACAAGTTTATTATTCACGGTAATTTTACTCTTTACAGCCGGTCGGGGTATTGATCGTAAACCTCTTAGAATTGTTGACGCTTCTGAATATGGACCTATCGGAACTTCTGCTTTGGTTCTCAATACACCATTTACAGTAATGAAAACACTCAGTAAAAAGAACAATCTTAAAGAAGTACATTTTTTTGATGATAAGCAAGCGGAACGTATTTTTAATCCAATCCAATCGTTTTCATACGAAAATTCAAATAAAAAAAATGTTGTTTTATTGATTTTAGAAAGCTTTGGAAGAGAAAATATACAACGTGGACAAACGTCGTTTTTAGATTCATTAATTCAGAAAAGTTATTTTTTTGAAAATGGTTTTGCTAACGGAAAGTTATCAATTGATGCAGTTCCCTCTACTCTTTCAAGCGTTCCAAGTTTAATGAACAAAAGCTTTATTTCATCTTGTTATGCTGTAAATAATGTCTATGGATTACCCAAAATATTAAAAGACAACGGGTACAACACTTCGTTTTTCCACGGTGCTTTTAACGGAAGTCAAAACTTTGATCAATATGCAGATGTTGCAGGATTCGATCGTTATTACGGGAAAAACGAATATAAAGGTCCCGAATCTTTCGATGGAAAATGGGGCGTTTTCGATGAAGATTTTTTACAATTTTTCGCTAAAGAATTAACCACTTTTAAACAACCGTTTTTCACCACTTTATTTACCATTTCATCACACGCACCTTTTACAATTCCCGAAAAATATAAAGGAAAATTTCCAAAAGGATCAACCGAAATTCACGAATCAATCGCTTATGCCGATTATGCTTTAAAAAGATTCTTTGAATCGGCAGAAAAAAAACCGTGGTTTAACAATACCATTTTTGTTATTACGTCAGATCACACTTCTTCAACTGGTGAAGAACCAAAGTATAAAAACAATGTAGGAAAATTTCGTATTCCTATTATGTTTTTTGTTCCCTGCGATGAAACAATGATCGCCACTAATGAAAAAAATTTTCAGCAAATAGATATTTTGCCAAGCTTGGTTGATTATCTTCAGTTAAATACCAAATTAGTTTCGTACGGAAAATCGTATAAGTCAAATCAAGATTTTGTTGTCAATTATCTGGATAATATCTATAATCTGGAAATGGGCGATTATTACCTGGCGTTCGACGGAACCAAGACTATAGGACTTTACAATTGGAAAAAAGATCCGCTTTTAAAAGAAAATATAATTGAAAAAGAACCTGAAACAAAAGAAAAAATGGAGCGTTTTATAAAAGCCTATATACAATCTTTTAATCACAGAGTTTCAAAAAATCAATTGACCGTTCGATAAATAAATATTAATTTGTACTATTGTAAAATACAGAATAATTAAGTAAGGTTTTATTATAAACTAAATTTTAAACATAAAATTAATCTTAATATTACAAGATATGTCAAAAAATAATATTCCAACGATAAAACAAACAAATTGGATTACTGTAATCACTCAAGTAGTTTTTATGGCAGTTCTCATAATCATCTATTACTTATTAGATATTGATGAACCAGTTCTTTTAGGAGCATTAACCTATCTGATATTGTCATATGGATCACGCTCGTATTTTGCTAAAGATCATAAGAAAGGGATTAATCTTATAAAATTAAATGATTATTCTGGTGCAATCAAATCTTTCGAAAAAAGTGTTGCCTATTTTCGAGAAAACAAATGGATTGATAAATATAGATTTTTAACACTTTTATCTGACTCAAAAATAAGCTATATAGAAATGGGCTTAAATAATATAGCTTTTAGTTATGCTCAAATGGGAAACGGGAACAAAGCAAAGTATTATTATCAAGAAATTTTGAATGAATTTCCTGATAGTAATCTTGCTAAAACAGCATTAAATATGCTTAAATCAGGGCAAAATATAGAAGAAGAAAATGCTGCTACTGAGAATTTATAAAGAAAGTATAATTGTATATTGTAAAATTACATATATAATTTTCTTAGATTTGTCCGACAACACGATGATATGAAGATTTTAGTAATTCAGCACAAAATGATTGGAGATGTACTTATTTCCTCTTTGTTGTGCAAAAATCTTAAAAAAGCTTTTCCAACCGCTACTGTTCACTATCTGGTCAACAGTAATACGTTGCCGGTTTTAGAAAACAATCCGTTTATTGATGAATTAATTGTTTTTAACGAAAAGAAAAACAAAGGTTTGCTAAAATTAATCCGTTTTAGCAAAGAAGTCAATAAAAACCAATACTATATTGTTATTGATGCGTATTCAAAAATTCAAAGCTGGGTAAATGTTTTCATCAATCAGGCAACTAAAAAAATTTCGTATAAAAAGTCGGGAAGAACGTTTCTATATACCGATAATGTTATAAAACACACCCAGCCAGAATCACATTTAGGTTTGGCAATTGAACATCGTTTGGCTTTGTTAAAACCTTTGGGAATTGAAAAACCTTTAGCAACCGAACCCAAATTGTATCTGACTGATAAAGAAATTGAAAAAGCTAAAAACAGCTTAAAAGAACATCTGGTTAACTTGAACAGAAAAACGGTGATGATTAGTTTGTTGGGATCCGACGAAAGTAAAACCTATCCGTTGGATAAAATGGCACAAATGGTTGATTTTTTAGGTCTGAATTACGATATTAATATTTTGTTCAATTACTTTCCATCGCAAAAAAATCAAGCAAAAGAAGTTTACGATCAATTATCAGCCGAAACACAATCTAAAATTTATTTTGATCTATTGGGCGGCGATTTACGTTCGTTTATAGCTTTGGCAAACGAATGCGACTTGATTATCGGTAACGACGGTGGTGCAATCAATATGTCTAAAGCTTTAGGAAAAAAAACATTTATTGTTTTTTCGCCTTGGATCGACAAAAATGTCTGGGCCACTTTTGAAGACGGCATTAATCATACAAGTGTTCATTTAAAAGATTATTTCCCCGAAGAACTGAAAGGGTTATCCAACAAAAAAATAAAAAAACAGGCCGATAGATTTTACGCACTTTTAGAATTTAATTTATTTAAAGAAAAGTTAAGAAAATTTCTTAATTTGCATTTAAAATAGATAGTTTTGCCATATTAAAACATTCATTAAAAACAACACCTTTTGAGTACAAAGATTTCTGCATTGGTAATTACTCTTAACGAAGCAAAAAATATACGGGATTTAGTAAATAATCTGGATTTTGCCGACGAAATTATTATTGTAGATTCTTATAGTACCGATGAAACTTTGGCTATTTTAAAAGAATTTACCCACGTAAAAGTTTATCAGCATACTTTTACGGATTTTTCCAGCCAGAGAAATATTGCCTTGCAATATGCCAGTCACAAATGGATTCTTTTTATAGATGCCGATGAAAGAATTTCTGAATCTTTAAAAGAAGAAATTTTAACCACTGTTCAACTGAACAATCCCAAAAAAGGATACTATTTTAAAAGAAAATTTTACTTTTTAGATAAGCCCATTGGCTTTTCCGGATTAAGAACCGATAAAAACTTAAGGCTTTTCCAGAAAGAAGGTGCGGAATACCGTGGTTTGGTTCATGAAAAACTAAATATTACCCATACCGGAACGTTACAAAATTACTTAACGCACTATTCTTACAGCAGTTACGAACATTTTAGAGATAAAGCAATTTATTACAACAAGCTTAAAGCTATAGAAAAAATTAAAAAAAATGTAAAGCCTTCTGTTTTTATGGCTGCTTTTCATCCTGTTTATACTTTTTTAAACCGTTATTTTTTCCGTTTGGGAATTTTAGATGGTAAAAAAGGATACATTATCTCCAAGATTTATGCACAGGCAATCAGCGAACGCTATAAAGAAATGTTTAAATTGATGAAAGAACAAGCTACTTCTTCCAAAATTTAACCTGCTTTTTTATGCGTTGTTTCCTGTGGAATTTTTCCTGAAAATCAGTAGTATATTGCCATAAAAGCTGAAAAATATCGGCTTCAGATTTTTCGGTATAAACTTTAGCATATTCGTTTGCCATTACAGCAATCATTTCTTTTTTGGGAGTTAATCTGCGTAAATTGTACATTCGTTGCTCAAACGATAGTTGGTTATGGAAGTTCATTCGGTTTAAATCCACCAGGTAGAACGAATAGGATTGATCTTCATTTATTTTTATAAGCGTATTTCCGGGCGAATGATCTTTAAACTCTACTCCGTTTTCATGTAATTGGTAACAAAACCGGGTAAAGGCACGTAATACTTCATCGTGATGATTCAATTCAGGATTTTCAACCAGATCCCGGTACGTATATTCCGCATCAATTTGCTGACACACATAAAAACTTTTTCCTAACCCTACTCCTTGTGAAAATTCAACAAAAGCTATTGGCATGGGCGTTCCGATTCCTTTTTTTAGCAATCTTAAACCAAAATCATACGAACGCTTTGCCTTAGAATCTCTCAAAAAACGATACACAATGGTATTGATGAAATTGGGCTTTTTAAACGATTTTATATTTAATTCGCCTAAAGAAGATTGAAAAATTTTAATGGTATTCCGACTGCCTTTGACTAAAAGTTGCCCTCTTTTATCAAAATTTTCAATCGCGTCAATAAGTTCATTTTCAATTGATTTGAATTCCGGATTTATAGTTAATTTCATTTTATAAATTATAAATATTGAGAAACTCCTTTTTCTATTTGAATTATTTTTTGATGGATAGATTGCTGTTGAATGGCATCATTTGCATCTAACCTGTTTCTTGAATTTTCGGGATGGTAAATATGATAAACAATTCCTGCATAACGCAAACGCTTTGCCCAAACCCCCATGTTTCCCAGACGGATGACCAAATCACTGTCTTCTCTGCCCCACCCTTCAAACGCTTCGTTATATCCGTTTATCTTTATAAAATCTTCCCGCCAAAACGATACATTGCATCCACGGAAATTACCCGAAAAATGCTGATGTGGTTGATACATTTTAGAAAGCAACGTACTGTGAATGGTTCGCGAACGCTTTTTTAAATTTTTTGAAAAAAAGTTGAATTTTGTTTGTTTACCCTTAAAAATTCCTGGTAAAGCATCTTTTGTGATGGTAGCTCTGGTTCCGTATAAATACAATCCTGTTTGTGCATTCTTTTTATGATCGGCAATAAATTTTGGGTGAATGATGCAATCTCCATCGATCTGAATGATGTATTCGCAACTGCTTTTGGCAACTGCTTTGTTTAAAGCAATTGCTTTTCTAAAACCTAAATCTTCGTGCCACACATGAAGCACTTTAAACGTACTTTTACCAATAAAATCATCGATAAGCTTTTTAGTTTCTTCAGTAGAACCGTCATCGGCAATTAGTACTTCATCGGGCATTTCAGTTTGTTCGTGTATGCTTTTAAAAATCAGTTCTAATGCCTGCGGCCAGTTATAGGTTGATATGAGTAACGCTGTTTTCATTCATTTTAAATAATGGTACAAATATAGATTATAAGACTTTAATGTAGGTATAACTTGGAATTTTATTTATTTTTACCCAAAAATAATCTATGTTAAAAGTAGCAGTTATCATAATAAATTACAACACCAGCAAATATACCGTAGCGTGTATCGAGAGTATTTTAGCAAAAACTCCCGATACATTTAACTTTAAAATTTATGTGGTTGACAACAATTCTGCTAAAGAAGATTATTATTATTTAAAAAATTATTTTGACCAAAAATCACACTCAAAAGTATCGGTACACAGAAGTAAAATCAATAAAGGTTTTGGTGGTGGAAACATGTTGGGAATTCAGTATGCCGAGCCTTCAGAATATGTTGCTTTTATAAACAATGACACCTTGTTTATTAACGATTGTCTTTCAGAACTTTACCATTTTATAACACACAATAAAACAGCTGGAATTGTTGGTGGGCAAAGTTATAACGAGCATGAAAAAGAAATTATTTCGTTTGATCATTATGCCACTACCACCCGACAAATTTTTGGCAGGAAATTCCTTGAATTGATTGATTCAAAAAAATATCCCAGACGAAAAAAATCATATAACCAATCCATGAAAGTCAATACTGTTTCAGGTAGTTTTATGCTGGTTGATCGAAACAGTTTTAATGAAATTGGCGGCTTTGACGAAAATCTTTTTCTGTATTATGAAGAAACAGATGTGTGTTTACGCTTAAAAAACATTGGAAAAAATTGCTATTTTGTACCTTCGGCAAAATATCTTCATTACCATGGAATCAGTACTGAACACAGTGACCGCATAAAGAAAGAATTAAAAATATCGCTGGTTTATCTGGTTCAAAAACACTTTGGCTGTTTAAGCAAACATCTACTTTTAATCTATTTAATTTTTACAACTTTTTTTGCAAGCATAATAAAACCACGCAAATGGTCGTTTTTACTATTGTACTTACAAGGCGCACCTTTATCAAAATCTTTAAAAACACAACAAAAAATAACAGAAATTTAATTTATGAAGATAACTATCTTAGCCTTTGATTTGTGGGGATTTAATAAAAAAATTGCCGATTCTCTAATTCAAAAAGACATAGAGGTAACTTTTTTAGATCTTAATGCTATTAAATATATTTATAAAAGCAAATGGCATCGTGCCGGTAATTTTTTAAACAAAGTATTTTTGGGTAAAAACATTAAAAAAGATTACCGCAACAGAACTTTAATTAAAATGATTAACGAATTGCCAAAACAAGATTATGTGTTAATGGTTAATCCGGGTTTATTTAGAAAAGATATTTTAGCATTATTTCGTGCTAAAACCAATCAACTTATTGCTTATAACTATGATTCTTTAGCAAGAATCCCGTTACCTGAAAATCATAATACATTATTTAATAAGATTTTCTCATTTGATATTAATGATGTAAAAAAACATAGTTATCTATCTTTACTGACTAATTATATTTACTTAGATAAACATATAAATACAATACCAAAAAACAAGGCTTTTATGATTTTATCTAAGTCCCACGAACGCGAAATTATACTAAGTAAAATTGCAGATATTTTAGACGCAAATAATTTAAATTACGAATTTATAGTAGCTAACCCTGCAACAAAAAAAGTAAATAAAAAAATTCATTTAACAGAGCAACATATTAAGTTAGATACTGTTATTGAAAAAATGAAAGAGGCCGAAATATTAATCGATTTAGTTCGGCAAAATCAAACCGGTTTAAGTTTCAGAATTTTTGAAGCAATGGCATTACACAAAAAAATTATTACAAATAATACAACAATTAAAGACTACGATTTTTACAACGAAAACAACATATTAGTAATTGATAATGAGAATATTACAATTCCAGAAACCTTTTTAAATTCAGAATACCAACCTTTGTCTGAAGAACTCTATCAAAAATACACTTTAGATAATTGGATACGAACCGCTTTTAGTTTTTAATAAATTTAACTATGAAACAGAATTTGTTGTTTTTTGCACCAAACCATTTTGATATTGATTTAGCTATATTAAATCAGTTAGAAAAAATGGAGCAATATCAGATTGTCAAAATCGATCCTGAAAGTTATCAATATAAAAACAGTTTTGAACGTATTTTTAATCTTTTAGGAAAAATATTTTTTAACAAAACATTAAAAAAAGATTGGAAAGCAAAACAACAATTAAACCATATAAATCAACAAAAAAAATATGATGTTTGTTTAATTTTCAGACCCGATTTACTGCACCCAAAAGTTCTAAATTTCATTCAAGATAACGTCAAATCACGTAAAGTAGTTTATTGGGATAGCTTTGATAAAATACCTAAATTAAAAAGCACCTTACCATACTTTAACGACTTTTATAGTTTTGAAGAAAAAGATTGTAACAATTATAATTTTAAGAAAATATCTAATTTTTATATTCATAAAAAAACAGATAAACTTCCAACATACGACGCGTTCTTTTTTGGCTCAAAAGATGCAAGGTTAAACAATATAATAAAAGTAATAACCTATTTAAAAGAAAAAAAATGGAATGCCCAAGCATTGATTGTTGCAAAAAAAACAAAATCAAAATCAAAACCTGTAAACGTCAACGGGGTTACAATAACTGAAACTAGTACGCCTTTTTCACAAATTTACCAATATTCCGAAAACACTAAAATAGTTATTGATATTGCACATAGCAATCAAAAAGGCTTATCTATGCGTCCTTACGAAGCGTTAGGTTTGAAGCGAAAATTAATAACAAATAATTCTAACATAAAGAATTATGATTTTTACAATGAAAAGAATATCTTTATAATAACCGATTTCGATAATCTGAATATTCCTGACTCTTTTTTAAATACTCCGTTTGAAAAGCTACCGCAGGAAGTTTACAACAAATACCATATAAAAAATTGGTTAGAAAATATTTTACAATGAGAATTTTTTACAACATCATCATCTTATTCTTCATCATCGGCTTCGTTTCCTGCCGTGACGATTTTAATTTTGAACCTTCATCTGGTTCCGAATTAGCGTTTTCTAAAGACACCGTTTATTTGGATACCATTTTTTCAAACATCGGCTCAAGTACGTATAATTTAAAAGTATACAATAAAAGCAATAAAGACATTAAAATTCCTTCGATTCGTTTAAGTAAAGGCGAAAGTTCAAATTTTCGTTTAATGGTTGACGGAATGGCAGGCAAAAGTTTTGAAAATGTGGAATTGCTGGCTAATGACAGTATGTTTATTTTTGTAGAAACCACAGTTGATATCAAACAACAAACCAACGGGAAGGAATTTTTATATACCGACGAAATTTTGTTTCAAAGCGGTAGCCAGCAACAAAAAGTAAACCTGGTTACTTTGGTTAAAGATGCTGTTTTTCTGTACCCGCAAAAATTTCAGGATGGTTCTTATGAAAGTCTGAACTTTGGCGATGTACAAATTTACGGTTTCTTTTTAGATGAAAACGATGCCGTAAATGGCAATGAACTGGAATGGACAAACGATAAACCTTATGTTATTTATGGTTATGCAGCGGTGCCTCCCAATAAAATTCTGACCATTACCGAAGGTGCCGAAGTGCATTTTCACAGAAATTCAGGCTTGGTTACCTTTTCAGATGCAGCAATCAATGCCAATGGTTCTATTGAAAATCCAATTGTTTTTCAGGGTGATCGTTTAGAACCAAGCTTTGAAGACACTCCCGGACAATGGGACGGTATCTGGATCAGTCAAGACAGCGATGCTTCTTTTAGCAATGTCATCATCAAAAACGCCATTGATGGGTTATTCATCAACAAAAATAAACTTCCTGTTAATTTAAACAACCTTCAGGTTTACAACTGCGAAAAAAACGGATTGCTGTTACAGGTGGCTCACGTGACCGGTACAAATATTGTGACAAATAATTGTGGCGTAGCGGCTTTAAACATCAATTACGGAGGAACATATGATTTCATACATTGTACCTTTGCCAATTACTGGAGCCGGTTAAACCAAACAGCTGTAATCATAAATAATGGCGACGGAACAAACGAATTTGCCTTACAAGCCCGGTTTAAAAACAGTATTATTTACGGCAATGCCAGCGAATCGCTTTTATTAGTGCCAGCGAACAAAGAAACCAATTTCAGCTTTACATTTGAATACAGCTTAATCAAATTTTTAAATTCAGCCAACAGATTCAACACCGAAAGTTTTCCTTACCAGTTTACCAACAACACGTATTACACCAATAGTTTAATTGCTAAAACTTTTAATGAACACCAACCTTATTTTTTCAATACCAGTAAAAATGAACTAATGATTACCGATAAGGCAACGTCGTTAATTAACTTTGGAAATGCTGCGTATGCCCAGCAGGTTCCTCAGGATTTATTAGGAAAAAGCAGATTAACTTCTGCCGATTTAGGTGCTTATCAACACGTAAATTCATCAGCAGATTAATATTGCCAATATAAATTTTTAGTAGTAAATTTGTTCTTTATTTCAAACAACACAACAAACATTTAACGATGATTCAATTTTTTGAAAACGCGTCTGGTACGGTTTACGCTGTACAAACATCAATTCCTTTAAATACTGAAGATGTAGCAAAGCTAAAATGGCTTTTTGGCAATGCAACACAAATAGAAACACCTTCAATCAATCAAGATTTTGTTGGTCCACGTGCCGCAATGATTACTCCGTGGAGTACCAATGCCGTAGAAATAACACAAAACATGGGAATCAACGGGATCATTCGTATTGAAGAATTCCAGAAAGTTGACGAAAATTTTACAGATTTCGACCCCATGATTTCTCAGAAATTCGCTGCGTTAACGCAAGAAATGTTTACCATTGACATTGAACCACAACCTGTTTTAGAGATTGACGACATTGCTGTTTACAATCAACAGGAAGGTTTATCGTTAAGTGATGAAGAAGTTGCCTATTTAAACAACGTTTCTGAAAAAATAGGCAGAAAATTGACCGATTCTGAAGTATTTGGTTTTTCGCAAGTAAATTCAGAACACTGCCGTCACAAAATTTTCAACGGAACTTTTGTAATCGATGGCGAAGAACAACCTACATCGTTATTTAAATTAATCAAGAAAACATCTGAAACAAATCCAAACGATATTGTTTCAGCCTATAAAGACAATGTAGCTTTTGTAAAAGGTCCGCGTGTTACACAGTTTGCACCAAATGCTGCCGATAAACCTGATTTTTATTCTGAAAAAGAATTTGATTCGGTTATTTCGTTAAAAGCAGAAACGCACAACTTTCCTACCACGGTAGAACCTTTCAGTGGTGCTGCAACCGGTTCAGGCGGAGAAATCCGTGACCGTTTAGCAGGTGGTCAAGGTTCATTGCCATTGGCGGGAACTGCAATTTATATGACTTCTTACTCTCGATTGGTTGACGACCGTGATTGGGAGAACGGAATGAAAGAACGCAACTGGTTGTATCAAACGCCAATGGATATCTTAATTAAAGCCTCAAACGGAGCTTCTGATTTTGGAAATAAATTTGGACAACCTTTAATTACCGGATCGGTTTTAACGTTTGAACACGAAGAAAACGATCGCAAAATTGGTTACGATAAGGTAATTATGCAGGCCGGTGGTATTGGATACGGAAAATTAGATCAAGCTAAAAAACAAGATCCTAAAGAGGGCGACCAAATAGTGATCTTAGGTGGTGAAAACTACCGTATCGGTATGGGTGGTGCGGCAGTTTCTTCTGCTGATACAGGTGCTTTTGGTTCAGGTATCGAATTAAACGCCATTCAACGTTCTAACCCTGAAATGCAAAAACGTGCAGCAAATGCGGTACGCGGAATGGTAGAATCAGACCACAATCCTATTGTTTCTATCCACGATCACGGTGCCGGAGGACACTTGAACTGCTTATCTGAATTGGTCGAAAATACGGGTGGTTTGATTGATTTAGACAAATTGCCTGTGGGCGATCCTACGTTGTCTGCCAAAGAAATTATCGGTAACGAATCACAAGAACGTATGGGGTTGGTTATCGGTAAAAATGATCTGGAAACATTACAGCGAGTTGCCGATCGTGAACGTTCACCTATGTACAACGTGGGCGAAGTGAAAAGCAATAACCGTTTCACTTTTGAATCTTCTACAACTGGCGAAAAACCTATGGATTTTGCTTTAGAAGATATGTTTGGTTCATCGCCTAAAACCATAATGAACGATAAAACCGTAACATACAATTATGCTGAACTAACATACGAAAAAGAAGAAGTTTACAACTATTTAAATCAGGTATTGCAGTTAGAAGCTGTTGCCTGTAAAGACTGGTTAACCAATAAAGTAGATCGTTGTGTGGGTGGTCGTGTGGCTAAACAACAATGTGTGGGACCGTTACAGTTACCTTTAAACAACGTGGGGGTAATGGCGTTAGATTACAAAGGAAAAGAGGGTATTGCAACCACCGTAGGGCATTCGCCTGTAACTGCTTTGGTTGATCCGGTTGCAGGAAGTCGAAATGCTATTGGTGAAGCCTTATCTAATATTATTTTTGCTCCATTGAAAAACGGTTTAAGCGGTGTATCATTATCTGCCAACTGGATGTGGGCTTGTAACAACAAAGGAGAAGATGCCCGTTTGTATCAAGCTGTTAAAGGATGTTCTGATTTTGCGATTGAATTAGGAATTAATATTCCTACAGGAAAAGATTCCTTATCAATGAAACAAAAATATCCTGAAGGCGATGTGATTGCTCCGGGAACGGTAATTATTTCTGCTGCCGGTAACTGTACAGATATTACCAAAGTCGTTGAACCAGTTTTATCAAAAAGCGCAGGATCAATTTATTACATCAATTTATCTAAAGACAAACTTAAACTTGGTGGTTCGTCTTTTGCACAGATTTTAAATAAAGTTGGAAACGAAGTTCCTACCATAACTGATGCCGCTTATTTCAAAAAGGCGTTCAATACCATTCAGGAATTAATAAATGATCATCAAATTGCAGCCGGACACGATGTGGGTTCTGGTGGATTGATTACGACATTGCTTGAAATGTGTTTTGCAGGTTATAATTTAGATGCAGATATTGATTTAACAGGATTAAACGAACCGGACATCATTAAAGCATTGTTCAACGAAAACATCGCAGTGGTTTTACAAGCACAAAACGATAGTACTTTTGAAAATAAACTATCTGCAAACGGAGTTGAATTCGTAAAAATTGGCGTTCCATCTGAAGGACACGAATTAAAATTGTTCTTTAATGGCGATTTATACAATTTCAACATTAACGAATTGCGCGACACCTGGTTTATAACTTCGTATTATTTAGACAAAAAACAGTCTAAAAACGGAATGGCGCGCGAGCGTTTAATGAACTACAAAAAACAACCTTTGCAGTTTAGTTTTCCGTTCCATTTCAACGGAAGCAAACCTACAATTGATAGTTCAAAACCAAAACCTAAAGCAGCAATTATCCGTGAAAAAGGTTCAAATTCTGAACGCGAAATGGCAAACGCCATGTTCTTGGCTGGTTTTGACGTAAAAGATGTTCACATGACCGATTTAATTTCGGGTCGTGAAACCTTAGAAGATATCCAGTTTATTGGTGCTGTGGGCGGATTTTCAAATTCTGACGTTTTAGGTTCTGCCAAAGGTTGGGCGGGTGCATTTATGTACAATGAAAAAGCCAATACCGCATTGAAAAACTTCTTTGCACGTCCTGATACTTTATCTGTAGGAATTTGTAACGGCTGTCAGTTATTTATGGAATTGGAATTGATCAATCCGGAACACGAAGTTCATGGAAAAATGACATACAATACTTCACAAAAACACGAATCAAACTTTATTTCGGTAAAAGTACAGCCTAATAGCTCTGTTATGTTGTCTTCTTTAGCCGGAAGTACGTTAGGTGTTTGGATTTCGCACGGAGAAGGAAAATTTGTATTGCCAAACAACGAAGATCAATACAATATTGTGGCTAAATATGCTTACAGTGCATATCCTGCCAATCCAAATGGCTCCGCTTACAACACCGCAATGATGTGCGATAAAACAGGAAGACATTTGGTTACGATGCCACACATAGAACGTTCTGTTTTCCCTTGGAACTGGGCAAATTACCCAGCAGGAAGAAAAGACGAAGTTTCTCCGTGGGTGGAAGCTTTTGTAAATGCCCGTAAATGGTGCGAAGAAAATAAAAAATAAGTAGAAGCACCTTAACGGGTGCTTTTAACTTTTAAAAACTATGTTATGAAAAAAGTAGGATTTCTTTTATTATTATGTTCGGTTTTAGGCAGTTTCATTGCTTGTAAGAAAGAGCAAACGCCACAAAATACCATCGAAACCCTGACTCCTTTTAAAAAAATTCCTTTTGAGCTTGATTCTTTAGAAAAAGAATTGCTGTTTGCTACAAACCAAACGGTTGTTATGTTTGCTTCTAAAGACACGGTAAACAGCCAGATTAAACGCATAGAAAAATCTCCTGATCAAAGGTTGTTTGTAGTTGCTGAAGATGATGATTTTTACGAAGTAAACTACTTTCAATACGGAAATAATCCGGTAAGCTATCAGGGGTATGTTAAAAAAGAGTTTTTCGAGAAGAAAGATCCTTACTCGTTAGATCTTGTAAATTTAGATGAAATCAGATATAGTAATTTAAAAGGTGTTTATAACGATCAAGACAAATCTTTTTCAAAATACGGAACAATCAAATTGGTATCATACGATTTCTACAAAAAACAAAAGAACAAATTGGTATCAAATTTTATAACACATGCCAATGATATCTCTTTTAATAATGAAACCAAAACGTATTCTTTTCAAACAAACAGTGGGGAACAAATAGAAATTCCACAGCAAAATGATACTGAAGAAGGTACGGCATTTAATCTATTAAAAGGATTCAGCGCCGCTTTACAACGATACGTTTTTGAAGTACAAGAAGAAGGAGATACGTATTATGCATATTATAGCAAGCGTCGATCAAACATTATTCCGTTATACACAAAAAGTTTGCCTGTTTACAACAAAAACAATCGGCATTTTGTCCAACTCTATAACGATAATGATGTGGGAAGCTTATTTATCGTACAAAGCTTAAATAACGATTTTGATTTTACAGAGCAATTCCTAGTAAACTTTACCAATTTTAAAGTAAAAAAAGAATCTGTCTATTGGATTTCAAACAATGCCGTTATCGCCGAAGTTTATCACACTACCCAAACAAATGACTCAAAAACTTCATACGTTTTAATTGAGTTTAATATATAAAATTTTCAATATATAAAACATCCCCAAATATGGGTGTTTTTGGGGATGTTTAATTAAAGTACTTTATTATTTAACCGGAATATTTTTAAGAATTTCCAACACAAAATTCCAGTATTTTTGAACTGATGAAATAGAAACCCGTTCTTCTGGTGAATGCGCTCCGCGAATGGTTGGTCCAAACGAAATCATTTCCATATCAGGATAATTAGTTCCTAAAATTCCGCATTCTAATCCGGCGTGACAAGCAACGACATTTGCTTTTTTTCCGTTTTGTTTTTCATATAATTCATCTAAAACTTTAAGAATTGAGGAGTTAGGATTTGGTGTCCATCCCGGATAAGAACCTGAGAATTCTACTTCGCAACCCATTAATTCAAAAGCAGAACGCAAGGCATTCGCTAAATCAAATTTTGATGATTCTACTGATGATCTTGTTAAACATTGTACTTGCAATTTGCCGTTTCCTACCGTTACTTTTGCGATATTATTAGATGTTTCTACCAAATCTTCAAAATCAGCACTCATTCTATATACACCGTTATGTGCTGTATATAAAGCCCGAACCAAATAATACTGTGCCACCGGAGGCATTACTTTTGCTGGTAAACTGTCTTTTTTCTCAAAAATAATTTCCAGATTAGGTTCCATTGTTGCCAATTCGGTTTTTATTTCATTGACAATCTGCTGCATATCAAATACAAAAGCTTCGTCATACACTTTGGCAATGATTACTTCTGCTACACTTTCGCGTGGAATGGCATTGCGTAAACTTCCGCCGTTAATAGTTGAAATTTGTAAGCCAAAACTGTCAAAACCATTAAATAACAAGCGATTCATAATTTTGTTGGCATTGCCCAAACCTTTGTGGATATCCATTCCTGAATGCCCGCCTTTTAACCCTTTTACGGTTATGTTGTAAGCAACAGATCCATCAGGCGTGTCTTCTTCATCGTATTCAGCATGAGCGGTAACATCTACCCCTCCGGCACAACCTATATCAATTTCATCATCTTCCTCAGTGTCTAAATTCAATAGGATTTCACCTTCTAACAATCCGCCTTTTAAGCCCATAGCACCCGTCATTCCGGTTTCTTCATCAATGGTAAACAATGCTTCAATGGCAGGGTGTTGAATTTCATTCGATGCCAAAATTGCCATAATGGTTGCAACACCAATTCCGTTATCGGCACCTAATGTGGTTCCGTTAGCACGTACCCAATCTCCATCTACATACATTTCGATTCCTTGGGTGTCGAAATCAAAAACGGTATCGTTGTTTTTTTGGTGAACCATATCCAAATGCGATTGCAAAACGATTGGTTTACGGTTTTCCATACCCAGAGTAGCCGGTTTTTTAATGATCACGTTACCTACTTCATCTACCAAGGTCTGTAATCCTAAATTTTCTCCAAATTGTTTCATAAAGGCAATGACACGTTCTTCTTTTTTAGACGGACGCGGAACTGCGTTTAAATCTGCAAAGTGATTCCACAGTGGCAGTGGCTCTAAATTGCGAATATCTTGACTCATATCTTTTAAATTTTAATCAAAGTTAGTTATTATCAAACAAAAAAGCCACTTTAAAACAAGTTTAAAATGGCTACATACAAAATAAAACAATAATTAATTTTAAGTTAAGCAACTATATATTTATCAAATAATTTTTTTGCTTTTTTCTTGGTAACTTCTTTCTTATATTTTTTTTCTGAATTAATGTAAAAAACCGGTGCGCTTTTACACATTCCCTGGCATTTCATTTTTTCTAACAAAACATTTTTGTTTAAACCTGTGTCATTTAGTAATTCTTTTAAACATGATTTTGCTTCTTCATTGTATCTGCAGCATTTCTTTCCATCGCAAAAATAAATTACTTCATCAAAAGATTTACATTTACTCATTATTCTTATCTTTAACGAGTACAAATATAATTATTAATTTTTATTTATTCTAAATAAATGCCCTAAATGAAAAAAAAATATTTTTTTTTAATCGGATTGATTATTGTTGTGTGTATAGCTTATTTATTAGCTCCCGGTTTTCCGGAATTTTTCACAACATATTACAATCAGCGATTTTATACATTTTTAGATCAATTGTTGCACACAGTAACAAATCTGTTTTCTTTTTCTTTAGGCGACGTGTTTTATGCCGTAATTATTGTTTTTGTTATTTATAAAATCGTTATGCTGATTAAAAAGGGATTATTTCGGAAATTGTCTTTTTTTTTAATGATTGCGATTGCATCATTTTTCGGAATTTTTCAGTTGTTTTGGGGTTTTAACAACTATAAATACTCGATTGCCTATCAATTAGAATTAGATCGCGATTACGACATGGAAGATTTAAAAACGCTGACCAACAAGCTGACTATGATCGTAAACCATCAACATTTGTTAATTACCGGAGGTTCTCTTCAAAAAGTGGTGATTGAAAAAGATTTGGAATTGTTCAATAAAAATGCAAAATTAAATTACGCCAAACTGCCCGATCATTTAAAAAAGATTCTTACAACTAATAAAATTAACAATGTAAAGCCATCGTTTTATTCGGCTTTACAATCATATACCGGATTTAGCGGATATTTTAATCCGTTTACACACGAAAATCAGGTAAATATTCAAATTCCGACAATAGGAATGCCGGTAACAGTGGCCCACGAAATGGCACATCAATTGGGAATATCGAGTGAAACCGAAGCTAATTTCTTTGGTTATCAGGTACTGCTGCAAAGCGAAAACGTAAAATTTAAATATGCCGCTAATTTATATGCTTTAAAATATTGTTTGAAACAGTACCGAAATGAAAACGAAGAAACGTATCAGTTACTTTTTAACCGTTTAAATGTAGGCGTTCAACAAAATATTTTGGAAAGCGAACTATTTTGGCAAAGTAAGCGAAACATTTCTTCGTATTTTTTTAAACATCTTTACGGTCGGTTTTTAAAGATTAACAACCAAAAAGACGGCATTCAGTCATATAATAAATTTGTGGGATTGTTGATTAATTACAATAAAAAATATCCACACCATTAATTGTCATCTGTTTTAATATCTCTGTTTTTACGATACGGACGAATGATTACACGCGATTCGCGATCAAAAACAAAATAATTGTACACCCAGCTCCAGAATACCAATGCTTTATTTTTAAATCCGATTAATGAGAATAAGTGGACAAACATCCATACAAACCATGCAAAAACTCCGTTAAAATGCAGTTTAGGCAAATCTACAACAGCTTTGTTTCTACCGATTGTTGCCATGGAACCTTTATCGTTATATACAAATTTTTTAAGCGATTGCTTTTTCTCTAAACGTTCTAAATTTTCTGCCAACAATGCTCCTTGCTGAATAGCAGGTTGTGCCATCATTGGATGTCCGTACTGATATTTTTCTCCGTACATTGCCGCTACATCGCCCAATGCGAAAATATCTGTAAAACCTTCTACCTGATTAAATTCATTTACTTTGATTCGGGTAGCACGATCTAAAGTCTGCGAAATACCGTCAACCGGTGCTCCTTTTACCCCTGCCGACCAAATAACAGCCTGTGTTTTAATAGATAAGCCACCTTTCGTCTCAATAGTTACACCATCATAATTGGTAACAATGGTATTTAAATGGATTTTTACACCTAATTCTTTCAAAAATTTCTCTGCTGCTTTTGACGATTTTTTGGTCATTGCATCTAAAATCCGTTCTCCGCCCTGAATCAGATTGATTTCCATCATTGAAAGATCTAAATCGGGATAATCTTTAGGAAAAACGGCATTTTTCATTTCTGCCAATGCACCTGCCAACTCCACTCCCGTTGGTCCAGCTCCAACAATAACAAAATTCATCAGGGTCTTACGCTCTTCCATATTATTGGTTTGCAAAGCCAGTTCAAAATTTTCAAGAATCAAACTCCGTATATTTAAAGCTTCGGGTATGGTTTTCATTACCATACTGTTCTTTTCAATTTCTTTATTTCCGAAATAATTATTGGTAGAACCTGTTGCTATGACTACATAATCGTAATAAATCGTACCAATATCGGTTAATACTTTTTTATTTTCCGTATCTATTTCTTCAACCAAAGCCATCCTAAAGAATGCTTCTTTATGCTCTTTAACAATTTTACGAATCGGATAAGCAATCGTTCCCGATTCTAATCCGCCGGTTGCTACCTGATACATCAAGGGTTGAAAATTGTGATAATTATGCTTATCTAACAAAACAACCTGAAAATTTTTATTTTTTAACTTTCGTGCTAATGAAACACCGGCAAATCCGCCACCTATAATTACAACTCTGGGGTTATTAGAGTCTGGAATATTCAGCATATTACTATTGTTTGTTGTTTATGCAAAATTACGAAGTTATTAGTAATAAGGGGTATTAATTTTATTTGATTTTTACACTTTCATTTTAAACACATAATCTTTCTCCTTAAGGTAAATTTTGTGTTCTTAAAACAAAAAAACGTCCAGAATTGGACGGTTTTTGTTATCTGTTTATTTTAATTTCGAACATTTTATCCCAGTTTTTTCCTGTTACAAAAAACGTATCGGTTTTTTTATTGTAGGCAATTCCGTTTAAAACATCTAAATCGGGGTGTGGTGTAACTTTGCTTTTTAATTCGCTTAGATCTACTACCGCACTTACAGCCCCATCAACCGGACTAAAAATTCCTAACGCATCCTGACCATAAAAGTTTGCAAAAATTTCACCATTTACCCATTCTAATTCATTTACCGCCGGTACAGTACCACGATTTGTTGAAACCACAAAATAATCAATCATTTTAAAAGTTTCAGGATCTAATTTATAAACCTTATCCGTTCCATCGGTCATGTATAAATACGTTCCATCGTTTGTTAATCCCCAACCTTCCATTTTTTGAAAATAGGGCAACGTTTTTTCTTTCTCTAAAGTTTCTATGTTGTAAACATATCCTTCATTGTTTTTATATGTCAGCTGATATATTTTATCATTCAGAACAGTAGCTCCTTCCCCAAAAATTGTATCATCTAATTCATTCATCTTAATCACCTCACCGGTTTTAGGATTTACCTTACGCACACTCGATTTTCCTTTGGTACGCGTTCCTATGCCTTCTCCGTTTCCGGTACTTTCAATTAAAATATCTCCATAAAATTCTAACCCCTGCGTATAGGCTTTTATATCGTGCGGATAGGTATTTACAACGGTGTATGAATATACGGCAGGTTGAACGTGAGACAAAACGTCGATTTCAATCAATGCTTCATAAGGGTTTCCGTTCTCGAAAGCAATTGCCTTAATATTTTGTACGCCATATTTTACATTAGATAAATTATACGTTAAAGCATTATTTTCTTTAACTGATCCTATTTTACGATCGTTTACAAAATATTGAACAGAGTCAATCCCGCTTGCAGAATTACTATCTAACTGTAAAACAACATCTTCGCTTAAAGCATACGTTTGCTTTAATTTTGACGAATCGATAGTTACATTTTTTTTCTCCTTTTCACAAGCTACAATAAGTACTGATAACGCAAAGAATGCTAAGTATTTATATTTTTTCATTATTGCTTTTAATTAATAATACAATAATACAACGCTTTTTTTATTTAACAAAAGGCTTGCTTAAATATAATTTGTTTGTATATTTGCAACGGCAAGTCCTACACGACCAGCTCCTGCAGACTCCTCCAGGGTGGGAACGCAGCAAAGGTATGTGGTTGTAGCGGTGCGATGTAGGTCGCTTGCCATTTTTATCAACCTTTTGGGTTGATTTTTTTTGGAATGAAGTTTGTATTAGGTCATAAAAATTAAATTTTATGAAACATTTTATATACATTCTCACATTCCTTATCTCTTCTCAATTAATCCAGGCTCAAGAAGTTAATCAAATTTCGTTAAAGGATCTTCCTGCTAAATATATTGTTGTTGAATTTCAACCAAAAACACTATTTACTTCATCATATCTTTTGATTGATTATGGTCAGATTCCTGCTTTAACATTCGGAAAAAAATTAAAAGATCTGGCTGTCGTAAAGGAAAATAATGAAGAAAAAAGATTTAACTCTGAAATAGAAGCACTTAATTTCCTTGCTTTTAACGGATATAAACTTTTTGAAAGTTTCCAGAATATTACTACCGATGTAGATAATAATGTACAAGCGGGTTCCAGGAAATTTTTATTTGAAAAGATAGAAATCAGTAATACTCAATAAACATTTCTAATTACTCTAAAAACACTGTGGGTTGCCTGAGATAAATAATTGCAAGGTAGATGGCGCAATGTAAGGAATCTCTATTCCTGATCCGCGGATAATTAACAAGATACCTGTTAATACTAAAAATACAGATGTTAGCTTTTTAAAGGTTTTCTTGTGTGTGGCGGTTGCCCATTGACCTGCCCAGGCTATTACAGTTAACAAAGGTATCGTGCCCAAACCGTACCAAAACATAAACAGGGATCCTTGCAATGTGCCTTGTGTAGCAGTAGCTCCAAACAAGGCAGTGTAAATCATGGCACAAGGTAATAATCCGTTGAGTAACCCTAATACGACAAATGAACCTAAGGTTCTTTTTTTAATGACGATATTAAAAAGCGATTTAAATTTAAAGTACCATTTAGAATTAAAAATCAATGTGTTTTGTAAATATCGTTCTTTAAAAAAGAGTACAAAAAGAATCAATAAAACTCCTAATAAAATAGAGATATTTTGTTGAAATCCGGCTATGAACAACCCTTTACCTACGGTTCCAAAAAAAGCTCCCAGCAAAGCATACATACCTATTCTTCCTAAATGATAAGCAATAATACGCAGTGTTCTTTGCTCAATGGTTAGGTTATGTACAGGCAATGCCAGTACTATGGGTCCGCACATACCTACGCAATGCAGACTGCTGAATAAGCCCAATAGCAACGGAATAATCATTATAAAACCAATGTTTGTTCTTTTAAATATGTTGTATCTTTATAACTGAAGTTTAATGAGATATCCCAACGACCATCGACCAGGCGGGATTTAGGTATAAGCAAATAATTTGACGACAAATTTAATGGAAATGTCTGGTCAAGAGCCTGGTTCGATGGTCTGTATAGGGATATATTTCCTTTTATATCCTGTGCCTTAAAAGCTTCAGGGAAATATATTTCAATGCCCTTTTGTGTGGTTTTAATATCTAAACCGGTTAAGCTTAAAGCGTTTTGTTTTTGAACAAAGTTGCTGTTTACTTCCAGTTCTTTCTGATAATAATTTTCAGTAACTAATTCGTTATCGTATTGTGGATCAACCTGTACACGAATAACATATTGTAAGATAAATACCATAAAAGATATAATACCTATTACAATACCGGTTCCCCAATTGAATTTCATCTTGTATAAATTTTTAATTAAAACTTCTTGGTCCCAAAAAATTGGTTTTTGTTTGATCTATTAATTCTTCGTTGTTATAAATTTCGAGCTGTACTTCGGTTTTATCACTTTGTAAAAGCTTTTGCGGAATTTCTATAAACAACGTTCCCTGAACCATTCCTTCTTTTGGTATTTTTATCATTTTGTTACCTACCAAAATTATTTTTCCTTCGGGTTGGATCAGCTTAATGGTAACCTCATCAAAATCACGGGCGGTTTTATTGGCTATTTTATACGTGTAAACATTGCTGATATTTTCGCCTTTGTGTTCAAACAGCTGTCCGGGTAATCGCAGAATTTTGGTTTCAACATTACTGCGTAAAAACAATAAGCCGGTTAAAATACCTATCAAAATAAGCAATACGGCACTGTATCCTTTCATGCGGGCGGTAAACTGAAATTTTTCTTTTTTTGAAATTTCAGATTCCGATGCGTATCTGATCAATCCTTTTGGCATATTTACCGATTCCATTATATGATCACACGCATCAATACAAGCAGTACAGTTTACACATTCTAACTGCGTTCCGTTTCTGATATCGATTCCTGTGGGGCAAACATGTACACATTGGAAACAATCGATACAATCTCCTACTCCTTTTTCGGTGCGATCTTCGTTTTTTCTGAATTTTGCCCGTCCGTTTGTTGATTCTCCCCGTACATAATCATACGCCACAACGATTGATTTTTCATCTAACAAAACACCTTGTAAACGTCCGTACGGACAAGCAATGATACAAACCTGTTCTCTAAACCATGCAAATACAAAGTAAAATACCCCGGTAAATATCAATAATGCTATTAATGTAGAAAGATGTTTTTGCGGACCGTGTTTTATCATCAGCAACACTTGGTCTGAACCAATAACGTAAGCAAGAAACACATTTGCAATTAGAAATGAAATGATAAAAAACAAGAACCATTTAATGCCTTTTTTTCGAACTTTTTCTTTATTCCAAGGTTGTTTGTTTAACCTGATTTGTGCTCCGCGGTCACCTTCTATCCAATATTCTATCCTTCTGAAAACCATTTCCATAAAAATAGTCTGAGGACAGATCCATCCGCAAAAAATGCGACCAAAAGCAACGGTAAACAATGCAACAAATACAATACCTATAATCATTGCAATTACAACAATGTAAAAGTCTTGCGGCCAAAACGTAAATCCGAGAATAGAAAACTTTCGTTCCAGCACATTAAACAAAAACAATTGATTGTTGTTTATTTTGATAAACGGTGCAGCAAATAAAACGATTAACAGTAAATAACTGACCATTTTACGCTTGTTGTAATATTTACCTTCGGGCTTTTTAGGATATACCCAGGCTCTTTTTCCCTCTTTATCAATTGTTCCGATACTGTCTCTAAAACTATCGTCGGCTACCTTACTCATTTTTTTGTATTTTATTAGTTTCCTTTTGAAAAACCACAGCCTTCCTTTTTACAAAAGGCTGCGGAAAAAAATAAAACTAATCATTGAAAAAACAGTCTTTACTTTTAACAGAAATACTATCTTTTATAATTAAAATTTAATTTGTTGCAACAGGAGCAACTTTATCGCCTTCAGGTGCTTTGGCATCGGCAGGGTTTGTACCTTGAAGCGTTAAAATAAAACTCGCTATTTTTTGAATATCGGTAGGTTTAATTTGTTGTTTCCACGCTACCATACCTTTACCGTCTCTACCGCCTTCCATAATGGTATTGAAAATATCTTTTACATCGCCACCCAAAATCCAATATTCATCGGTAAGGTTGGGACCGATACCTCCACCTCCATCGGCACGGTGACACGCCACGCAGTTAGAGTCGAACAAGGCTTTACCTGCAGCAATATCAGCCGGTTCTGTTAACAATACCACTTGGTCAGCCGTTAATAAATCGGGTGCGGTCTTTTTATATTCTTCGATTTCTTTTTGGGCAATTGCCAATTCTTTATCAAGCTCTTGATATTGATTTTCGCCACCAAACAAATGGTATTTTCCTAAGTAAATCACGCCGAAAATTACCGTTGAATAAAACAGGTAAACCCACCATGGCGGCAAAACATTATCTAATTCTTTGATTCCGTCGTATTCGTGTTCTAATTCTATCTCTTTTTCTTCTTTAATAGATTTAGATTTCGTTAGTTTTTGCAACAATTTCTTTATTGCCGGAAGTTGCGAAAAAGGCATGTTTTCTAATCGTTCTTTTTCTGCACGCTCTTCAGGTGTCATTAACTGATTTAAGATGTTATTCGATGCATTGACTACAATTTCAATAGCAATCAAAACCAATAATATCAAACCTAAAAGCAATAATACCGAAGGATATTCTATAAATGCAGGCTTGTCTCCAGAATCTATCAGATATTCTATTAAACCAAATGACAGAAAGAATATAAGCGGAACGCGGACATATACAGGAAAAAATCTTTTCATAACGACCTATTTGAATTTGTTTCTTCATTGTTTTTGCCATCGTTTAATGGCAGGTTACTTAATTCGTTCAATGTTTGTTTCTTATAGGTAAATACCCATAAAACCAATCCAACAAAAAACAGAAAGAAAATAAGTAAGGCTATAACAGGATAAATTTCAATACCTGAAATAGTTTCCATATTGTGTTTAATGAACTTTAGCATAATTTTTTAATTTTCTTCTTTTACCTTCACATCGGTTCCCAAACGTTGTAAGTAAGCTATTAAAGCCGTAATTTCTCTTTCGCTCATTGGAACAAAATTTTCTCCGCTTGCTTTAGCTGCTTCTTTACTTGCTTCGTACGATTTTACAAAATCGGGATCATTTTTTAAGTTCTCTTCTATTTGCTGTGCCTGCGCCTTTATGGCGACTTTTGCATTTGCAATGTCTTCATTGGTATATGGTACGCCCAATTTCTGCATTGCACGCATTTTGTTTTCTACGTCTGAAAGATCTAACGCTTTGTTTGCAAACAACCATTTGTAACCCGGCATAATAGATCCGGGAGAAGTACTTTGCGGATCGTACATGTGGTTAAAATGCCAGTTGTCTGAATATTTTGCACCTAATCTGTGTAAATCGGGACCAGTACGTTTTGATCCCCATAAGAAAGGATGATCGTACACGTATTCTCCGGATTTTGAATATTCGCCATAACGCTCAACCTCACTCCTGAACGGACGGACCATTTGAGAGTGACATCCCACACAACCTTCACGCACATATAAATCGCGACCTTCTAATTCTAACGGCGTATATGGTTTTACGCTGGCAATGGTTGGAATGTTTGAATCGACTACCAGAGTTGGAATGATCTGCACAATGCCACCAATTAATATGGCTATTGTTGCCAAAATGGTTAACTGGATGGGCTTGCGTTCTAACCAGGTGTGGAAACCTTCACCTTTCATACGGTGTGATACAATACGAGGTAATTCAGGAGCTTCTGCCAGTTCGTCTTCAACTTTAGAGCCTGCCTTTACCGTTTTGTAAACATTGTAAACCAATACAAAAACCCCAATTACATATAACGATCCACCAATTGCACGCATGGCATACATTGGCATAATGGCTGTAACTGTTTCTAAAAAGTTACCGTATTTTAACGTTCCGTCCGGATTAAATTGTTTCCACATCATGTGTTGCTGAAAGCCTGCAACATATAATGGAATGGTGTAAAGAATCACACCTAAAGTACCTATCCAGAAGTGGAAATTTGCCAGTTTTTTAGAATAAAGCACTGTTTTTGTTAAACGCGGTATTAACCAATACACAATAGCAAAGACCATAAATCCGTTCCATGCTAATGCACCAACGTGTACGTGTGCAACAATCCAGTCGGTGTAATGTGCAATCGCATTTACGTTTTTTAACGACAACATGGGACCTTCAAAAGTAGCCATACCATAAGCTGTAATTGCTACTACAAAGAATTTCAATGTGGGTTCGGTTCTTACTTTATCCCAAGCACCGCGAAGTGTTAACAAACCATTAATCATACCACCCCAAGACGGGGCAATTAACATTACAGAGAAAACAACCCCTAAATTTTGAGCCCATTCCGGAAGTGCTGTATATAATAAATGGTGAGGTCCTGCCCAGATGTATAAAAAGATTAACGACCAAAAATGAATAATCGATAAACGATAAGAATACACCGGACGGTTGGCTATTTTAGGCAAATAGTAATACATCAATCCTAAAAACGGTGTGGTTAAAACAAACGCTACTGCATTGTGCCCATACCACCATTGTACCAAAGCATCCTGAACACCTGCATAGATCGAATATGATTTCCAGGCGCTTACAGGTAGTTCCAAATTGTTAAAAATATGCAGAACCGCTACCGTTACGAAAGTTCCCAAATAAAACCAGATAGCTACGTATAAATGGCGTTCTCTTCGGTTTAAAATGGTCATAATCATATTGATACCAAATACCACCCATACAACGGCAATGGCAATATCAATAGGCCATTCTAATTCGGCATATTCTTTTGATGAAGTGTAACCTAACGGAAGCGTTATAGCTGCTGCTACAATGATAAGCTGCCAACCCCAGAAGTTAATGTTACTTAAAAGGTCACTGTACATACGGGTTTTTAACAACCGTTGCAAAGAATAATAAACGCCACCAAAAATAGCATTTACCACAAACGCAAAAATAACGGCGTTTGTGTGTAACGGACGCAACCGCCCAAAACTTAACCATGGAATATTATCGGTTATATTAGGAAAGATAAACATTACTGCTAAAAGCAAACCTACCAGCATACCTACTACTCCGAAGAATATAGAAGCATAAAGGAATTTTTTAACAATTTTGTTGTCGTAGTAAAACTGTTGTACTTCCATACTAAATTAATTTGATTGTTTTTGTGATTTATTGTTTTTTTTCTTTTTTAATTCGTCGTCAAACAGCATCCTTACCGAAGGTGTGTATTGATCGTCAAACTGCCCGCTTTTTACAGATTTTATAAAGAGATATAAAAAAACTGCAGCTACAAATACGCTTATGCATATTAGAATATAAATTACGCCCATACCTTAAATCTTTACTCAAAATTAGTGCTGTTAGTTTTCTTAAAACATGACAAATGTCAGTTCCTTTAATATTTTTTTAAGAAAACTATCCTTTTGATTTTTTCGCATAAATACCACTCATCAATGTAACAAAACTTATAATTGTTGCTGTACTTACAGGCATGATGATCGCTGCTACCAAAGGTGATAACTGATTAGACAATGCAAAAGACAAGCCTACAATATTGTAACTAATGGCAAGGCAATAACTCATTTTTATGGTTTTCATTGCGTTTTTGGCAAACGCTAAAAAATAAGGTATTTTTGTAAACGCACCGGCATCTAAAATTGCATCGCTGGCAGGTGTAAAAACATTTACATTTTCTGAAATAGAAATACCGATATTACTCTGTGCTAAAGCTCCCGCATCGTTTAAACCATCGCCAATCATCAGTACATTTTTTCCGTGAGATTGCAGATTTTCAATAAAACGGAGCTTATCTTCCGGCTTTTGGTTAAAAACCAATTGCGTATCGACCGATACCAATTGTCGTAGTGTCTTTTCTTCCCCATTATTGTCGCCCGAAAGCACATAAAGCTGGTAATTTCTATCTTTAAGCGTTTCAAACAATTTTTTAATACCTTTTCGATATTCGTTTTCAAAAACAAAATATCCTTTTACCTTGTGATCTATCTCTATATAAACTTTGGTATCGTGCACAACCAGTTGATCAGAAATTTCCAACCAATTTGCTGAACCAATTCTCAAGTGATATTCTTCAAAAACACCTTCAATTCCTTTTCCGGCAATTTCGTTAAACAATAAGGGCTTTTTAATATTACATTCGGGTAAAAACATATAAAGCCTTCTGCTTAACGGATGATTTGATCCACGAACAATATTTTTTACTGCCATTAATTCTTCTTTGGTCAGATGTTCACCCACATATTTAATCTGTTGATTTTTATTTGATGTCAACGTTCCCGTTTTATCGAAAACCAATGCATCCGCCTTAGAAAGTTGCTCAATAACAGCCGTATTTTTAAGATATAATTTTCGTTTTCCCATTAACCGAATGACGTTTCCCCAAGTATAAGGAGCCGTTAACGCCAAAGCACACGGGCATGCAACAATTAAAACCGCTGTTAAAACATTAAACGCATCATTAAAACTTACAAAGCTCCAACCAATAAACCCAATAAAGGCTATGCTTAACAAAGCAGGCGTAAAAATACGGCTGGCTCTGTCGGTAATGGTTTTTAGTTTTTGTGAGGTTCTTTTCTGGAAAACTTCGTTACTCCATAATTGTGTTAAATAACTTTGAGAAACGCTGTTTACTGCTTCAATAACAATGGCATTTCCTACTTGTTTTCCGCCAGCAAAAATTTTATCGCCCGATTTTTTTTCTACCGGAACCGCCTCGCCTGTTACAAAGCTGTAATCGATATAAGCCGTATCAGACAATAAAACAGCATCAACAGGAATCAATTCTTCATTGCGAATCATTAAATGAGTGCCTTTTTCAATTTCATAAACCTGAATAGGAACTTCGGCTTTATTCTCAATTTTAGTAACCGCAATGGGGAAATAAGATTTGTAATCACGTTCAAACGACAAAAAATTATACGTAGTTTGCTGGATTAATTTTCCTGAAAGCATAAAAAAGACCAAGCCACACATGCTGTCTAAAAATCCGGCTCCGTCTTGAAAAAAAATATCAACCAAACTGCGAAGAAACATCACAATAATTCCTAAAGCCATTGGAATATCGATATTAAATGCTTTTGCTTTTATGCTGTGATAGGCCGAAATATAGTAAGGTGTTGCCGAATATAAAAAAACAGGAAGTGCCAGAAATATGTTCAGGTATCTGAAAAAATCTTTGTATTGATGGATCCAATAATCGTTTACATTAAAATATTCGGGAAAAGACAACAACATGATATTTCCAAAACCAAAGAAAGCCACACCAATTTTATAAAGTAAATTACGGTCTATCAATTTGGGTTTGTTGTCAAAATTCTCTAAACTAATGTAAGGTTCATACCCGATAGACGCCAGTAATAACACGATTTCTTTCAAAGAAACCGTCTCGCTGTTAAAAACAATCGTAATCTTTTTTTGCGAAAATACTACCTGCGATTGACTGATGCCTGAATTAAGCGTATTTAAATTTTCTAAAATCCAGATACACGAACTACAGTGAATATGCGGAATGTAAAGTCGGACAATTTGTGTTGATCCTTCTTGAAAATCTAAAAGTTTCGATACAATATCGGCATTCTCAAGATAATTAAACTTTGCATCGGCATCTTTTGGTTTTGCCCCCGGATTTTTTTCAAAATCATAATAATTAGTCAATCCGTTATCTGAAAAAAGTTCATAAACCGTTTGACAACCTTTGCAACAAAATTTTTTATCATCAAAAACAAGCATTTCATTTTCAATGATTTCATTTCCGCAATGATAACAATTTAACATACCCACTATTTGCTTTATACCTGATGCAAAATTCTGATGTTGAGAATTTAAAAAAAATGATAATTATCATATATAATAGTATCTTTGCATAAAATTCTACATTATGGGCAAATGTGAGCAATGTATCGTTAGAGAATTAAGTTCGTTAAAGGCTTTGTCTAAAAATGAATTAGTACATCTTGCGGACTGTAAGGATACACACCTTATAAAAAAAGGTGAAGTAATCTTTAATGAAGGCGATGTAATAAATGGTGTTTATTGTATAAAAGAAGGAATTTGTAAGCTTGTTAAAATGAATTCTAACGGAAAAGACACCATTTTAAAACTAATTACAAAAGGAGAATTGTTAGGACAAACATCTATTTTAACACAAGAAAAAGCTACTTTAAGCGCCATTGCCGTTGAAGATATGCATGTGTGTTTTATTCCCAAAACAGAAATTCTATCGTTTATTGATAATAACAGAAATTTTTCTTTAGAAGTCACAAAAGACGTGTGCCAAAACCTTAATTACGCTACCGATTTTGCCATAAACCACACCCACAAAACTGTTAAAGAACGTTTAGCTTTGGCTTTATTAAGTATTTTAGACTCCGCAGGAACCGATCATGAAGGATATTTAAACTTACAGTTAAGTCGCGAAGAAATAGCCAGTATGGTAGGTACTGCCACCGAAAGCTGTATCCGTTTGCTCTCCGAATTAAAAAAAGCAGGAATTATAGATCTAAAAGGAAAAAGAATTAAAATAAACAATATTCAAAACCTGAAAAATTTAGCACAATAACAAAACAGCTTGTTAAAAAGATAGATTTTTATATTCTGCTAAAAAAATTTATTGAACCAACTAACTGATTATTAAATACACACAAAAAAAACATCTTTTTTTGTGTAAAAAACACTAAAAAAACTTTGTCAGTATTAAAAAAGCCTCTTATATTTGCACCGTTGAAAATAAGAAAAGCCACAACTTAAAAATCAACAAAAAGTAAAAGAATTTTATATTAATCTTAATTATAAGATTAAAATTTAATAGTAATAGCGAGAATAATTTATTTAACTATTACAATGATTAGTGTAGGGAAGATACTCAAGCGGCCAACGAGGACGGACTGTAAATCCGTTGGGAAACCTTCGCAGGTTCGAATCCTGCTCTTCCCACAAAAAGCTCAACATTTGTTGAGCTTTTTTTATTTCTGCAACTTTACAAAAATAAAACACCTAACACTTTATAAAGTAAGCTGTTTTTAATAATTTTGTAAGATAAAGTACAATTAAAAAATGGAAAACAAACAACATATTATCGACAGATTTATCAGTTATGTAACTGTTGACACAGAATCAGATCCAAACTCTGACACCACTCCATCAACAAAAAAACAATGGGATTTAGCCAATAAACTGGTTGAAGAATTAAAACAAATTGGTCTAACAGAGGTTACCATTGACGAAAACGCTTACATTATGGCAACTTTGCCAAGCAATGTAGATTTTGAAGTTCCAACCATTGGCTTTGTTTCACACTTTGACACATCGCCCGATTTTTCAGGTGCGAATGTAAAACCACAACTTGTTGAAAATTATGACGGTGGAGATATTGTTTTAAATGAAGAACAAAATATAATCTTGTCGCCAAGTTACTTTGACGATTTATTGCAATATAAAGGACAAACATTAATTACTACAGACGGAACCACGTTATTGGGTGCTGATGACAAAGCGGGAATCTGCGAAATTGTTTCAGCAATGGAATATTTAGTTCAGCATCCTGAAATTAAACACGGAAAAATCAGAATCGGCTTTACACCTGATGAAGAAATTGGTCGTGGTGCACATAAATTTGATGTAGAAAAATTTGCTGCCGACTGGGCTTACACGATGGACGGAAGCCAGATTGGTGAATTAGAGTACGAAAATTTTAATGCTGCAGGCGTTAAATTAATTTTTAAAGGAAAAAGCGTTCACCCCGGATATGCTAAAGGAAAAATGATTAATTCAATGCTTCTGGCAAACAAGTTTATTTCTAAATTACCATCTAAAGAAGTTCCGGAAAAAACTACGGGTTACGAAGGATTTTTTCACTTGCACGACATTTCAGGATCGATTGAAGAAACAGAAGTTCAATTAATTATCCGTGATCATAGTATGAAGAAATTCAAAAAGCGTAAAAAGTTAATTCGCAAATTGGTTTCTAAAATAAATAAAAAATATGCGGCTAAATTTGGCGATAAAATTGTTGAATGCGAAATTAAAGACCAATATTACAATATGAAAGAAAAGGTTGAACCTGTAATGCATATTGTTGATATTGCCGAGCAAGCAATGAAAGAACTGGATATTAAGCCGATTATTAAACCAATTAGAGGCGGAACCGATGGTTCACAATTATCATATATGGGGCTTCCTTGTCCGAACATTTTTGCAGGCGGACATAATTTCCATGGAAAATATGAATACGTTCCGGTTGAAAGTATCCTTAAAGCTACAGAAGTTATCGTTAAAATTGCAGAAATTACCGCTAATAGAAATAAATAATCTTTAGTTTTTTTCTAAATTTACTCCAACAGAGTTTAAAACTCTGTTGGAGTAAATTTTTCTATTTATTATAAGGATATTCGTTTATCCAATTGAATTTGCGGTTAACCAGCTCAAAATCTTCTTTTCGTTTTATATTAAATGTTATGGAAACCGTATCTTTTTGAAAAAATCCCGTTAAAGACATCTTGGTGTTTTTGTCTGAAAATCGATAATTTAACGTACTAATATTCAATGTGTCTTTTTTTGATTTTAGTTGGATTAAATGTTTGAGCGTATCAACTTTAACATCAAAGTCTTCATATCTTTTTTCGTCATAAAAAACAGTAGCATACCGATCGTTTATAATGAATTTTTGCCAACGATTAACAGAAGTACTTTCAATAGTAAATTGCTCCGGATAATAAATTGCTTTTAAATTATGACCGTTAAGAGGTTTATCGAAAAATGATCTAACAGTCATTATGATCACTATCAACTGTAATCCGGAAATAGCCATTAGTTTTAACAGAAAGGCAACCAATTGTTTATTCTTATTTTCAAATAAAGATCTTTCAGGAATAAGCTGAACAGATTTTTGCATAAAAAACAGCTGAAACAGATTTACCACATTTGGTATAAGTAGCAACAATGCAATCACAGCCAAGTGTGTTGAAAACAGTTTTACCGGTACATCATACGAAAAATTTAAGATAACAATATTTGTCATTACCATAAGTGCCAGCAGACTGCCTGTTATCATTGTTCTTCTAAAAATAAGCAGACAACCTGCTAACACCTGACAAAATCCACCAAAAACAGTGTATATTTTAGAATATCCCATAAATGTCCACAAAAGTCCCATTGGTGATGAATCTCCTATTTTTCGATCTAATCTTTCAAGACTGGGATAAGAAAATTGTCCTTCAAAAAACTTTGAAAAACCATAGCTCAACAACATCAATACTAAAAAGTACCGACCATAAGTTCTAACAAAAACAATGATTTTACCAGTATTTAATCTTATTCTTAAAAAGAAAACTAAAAGTGTAACACAAAGAGAAAGAATAAGCAATGTAAAAATTTTCACATAATCAAAAGTGGTATCTCCGCTGCCTGTAAATTGTATTTTTTCTAAAGATTCTAAACCCAGAATGGTTTTTCCTGTCCAAAGGTCAATATTTCAATGGTTTGATGGTACCAATTAAAAATTTTGCCCACAAAAGGGATATAATTAAGGGGAAACGGAAAAATATATAAGAAAAAATATACCGCTGTAAAAAACTGTAAAAAATTACTTCGTGACAATAATTGTTTGCTTGGTTGTTTTTCCATGTTTATAAGTTTAATGCTTATAGAAACGGATATCTTACCAATTTATTTTACATTTCTTCACCGTTTAAATTAGTCAGTAACACATCGGTCATGTAATCTACAAAAGGTCTTGATTTTTTAAAAACTTTTGCAGCTTCTTTGAAAAAATCAGGTTTTAAAACTTCGTTATCTGTAAATTTATGAATCAGTAAAAATTGTTTTTTCTTGAGTAATGCAATTCGTTCGTGATTTTTATCGAAGCCTTTAGGAGCTGTTTTCACTTCATCACCTACCAAATGTCCAAAAGTATTTTTGATTTCTTTAGCATTTAAAATGTCTTCTAATTCGTTATCCAGTTCAATTTCCTTTCTTATTCTTAGTAAATCTTCTTTATTCGGATCAAAAAAACCAACACCTAAAAACGAATTTCCAGGCTCAATATGCAAATAATATCCACCACGATAATCGGGCTTTAATCTGCCCATATACATAGAAAAATGTGTTTTGTAGGGCGTTTTATCAGCCGAAAAACGAACATCGCGATAAATTCTGTATATTTTTAAAGGTTCTAAACTGTCACTTAAATTTAATTCGTTATAAACAGCATTAAACAATTGGTTTGCGCTTTCTTTAGCTTCTTCAAAACTCTTTTTGTTGTTGACAAACCACTCTCGATTATTATTTTGCTGCAATTTTTTTATATAATCTAAAACGTTCTGCATTATTTTTTTATTTAAAGATAGTATTTAATTGGTTCCCAATAAAACATTGGATACATATTTGCCTATATTTTCGGCAATTTTTGCTGTAGGTAAATCATCGGTTCCGCCATTAAAAGGATCTTCAATTTCTTCGGCTATTAACTCAATACTCAGCAAAACATAGAAAATGATCATTACCAACGGAACAATAAAATATCCTGTTGTAAACACATAACCAATGGGCAGTGTAAGTACATAAACAAAGATGAATTTTTTGATAAAAACGGCATAAGCAATAGGAATTGGCGTGTTTTTAATACGTTCGCACGCACCGGCAACATCTAACAAACCGTTTAAATTTTCATCTAAAATTATTTTGTCGTATTTAGTTATTACATTTGCCCGCTCTAATTTCTGCAAGGCAACATACATTTTGCCAACAATTTTTGTTGGTGGGTGCTGTGCCTTCAAGTATTCTTCGTATTCCGGATGTTCATCTTCATCAAGCATATATTTTGTTGATTCACTTGTAAGATGCGTGTGCAATACTTTGGCAAACAGTTTAATTTTATTAGTAAAATAAATGCGTGAAGCTCTGTCTTCTTCGGGTAAAAGCGCATGGAGTTTTACAGATAAATTTCTGGAATCGTTTACTAATTTGCCCCACATTTTGCGGCCTTCCCACCAACGATCATACGCCGTATTTGTTCTAAAAACCAATAATAACGACAATACAAAGCCGATTACCGTATGTAATATCGATGTGTTTTTTAAGGCAGAACTTTGTGCCAGACCAAAATAATCAAGCTCTAAATAAGCTACCAGCCAAGACAGCAATCCCATAAAAAGAATTGATGGCCATAATTTACGAACGGTATCCGATTTATGAGTTTTAAAAATAAATGCCAACCAGTCTTTTGCGTTATATACTTGCATGTTTTATCTTTTACCTAATTCTATAACTTCTAAATTCTGAATTTTTCCTTTGTGAATTTCAAACCGAAGCATTGTTCTTGTTTGATGAAACCCATAAATACCTGCTGCTCCCGGGTTTAATGTTAAACAATTGAACTGTTTATCGTATTGAACTTTTAAAATATGCGAGTGTCCACAGATAAAAATATCCGGACGATTGGTCAATAATCCTTCTTTGATTCGTGAGGAATATTTCACGGGATACCCGCCAATATGCGTCATCCAGATTTTCATTCCTTCGCAGTCAAAAACGGCATCTAACGGAAATTCCATTCGGGCTTTATCATCATCAATATTTCCATAAACTGCCCGCAATGGTTTCTTTTGTTTCAGTGCATCGGTAACCTTTAAATCGCCAATATCACCGGCATGCCAAATTTCATCACAGCCATCGGCATAATGCAAAATGCGGTCGTCAATGTAACTGTGTGTATCTGAAAGCAATAAAATCTTTTTCATTTAGTTAAATCTTGAGTGTAAAACAAAATCATTTCCTCGATGGCATTGCTGCAAACAGGACAAAAATCTGGAGTATTATTGATTTTCATTCTACAAGTTAACGTGGGAATGTACAATCCGTTGCCTTTTAAACCTTCAAAAACACCTATTTTAACTTCATTACTCATTGTTTTAGGCGTAGGAATCGGCGTACTTTTATTCATCATATTTTTCCATTTTGATGAAAAATCCACCAGAGAAGTTATATTTTTTTCCCAGGGTTCGGTGTTTAAACTTGCTTTGTTTTCAAAAACGTCTTCTTCATAAAAATATTCATCTGCCAATCCGGCAAAACTATGCCCGAATTCATGTACTACAACGGGTGCAAATTCTTTGTTTTTTGTCGTTGTTAAACTGTATGAATTCAATATCCCGCCACCGCCGTAAACATTGGTATTCGCTAAAATGATAATGTGCTGGTACGGAATATTTTCTAATTGAGCATGCAGTAATTTGGTGTGTAAAGTGGTTAAATACCTTTCAGAATAAAAGGTATCAAAATTAGATTGTACAGCTGTATCTAACCAGATATTTCTTGAAGGAACGCTTATACCCGACTCTTTAGAAATGGTTTTAACAGCAATTATTTCAAATGAATTTTCATATTTTTTAAAAATTTGGTGCTTAAATAAATTTTGAACTGTTTGGTGGGCAAAATCCATAAAAACGTTTAATTCTTCAACAGTAAATCCTTCGGCAACCAAGGCAATTTTTATTGGATTTTTGACGGTTGCTTTGTGAATAACTTCATATTCATTTTTAATTTCAGAACTTTTTCTAATTAAAATATCGTTGGGATCAATTAATTGGTTGAACACCACTTTTTCTTCGTTCTTTGAATTGAAAAACGAAATTTGAACATTGATTTCTTTTTTAGGAAACGGAATCAAAAAAGAATTTTCAAAACTCTTTGACTGCTTTTCAGCAGCATCTAACGTTAACCATTCCTGAAACAAACTGCCAAAAGGTAAAATGTAAATAAGCCGATTGGTAGATTTGTCAAAAACCTTAATTTGTCCGTTACCCTGAACAGGTGTAACCGAAAGATTATCAACACGTCCGTGCCATTTATTTAATGCAATCATTTCGCTTAAATAGGCATTTTGTTCGTTGGCATTTCCTGCAAAAATATAATCTAACCTAAGGGTTTTATCAATAAAATAATCGTCGAATTGCTGTGCATGCACCACAACACTCCACATAAAAATAAAGAAAAGGTAAAAAGTTCTCATAAAAATCGTTTCTACAAAAATATTTAGTTTTTTGTTAATACCGGCATTCCATCAAAATAAAGTATATTTGTATGTTTAAAATTTTAATACTTGAGGTACTTTATTCAATTTTCTTATAACGGAACAAATTATCACGGCTGGCAATTGCAACCCAATGCCATTAGTGTACAGGAAGTATTAACTAAAGCATTAAATACTTTGTTTCGGGATGATTTTGAAATAGTTGGTGCCGGACGTACAGATGCCGGAGTTCACGCAAAACAAATGTATGCCCATTTTGATACCGATGCGGTTTTTGACAAAGAAACAATGGTTCAAAAACTGAATTCATTTTTGCCGGAAGCTATTTCTGTACACCATTTTTTTGAAGTTGATAAAGAAGCACACGCCCGTTTTGATGCAGTTTCCCGTTCGTATGAATACCGTATTCACACGTTCAAAAACAGCTTTTTAAAGGATTTAAGCTATTATCATTTTAAACAATTAGATGTACAAAAAATGAACGAAGCGGCAGAAATTCTTCTGCAATATGAAGATTTTGAATGTTTCAGTAAAACGCATACCGATGTGTTCACATTTAACTGTAACATTACACAAGCTTATTGGGAACAAAAAGATTCACAATTGATTTTTCACATTTCGGCAAACCGCTTTTTACGGAATATGGTTCGGGCAATTGTGGGAACACTTATCAATGTTGGCTTGGGAAAAATTCAGATCAACGATGTTCATGAAATCATCAAAAGTAAAAATCGTGGCAAAGCAGGATTTTCGGTGCCGGCACACGGATTGTATTTAACAAAAGTAGTTTATCCTTATATAAATGAAACAAACTAAAACTTCTACATTAAAAAAAGTCATGCAATTTGCAAAACCCTACAAAAGCAAAATGTTTTGGGTGGTGCTTACGGTAATAACGCTTTCTGTTTTTGGGGCGTTACGCCCGTATATGGTTAAAAACGTGGTAGATGTATATATTGAAACTAAAGACTTAAACGGTTTAAACATCTACGTTTTACTAATGGCTCTGGTATTGATTTTAGAAGTGTCATCGCAATTTTTGTTTACCTATACCGCCAGTTGGTTGGGGCAAAACATTATTAAAGATATACGAAGCAACCTGTTTAACAAGATGCTGAAATTCAGGCTGAGTTATTTTGACAATGAACCTGTGGGAAAACTTATTACAAGAAACGTTTCAGACATAGAAAACATTGCAAGTATTTTTAGTCAGGGATTGTTTATGATTGTGGGCGACGTATTAAAAATGCTGGTGGTTTTAGGAATCATGATATGGATGAACTGGAAACTGACCCTTATTGTTTTGGTTGCAATGCCCGTGCTTTTATATGCCACGCGTGTTTTTCAAAAACACATGAAAGTTGCCTTTGAAGAAGTGCGTTTGCAGGTTGCCAATTTAAATACTTTTGTTCAGGAACGCTTAACCGGAATGAAAATTGTACAGTTGTTTAACCGTGAAGAAATAGAATACCAAAACTTTAAAAAAATCAACCAAAAACACAACGATGCCTGGCAAAAAAACATTTTGTACAACTCTATCTTCTTCCCTATCGCCGATATTGTTTCATCGGTTACTTTAGGTTGTGTAATTATTTATGGAGGATTTACGATTGTTCAGGGCGATAATTTAACCACAACCGGGGATTTATTTGGTTATACCATGATGATTTCGATGTTGTTTAACCCGTTGCGTCAAATTGCAGATAAATTCAATGTGATGCAAATGGGAATTGTAGCTGCCGACCGTGTTTTTGAGATTTTAGACCGCGATGATTTGATTCAAAACGAAGGCAAATTGACCGCTCCCGATTTTAAAGGCGACATACAATTTAAAAATGTAGAATTCGGTTACGACAACGACAAAAAAGTAATCAACGGAATCAATTTAGATATTAAACCCGGACAAACTGTAGCTTTTGTGGGTGCATCGGGTGCAGGAAAAACAACGATCATCAATTTGTTAAGTCGTTTTTACGATATTCAGTCAGGAAAAATTTTAATTGATGGTATGGATATTAACGATTTTACGTTAAGCAGTCTGCGCGACCAGATTGCTGTGGTGTTACAGGATGTTTTCTTGTTTTCCGACTCTATTTTAAATAATATTATTTTAGACAATCAACACATTACCAAAGAAGAGGTAATTACAGCGGCAAAAAAAATTGGGATTAACGATTTTATCGAGAAATTACCCGGCGGATATGATTACAATGTCAAAGAACGCGGTGTAATGCTTTCATCAGGGCAACGCCAGCTCATTGCTTTTTTACGTGCGTATATGAACAATCCCAGTATTTTGATTTTAGATGAAGCCACTTCATCTATCGATACCTATTCAGAAGAATTGTTGCAAAATGCCGTAGAAATTCTTTCAAAAGACCGTACGTCAATCATCATTGCCCACCGTTTGGCAACCATTGTAAACGCTGACTTAATTGTGGTAATGGATCAGGGAACTATTGTTGAAACCGGAACCCACACAGAATTACTTGCCAAAGAAAACGGTGCATACAAAAACTTGTACGAATCGCAATACGCAAGTGCTTCAGTGAATTGATAATTTTAAATAGGTTTAAAATGGTTTTCAAAATAAATTCTTAAATTCGCAACTGATTGAATTTGTTTCAAAAACTAAACATAACGATAATGTGCTAACGCTAATCAGCTAAAAGCCAAAAACAAAGAGAATGAAATACGATATTATTATTTTAGGAAGTGGTCCGGGTGGATATGTAACTGCCATTAGAGCATCGCAATTAGGCTTTAAAGTTGCCGTTGTAGAGAAAGAAAATTTAGGTGGCATCTGCTTAAACTGGGGTTGTATCCCAACAAAAGCTTTATTGAAATCTGCTCAGGTTTTCGATTATTTAAAACATGCCTCTGATTATGGTTTAACAATCAATGGTGAAGTAGATAAAGATTTCAATGCGGTTATTGCACGTTCGCGCGGTGTTGCAGACGGAATGAGCAAAGGTGTTCAGTTCTTGATGAAGAAAAATAAAATCGACGTAATTGATGGTTTTGGGAAAGTAAAACCGGGGAAAAAAGTTGATGTAACCGATAAAGACGGAAAAGTAACCGAAATTTCTGCAGATCACATCATTATTGCAACAGGTGCTCGTTCTCGCGAATTGCCAAACTTGCCACAAGACGGCAAAAAAGTAATTGGTTACCGCCAGGCAATGACCTTACCTACACAACCTAAAAAAATGATTGTTGTTGGTTCGGGAGCGATTGGTGTTGAGTTTGCTCATTTCTATAATTCAATGGGAACCGAAGTTACTATTGTTGAATTTATGCCGAATATTGTTCCGGTGGAAGACGAAGATGTGTCAAAACAGTTTGAACGTTCTTTGAAAAAAGCAGGAATTAACATTATGACGAATTCATCTGTTGAAAAAGTAGATACTTCAGGTGAAGGCGTAAAAGCAACCGTGAAAACAGCTAAAGGAGAAGAAATTTTAGAGGCTGATATTTTACTTTCTGCAGTTGGTATCAAATCAAACATTGAAAATATTGGATTAGAAGAAACAGGAATTGCTACCGATCGCGATAAGATCTTGGTAAATGATTTCTACCAGACAAACATTCCGGGTTATTACGCTATTGGCGATGTAGTTCCGGGACAAGCTTTGGCACACGTTGCTTCGGCTGAAGGAATCCTATGTGTGGAAAAAATCGCAGGTTTGCACGTTGAACCATTAGATTACGGAAACATTCCTGGTTGTACGTATGCAACCCCGGAAATTGCATCTGTTGGTATGACAGAGAAAAAAGCAAAAGAAGCCGGTTATGAGATTAAAGTGGGTAAATTCCCGTTCTCTGCATCAGGAAAAGCAAAAGCAGCCGGAACTCCAGATGGTTTCGTAAAAGTAATTTTCGATGCTAAATATGGTGAATGGTTAGGTTGCCACATGATTGGTGCCGGCGTTACCGATATGATTGCAGAAGCTGTTGTTGCCCGTAAATTAGAAACTACAGGTCACGAAATTTTAAAAGCTGTTCACCCACACCCTACTATGAGTGAAGCGGTTATGGAAGCTGTTGCAGCTGCTTACGATGAAGTGATTCACTTATAAAAAGTTATCCTTACTATATTTAAACCTCAAAGAAAATCTTTGAGGTTTTTTTATGAATAGATTTAATAAAACAATACGTTTAGAAAAGTAATTGTTTTTTTTTGAAAAAATGTTATGGTCAGTATAAACAGATTATCTATTTTTAACAAAATAATTTTATAACATGAAAAAAATAATTATGTACAGCTTTTTGGCTGCAATTACATTATCAACTGCACAAATGCAGGCACAAGAAAAAGTAAAATACACCAAAGAACAACTAAAAATGATGGATGACGATCTTTTTGATGAAATGTTCATAGGCGTTTCATCTAAAAAAACATCAACTATTGTTTTAAAAAACGGATCAAAAATTCAAGGGTCAGCATCTGGTATTAATCGCAAAAAAGGACAAATCTATTCTATTGATATTAAAGATGGTTCAGGAAAAAAAACGGAATACAAAGCTGATGATATTGCAGAAATGTATCTGCCTATTTCGGGTATGGCAAAAGCATCTAAAATGAATAGCTATTTTAGTAATACTAAAAACTGGGGTAGAAAAAATCTTACTAAAACAACCAATCCAGATGAAGTTTATGTGAGAAATGTAAAAGCTTCCTTAAAAAACAAAAAAGACGAACAAGAATTCTTAATGCAATTAATCAATCCTGAATTTAGTCATATTATAGAAGTTTATGCGGATCCGGCAGCTAAAGAGTCAACTTCGGTAAGTTTTGGAGGTAGCCCGGCAATAGGTGGCGGTGTTACTAAATCGTACTATATAAAGAAAAACGATCAGGTAATGTGGCTTACAAAGAGTGATTTCAAAGAACAATATAATTTTCTTTTCGGAGACAATGAAGAGTTTATGGAGAAATATCCATATAATTCAATTAAATGGGAGCATTTAAGTTTTTTAATTGCAGAATACACTAACTTATCACAAAAATAAAATATGAAAGAGGCTGTCTAAAAAGTCACAAAACGCAAAAATCCCGAAAATTTTCGGGATTTTTTTTT
>NZ_FNXE01000061.1 GCF_900108395.1 Paenimyroides marinum | reverse complement strand
TCAAAAAAATGCTGTTTTTGTCAGAATTGACCCATCTTATAAAGTAGCTGCATAAAACCTATATTATCCATAAACCAAAGAAGCTGCCCTTTTGGGACAGCCTCTTTTTTATTTTATAGTGCTCATCATATAAGCCTCTAACGATTTGATTTCTTCGTCGGACATTGTTTTCAGAATAGCAAAATTGGTTTCCATTACATTATATTGAGAGGGATCTACAATAGGTTCGGCCTTTTTACGTAAAAAATTAAACATATCGCCGTTTTGTTCTTTATAAACTTTGGCGATTTCCTTTACACTTGGTCCAATAACTTTTTTATCCATTTGGTGGCACGAGAAACAAGCTGCTTTATTACTTTCAAATAATTGTTTCCCTTCAGCAATCAATTGTTCTTCGGGGCTTAATGTTTCGGCTACACTTTCAGGATAAAGAGCTTCTTTCTTTTCTTCTTTTTTACCGCAAGAGGTTAGTGTTATGGTTGATAAAATACCAAAAAATAATATTTTTTTCATTGTTGTTCGTTTTTACAAAGTTACATAAATAGAAATCTTTAACAATGAGAATGGTTTTGTAGTAACGAATATTTAACGATTTTTATCTGTCAATTTCTCACTTATGTTTATTGAAAAACAAAAAAGGCTTAACTAATTTAAGTTAAACCTTTTTGTTTTTTATGTATAGAAATATTAATTCAATTTCAATTCTTTTTTAACGTCTGCCATTAAATCTGGTCCGTCTGCTAAAATTACGCCAGAACCTATACTTGAATCAAAAACGTATTTATAACCTTTTGCGCGTGCTACTTTGTGAATAGCTTGTTGTGCTTTGGTTAAGATAGGTTCAGATAAAGCCAATTCTTTTTTTCCTAATTCTTGTCGTGCATTTTCTTGAAACATCTGGAAGCGTGTTTGCATTTCTTCCATTTCTTTACCACGAGTTTCGTTTAAGGCATCACCAGCTGTAGCAGCTTCTGCCTGGTATTTTTTCAATTTTGTTTCAAAGTCTTTCTGCATGGTTTCCATTTCGCCTTTGAATTTCTCCTGCATTTTAGTTAGTTCTGCCTGTGCAGCTTTAGATTCAGGCATTGCCGGGATCAATTCTGAAATATTGATGTGGGCAACTTCTTGTGCTTGTGTTGACAAATTAAAACCTACAATCATTATTGCTGCTAAAAACAACTTTCTTAATTTTCTCATTTTTTGATTTTTAATTTAATTTAACCTATAAAACCTTGTGCGAAGGTACTTATTTTTTTTAATTATTGATTATTTTTCTTGCGATCTTCAATCTCTTTTAAACGTTTTTGTCTATCTTCTTCTAACTTTTTCTTGCGTTCGTCGATTTGTTTTTTACGTTCTTCTAAGGCTTTCGCTTTTCTGTCGGCAGCTTCTTTTTTGCGTTGTTCTTGTTGTGCTTTCAGTTGCTGTGCTTTTTCTGATAGTTGTTTGTTCGTTGAGGTAGAAGATGGCTGAGCAGAACCTTTTCCCGCATTTTCTTTTCTTTTTAAAGCCTCTTCCCGGGCTTTTTCCCGAGCCAAACGGGCTTCTTCCTGTTTCTTTAGAATATCGGCTTTGCGTTTTTCTATTTCAGCAAGTTTTTCCTGACGGATGCGTTCGCGTTCGGCTTTTGCTTTTTCAATTCTTTCTAATTGTTCGCGCTGGCGTTTTTCAGCTGCGGTTTCAGCTGGAACAGCAGGCGTGTTTTCTGTCTGGTTCGCTGCCAATTGTTCTTTTTCCTCTTCAAGCTGGCGTTGGCGTTCTTCTAATTCATCTCTTTTAGAACGCTGACGTTCTTTAATTTCTATCTGACGTTCTGCAATTTCAAGTTGTTCTATTTCTTTTTTAGATAGTTTGCTCTTATTGCGGGTTTGTTCTAATTTACGCAGCACCTGGTCAGAAATTTCATCGGCAGAATTAACATATAATAATGCTGTTTCGCTACTTGTTGATTTGTCAATTACCGATGAATATCTTTTTCGTTTGGCAATTTCTTCAACAATGGTTGATATTTGATCCTGAAGCGGTTTGGCAAGATTTAATTTTTGTTTGAAATAATCGCCTTCTGTACCGAATTTTTCCTGCTGAAACTCAAGTAATTCCTTTTCAATGATTTGAATATCTTCTTCTTTTTCATCAATCAGTTGTTGGGTTAATAAAGGACGTTCTACACTTAACTGATCTTTTAAATCTTTGATCTCCTTTTTTTTACGTTCAATAACAGTTTCCCATTCGGCAGTGCGTTTCTTTAATTCTTTATTAGCTTCTTCATACTCGGGCATTTTGCTCAATATAAAGTCAGAGTCTATATAAGCAATACGACCTTTTTGTTGTGCAAAACCTAAATTGCATAAGCAAACGAGTAAAATTGAAACTACTTTTTTCATATAATGATATTATTCAAAATGTGTGCCATTAAAATTGTTGTCCTAACACAAAGTGCGTTTGCCAGCCGCCTATGTTGTTTTTACCGGGAACTTTGTCAAATCCATATCCAAAGTCAATTCCCAATAAGCCAAACATCGGCATGTGTACACGAACACCGGCACCGGCAGAGCGTTGTAATTTAAACGGATTGTAGTTTGAAAAACCTTCATAAGCAGCACCTGCATCAAAAAAAGTTAAAACATACGCACTCATTTGTCCTTTTAACGCAATAGGATAACGTAATTCTAATGAGAATTTATTGTACACCGTACCACCAATATCTCTATTGTAACCTAAATCACTGTCATATTTCGTAGGACTTAATGAATTATCTTCATATCCGCGTAATGCTACATTTTCCCGCCCGTCTAAGCTATAATTCATCATTCCGCTACCACCTAAATAAAAACGCTCAAAAGGAATAATACCCCGGTCGTTGTTATAAGCACCCAAGAAACCAAACTGACCTTGCGTTCTCAGTACTAATTTATCAAAAATAGTGGTGTACCAATCAGCTTTGAAATTAATTTTATAATATTCTAACCAATTGAATTTTTTCTGGTTTAATTTATCCTGATCCACTTTTGCATCGCGGTAATCAGCAACCGGCATTCCGTTTTCGTCTAAATAGGTTCCTATGGGAATATCTGCACCTGTAACAGGGTTAGATTGTACTGATGTGGTTTTGTATTTATATTCTTCCTGGTTTTCTAAATCTTTATAATTTACACCGTTTACCAAAGAGTAAGGGAATGTGAATTTCCCGGATACACTTAAATAAGCTCCCGATTGCGGATAAATAGCCGGCATAAGACCACCGCGGTTATCACGGGATAATTCAATGGTATAAGCAAGGTTGCGTGAAGTACCATTACTGAAGGCAAAATAATTAGAATAGTAATTATTCAAATCGTAAATCTGGAAACTTAACGAGTGCGATAAGGTAAAGGCATCATCAGGAACCAATAAGCGTTTTGCAATACCTAAAGTAACTGTTGAAATGTTTAAGCCCTGGCTTCTGTCCACATCACCTGTTGTATAATTGTAGGAGCTTTGTCTTGTGTGTGATAACGAACCAAACAGTGAAATAGGACGGCGACCGCCAAACCACGGTTCAGAAAAACTTAAACTATAGGTTTGAAAATAAGTTGCAGCCTGTAAACGCAATGACATTTTTTGGGCATCGCCCATTGGGAAGGGCGTATAAGCGTCTTTGTTAAATAAATTACGGGCAGAAAAGTTATTGAAAGACAATGCCAGCGTACCAATAAAGGTGCCACCACCATAACCACCTTGAACTTCAACTTGTGACTGACCGTTTTCTACCACCGGATAATCAACATCTACCGTAGCAGCATCGGGGTCAGCATTTTTAATATCGGGTTGTAATGCTGAGGCATCAAAAATTCCCATGCTACCCAATCGGCGGATAGATTCTATTAAATCGGCTTTAGACCATTTTTGTCCCGGTAAGGTACGCAACTCACGTAAAATAATGTAATCATGTGTTTTGTCGTTGCCCGAAACAGTAACGTTGTTGAAATGTGCAACGGGACCTTCCAAGATACGAACGTCAAAATCAATGGTGTCGTTGCGTGTTGCAGTTTCTACCAAATTAACCTGTGACCAAAGAAAACCTGCATTTTGATAAACGTTTTCAATGTTCATTGCATCAGGATTTGTTGGGTTTTTAACACGTTCTTCTAATAAAACGCCGTTATAAACCTCGCCTTTTTGTACCGTTAAAACATTTCGCAAATATTGGCTCGAAAACTCGCTGTTTCCAATAAAGCGGATGTCGCCAATGTAATATTTTCGACCTTCTTCTAAATCGATATTAATGGCTATGCTGTTTTTCTTAGGATTGTATTTTGCCGATTCAGAAAGAATTCGTGCATCCCGGTATCCTTTCGATTTGTAGGTGTTGATGATATTTGCCAGGTCGTTTTTATATTCTTTTTCAATGAATTTCGACGGTTTAAAAATACGTACCGGATTCAACGGACTTTTTTGTTTTGTCTTTTTCATTGCTTTACGCAATTTGGCATTGGTAAGCTGTGAATTTCCATTGAAATTGATGTCTGAAATACGCACTTTGCTGCCTTTGTCGATATTGATGATTAAATCGGCCGTTTTGTTGTCGTCGTGCATTTTTCTATCAACGGTAACTTGTGTATTGTAAAAACCATCTTTACGATATTTGTTGGTAAGATAATTTTTAGTTGTAGAAATAAGGTTGTCGTTAATAATTTTACCTGCGGTAATTTTTATTTTTTTGTCTTTTTTTCCTGCTGTCGTTTGGGTTGCCGGAACAGCCAGTTGCAAATCTTTTAAAAGCTCTTCTTTTTTACTTTTTTTAACGCCTGTTATTTCAACATCTTTTAAACGAGGTAATTCGTTTAAATAAATTTCAAGGTTTAAAATGTTGTCTTCGATTGAAGATTCATACACCTTAATGTCGCTAAAATAACCGGTTTTCCATAATTTTTTAATGGCATCTGAAATTTCTTCGCCCGGGAAGTTGATTAGTTGACCTTTTTCTAACCCGGCATAGGTAAAAATGGTCAGTTCGTTAAAATGATAATTTCCTGTTACTTTGATAGTTCCCAAACGGTAACTGCGCGGAGCATTTGGATCTGTTTCGGGAATCAGGTTTTCCTGTGTGGCATTATCGGCTTCCTGGGCAGTTACCGGTTCTTCTTGTGCGTTTGCCACAGCAAAGCTTAGTAGTAAAGGAAAAAGGTATTTTAATTTTTTGCGATGCATTATCCTTAAAAATTATTTATTGATTTGTTCACTTGTTTTACCGTATCGGCGTTCTCGGTTTTGATAAACTTTCAAAGCCTCTAAAAGATGCTCATTAGAAAAGTCGGGCCATAAAACATCGCAAAAATACAATTCTGCATAGGCAATTTGCCATAGCAAAAAGTTACTGATGCGTTGTTCGCCGCTTGTTCTTATCAGCAAATCAACGTCGGGTAAATTATGGGTGTAAAGATGCTTATTAATAACTGATTCGTCAATAGCATCTACCGAAATTATATTATTTTTAACTTTGTTGCAGATTTCTTTCGTGGCTTCAATAAGTTCATTTCTAGAGCCATAGCTTAATGCAAGTGAAAGTGTTAAACGGGTGTTGTTTTTTGTTTTTTCTAAAACTTCTGTTAATTCTTTGCGAACTGTGGCGGGTAAAAGGTCTAAGTTGCCAATTGCATTCAGTTTTATATTGTTTTCTTGCAGTGTTTTAACTTCTTTTTTTAATGCTTTTACCAATAATTTCATCAGCATATCCACTTCAAATTTTGGACGGTTCCAGTTTTCGGTTGAAAAAGCATATAGGGTTAAAAAAGGAATTCCTAAACGGGCACACTGTTCCACGGTACGTTTTACGGCTGTTGCCCCGTTTTCATGACCAATGGTTCTTAAAAAGCCTTTTTGTTTTGCCCATCTGCCGTTTCCATCCATAATGATCGCTAAATGTTGTGGCAATTTTTCGGAATTTATAGTATTTTCTTCTTTCATTATCTTGGAGCGCAATAACAAGGGTTTTTACCAAAAGTGTACGAAATATTTATGCCTGAAAAAACATACCAGTCTTTAGTATTGGTGTTGCCAAATGCCTGAATGGTTGTTGATGGGCTTGCGGGGTTGTTTCCGTCTAAATTATCTGTAAACGAATATCGGGCACCAACTTCGGCACTAATAACCAGTTTTTTGTTTATCAATGCTTTTACACCCAACGTTACAGGTATGGCAAACGTATATTCGGTATCTTTTTCTATTTGTCTGTCGTACTGGTTAAAGTACGATTCTTTATAAGATAATCCTGCAATTCCGGTGTGCACATAAGGTGTAAAAGCAAACCAGCTGTTGTGAAGGTCAAATTCAAAAAAATTAAATTCTATACCAAGCATCAATTCATTCAGTTTGTTTTTTGTACTCAGGTTCCGGGCTTGTCTCAACGGCATATCAGAATCTGCATCATTAGCCGAAATAGGCATATAGGTGTAATTTATCCGCCATGAATGCCTTGGACTTTTGTTCCAGCGGTACTGAAAACCATACGCCATATCTGTAGGGTTGATATATTTTGTAGAGCCTATATCGCCAATGTAATTTGAAGCACCAACGGTTAACCCAAGCTCATGTATCTGGCTTTGGGCAGCGTATGTGCCTAAAATAGTTAATATGGTTAAAAGTTTTCTTTTCATTTTATGGATAATTTGCAAATATACTAATGTAAACGAATATATTTTATATTTATGGTGTATTTTACTAATTACACTATTAATTTCTTTTATCTTCTCCCCACAGTAATTTGCTGCGTAAAGTCCGTAAAAAGGTTACCGATGGAAACTCTACCAGATTAACGGTGTGGCTTGCTAACGAGATTTCTATGACCGAATCGTTGCTGATGGCTGCCGTTTCAGAATCTAACGACAATAAAAATTGCTCTTCACGACTGCTGACTTTCATTTTTATTTTACTGCGGTCGTTAATAATCAACGGTCGGGTTGTTAAATTATGTGGGGCAATAGGGGTAATTACAAAACAATTACTGTCGGGGGTTATAATGGGGCCGCCACAACTTAAATTGTATCCGGTACTACCCGTCGGTGTTGATATTATGATTCCGTCTGCCCAGTAGGTAGCCAGATATTCATTGTTAATGTATGTTTCAACGGTAATCATTGCGGTTGAGTTTTTCCGGGCAACGGTAATTTCGTTTAGGGCAAAATTTACATTGAATTTAGACGTAGCTTCGTCGGGTTGATTAAGCTGCAATAACGTACGGCGCGATAAAGTGTATTGGTTGGAAAACAATAACGGAATTAAAAATCCTATAGATTCTTGCTGCACATTTGCTAAAAAACCCAATCTGCCTGCGTTTACACCTACAATGGGAATGTTTCTACTTTTTACAAAGTTGGCAGCCCGCAACAACGTTCCGTCGCCACCTATACTTACAAAAAAGTTAGTGTCGTCATCAATATCGCTGTGCGATGAAAATGTTTCGTACTCAAAATTCAATACGTTGTTTGCTTTCAAAAGCTGGTAGAATTCCTTTTCAAAAATCACGGTAGCGTTATGTGCTTTAACGGCACGCACTAATTTTTCTACGATTTCTTTGTAGTTGGCTTTGTAATTTTGTGCGTAAATGGCAAACTTCATAACTAAATGTTTAAAAATTTATCTAAATATGCCGAACGTTCTTTTAGTTCGTTCAAATAAGAATCCTGATTGTGTTCAGAAACGATTTCATAACCAAAACGACGAAATGTCTGAATTATTTCATTGATGTTTCCTGCCGATGCTTTTATGGTAATTTGAGCCATACCGTTTTCTGTCGATGAAACAAAAACCCCGAGCAGTTTACAGTTGTTTGTTTCAACAATCTGAGAAATTTCACTGATGCTGTAATCCAGATAATGTTTTTGTATTACAATAGCCAACCCGGCATCTTTCATAAACGGGGTGTGGTTTAAAAGCGGAAAAATATCTTCTGCACTATAAAACCCAACGTATTTGTTTTGTTCGTCTAAAACAGCTAACAGATTGCAATCAAACTGAGCACATTTTTCCAGTATTTCGAACCATCCGGCATCTTTCCTGACAAAATAAGGCAACAACGCATAACGGTAATCGCCCACGGTTTTGGTTTTAGAAGGAATAACATCTACGGATGCAATAGAACCCAGGTAAATACCGTCTTCAACCACAGGAAAATGACTGTATTTATTGTCTTCTATAAATGTAATAATGTCATCAAATTTAGTATTGAATGCAAAGGGCTTTGGTTTTGTTTTGATTAAGTGTTGTGTTGCTTTCATAACGGTAAAATTCATTGCAAAATAATTAAAATAATCGGTTTTATAGCGAATATACTTTGTATTTTTGTTGAAATTGGGTTTCAGTGGTCAGTAATCAGCTGTCAGCCTTTAACTTTTTTACCTTATAACTTTATATACAAAAACGATGACAAAATTATCTGTGAACATCAATAAAATTGCCACTTTACGTAATGCACGCGGCGGCAATGTGCCAGATTTGTTAAAAGTTGCAGCCGATGTACAACGCTTTGGTGCGCAAGGTGTAACGATACATCCGCGACCCGATGAACGGCATATCCGTTATCAGGACGCCCGTGATTTAATAGATGTTGTTTATACCGAATATAATATTGAAGGAAACCCGATGGATGATTTTATGAATCTGGTATTAGAATGTAAACCCACACAGGTAACCTTGGTGCCCGATGCCGTAGATGCCATTACATCAAACGCCGGCTGGGATACGGTAAAACATCAGGCATATTTAAAAGAAATTATTACAGAATTTCAACGCAACAATATCCGCACGTCTATTTTTGTAGATCCTGTTTTAGAAATAATTGAAGGAGCAAAAGTTACCGGAACCGACCGTATTGAATTATATACCGAAGCATTTGCACACCAATATGGTTTAGGAAATCACAAAGCTATTGAACCTTATACAAAAGCTGCCGAGTTGGCCAATAGTTTAGGTTTGGGTATTAATGCCGGACACGATTTAAGCTTGGATAATATCGAGTTTTTTAAACAGAATATTCCCGGGTTGTTAGAAGTATCAATAGGGCATGCGTTAATTTCAGAAGCTATTTATTTAGGATTGGAAAACGTGGTGTGTTTGTATAATCAAAAACTGAGAGATTAGTTTTTAAATAAGGAATAAACCCTGGCAGACATTCAATTCTTTCAGGGTTTATTCTTTATATAGATGTTTTTATTTCTTTATCATTTTTTTGTTCATTATTCTACCATCTTTAGTTTCAATATTTATGTGGTAAATACCGCTTACAAAATTGGTGTGTATCTCACGAATGTCCTGCGTTGGTTCTGAAACTGTTTTGATGATTTTGCCTGTATTGTCGAATATTTTGATGGTTTTTATTATTCCTTCAGAATCCTCTATAAAAAGATGGTCTTCAAACGGATTTGGGTAAACTTTTAGAAATTGCTCCAAAGGTTCTTCTACAGCTAATGGCGTATCTAAAAGAATACGTGTCAAGGTAAAATTACTAACTGAATTCCACTTTGAAGCACCTCCGATAATGAGAGAATCTACTGCTTGTAGTTTAATATATTGAAGGTCATCATTATCTAAAGAAGGATCTATATCAACAAAACCATTTCCATTATTAAAAGAGGTGTCTAAAATTCCGTTACTGTCAAAACGAGTAATTGAATAGCCATAATTATATGTGTTTATTTCTTTCGTTCCCCCGATAATAATTTTTCCATCGGGTTGTACTTCCAATCCTGAATCTGGGTAAGTATGCAAAATAATTCCATTAGTTCCAAAATTTGTATCTAAAGCCCCGTTTGAATTAATTTTTATTAGAAAACTTGATGAATAAGTCATACCATGCCAGTCAATAATGTCTCCTTTAAATACAATTGATCCATTAGGTAATTCTTTTGCAGTATAAATTGCTTCATTCACATCAGGTGATGTGTTATACAAATCAATAATTGCTTTACCATTAGTTCCAAATGAAGTGTCAAAATTTCCTTGTATATCTACTTTACAGTACGCTGTTTTAAGATTGTTTATATTTGAATATTCAAACCCGCTACAAAGTAAGTTACCATCACTTAAAAGAATAGTGTTTCTTGATATAAACTGAAAGTTGTTAGAATATAAGGAAAGAATACCATTATTCCCGAAAGTTGTGTTCAGCAAACCGTTACTTTGTAATTTAACAAGAACTCCCTCTGTAGGTGTAAGTCCTCCCAACATAATTGAACCATCTGACAACAAAATGATAGAGTCAAAATGTTCTACCATCGGTTCTCTGTAAATACCATTTGTAGCAAAGCTTGTGTCTAAAGAACCGTCGTTGTTGTAACGTACTACAAAACCTATATAAACACCAGAGCTGGTTGGAGTAGGCCCTAAATTGGCACCACCTGCAACAATTATTTTTCCATCAGGTTGAATTACAATGTCTAAAGGTTCTTCAGAATGTTCTATAGTAGTAGTTACTATTCCATTAGTCCCAAAAGTAGTATCTAAAATACCATTTGCATTGGTTTTGGTCAAAGTTAAACGATAATAACCATCAGGTTTTTTAGAAAAACCTGCACTTATAATATTTTTATTAGTATCAAAATTAAAACAATTTATTAATAAAGTATTTGGTATTATTGTATAACTTCCTACTCCAAAGCTGGGATCTAATGCTGCATTTTGGGCGGTGGAAATAAATACTGAGAAAATTAACAATATTATTATATACCCGTTGTGCATTTTAAATAATACTAACTTTTAAGTTATTGATATTTCTGTTAAAATAAGTTTTGTTGATGAATTGCACAACTGTTAAGGCTGTAATTTTAGCAAGTAATCGAGTTTTGAATCCTTCAAATGATTTTGCATAATTGCGTCTAATCATAAACTGATCGCACAATTGAGAGAATAAGGTTTCAATTCTTTTTCTATATTTTTTGAATGCATAAAATTGAGGCTGATAATCCTTTTGATTGATTCTTTTTGGAGTTTCCAGTTCTATATTGGCATAATTGAACAAATCAATTTGAACTTCAGACGATAAATATCCTTTGTCTCCAAGTAACACACAATCTGACAATTGCTCTTTGATGTCTTTTAAATAATGGATGTCATGAACAGAAGCTGGGCTTAAATCTATACTTTGGAAAACTCCACTTATAGAACAAACCGCATGAAGTTTATAGCCATAAAAATGCATTTGTTGCGAGGCACAAAAACCTCTATTCGGATAGCAATATTCGGCATCTTTACAGATTTTTGAGGTGTTACTCCTTGAGAGTTTGCAAACTTCTACAGGCATACTATCAATAATAAAATACTTTTCAAATTCATTGAAACTTCTCGCTATTTTCATTCGTAAGTCATTTATTTTATTAGACAATCTGCGCTTTCTACGATTATAAACACTGCGTTCGATCTTACACTTTATGGCGTTGGGAAGATGACGGAATAGATGATTTTCACTATCAATACCCATAAATTCAGCTGTTAATGCAAGACTTATCAATTCCAAATCCTTTAGTTTAGGAACTCGTCTTTGATAAGACAAAAGATTATCATTTGATATTTTTCTTAAAACTTCCAAAATTCTTTCGTAATTTGCACTTAAGTTGTTCATTGTAAATCACTACTAAACGGGCAATCTTTCAAATAGGGCAAAATTAGTTG
>NZ_FNXE01000041.1 GCF_900108395.1 Paenimyroides marinum | reverse complement strand
GGCTGACCGACTAATTTCTTTTCTGTATCTTTATTGCTCATATTTTTGATTTGTCGTAAAACCAAAATATGAAAAAAGGAGCTAACCACAATGGGAAGCTCCTTAATTTTGAAAAGTTAGTCGGTTAGTAGTGTTAGATAATGAAAAATCTTCTTTATTTTTTACCGTTTTTACTTTTGTCTTGTTCCGATGAAGCACCCGAGCCGTATGTAAATACATTAGCGGGGTATTATCGGATTACAAGTATTACAACGGAAACACCTATAGATTTAAATTTAGATGGAATTGAAAGTACAGATTATTACGACGAAATAACATCTCCTCATTTCTTTAATGGTGTAGATAAAGAAGGTGTTGTAATGGCTGATTTAAATTCATATATGTTTCAAGCAGAAATCAGACCATCTAAAGAAAACATTGAATTTGGTAATTTAGCCCAATTTGTTGATTTCAATTTTCCTGTTCAGTGGGTGGTACGTGCAGATTATAATGATGAAGATTCAGCTGTTTTGCAATATTCCTATACCAATGGATTTAAAGGGTATATGTATGAGTTTACCAATAACAATGAAATATTATTGAAATATGGACATACTACTACCTTTAATGAGGGAGAAATTGAACAAATGATCCAAATAGATGAAGACAGCTTTACCCTTTACATGAATTTGAACGTTTTTAAATATAAAGAGAAACGATGGATTTCCACCAAAGCTACAGCAACTTATACAAGATATACAGAATAAATTAAAATGGAAAAATCCCGAGGTTATGACTTACTTCGGGATTTTTAATTTGAAAATGTCTTATTTAAAAGCCGGAAAACCGGTTACATCCATACCTGTAATCAACAAGTGAATGTCGTGTGTACCTTCATAGGTTACCACTGATTCTAAATTCATCATGTGACGCATGATCGAATACTCTCCTGTGATTCCCATTCCACCTAACATTTGACGAGCATCACGAGCAATAGTCAATGCCATATCCACATTATTGCGTTTTGCCATAGAAATCTGTGCCGATGTTGCTTTGCCTTCGTTACGCAAAACACCCAAACGCCAGGTTAATAACTGTGCTTTAGTGATTTCGGTAATCATTTCGGCTAATTTTTTTTGTTGTAACTGGGTTGCTCCAATTGGTTTGTCAAACTGAATACGTTCTTTTGAATAACGTAGAGCGGTATCATAACAATCCATTGCTGCACCGATCGCTCCCCAGGCAATTCCATAACGAGCAGAATCTAAACAGCCAAGAGGTGCACCTAAGCCCGATTTATTAGGTAGTAAGTTTTCTTTAGGAACTTTTACGTTGTCAAAAATCAACTCTCCGGTTGCCGATGCACGTAACGACCATTTGTTGTGCGTTTCAGGTGTTGTAAAACCTTCCATTCCGCGTTCTACAATTAGTCCGTGAATACGTCCTTCTTCGTTTTTAGCCCAAACAACAGCAATATCCGCAAAAGGCGCGTTTGAAATCCACATTTTGGCACCGTTTAACAAATAGTGGTCACCTTTATCTTTAAAGTTAGTCACCATTCCCCCCGGATTTGATCCGTAATCAGGTTCGGTTAGTCCAAAGCAGCCAATTAGTTCGCCGGTTGCCAGTTTTGGAAGGTATTTCATACGTTGTTCTTCATTTCCGTATTTCCAGATAGGATACATAACTAACGATGATTGAACTGATGAGGTAGAACGTACGCCAGAATCGCCACGTTCAATTTCCTGCATAATTAATCCGTATGAAATCTGATCTAATCCTGCACCGCCGTATTCCACCGGAATATAGGGACCAAAACCGCCGATTTCACCTAACCCTTTTACAATTTGATGAGGAAACTCAGCTCTTTGTGCGTATTCTTCTATAATTGGTGATACTTCTTTTTTAACCCAGGCTCTTGCCGAGTCACGTACTAATTTATGTTCTTCTGTAAGTAAATCGTCTAATAAATAATAATCGGGTGCCTGAAATAAATCCGGTTTCATAATTAATGATGTTTAGTTGAGTAGCAAAAATATTGAGAAAGAAATCTTAAACAAAATATATATGTGTTTTTCTTGAAACTTTCTAAAAAAAAGAATATCTTGCTTTAAATACTTTTCAATAAAGTGTTAACTTTTTTACAATCAGATATATAAAGTATGGAAAATAAAGATGAAATCAATCAGGGAAGAAAAGAGGCTTTTTGGAAGTATGCAGGTGTTGTTGCTACTTTTATGGTACTTGGTGCATTAGGAATTCAATTTATGAATCAACCTGAAACAGAAGAACTGTCTGTTGATAACCACCCAAAAACAGTACTTAGAGAAGAGTTGAAGCAAGAATATCCATCTGTTTTGGAAAAAAAAGAAACGATTGTTTCGTCTTCATCTAACAAAAAGAAAACTGTTAAGCCTAAAAAGCAAAATAGTAACGAAGATCTTTTAGCAGAAACAACTGTGGTGGAAGATAAGATAGTGGGTATTGATGAGAAAGAAGATACTACGAAAAGAGCTATTGAAAACGTAACACGTTCTCAAATCTTTGCTTGTGGAGGAATATGGGCTTATCCATCATTAATACTTACGCCAAGATATGATTATCCCAATAACAACAGAAAACCCGAAACCATTTTAAAAGATGTGGGAAATTTAACCCGAAACGGCAATTATACTTATATTGTTGATGGCATGCGTGTGAGTGAAGAAACGTTTCATTCGTTAAATCAGAACGATGTTGAAAGCATTGATGTTTACAAACATTCTGATATTACACAAGCACTTTATGGAAATAAGGATAACCAAAGCAGAATAGCGTTTAGAGCAAAATAAAACATCGCACATCTGGCAAAGACTTGTAGAAATTGTGAGGAAACAATAAGGTAAATATATAACCTCGGTGGAGTTTTAAACTCCATTGGGGGTTGTTTAAAAAAAAAGTACCTTTATCCTATTTCCTTTTTTACTGAATAAGTTGTGTGATTGGTTCACACCATTAAAAATATAAAATAATGAAAAATAAAATCAATCAAAAAGAAACCAAGAACGTTGGGTTTTTGAAATATATTGGTGTTGCATTCGGGGTAGTTTTGCTTTCTTCTTGGTCGCCAAAAATATCTTCTTTGGTAATTTCACATCAACAAGAACTAAAGGGAAATGTTTTTAAAGAAATAACAGGTATTGTTAAAACCGAAGATGGCGACCCAATTCCGGGTGTTACTGTTTTGAAAATAGGAACAAATCAGGGAACAGAAACGGATATTGAAGGAAGATATACTATAACGGCAATACAAGGCGATAGAATTCAGTTTGTTTATGAAGGATTTAAAACAACAACAGTAACTGTTTCTCAAAGCAATATTCTGAATATCACAATAATTGAAGATAAAGATTTTTTATCTGATATTATGGTTGATGGATACAGAACAACTTCTAAAGAAACTATTGGTTGTGCGGGTGTTTTTTATAAGTCTAAAACAATTGAAGAATATGTTAAAGAACAAAATATTGTCTCAACAACAGTAACTTCAAGAATATTATGTGGTGGCTGGCCGGCTACTCGTAATTTTACACAATTATTATTACAAGCACAAATCCCAGGATTAGTTATTTTACCCTCTGATTATTTAGAAACCAACCGAAATCCCGAAACCATTTTAAAAGATGTGGAAAATTTAACCAGTAATGGTAATTATGTTTATATTGTTGATGGCATGCGTGTAAGTGAAGAAACGTTTCGTTCGTTAAATCAGAACGATGTTGAAAGCATTGATGTTTACAAACATTCTGATATTACACAAGCACTTTATGGAAATAAGGATAACCAAAGCAGAATAGCGTTAGAATCACGATAGATTTGATTTGTTATTTTGTGATGTATTTTTTAAGTTCTCGATACAGATTTTTCACTCCGTTACAAAATTCTTACTCGAACTGATGGAACTTGACGTACTTATTAAAACAACCGCAATTGTTCTCCTTTGGTTCCATCGAATAAATCTGTTGAAAGTTTTGGAAATTGTACATTCGGGAAAAACTTTTTCTTTCCGATAGCAAACGTATTATGAATCATCTCGGCGAAATTTCCGTTGCCGGCATTTCGTCTAGCAATGTTTTTCTCAGCAAGATTTCCGTTGTGCAAAGAAGCAATCTGATTCAATACTTTATCCTTTCGGTCGGGAAAATGCGTTTCCAGCCAATCTTTAAAAACAGGTTCTACTTCGTCGTTCAATCCAACTAATGTATATCCGAAACCGTTTGCACCGTGTTCAGAAATGGTTTTTAAAATCGGTAATATTTCTATACTGTTGATACTTGGAATGATAGGTGCAACCATTACGTGTGTTGGGATTCCTTCAAGTGATAGCGTTTCTAAAGCTTTTAATTTGGTTTTTACAGATGATGTTCTGGGTTCTAAAATCCGGCGTAAATCCTCGTTAATCGTCGGGATGCTCAAAGAAACATTCACCAGATTCTTTTTGGCTAACTCTTTCAGTAAATCTAAATCACGAATCACCAAAGCATTTTTAGTAATAATACTTACCGGATGGCGATATTCTAAACACACGTGCAATAATTTACGGGTAATTTCCAGTTTACGCTCAATAGGCTGGTAACAATCAGTGTTTCCTGAAAGCGAAATAACTGATGGTTTGTATCCTCTTTTCGTAAAGAATTGTTCCAGTAATTCCGGTGCATTTTTCTTAACCAAAATAATCCGTTCAAAATCTATACCCGCACTGTAACCCCAATATTGATGCGTAGGTCGGGCATAGCAGTACGCACAACCGTGTTCGCAACCCTGATACGGATTCATAGAGTACAGAAAAGGTACGCCCGTACTTTTTACTTTGTTAACGATGGTTTTCGGAAAAACTTCCAATAATTCTGTTTTAGCGGTTTTTTCTTCATAATCATCCTGATAAATGGTTGTTTCGTATCGCTGTTTAAAAAAACGGTTGTGAATATTTGTTACAGCTCCCTGACCTTTAGTGAATTCCTTTTTCATTTTAATACGTGATTTTCATTGGTTTAAAAGTACTATTCAGGAAAGACAGCAGATGTCATTGAGAGAAAAAAACATTTTCTTGAAAAAAAACGATATCTTATCCCAACCTTTCAGGTGTTTAGGTACTCTTTATAGGTAAAGAAGCTGTCCTTTTGGGGCAGTCTCTTTTTAAAAAACCCCTTTCGCAATTTGCCTGATCGTTTCTGATTTACTCATCGAGTAATAATGCACCACAGGAAAACCGGCAGCTATAATTTCTTTGCTTTGCTGAATACACCATTCAATTCCGATTTGTTTTACTGCTTCGTTATCTTTGGCTTTCAAAGCTTCAATCACAAGTTGATCAGGTAAATCCACTTTAAAACGATGCGGAATCATATTTAATTGGCTTTTGGTTGTCAGGGGTTTTAATCCGGGAATGATCGGAACAGCAATGCCAGCGTTTCGACATTTATCCACAAAATCAAAAAACTTTTGATTGTCAAAAAACATTTGCGTAACGATATAATCAGCACCTTTTTCTATTTTTTGTTTCAGATATTGTAAATCGGTATCAAAATTAGGTGCTTCTATATGCTTTTCGGGATAACCTGCCACGCCTATACAAAAATCGGTAGCGTGTGAATTTTCCAATTCATCGTCCAGATAAATTCCGTTGTTCAGTTCGGAAATCTGCGTAACTAATTCCGAAGCGTAACGATGCCCGTTTTTTTCGGGCTTAAAATAAATTTCGCTTTTAACCGCATCACCACGCAAAGCAACTACATTGTCAATTCCCAGAAAATCCAGATCAATCAGAAAGTTTTCGGTATCTTCTTTCGTAAATCCGCCGCACAAAATATGGGGAACGGCATCAACTTTGTATTTATTCTGAATTGCGGAACAAATTCCTACCGTTCCGGGGCGTTTTTTGACAATCTTTTTTTCCAACAAACCGTTTCCTGCGTCTTTATAGGTATATTCTTCCCGATGATAGGTTACGTCAATAAAAGCCGGTTTAAACTCCATCAACGGATCAATTGTATTAAAAATACATTGGATATTCTGCCCTTTCAAAGGCGGTAAAAGTTCAAAGGAAAACAAGGCTTTTCTGTTGGCATTCTGTATATGTTCTGTAACTTTCATTTTATAATTATTTGGGCGTTACCCTTTCGGGTCGGGCAGAACTTCGTTCGCAAGTTTCGTTAAAGCAACATTTAGTTGCTTTTTCTCACTTGTGTTACAAGCTTTTGTTTATTCTTTACAAAAGATTTTTCACTTCACCCGAGGCTTCAGCCGAACTGACCGAAGGTAATCCCTAACGCAAATCATTGTTAGTACTTAAATTTGTTATTCATTTATATTTGGTCCGAGCCATTTGGCAGCTTCTTCAAAGCTGATATTTCTTCTGCGGGCATAATCTTCCACCTGATCGTTTTTGATTTTCCCTACACCGAAATATTTCGCTTCTTTGTTTCCAAAATAATAGCCCGAAACCGATGATGCAGGCCACATTGCCAGACTTTCTGTCAGCTTTACGCCAATTTCATTTTCTACGTTCAAAATATCCCAAATGGTGTTTTTCTCCAAATGATCGGGACAGGCAGGATAACCCGGAGCCGGGCGGATTCCTTCATAAGATTCTTTAATCAGTTCATCGTTGGCTAAATTTTCCTGAGAGGCATATCCCCAGATTTCCTTGCGGACTTTTTCGTGCAAATATTCGGCAAAGGCTTCTGCCAGACGGTCGCCTAAGGATTTTACCAAAATGGCATTGTAATCGTCTTGTTGTTCTTCAAAAGTTTTAGCTTTTTCTTCTACGCCAAATCCGGTTGATACACAAAACAATCCGATATAATCTTCTATTCTGCTTTCTTTGGGTGCAATAAAATCAGCCAGTGCAATGTTTGGAACACGCCCCGATTTATCAGCTTGCTGTCGTAAGGTTAATAATTGATAAGTTTTATCGCCGTCAATCAGTTCAATATCATCATCATTGATTTGATTTGCCGGAAAAATTCCTAAAATTCCTTTGGCTGTGAACCATTTTTCTGAAACTATTTTTTGCAGCATTTCCTGTGCTTCGGCAAATAAAATGGTTGCTTGTTCGCCAACGATTTCGTCTTTTAGAATTTCGGGATATTTTCCAAACAACTGCCACGATCTAAAGAAAGGTGTCCAGTCAATGTAGGGTATCAATTCGGATAATTCTATTTCAACTTGTTTTTTGCCCAAGAAATTTGGCTTTTTAATCTGTTGGTTTTCCCAATCTGTTTTGTATTTATTTTTTCGGGCATCGGTAATTGTAAGGTAATTTTTATCACGAGCCCGGCTTAAAAAATCATGACGTAATTTTTCGTATTCCGCACGAATATCTTCTTTATAAATTTTGTTTTTATCAGGCTGTAATAAATTGTTAATCACTGTTACAGCGCGGGAAGCATCGTTTACGTGAACTACGGCATTCCGGTATTCCGGTGCGATTTTTACTGCTGTATGTGCTCTTGATGTCGTAGCACCGCCAATCATAATCGGGATGTTGCTGCCTACTTTTTCTAATTCTTTTGCCAAATGAACCATTTCGTCCAGCGAGGGTGTAATCAATCCGCTTAAACCAATAGCATCGACCTGTTCTTTAATCGCTGTTTCAATAATTTTTTCAGGAGGAACCATCACACCTAAATCAATGATTTCAAAATTATTGCATGCCAGAACTACAGCTACAATGTTTTTGCCAATATCGTGTACATCACCGCGAACAGTTGCCATAAGGACTTTTCCTGCCGAATTGTTCTGTGTACTTCCACTTTTAAGTTTTTCTTCTTCAATAAAAGGCAACAGATAAGCCACAGCTTTTTTCATCACACGGGCAGATTTTACCACCTGTGGCAAAAACATTTTTCCCGAACCAAACAAATCGCCGACTACGTTCATTCCGTTCATTAAATGGGTTTCAATAACTTCGATAGGTCGGTTTACGGTTTGTCGGGCTTCTTCTACGTCGTTGTTTATAAACTCTTCAATGCCTTTTACCAATGCGTGCGTAATACGTTCCTGTAAAGAATGAGAACGCCACTCCAGAATTTTTTCTTCCTTAAATTTGGTTTCGCCTTTTAAATGTTCGGCAAAATCCAATAAGCGTTCGGTGGCATCATCTCTGCGGTTTAATAAAACATCTTCAACATAAATCAACAATTCTGAATCAATCTCATCATAAATTTCCAACAGTTCCGGGTTTACGATTCCCATATTCATTCCGTGTTGAATGGCGTGATACAAAAAGGCTGAATGCATCGCTTCACGCACTTTGTCGTTTCCTCTGAACGAAAACGAAACATTACTCACACCACCTGAAACATTCGCATACGGAAGGTTTTCCCGAATCCATTTGGCAGCAAGGAAAAAATCAAGTGCATTGTTGTTGTGTTCTTCCATTCCCGTGGCAACCGGAAAAATATTCGGATCGAAAATAATATCCTGTGCCGGAAATCCTACCTGATGAACCAGAATATCATACGAACGTTTACATATTTCGATGCGTCGTTCCAAAGTATCTGCCTGACCTGCTTCGTCAAAAGCCATTACCACAACGGCAGCACCGTATCGTTTGATTAATCTGGCGTGATGAATAAATCGTTCTTCTCCCTCCTTTAAACTGATGGAATTTACAATCCCTTTTCCCTGAATAACTTGTAAACCCGCTTCGATGATTTCCCATTTGGAACTATCTATCATTATTGGAACTCGGGCAATATCGGGTTCGGAAGCAATTAAGTTAAGAAAATGAACCATAGCTTCTTTTCCGTCCAACATTCCTTCATCCATATTGATGTCGATGATTTGAGCACCGTTTTCTACCTGCAATCGGGCAATATCTAAAGCTTCGTCAAATTTTTCTTCTTTTATCAATCGAAGAAATTTTCGCGAACCGGTAACATTTGTTCGTTCGCCAACATTGATAAAGTTTGAATCCTTTGTGATGAAAAGTGGTTCTAATCCCGAAAGTGTGAGAATTTTTTCTGTAACTTCTTTCTCTTCTGTTTTCCCGGAACGAAGTGCGTTTGCTTTTTCAACTGATTCGGCAATCAACCGGATATGTTCGGGATTTGTTCCACAACAACCACCAATAATCTGTACCAAATCATCTTTCAAAAAATCGGCGATTAATTGCTGCATTTCTTCCGGTGACTGATCGTATTCGCCAAAAGCGTTCGGTAAACCTGCGTTTGGATGTGCGGAAATATTTACCGACGTATGTTGTGCCAACTGTTTTAAATAAGGCTTTAATTGCTCTGCTCCCAATGCACAGTTGAACCCGATGCTTAACAACGGAATGTGCGAAATGGAAATCAGAAAAGCATCTACCGTTTGACCCGAAAGTGTTCTGCCCGAAGCATCGGTAATCGTACCCGAAACCATAATGGGAATATCAATTCCGCGTTCATCCTTCACTTCTTCAATCGCAAATAAAGCTGCTTTGGCATTCAGCGTATCAAAAATAGTTTCAACCAAAAGCAAATCACAGCCACCATCTATCAATGCTTCAATCTGCTGTTTGTAAGCAATGCGTAACTCTTCAAAAGTAATGGCACGGTAACCCGGATTGTTCACATCGGGAGACATAGATGCCGTCCGGTTGGTTGGTCCGATCGAACCTGCAACAAAGCGAGGTTTTTCGGGTGTCAGGATTTTGAATTCGTCACAGACTTCACGTGCGATTTTTGCCGATTCGTAATTTAACTGATATACGTAATCTTCCAGATGATAATCTGCCATTCCAATTGTTGTAGAAGAAAAGGTATTTGTTTCAATAATATCCGCACCGGCTTGCAAATATTTTCGGTGGACTTCTTTCACGGCTTCGGGCTGCGTAATCGAAAGCAAATCGTTGTTTCCTTTTAAAGGATGTGGAAAGTTTTTAAATTGTTCGCCACGAAAATCATCTTCCGAAAACTGATACGCCTGCAACATTGTTCCCATAGCACCATCGAGCACCAAGGTTTTGTGTTTGATGAGTTCAGAAATTTTATGCTGTTCTGTGATACAATCTACTTCCATAATTTATAGTAACGCTTGATTCAGTTCTTTAATAATATCGTTTATATGTTCCAATCCTACCGAAATTCGGATCAATCCTTCGGTTAAATTGGCTTCTTTAAGTTCTTCGGTGTTTAGTTTGCTGTGTGTTGAAGTTGCAGGATGCGTCACTATAGTTCTGGTATCGCCTAAATTGGCAGAAATAGAAAACAGTTTTATAGCATCGATAAATTTTCTGCCCGCCTCTTTACCCTCTTTTAATTCAAAGGCAATGATGTTTCCGCCCAATTTCATTTGTTTTTTGGCGATTTCGTATTGTGGATGCGAAGGCAAAAAAGGATATTTCACACTTGCCACAGCCGGATGGCTTTCTAAAAACTGAGCGGTTTTTAAAGCATTTTCGCTGTGCTTTTCTACTCTTATAGCTAAAGTTTCCAGACTTTTTGAGAAAATCCACGCATTGAAAGGAGCTAAAGACGGACCTGTGTTTCTGGAAAACAAATAAATTTCCCTGATGAGTTCTTTGCTTCCAACGGTAACTCCACCTAAAGCTCTTCCCTGACCGTCAATTAGTTTGGTAGCCGAATGAATAACCAAATGTGCACCAAAATCAATCGGTGTTTGGATAATGGGTGTGGCAAACGTATTGTCAACAATTAATAGAAGGTTGTGCTTTTTTGCCAACTTGCCTAAAAATTCCAAATCGATAATTTCTACACCGGGATTGGTAGGCGTTTCTACAAACAATATTTTAGTATTCGGTTGTATTTTTGATTCAATAGTTTCGGGTTCTAAAATGTTGAAATACGTCGTTTCAATATTCCATTTTGGCAGATATTTGGTAAACAACGTATGTGTAGAACCAAAAACACTGCTTGCCGAAACAATATGGTCGCCAGCCTCTAAAAAAGTTACCAATGTATTGTAAACAGCAGCCATTCCTGTTGCGAAAGCCACACCGTCTTCGGCGTTTTCCAGCAAAACAATCTTTTCTACAAACTCCGATACATTCGGATTACTGAAGCGTGAATAAATATTTCGGTCTTTTTCTTCTGCAAAGGAGGCTCTCATATCCTCCGCATCTTCAAACACAAAACTTGAGGTTAAAAATAAAGGTGCACTGTGTTCTAAATACTGTGTGCGGTCTATTTGATTTCTTATTGCTAATGTTTCTTTTTTCATTTTTATAGATTAATAAACTTTTCTAAAGTTTTGAACTTTAGAAAAGTTAGAGTTTATTTCTTTTCTGCTAAACGTAAAATATCTCCAAAAACGCCCCGTGCTGTTACGTTTGCTCCGGCACCGGCACCTTGTATGATGATGGGACGGTCGCCATAAGATTCAGTGTATATTTCAAAAATACTATCGGAGCCCGAAAGCTGTCCCAAAGGCGAATTTTTATCTACTTTAATCAATTTCGTTTCCAAAACACCTTTGTTTTGCTGTAAATCGCCCGACAATTCGCCAACATACCGCAACACTTCATTAGGTTCTAATTCTTGTTTAATCCTGTTGTAATAATCGTTTAATCCTTCTAATTGGTCTAAAAATTCTGAAACGGTTAGCGATTGAAAATCTTCGGGAATTAAATTTTGAATATCAATTTCTTCCAGTTCATTTTGTAAATCCAATTCTCTTGCCAGGATTAATAATTTTCTTGCCACGTCGGTTCCCGACAAATCGTCTCTTGGGTCGGGTTCGGTAAAACCTTTTGAAACAGCATCTCTTAAAACTTCGGAAAATGGTTTTTCTTCAATTGAAAATTTATTGAAAATAAAACTCAATGTTCCCGAAAAAACACCTTTGATTTTGGTAATGCTTTCTCCCGACAAATGTAAAAGCTGTATGTTGTCTATCAATGGTAACCCTGCACCTACATTGGTTTCATACAAATAGTGCTTTTGATTTTTCTTTAAGGTTTCCCGCAAGTTTTGGTAAAATTCAAACGAAAGCGTATTCGCTATTTTGTTCGATGAAACAATGTCAAACCCATTATCAATAAATTCCGTATAGCGTTTTGGAAGAGATTCCGCAGCTGTGTTATCAACCAAAATCAGATTTTCTAAATGATGTTCTTTTGCGTAATCAATAATAGAAGAAAGCGAATTGGGGTTTGGTGTGTTAAATTCGGTTGTCCAATGTTCATCAAAACCATTATTGTTGAAATATACCGATTTGGAATTGGCGATGGCAAAAATATTCAGGTCAATGTTTTTACGTTCGGCAATTGGTGTTCTCGATGCAATGATTTGGTCAATCAAAACACTTCCAACCGTTCCTTTACCAACAATAGCAAGGTTTACCGTTTTATTCACTCCGAAAATTTGTCCGTGAATCACGTGCAACGCTTTTTTAAACTGACTTTTTTCAATAATCAAACTGATGTTTTTTCCGGAAATGGAATTGTTGAACAAAATGGGAACAATCCCGTTTTTGACCAATGCACTGTACGGTTTGTGAAACGATTTTAAATCCTGACCGATGATGGAAACAACCGTTATGTCGTTATTAATGCTGATATTTTCAACGTCTTTTGTATAAAAATCGGGTGCAAATTCCTGTTCCAAAATCTGTTTTGTTGCAACCGCATCGTTTGCGTTTACTACAAACCCTAATCCGCGTTCTGAAGAACCCTGTGAAATAACACTTACGCTGATATTATTTTTTGCCAAAGCGGTAAAAATGCGTGCATCGACTCCTACTTTTCCCAACAATCCCTTACCGTGAAAGTTGATTAAGGCAACATTTTGCAAAACCGTCAATGATTTTACGCCGTTTGGCGTAGGTTCAGAAGAAATTAAAGTTCCGGTACTTTCAGGGTTCAACGTATTCAATATTCGTAATGGAATTTTCTTTTCAATCAACGGAACAATGGTTTTGGCATGCAGAATTGATGCTCCGAAAGTGGCTAATTCGTTTGCTTCGCTGTAGTTCAATTGTTCGATGCGTTTGGCGGAACTTACCCATTCCGGATTGGCGGTATAGATACCGTCCACGTGGGTAAAGTTTAAGAATTCTTCTACTTCGGTAAATTTGGCAATCAACGCAGCGGTTAAATTACTTCCGTTTCTGCCCAAAGTGGTTATTTCTCCGTCAATGGTGCTTCCTATAAATCCCCCCAAAACGATTAACTTTTTATCAGATAATTTACTGAAAACTTCTTTGGTATTTAATTCGGTTAATGTTTCATTTACATTCGCAGCCGAAAAATAAGCATCGGTTTTTATTAATTGCGTGCTATCAACAAAAACGGCATTTAGTTCTTTTTGAGTTAATAATTCTGTAACGACTTTTGAACTGATTAATTCGCCTTGAGCCAACAGTAAATCCTGAACTTTTGTGCTGTAATCCTGAATCAGCGAAACACCTTGCAAAATATTTTCAATTAGTTGAAAATGTGAAGTTGTATCAATCTTCGGATAAAAATTCAGTTCTTTTAATGTTTTCAGTTCTTCGGAATAAGCCTGATTGTTTTTGGCTTTATTTAATAATTCCAATAATAAATCGGTAGTGTTTCCAATGGCAGAAACCACTACAATTAAGGATGAGGTTCTCAGATAACTTTCAATAATATTCAGTAAATCGTTGTTCTGATGCAGACTTGCCAGTGATTTTCCTCCAAATTTTAATACTTTACTCATAAATAATTTTCTATTATTCTTCCTAATTTTTCAAATTCTATTAAAAAGGCATCGTGCCCGTGAACGGATTCTAAAGAATGATGCGTTATATTTTTATGTACTTGTTTGATTGCTTCTATCCATTCGATTTGATGCTGCGGATGAAACAACCAATCCGACGAAATACTTATGACAACAATTTGTGTAGTGCTTTTTTGTGCGGCATTTAGAAATTGTTCTCTGTAACTTCCTTTTCCGATTGCTCCCAACAAATGATTCATTATCTCATACGATTTTTCCGAAAACCGTGCTTTCAAAGACGCACCGTGATAGGTCAACCAATTTTCAATACTTTGTGAACTTTGATTAAATTTTGAATCGACTCCCAAGGCATTTCTGTAAAAAAGCATTGACCACATTCGGGCTTGTTCGTATCCTGATTCATTTTTCTGCAAGAGGTTTTTCTGCAAAAACGTAATCCCTTTAATCCAATGATTTTCTAAAGGATGCGCACCGATGCTTATCAATTGTTGAAAAAAAACCGGTTTTTCTTTCCACATTTCCCATGCAATAGCTCCACCCAAACTTCCACCAATCAACGAATGAACAGTAGTCAATTGTAATTCATCTAACAACCACAAATTGATTTTTGCAACATCATTTACTGTTATATTTTCAATAGAATGAATGTGCAAATGTGTGTTTGTAGCGTATCCGTTTCCCAACGTATCAATAGAAAGAATGTTGTATTTATTACAATTAATTGTTTTATTTTCACCGACGATTTCATTCCACCAACCGTCTTTGCCTGAGACCGTACTGTTTCCCGTTAAAGCATGTAGAATAACAAGCGTTGGTTTAGGTTCATTGTCAATACAAATCCACTGATAACTGATTTCGCAATCTTTATCGGCAAAATGACTGGTCAACTGTTTTGGTATTCTTTTTTTGTTCATTTTTTATTTCATAAAAAAATCCTTCAGGTCTATACCTAAAGGATTTTTACAATCATTAATTTGTTGGTATAGACTATCCGGACGCTTTGTGCATCATCATAGTCATTGCCATATTGTTGTTGAATATTATCATTTTTAAATCCTAAATTCGTGTACAAATGTATTGATATATTTTCTAAAAACAAATTTAAATAAGAATATTTTTCTAAAAACACATTTGTTTTGTATTTTAATTTAGGTAAATATTCTGTGTTTTTGTTTTTGTTTGGAATAAAAAAAACTTGCTGATACAACAAGCTTAAAATTTATTTAAGGGAAATTAAAGGTGTAGAATAAAAAAAATTACATATTTAGATAAAAATCTTTTGTTAAAGCGATGTATTCTTTGGTGTACTGATGTCTTTGAGTTTCTATAACCAGTTTTTCAAAGGTAATTTCTGCCGGAATGCGAGTCATTGCAAGCATCGAGCGTTTGATTTCTGTTTCAGGTGCTCCTTGAACACGACAAATCTTAAACGGATACAAACCGTATTCAGCAGATAGCTTGATAAATGCTTCTTCTTCTTTATAAGGAATAATTACAGAAAAAATTCCGTCGTCGCTCAGCAGACCTTCGATGCAGGCAATCAATTGTTCAAAAGGTAAAGATTCTGTAAACCGGGCTTTGTCTCTTTGAGCATCGCCTGATTTATAGTTTTCTACATAAAATGGGGGATTAGAAACAATCAAATCATACGTTGTTTCTTCGAAAAACTCTTCGGTAAATTCTTCCAATGAGGCATTATAGCAATACAAGCGGTCGCTCCACGGACTGTTTTCAAAATTCTCGACACATTGCGTAAAGGCTTCGTTATCAATTTCAACTGCATCAATTTGTTCAGCATTAGAACGCTGGGCAAGCATTAAAGCGATTAATCCGGTACCGGAACCAATATCTAAAATGGTATAAGGAGTGTTATATAAAGGTGTCCACGCACCTAATAATACTCCGTCTGTTCCGACTTTCATAGCACAGCGGTCTTGATTGATTGTGAATTGTTTGAATTGAAACATAATTTGAAGAAAAAAATCCCTCAAAAATACAACAAATAAAAAAAGCAGGAAATGTTACAAATATAAATCAATCAATCCTTCAGGGGTATTAAACAGAATAGATTGGTTTTCGCGGTTTACTTCGATAATAAACTCATCAATAACGGGTACTAAAATAATAGCTTCACCTTTTTCAATTTCAAATAAAGCTTGTACGCCATTGTCGGTAATTCGTGAAATGGTTCCAAAGTTTCCTAACCGTTGGTCTATGGCTGTGAAACCTTCTACTTCGTGGTAATAAAATTTGTTTCCTTCGAGTTGAGGAAGAAAAGAAAGAGGTAAATAAACGTCTTTGCCTACAATATCATCAGCAGCGTTTTCTGAATCAATATCTTCAAATTGCGTACGTAGAAATTTTTCTTTGTGGAGTGACGCCTTTTCAATAAAAAAAGGAACCAAATGTCCGTTGATGTCAACGAACATTGATTCCAATTCTGTGTACATTTCAGGCTCATCTGTATCTAAATAGACCAAAACTTCGCCTTTGAAACTGAATTTCTTTGCGATTTTACCTAAATAAAAACAATCTTTTTTACGCATTAAACCGCCTTAAAAATTAAGCTTCAGTTTCTTCTGTATTTTCTTCTACTTCTGGAGTAGCTTCTTCTGCATTGTCCGCTTCAGCAGCAGCTTTAGCTTCTTGAGCAGCAGCAATACGTTTTGCGTTTACTTCTTTTTCAGCTTGTAATGCAGCGGCTCTTGCAGCAGCTTTATTGTCAGCTAATCCAGAAACTTTAGCGCTAACTTTGTTTGCTTTCTCTTCTACCCAAGCAGCAAATTTAGCATCAGCTTGCTCTTGAGTTAAAGCTCCTTTACGCACACCTCCGTTTAAGTGGTGTTTTAATAAAGCACCTTTATAAGATAAGATAGCACGTGCAGTATCTGTTGGTTGTGCACCGTTAAATAACCATTTTGCAGCAGCATCAACGTTTAGGTCAATTGTTGCGGGGTTAGTGTTAGGATTGTAAGTTCCTAATTTTTCTAAGAATTTACCATCTCTTTTAGCGCGTGCGTCAGCAGCTACTACCCAGTAAAAAGGTTTTCCTTTTTTACCGTGTCTTTGTAATCTAATTTTTACAGACATAATCTTAAAATGATTTAAGCGAGGTACCCGACCTCTAATTAATTAATTTTGAAGTGCAAAAATAATTCTTTTTTTTAAAAGAACCATTTTTAGCAGAGGAAATTAAACTTTGAATTGTTAAATTTTAAAAAAGTTAAATAATTATTAAAAAAAATGAACAGCTATAAAGAAAAAAAATCTATTTTTGTTTTTAACAATGAAATTCAGAATCTAAATAAATATGAAAAAATATTTTTTAATTGCATTAGCAGCAATATCATTAGTTTCGTGTGAAGAAGAACTAACCACCAATACACCTACTTTTGAAGCAATGAACAGCTACACATTTTGGCGTGCTACTAAAATAGCAGCTAATTTTAACGACGGCGATTTAGTAATTGTTGGTGCAAACGACACAGAAAATATCACTTTGTATATTGAAGATTATGAATTGGGTCAGGAATATACTTTAGGAACATCTAATTATAATGTAGCAACTTATTCTAAAGTAGAAAATGATACGGTTTATCGTTACAGTACTTCGTCTTCAACAGGGAAAGGATATATTAAGTTAGAACCGATAGAAAATCAAGTGCCGGGGACAATTTCAGGAACGTTCTATGCTGAAATGGTGCCTGTAGATGCTACAATGGTTTTGCCAGACAGAGAAGTGGTTAACTTTAATAAAGGGGTGTTTTTTAGAATTCCAATTACCTATCCACCTGTTGAAAATCCAGAGATTCCTGAAAACCCAGAGACTCCTGAAGATCCGGAAACACCGCAACCATAAGCAAAAATTGCTTTAACATATACTTCAAGTCGTTCTTTATTTTAGAGCGACTTTTTTTATTGTAACTTTGTAAGAAATCAACTTAAATTTTACTGATGTATATAATTTTTGATACCGAAACCACTGGTTTGCCAAAAGATTTTAATGCACCTATTACTGATGTTGACAATTGGCCGCGCTGTGTCCAGATTGCCTGGCAGTTGCACGATGAAATGGGTAATGTGATGGAACATGAAGATTATTTGATAAAACCTGAAGATTTTGATATTCCTTATGATTCTGAACGCATTCATGGGATTTCTACGTTATTGGCAACAGAAAAAGGTGTTGATTTATCAACGGTACTAACAAAATTTAATACTGCTTTAAACAAGGCAAAATTTGTAGTAGGGCAGAACGTAGGTTTCGATTTAAAAGTGATGGGAGCCGAATATTATCGGGCTACCGTTGAGACACCTTTAAACACTATGTTGGTTTTAGATACCTGTACCGAGGTTACTGCCGATTTATTAAAGCTTCCGGGGGGACGTGGTGGACGGTATAAATTGCCTACGTTAACCGAATTACATCAATATTTATTTGGCGTGCCTTTTGGAGAAGCACATAACGCAACTGCCGATGTGGAAGCTACTACTCGTTGTTTTTTTGAATTAGTAAGAAAAGAGGTTTATACTGAAAATGAATTGAAACAACCATCAGGTTATCTTCAAAAATTTAAAGAGGAAAATCCCAAACCGTTTGAATTTATCGGTTTAAAGCATATCAACCTAAAAAAAGCATCCGAAGAAATTCGCAAGCAGTTAGAAGCCAAAGGTGTCATTGAGGGTGATAAAAAAGAAGAAATTTCTGTAGAAGTTCAACAGGCATTTGAGTCTGCTGTTTTTGCACATTTGCATAATCACACACAATTCTCTGTTTTGCAGTCAACGATCGATATCGGAGCAATGATTAAGAAAACGGCAAACGAAAAAATGTCAGCCATTGCTATGACCGACCACGGAAATATGATGGGTGCTTTTAAATTTGTAAGTGCTATTTTAGACCACAATAAAAATGTAAAAAAGGCTAATGAAACAGCAGTAGAAAATGGAGAGATTCCTACAGAAAAAGAGATAAAACCCATTGTTGGGTGTGAGTTTTTCGTTTGTGAAAATCATACAGATAAATCTAAAAAAGATAACGGTTATCAAATTGTTCTGTTGGCTAAAAATAAAAAAGGATACCATAATTTGGCAAAACTGGCATCCATTGCGTCTATCAACGGGTTTTATTATGTTCCCAGAATTGATAAAGAAATCCTCTTAAAATATAAAGAAGATATTATTGTTCTTTCCGGAAATTTATATGGAGAAATTTCCAATAAGATTTTAAATATCGGTGAAAAACAAGCCGAAGAGGCGTTGTTGTGGTGGAAAGAGCATTTCAAAGATGATTTTTATTTAGAAATCATGCGCCACAATCAGGAAGACGAAGACCGTGTAAATAAAACATTGGTCGCATTTTCTAAAAAACATCAGGTAAAATTAATTGCTACCAACAACACGTATTATTTAGAAAGAACCGATGCCAATGCACACGATATTTTGTTGTGTGTAAAAGATGGTGAAAAACAGGCAACGCCTATTGGTCGCGGTCGCGGGTACCGTTACGGATTGCCTAATCAGGAATATTTTTACAAAACGCAAGATGAGATGAAGGCTCTTTTTGCCGATTTGCCCGACGCAATCATCAATATTCAGGAAATTGTAGATAAAATAGAGGTATATTCGCTTTACAGAGATATTTTACTTCCAAAATTTGATATTCCCCAAGAATTTATCAATCCGGAAGATGAAAAAGATGGAGGTAAACGCGGAGAAAATGCCTATTTAAGGTATTTGACTTACGAAGGAGCTAAACGACGTTATGGAGAATTAAATGATACAATCACTGAACGTTTAGATTTTGAACTGAAAACAGTAGAAAATTCCGGTTATCCGGGTTATTTCCTGATTGTTCAGGATTTCATTTCGGCGGCTCGGCAAATGGGGGTTTCTGTTGGTCCCGGGCGTGGGTCGGCAGCTGGGTCAGCAGTGGCATATTGTTTAGGTATTACCAATTTAGATCCCATAAAATATGATTTGCTTTTTGAACGATTCCTGAATCCCGATCGTGTGTCGATGCCCGATATAGACATTGATTTTGACGATGAAGGTCGTGGGCGCGTAATGGATTATGTAATAAAAAAATACGGTTCCAACCAGGTAGCACAGATCATTACCTATGGTAAAATGGCAACCAAATCGGCAATTAAAGATGCTGCCCGTGTGTTGGATTTGCCTTTGTACGAATCGGAACGAATTGCTAAAATGATTCCAACCATGATGCCCGGTAAATGGAATCTGCGTCGGTTTTTATCAGAATCCGAAGATGACATCAAGAAAGTATTGCGTTCAGAAGAATTTGAAGCGGTAAAAGAATTAATCAATATTGCCAATCAAAGCGACCTATTATCAGAAACCATTCAGCAGGCAAAAATCATCGAAGGATCTATGCGGAATACGGGTATTCACGCTTGTGGGGTAATCATTACACCTGATGATATTACTAATTTCGTTCCTGTTCAAACAGCAAAAGATTCCGATTTATATGTAACACAGTTTGACAACTCGGTTGCCGAAAGTGCCGGATTGTTAAAAATGGATTTCTTAGGGTTAAAAACCTTAACCCTTATTAAAGACACCATTGCCATTATCAAACAACGAACCGGAGTAGAAATTGATCCGGAAGAAATTCCGATTGACGATGTAAAAACATACGAATTGTTCCAGCGCGGAGAAACGGTAGGTGTGTTCCAGTACGAGTCGCCCGGAATGCAGAAATATATGCGCGAATTAAAACCAACGGTTTTTGCCGATTTAATTGCAATGAATGCTTTGTACCGCCCGGGACCATTGGAATATATACCTTCGTTTATCCGGCGAAAAAATGGTGAAGAAGAAATTACTTATGATTTGGACGCGTGTGAAGAATATCTGAAAGAAACCTACGGAATTACCGTTTATCAGGAACAAGTAATGCTTTTGTCGCAAAAATTAGCCGATTTTACAAAAGGTGAAGCCGATGTTTTGCGTAAGGCAATGGGTAAAAAGCAAAAAGATGTTTTGGATAAAATGAAGCCAAAGTTTGTGGAACAAGCAGCCGCAAAAGGTCATGATACAAAAACATTAGAAAAAATATGGAAAGATTGGGAGGCTTTTGCTTCGTATGCATTTAACAAATCACACTCTACCTGTTATGCGTGGGTGGCGTATCAAACAGCTTATTTAAAAGCACATTACCCGGCAGAATATATGGCAGCGGTGCTTTCAAACAACATGAACGATATTAAATCGGTTACGTTTTTTATGGAAGAATGCCGCAGAATGGGCTTAGATGTTTTAGGACCTGATGTAAACGAATCGCATTATAAATTTGCCGTGAACGAAAAATACCAGATCCGTTTTGGAATGGGAGCCATTAAAGGGGTAGGAGAAGGAGCTGTAAATACTGTTATTGAACACAGAAAAGGCGGGAATTACAAGTCAATTTTCGATTTGGCAAAGCGTATTGATTTACGGGCTGCTAATAAAAAGGCTTTTGAAAATTTAGCGTTAGCCGGCGGATTTGATTGTTTTACAGATACACACCGTGCACAATATTTTCATACTGAAGGCGACGGAGTAACCTTTCTAGAAAAGGCAATGAAATACGGAGCCAAATATCAGGAAAACGAAAACTCCGCCCAGGTAAGCTTGTTTGGCGAATCAAGCGAAGTACAGATTCCTGAACCGGTCATTCCAAATTGTGACGAATGGACAACGATGGAAAAATTAGCAAAAGAAAAAGATGTGGTAGGAATCTATATTTCCGGGCACCCGTTAGATGATTTTAAATTTGAGCTGAAATATTTCTGCAATGTTCGTTTAGAACAATTAAAACAGTTAGAATCTTTGGTGGGACGAACCGTAACTTTTGGCGGAATGATTTCAAATGTACAATTTAGAACTTCGGCAAAAGGCAAAGACTGGGCAATGTTTACTGTAGAAGGGTACGACGAAAGTTATGAAATGCGCATGTTTAATGAAGATTACCTGAAATACCGACACTTTTTACTTAATAACACCTTTGTGTATTTTAAAGTATATGTAAAAGAAGGATGGGTAAAAAAGGATACCAACGAGCGATCTGAACCTCGTTTACAATTTGTGGAGTTAAAATTATTAAACGAAGTGATTCCTACTTTTGCCAAAAAGCTGATCATTCAAATGGATGTTCGTCAGTTAAAAGAAATGCAGGTAGAAAAAATACGGTTGATTATGGAGCAAAATCCGGGAAATAAATCGGTGGTGTTTGAAATATTTGAATTAGAAGAAGTTCAGAACCGTTTACAGGCTGAAGCCGTTCAGAAATTATTGGTTGAGGAAGACGAAACGGACCCTCAAGAGGACGGAGAAGTTAAGGAAGCAGAGATAAATCTTCCTGAAACACAATATGTCAGAAAAAATATGGTAGAAATGCCAAGTAAAAATATGCGTATAGAAATATCATCTGATTTATTAGAAGAATTGGAAAAAATGCAGGTTTCTTTCCGTTTAAATTGATTCGCCTAATAGAACGATAGATATAACTTATGGTTCTTAATTTGGTACAAATGAAAAAATAACTAAATTTGTAGATACATTAAAAATAAAAAATATGGCTTTAGAAATAACAGATGCTACATTCGACGAAGTAGTATTAAAATCAGACAAACCGGTAGTAGTGGATTTTTGGGCAGAATGGTGCGGACCTTGTAAAATGTTAGGACCAACTATTGAAGAATTGGCCGGAGATTTTGACGGGAAAGTAGTAGTAGGAAAAGTAGATGTAGATGCAAATCAGGATTTTGCTTCGCAATACGGGGTGCGAAACATACCAACCGTATTAATTTTCCAAAACGGAGAAGTAGTAGGACGTCAGGTAGGTGTGGCACCAAAACAAACGTATGTTGATGCTTTAAGTAAATTGATATAAAAGCAACAATAAACAACAATAAAACAAACGGATACCGGATTTATTCCGGTATTTTTTTTATAAACAATTGAAAAAAAGCCAACTGAAAAAAACTTTAAAATCATTGGGTAATTTTTTTTAAAAAATGTTTGCACCGTTGGTAAATGGTCGTATATTTGCACCGTTGAATTAATAAAGCATCGCTAACATTAAGTTAACAAAACGGTTTGGTAGTTCAGTTGGTTAGAATACATGCCTGTCACGCATGGGGTCGCGGGTTCGAGTCCCGTCCAGACCGC
>NZ_FNXE01000053.1 GCF_900108395.1 Paenimyroides marinum | reverse complement strand
CTTCACGCTCAAGCTTTCTGCTGCTGCGAATGCCATTGAGGTAAGCATAAAGATAGAGTTTGAGAAATAAAGAATCACTAAAAGATGACCGACCTTCTTTCTTTTTATCCGAGGAAGTTAAAGAGCGAACGCCTAGTTGCTGAAGATCTAACTTATCTATAAAAGCATCTATAAATCGGTCATCATTATCGGTAGCAATAGTAGCTTCTAAACTAGAGAATGTAAGTTGGTGTCTATCTAAACCATTGATTATAGGCATAAAACCGTGAATTATGAATACCTAATGAATTTATGAAATATTAACTATATTTGAAAGGAGTTTGTGTACTTTTTTCACAGACTGACGTTAGCGGCTATTATATCTCAATGCCACCCATCCCTCAACAACAAAACGAACGAGGGTAAAATTTGCCCTTATGTTTTGAACGAGAGTAAATTTTTAGTATTTTTACCCTTGTATTAAAAACGAGAGTAAAATTTACCCTTGAACAAAATGGGCAAATTCAATAGAGAAATACCGTATAACGACCTGCCATTGCTACCGCCAAAGGCAGATATAGAAACAAAAGAAATACTTCGTAAAACGATTTCTGCAGGTAGAGCATTGGCTCAACTGAACGGAACTTTGTTGAATTTACCAAATCCAACTTTGTTTTTAGACACAATTTATTTGCAGGAAGCAAAAGCAAGTTCAGAAGTTGAAAATATCATCACTACAAATGATGAACTTTACAAATCATTGGTTGCTGATAAAAAAGTGGAAAATTCAGCTACCAAAGAAGTGTTGAGTTACAAAGAAGCACTTTGGTTAGGCTTAGAACAGTTAAAGAAAAAACCGTTTATCACAACAAATCTTTGTATTAGTATTGTTCAATGTATTAAGCAAAACACCGCTTCCATTCGGGTTACACCCGGAACAACATTAAGCAACACAAAAGGTGAAGTAATTTATACACCACCAAGCGGAGAGCCAATAATTCGTGAGAAGTTGGCAAACTTGGAAAAGTTTATTAACGAAGATGAAAGTATTGACCCACTTATCAAAATGGCGTTAATGCACTATCAATTTGAAGCAATCCACCCTTTTGCTGACGGTAACGGAAGAACAGGACGGATTTTATTATTGCTATACCTCAAACTTTCGGGATTACTTGACACACCAGCCATATATTTAAGCGAATACATCATCAAAAACAAAGCAGATTATTACAAGAGTTTGCGTAGCGTAACCGAAAACAATGATTGGGAAAGTTACATTTTGTATATGTTGGATATGATTGAAGAAACTTCAAACAAAGGTTTGGAACGCTTGAACAAAATCACAACAACAATGGACAAGACGGCAAACGAAATCAAAATAAAATTGCCCAAAATTTATTCAAAAGATTTGGTTGAAATTTTGTTTCGTTTGCCTTATACCAAACGCCAACACTTGATTAACGAAAACATCGGAAACCCGAAAACAGTAGGAAGTTATTTACAGACATTGGAAGAAAACGGATTTTTGAAATCGGTAAAAGTTGGGAAAGAGAAATTGTATCTGAATCAGCGACTACTGAAAATATTGGAAGAAAAGAACAGCCGCTAATAATAATTAAGCCTTCGTCTTGCCCGGAGGGCATGAGATGAAGGCCCGTTGAACGGAACATCGGGAGCTTATCATGTATTATGGCGTTTTCGAAGTGTAGCTTTAAGATATACCGGCAGTAATTTTAGCATTACTGCTTTTTTTGTGTTTAAACTTGTGCTGTTTTGTTGTTTTTGCACTGTTTTTCGATGCAACAAAGCACAAATACAGCGAAAACTACCGGAGGTTTAGTTCAACATCGCATTGACAAAATGGCGGGTTAAGTGCAAACTTCAGCTTTTGTGCTTTTTTCCCGCCGAATGTTTTTCAAATTTAACTTTTTCTTTAATTTAGCCAACGACTAGGGCTTTAGTTTTGACCAACTCTATCTTAAAAATGAGGAAAATTAATTTTTACTTTTTATGTATTCTTTTAATCGGCTTATGTTCTTGTCAGAATAAAACTGAAAATAAATTATTAGAGGTAAGAAACTCAACAAAATTTGATGAAAAAGAATTACAAGTTGGTTTTGACAAAAATGTAAAAAGAGAATTTACCAAAGATGGAATTGAATTTGGTATAATTACCTTAGAAGATTCTACAAAAATAAAATACTGGTTTCAAACTCATCACATAAGCCAAGATATTGGAGGAACTCTTTTTGAATTACCAAACGGAAAATTGGAGTTTATAAAAGGTTTTTTTTGTTGTGAAGTTCAACTTCCTAACAAAGGAAAGTTTAAAAATGCAGAAGAGTTCATAACAGAAATGAAAAAAAAAGACGGAATTCAACCATAAATAAAAAACCGAACGCATAACATCGGTAACCGTTGCACAACTCGACATTTCAGATAAAAATTAAACTATCTGACCTTGTTAAACCGTTTTAAGCGAATTTTTTTTTGACATAAATTCAGAAAAACAAAAATAGCATAGTTGTAATCATCGTTTTTTAAGTCGTAAAAGTGTGTTTTCTGACAACATTCAAATAATCAAAATTCTCGCTCAAACGCAATCAAAATTGGAAATACATCAATCTAAAAGATTGAACAAAGCAAATAGGGAAAATCTATCGTAAAAGAATATTGGTTTACGTAAACGGAAACTTATATTTCAAAAACAAAATAACCTATGAAAAAACCTTTATATTACACAACTTTGAGGCTACTAAAGATCAACAACAATTTTAGGTTAATCGTATTAAAATAAAACGGTAATCTTAAAACATAAGCTTCAGATAAATAGGTAATTAATTATAATCTGCAATCAACGACATTAAATATTTTTTAGGCGTGGTTCCAAATTTCTTTTTAAACGCCGCAATGAAATGACTGGCGGTGCTGTAACCAATTTTACTTCCCACTTCATTTACGTTGTACGTACCGCTGTCTAACAATTTTCGGGCATATTCCATTTTATAATCAAACAAAAAACCGTAAACCGTGTCTCCATATACTTGTTTAAAACCTTGTTTCAGTTTTTTAATGTTAATTCCTACCTCATCTGCCAATTCCAGCAACGTAGGCGGTTCTGCCATATTTTTCAGCAGGATATCCTTAGCCTGCTTAATTTTTATGGTGTCTTCTTCATCGGCTTTAAACGGACAGCTTTCGTCGTTTGTTCCTTCAGGCTTATTAAATAAAAGACTCAACAATTCATACACTTTCGCTTTGTAGTACAATTTTTTAACAGACGAATGCAGGTTAAAATTCATAATTTGATATAAAACAACAGACATAGACGGTGTGATATTGCCTTGTTCATAATGTTTCCGGTCGATTGCATCTTTATTTAAAAAAGGAAAAAATTCGGCTTCGGTAGAAAACAAACTATGAAATTTTTTAATAGAAATGATAATTGAAACAATCCACGAATTTGGTTGTAATTCTAAATGAATAGGCAAGCTGCGTTGCGGATTGTATAAGGTTAAACAACTTTCTTCATTTACCGGAATATTGTACGTGCCGTTGTTAAACTGAAAGTTCCCCATACCTTTTAAAACAAAATGAAATTGTATGATATTGCTACCAGTTTCTTTTGTAACTGATTGAATTTCATTAGATTCATTCTTTAATCGCAAGCAAATAAAATCGTCTTCTAAAATCACATCTTCATGAGTTCCCATAGCGTTATTTTATAAAATGATAGATAAATTATATCGGCTGTAATCTATTTAGAATTATTCTAAATTTTACCCCCTCCGTTAATCAAAAACATAGCAAATATAAGGTTTTATAACAAATATCCCTTAAAAATACCGCAAAAAAACTTTAGAGGTATATTTAGTCCTTACAGCGTTATTTTAATCAAACAATTGAAACTAAATTTGTACTGCTTTATTATACGAAGTAAAGAATGAAGAACTACAACAATACAAAAGCATCGCATTTTTATGTGGTTGGTTTAAATTACAAAAAAGCCGATGCCGAAATGAGAGGTAAATTTAGTTTAACTGACGAAGCAAAATCTAATTTGTTAGAAGATGCTTTGTTAGAAGGTATTCCTTCGATAATGGCTATTTCTACCTGTAACAGAACCGAGCTTTATGGTTTTGCCGAACATCCTTTCCAGTTAATTTCTTTATTGTGCAAACACAGTAACGGAACCGTTGATGATTTTCAGCGTGTTGCTTACGTACACAAAAACAATGAAGCTGTGGCACATTTGTTTAAAGTGGGTACAGGGATGGACAGTCAGATTTTAGGTGATTTCGAAATCATCAGTCAGGTTAAAAACGGCTTTATTACTGCACGCCAAAAAGGTTTAACCAACAATTATTTTGAACGTTTGGTAAATTCGGTTATTCAGGCAAGTAAGCGTATTAAAAATGAAACCGAAATAAGTACAGGTGCCACATCGGTATCGTTCGCATCAGTCCATTACATTTTAAACAATGTTGAAAACATTAACGAAAAAAACATCCTGCTTTTTGGAACCGGAAAAATTGGCCGGAATACTTGTGAAAATTTAGTAAAACACACTAAGAACAACCAAATCACTTTAATAAACCGCACCAAAGACAAAGCACAGAAAATAGCCGGAAAATTCAATCTCATCGTTAAAGATTATGCCGATTTACAAGCCGAAATTCAAAATACAGATGTGCTGATTGTAGCTACAGGTGCGCAAAATCCTACCATTGATAAAGAATTACTAAACCTTAAAAAACCATTGCTGATTTTAGATTTATCAATCCCAAAAAACGTAAACGCCAACGTGTTGGAACTACCTCAGGTACAACTGGTTCATTTAGACACCCTTTCGCAAATGACCGATGACACCTTAGAAAAACGCAAACAATACGTACCGCAGGCACTAACGATTATCGAAGAAATTAAAGCGGAATTCATTACCTGGACACAAGCAAGAAAATTTGCACCGACGATCAATGCGTTAAAAGCCAAATTAGAGGAAATCAAACAAAACGAGCTGAATTACCAAAAAAAGAAAATAGAAAACTTTGATCAGGATCAGGCTGAAATCATCACAAACCGTATCATTCAAAAGATAACTACTCACTTTGCCAATCATTTAAAAAACGAAGAAACCGAAGTAGATGAAAGTATTGAATTGATAGAAAAAGTTTTCCAGTTAGCAACCTTACAAAATGAGTAAAACAATAAAAATAGGCACGCGCGACAGTGAATTAGCGTTATGGCAAGCCAATACCGTATCGAAAAAACTAAACGATTTAGGTTATAAAACAGAAATTGTTCCGGTAAAATCTGATGGTGATATTATTTTAGACAAACCTTTATACGAATTAGGAATTACCGGTATTTTTACTAAAACCCTCGATGTCGCAATGATTTCGGGTAAAGTAGATATTGCCGTTCATTCTATGAAAGATGTTCCTACGGCGTTGCCACAAGGAATTGTGCAGGCAGCCGTTTTACAACGTGCCAATGTTTTGGATCTTTTAGTTCATAAGGGCGATACCGATTTTTTAAATTCCAACGGAACCATTGCAACAGGTTCATTACGCAGAAAAGCCCAATGGCTCAACAAATATCCCACACACAAAGTGGAAGATTTACGTGGAAATGTAAATACCCGTATGCAAAAATTAAAAGACAATAATTGGAACGGAGCTATTTTTGCCGCAGCAGGACTGGAGCGTATCAATTTAAAGCCTTCCGAATTTATCAATTTAGACTGGATGATTCCTGCGCCGGCACAAGGAGCTATGTTGGTGGTTGCGATGGAAAATGACAATTTTGTATTAGATGCCGTTGCACAGTTAAATGATATCGAATCTGAAATCACTACTTATATCGAACGACAGTTTTTAAGAACACTCGAAGGCGGTTGTACGGCACCCATTGGAGCCATTGCAAAATACAACGAGCACGATGATACCTTACACTTTAAAGGAATTTTACTTTCGTTAGATGGAAAGCAAAAGTTTGAAATCGAAAAAACTGTTCCGATTAACGAATGGAAAAAATTAGGCTTCTATGCCGCTAAAGAAATTTTGGAAAATGGTGGCGAAGCTTTGATGAAAGAATTGAAAGAACAATTAAAGAAGTAGTCTTTTTTGTTTGTCATTGCGAACTTGTTTCTGAATCTTATAAATTTATTTGAATAGATGATGAATGAGAAGCTGAAATAAATTCAGCTTGACAAAAAAACGTGAATAAAATGGAAAACAAAATCAGCATAGTATCAACAAAAAAATTACAGAGTAATCAAAAGGATTTTATTTTGAATGCCGGTTTTTCTGTGGTTGAAGCAGATTTTATCAAAATTTCATTACTTCCTTTTCAATTAAAAAAACTTCCTGATTTGTTGTTGTTTACTTCTCAAAATGCGGTGGAAAGTGTATTAAACAACGAAAAAGCAGCAATTTTGAAAACCATTCCAGCTATTTGTGTAGGAATAAAAACCAAACAACTTTTAGAGAAAAATGGATTTCGTGTTTTGGCAATGGAAGAATATGCCCAAGATTTAGCACCGATTATTCAACAAAAATTTTCTAAAAAACATATTGCTTTTTTTGCCGGAAATCTGCGTAGAAACACGTTGCCCGAAGCAATGCAGGAAAAAGACATTTCTTTTGATGAATATTTAGTATATCAAAACGATGAATCATCAGTAACAATTGAAGCAAAAACAGATGGAATTCTGTTTTTCAGTCCGTCGGGCGTTAAAAGTTATTTAAAAAACAATACGATTACCCATCAAATATGTTTTTGTATTGGCACAACAACTGCAGATGCACTGAAAGGGATTACACAAAACATTGTGATTGCCAATCAGCAAACGGTTGAAGATTTAATTAAATTAATTTGTTTAACGTTTAAAGTTCAAGGCTCAAAGTTTTCCGAGAACAACCTTAAACTTTAAACTTAAAACCTTAAACTAAAAAATGTTAAAAAACGATTTATTTCTAAGAGCTTTAAAAGGAGAAACGATAGAGCGTCCGCCGGTTTGGATGATGCGTCAGGCAGGAAGATACTTACCTGAATTTCGTGCATTGCGCGACAAATACGATTTCTTTACACGTTGCAGAATGCCCGAAATTGCTGCCGAAATCACAGTACAACCTATCAGAATTGTAAAACCCGATGCAGCGATTTTGTTTTCTGATATTTTAGTGGTTCCTCAAGCGATGAATATCGAAGTAGAAATGAAAGAAAATGTTGGTCCTTGGTTGCCAAATCCTATCCGCTCAGCAGCTGATGTAGAAGAAGTTATTGTTCCAAACATCGAAGAAACATTGGGTTATGTGATGGATGCCGTTAAAGTAACCAAAGAAATGCTGAACGATGAAGTTCCGTTGATTGGTTTTGCCGGTTCTCCATGGACAATTTTCTGCTATGCCGTAGAAGGAAAAGGTTCGAAAAGTTTTGACAAAGCCAAAGGATTCTGTTTTTCACAACCCGAAGCAGCACACGCCTTGTTGCAAAAAATTACCGATACCACCATTTTATATTTAAAAGAAAAAGTAAAAGCGGGTGTCAATGCCGTTCAGATTTTTGATTCGTGGGGCGGAATGCTTTCTCCGGTAGATTATCAGGAATTTTCCTGGAAATACATCAATCAAATTGTAGAAGCATTGGCAGATGAAACCGAAGTTATCGTCTTTGGAAAAGGCTGTTGGTTTGCCTTGGGCGATATGGCTCGTTCCAAAGCATCGGCATTGGGTGTTGATTGGACGTGTTCGGCTCGTAACGCTCGTTATCTTTCAGGTGGAAACATTACCTTACAAGGAAATTTTGACCCGTCGAGATTGCTTTCGCCGATTCCTACCATTAAAAAAATGGTTCACGAAATGATTGATGAATTTGGAAAAGACAAATATATCGTAAATTTAGGGCACGGAATTTTACCAAACATTCCGGTTGACCACGCCAAAGCGTTTGTAGAGGCTGTGAAGGAGTATAATCCTGCAAGGTTTTAAAACCTTGTAGGTATGAATAAAAACACCTACAAGGTCTTGAATACCTTACAGGAAAGAAATTAAAACCAAAATGAAATTAGAAATATTAGAAAAAGGATATTGTTATCATATTTACAATCGTGGAATTAATGGTTGTGATATCTTTTCTAATAATGATAATAAAAGATATTTCTTAAGTCGATTAAAACATTATTTAATCCCACATATTTCGGTGTTTGCTTATTGTTTAATGGATAACCATTTTCATTTAGTAATCCGAATTGAAAACGATACAGAACTAATACAAAAGGTTTCTAATTTTTTTAATGCTTATGCAAAAGCGTTTAATAAACAGCAAAACCGAACAGGTAGTTTGTTTGAAAAACACTTTAAAAGAGTTCGATTAGAAAGTGAAGTATATTTGCGAAACTTGATTGTTTATGTGCATTTGAATCCAACGCATCATTTAAATCAGGATTTTACAAAATTTCATTTTTCTTCTTATGCAACCTTTTTATCAAATAAACCGACAGCATTAGCAAGAAATGAAGTGATAGAATTGTTCGGTGGTTTCGATAATTTTGTATGTTGTCATTCAGCAAGACAGGAATTTTTAAACGAAACTTATACATTCGAATAACGTTCCTGCAAGGTTTTAAAAACCTTATTAAAAAAAAGAAAATAATAAACACCTACAAGGTCTTGGAGACCTTGCAGGAGAAAACAAAAAATATGCTCACAAGTAAAAAAGACGAAATACAACAACGCTTAAATTCCATTCTGCAAAAACTTTCGGGAATTACGTTTGTACCCGAAAACTGGAAAGAAGACGTTTTTTGGACAACTTTAGAAGAAACCGGTTTATCCAAAAGCGATGTTCTGGAAAAGGAAGAAAATTTGCTTTTTACGCAATTGATAGATTTGCAATTTCCATGGGAACACATGGAAAAACTGGCGGATATTTTGGTCGGTTTAGATGCAAAACAGCCTAATCAATTGTTAAAAGAACGTGCCAAACATTTGTATGAATTTATTCAGAAAGAAAGTAAAATGTTCTCTTTTGAGATTATGAATAAGATTGGGAAGTTGTAATGATAAAAGCTCAGAATAAATATAACTACCCCATATTATTAGTCAATTTATTATGGCTGATATTCGTTATTTTTTTTGTTATATTCAGAAAACCAAACAACCTGTGCGGAGAAGTTTTTGTAGATATAGCTTTGATTATTTCGGCTCTTTTATTAGCACCTGTTTGTTTAATCATTGTTGCAATTACAAACAAAATAACAAAACATAGATACAATGCCGATTTTGAGTTTATTGCAATTCCGTATATAATACTTGGATTTTTATTTGGAGCTTTTTTATTGTATATATCTTTAACTTAATTCAAAATCTAACACAACAAATGAAAGATAAATTCTAAATAAGATTGGGAAGTTGTGACAAAAAGGGTTTTATATATATTATTTGTTTTATCAGGACTTATTCCTGCAACATATCTATTGTTTTTAACGCTACTTTATGGTGGAGTTATCTTATTAGAAATGAATAAGATTGATTTGACAGATTTATTAATACTTCTCTGTTTTGCATTTGGAATTTGCGGTTATTTAGGATTACTCTCTTTATTAAGAGGATTACAAGAGAAATATTATAAAACAAACTTAATCTTACTTGGATTAGGTATTATCGGTTTCTTCATATTTATGACTTTTATAGGACAAGCACCTGCAAGAGAATGGATTTTTAATATTGAAGAAATAGATGAGTGGCTTGTGTTTATGTTACCTAATATCGTTAGTCTTACTTTTATAGCTTTGATTTTGACAAGAATAACTATGAATAAGATTGAGAGGTTTTAAGAATTTCCTGCAAGGTCTTACAGACCTTGTAGGTATGAAAACAAGAGAGATGATTAAAGTAAAAAATAAATACAATTATCCAGTGCTTATCATCCATTTTTTATGGTTGGTATTTATCCTGGGATTCACTTTTTTTAAAGCCTCTGTTCCAGATAATTCAGGAGCAGGATATGTTTCTTTAGTTTTATTAATATTTGCTTTATTGTTTGCTCCTTTATGTTTAATCATTCTATCGATGATAAATAAAGTTTATAAAATAAGATACAGCACAGATTTTGAATTCGTGACTGTTCCTTATGTTTTGTTTGGAATTGTTTTTATAGGATATTTATTATTGTTAACTTAGTTTTTTACGCAGTAAAATCCTGTAAAGTCATACACCTAGACAATCATCGGGACTTTGTAGGTATAAAAAATGAAATAAAACAGACCTACAAGGCTTAAAAAACTTGATGGTTTGTTCTCCTGCAAGGTCTCAAAGACCTTGTAGATGTGAAAAGAAAAAAGCAGACCTACAAGGTTAAAAAAAACCTTGCAGGAAGTTAAAATATGAAAGTTGATTCTCCTGCAAGGTCATACACGCAGACAATCATCGAGACTCGTAGGTATAAAATAAGAAATATGAAATTGGAAGTTTTAGAAGAAGGTTACTATTATCATATTTACAATAAAGGAATTAATGGTACGAATATTTTTGAAAATATAGAAAATAAGTTATTTTTCTTAAAGCAATTTGATAAATATCTTACTAACAAGGTTTCATTATTGGCTTATTGTTTAATGGACAATCATTTCCATTTTTTAATTCAATTAAATACGAACGGAAAAGATGTTACACAAGGTTTTTCAAACTTTTTAAACTCTTATGTTAAAGCTTTTAATAAACAAAACAATAGAACAGGAAGTTTATTTGAAAAACATTTCAAAAGAATAAAATTAGACAATGAAGATTATTTAAGAAATTTAATTATTTACATACATTTAAACCCAACACATCATCTTAACGTTGACTATAAAAATTATACGTTTTCTTCCTACCAAGCTTTCATTTCCAATAAGCCAACAAAATTAGATAGAGAAAACGTTTTAGAATTATTTTTTGATAAAGAGAACTTTGATTTTTGTCATAAGACAAAAAGTAGTTTATTAGAAGACAAGTATTTACTTGAATAGCAACAGACCTACAAGGTTTAAAAAACTTTACAGGAAGTTAAAAACTTGAAGATTTGTTCTCCTGCAAGGTCTCGCAGACCTTGTAGGTATAAAAAACAAAATAAAACAGACCTACAAGATTTAAAAAACTTTACAGGAAGTTTAAAAACTTGAAGATTTGTTCTCCTGCAAGGTTTAAAAAAACCTTGCAGGAACAGAAAAAAACATCAAACAATGAAAGAAAAATTTTATAAATACATACAACAGTTACAAGACACTATAACTTCTAAATTAGAAGAAGTTGACGGCACAGCAAAATTCCGTGAAGATATATGGGAACGTCCCGGTGGCGGTGGCGGACGCACACGCGTAATTGAAAACGGAGCAGTTTTTGAAAAAGGCGGTGTAAATATTTCCGCGGTTCACGGAGCATTACCCGAAACGATGCAAAAAGCTTTTAATGTAGGTGATGTCGATTTTTTCGCTTGCGGATTAAGTTTGGTTATCCACCCGAAAAACCCAATGGTGCCAACGGTTCACGCAAATTGGCGGTATTTTGAAATGTATGATAAAAAAGGTAACAAGGTCAATTCGTGGTTTGGTGGCGGACAAGATTTAACACCGTATTATTTGTTTGAAGAAGACGCCAAACATTTTCATCAGGTTTGCAAAACTGCTTGCGATAAGCACCATCCCGAGTTTTACCCGAAATACAAAAAAGTATGTGATGAGTATTTCTGGAATGCACACCGCAACGAAGCCCGCGGAATCGGCGGTTTATTTTTTGACCATTTAACAGCATCAGAGGAACAACCGATGGAAAGCTGGTACAATTTTGTAACTGAAGTCGGAAACAGCTTTTTAGATTCTTATGTTCCGATTGTTGAAAAGCGTAAAGATTTACCTTATACCGATGCCAACAGAACCTGGCAGGAAATTCGTAGAGGGCGTTATGTGGAGTTTAATTTGGTACACGACAAAGGCACGATTTTCGGCTTAAAAACCAACGGACGTATTGAATCTATTTTAATGAGTTTGCCGCCAAATGTTCAGTGGGTATATGATTATCAACCGGAAGTTGGAAGTGAGGAGGAGAAATTAGTTAAGGTGTTGAAGAAACCGAGAAATTGGCTGTAAAAATTCAGCGATCAGGAATCAGTGGACAGAAATCAGGAATCAGTGGACAGAAATCAGCTATCAATAGTCAGATTACTGACAACTGACAGCTATAAAGATAGAATATTATGAGAGATTATAAGAAATTACAGGTTTGGGAAAAATCTCATCAATTGACTTTAGAAATATACAAAGAGTTGAATAGTTTTCCAAGAGAAGAGCTTTCTGATTTAGAAAATATTTTAAGTTTACATCAAATTAAAAACTTATAAAACTATGAAATACAACTTATTAGCTATTTTTTTACTCAACTTAACTTTTAGTTATGCTCAAATCTCACAAAGTGATTTTAAAAGAATCGTTATGAGTTATAAAGACAGCGTTACAAATCCAAAATACGGTATAAATTGTCTTTATCAAAACGGCAAAGGCGAAGTTTTTTATCAAGGAATTGGTTATGCAGACGAAAACACACTTGTAAACAGACAAAATATTTTTAGCATTGGTAGTTTGAGTAAAACTTTTACAGCCGTAATGATTTTACAAGATGTTGAAGATGGCAGAATTTCTTTGAATGATTCTTTGGTTAAAAGATTTCCTGAAAATTATGTCGATTATCCTAAAGAATTACCCAAATCAATAACCGTTAAAGAATTGCTTAGTCACACAAGTGGTATATCGCCGAGTTATAAAGACACTTTAGACACAAATGAATATTTGAATCCCTATCATCTTACAAATTATGAATTTGGATTTAATAGAATACCTTACGATGAGCAATTAAAAGGTAAACATTCTTATTCTAACACCAATTATATGTTGTTGGGTTATATTTTAGAAACAGTTAATAGAAAACCATTTTACCATCTATTACAAAAAAGAATTTTTGATAAATTAGGTATGGAAAACGCTTATGGGTTCTATTCTCCAAATTTACCAAATGTTGCCCAAGGTTTTTATAATAATAAAGAACTTTCACCATATATTTTTAACCGATACTATGACAAAATAATTGCCTCAGGTGGATTAAGTATGAATATAGACGATTTAAATAAATTCCTTAATGCTTTGTATCTTTCGGAAGAATTACTTACAGAAGACACAAAAAACGCAATGTTTAATTTTGACAATTCTTACTATGGATTAGGAATTATGAGAACAACATACATCTTAAGAAATCAAGAGCAAAGATTATTTGTAGGACATAATGGTTCAACATTTACTTCACAAACACTCGTATATTATGATCCGAAAACCAAAGAATCTTTTATATTATTATCAAACACTTATAATGACAAAATAATAGGTAAAATTTTTTCTGATTTAATAAACTTGGATGTAAACAAAAAACTGACAGCTGACAACTAAAATAAAAAACTATGTTCCCATTACACAGAAGCAGAAGATTAAGACAAAACGAATCGATTAGAAGTTTGGTTCGTGAAACCAATTTAAGTCCGGCAGATTTTATGTTCCCGATGTTTATCGTTGAGGGCGAAAATCAAGAAATTGAAATTCCGTCAATGCCCGGAATTTTTCGTCGTTCGATAGATTTAACCGTGAAAGAAGTGCAAGAATTGTATGATTTAGGTATTCGAGCGGTAAATATTTACGTAAAAGTAAGCGACGATTTAAAAGACAATACCGGCAAAGAAGCGTGGAATCCCGATGGATTGATGCAACGTGCTATTCGTGCGATTAAAACCGCTTGTCCCGAAATAATTGTGATGCCCGATGTGGCGTTAGACCCTTATTCAATGTACGGACACGACGGCATCATCAAAAATGGTGCTGTTGAAAACGATTCCACCGTAGATGCTTTAGTAAAAATGGCGGTTTCGCACGCCCAAGCCGGAGCTGATTTTGTTGCACCAAGCGATATGATGGACGGACGTATTTTACGTATGCGTGAAGGGTTAGATTCCGCAGGATTTCACAATGTGGGCATTATGAGTTATTCCGCCAAATATGCTTCTGCTTTTTACGGACCTTTCCGTGATGCGTTGGATTCTGCACCAAAAGAAACGGGCGAAGTTGTTCCAAAAGATAAGAAAACCTATCAAATGGATTATGCCAACCGCATCGAAGCCATTAAAGAAGCGGTTTGGGACGCCGAAGAAGGTGCCGATATGGTGATGGTAAAACCCGGAACGGCCTATTTGGACATTGTCCGTGAAGTGAAAGATGCTGTAAATGTGCCTGTGGCTGTATATCACGTTTCAGGCGAATATGCAATGATTAAAGCAGCTGCCGAAAAAGGCTGGCTCGACCACGACAAAATTATGATGGAACAGCTAATGTGCATTAAACGTGCGGGAGCAAGTTTGATTTCAACTTATTTTGCGAAAGAAGCGGCGATACTTTTAAATAATCTTGATTAAAAATTGAACCTAAAATATCATAAACTATCTGAACAATCCAGGTAGTTTTTTTATTTTTGTTGACTATGAAAAATGATACACGACCTTTAGGTCTATTTGATTCGGGAATCGGTGGAACAACTATTTGGCACGCTATTCATAAACTATTGCCTTATGAAAATACGATTTTTTTGGGGGATAGTATTAATGCTCCGTACGGGCAAAGATCAAAAGAAGAAATCATTGAGTTATCAAAGAAGAATACGGAATTGCTTTTACAACAAAATGCCAAAATCATTATTGTTGCTTGTAATACCGCAACTACCAATGCTGTTTCAGAATTGCGGAACACCTACAATATTCCCATTATAGGAATTGAGCCCGCTATTAAACCGGCGGCATTACATACTAAAACGGGTAAAGTTGGCGTTCTGGCAACACAAGGTACCTTAAAAAGTAAGAAATATACCGAAGCACAAACACTTTATCCTAATGTTGAATTTATCAATCAAATTGGTTATGGTATTGTGCAACTAATTGAAAACGGTGATTTATATTCCGCTGAATTAGAAGGTCTTTTAAAATCATATCTTACCCCAATGATTGAACAAAATATCGACCATTTGGTGTTGGGTTGTACACACTACCCTTACCTGTTACCGGTTTTAAAGAAATTTCTGCCTTCTACCCTTAAAGTAATAGATTCCAGCGAAGCTGTTGCCAAACGCACCTTGAAAATTTTAGACGAAAACAATTTGCTTAAAACCGATAAGCTGCCGGGTTACTCAAAATTTTATACCAATAAAGATGTTGGGATTTTACAGAGTTTTATCAACGGTTCCGGTATTGCCGAAAAATTAGATTTTTGACATCTATAGTTATTTCTTTGTCAGTTTAATTTCTAAAGTACCATCTCCATTTACCTTATCAAAGGTGATTATAGAAGTTTCGACATCGAAAACACTTAATTTCAGTGCTTCTTTCTTTGTAACTTCTTTACCTTCTATCAATACCCTCTTTATTTTAGGATTATTGATGCTGTTTTTAAAATCCTGTTCCAATTTATTAATAAAATCAGAATCTATATTCTCATTATTTTTCTTTTCTTCGAGCTCTTTTAAAGCTTGTTGTTTTTTGGCTTCGGCTTCTAATCGAGATTTTTCTTCTGCTTCTTTCTTAGCTTGAGCTTCTGCTTCTAAACGAGCCTTTTCTTCTGCA
>NZ_FNXE01000036.1 GCF_900108395.1 Paenimyroides marinum | reverse complement strand
AGCATTGAAAATGGTAATGAAACGAAACAGCACCTCCTCTCATTACCGAATAAATCAGAAAAATTAAATCAAATATCAATCACTAAAAATTAGCAAAAATGAACATCACAGGCAGACTGACAAGAAATGCGGAAGTACGCACATTGTCGAACGAAAAACAGGTAGTAAATTTTTCAGTAGCGGTAAACGACGGCTATCGTAACAAGCAGGGCGAACGGGTTGAGCAAACGACCTTCTTCGATTGTGCCTATTGGATAACTCCAAATGTGGCAAGGCTACTGACCAAAGGAACTTTGGTAGAACTCACAGGGCGTGTAAGCCCGAGAGCGTGGGTAAACAAAGACGGAGAACCAAGGGCAGGACTTAATTTCCATACCTCACAAATCAAATTGCACGGAGGTAGCAAGAGAGCCGAAACCGTACAGCCTACTGCAAAAGTAGAAAACAACAGTATTGCAGGAATATCAACCGAGGACGACCTCCCATTTTAACAACGAATATTCAATCATTTTTCAAACATCAAAATTTTAAGCATTATGGCACATAATATCAATTTCAACGAGAGAACAGGAAAGTACAGTTTCTTTACCGTACAGCAAAAAGCGTGGCACGGTTTGGGGCAAATCGTGGAGCAGTACCCCACAAGCGAGGAAGCAATCAGACACGCAGGACTGGATTACGAAGTCATAAAATCCCCACTGTTTACCAAAGGTTCGGGCATTATCGAAACCGCAGGAGGTATCGAGATAGGCAGTAGCGAATTGGAAGTACCCAACTATTTCGCCAACATACGCACCGATAACAATGCCGTATTGGGCGTAGTCGGTAAGGATTACCATATCGTACAGAACCGTGAAGCATTCAATTTCTTTGATGCTATCGTAGGAGGTGGCGAGGGTATTCTGTACGAAACCGCAGGGGCATTGGGCAAAGGCGAACGCATTTTTATCACAGCCAAATTGCCCGACTATATCCGTGTCGGCAATGGCGATGATGTAACGGAAAAATACATCTTCCTTACCACAAGCCACGACGGAAGCGGAAGTATTACCGCAGCGTTTACGCCTATCCGTATCGTTTGCCAAAACACCCTTAACGCTTCATTGCGGAATATGACCAATGTAGTCCGTATCAAGCACACATCGGGAGCAAAACAGCGTATCGAGAATGCACATAGGATAATGGGGTTAGCCAACACATTGAGCGACCAGCTACAGGGTATTTTCAATGACTGGACAACGATAAGGGCAACAGACCAAGAGGTCAGAAAGCTAATCCAATTGGCACTATGCCCGAACAAAGAAACCCTTGAGCTCATCAAAAAAGGTGCTGAAGACGAAATATCAACAATGTTTAAAAATACCGTGAACGATGCGTTTGCCTATGCAATGACGAGTGATACGCAACAAATGGACACGACAAAAGGCACATTGTTCGGAGCATACAATGCTGTTACAGGCTACTTCCAAAATGTACGCAATTACAGGGATGACGAAGCCAAGTTACAGAGTATTGTATTGGGTGGAACGGCTCAAATGAAAGGACAAAAAGCATTTGACCTATGTACAGCCTTTGCGAAAGACGGTGCGGAAATCCTAAACCTCAATTAGATAATCACAGGCTACCGCCACAATCGGTGGTAGCCTGTTAAAAATAAGTTTTATGAAAGCGATAACAATAGAGGAAGCCAAAAATTTGGCGAGAGCCAAGAGCCTTGAAAAGAAGCACAAAGGCGAAAGCGTATTTATCATTTACTGCAATCGTACAGAGCATTTCTATATAGGCACGAACGGTTTAGTACGCCTTTGGGAAAAATTATACGGCTACTATGTAAATGGGGTTTATGCCACCGAAGATTAACGCATAACATTCAAAAGCAGTTACAATGGAAACGAACGCCATAGCGATAAAATTTGTCAGCCACGAAGTACCCGAATTGGAAACGCTGAAAACCTCAAAGGTCTATCAGCTAAGGGAAAAACTGAACAAGGGCGAGAAGCTAAGCCGAGCCGAGAAAAATTGGATTGCGGAAGCGGTAAACCGAAACGCCTTTTTTAACAGGGCAGTTCCCCTAATGGGTTATCGGTTTGGGTTTGATGATATTCTAAAAACCTATGTAGTGAAGCAGTACGACAGTTGGCAGGAATACAGCGCACCCGACAAAACGAGCCTACGGAGTATAATCTATGGCAGGATTGACCAAATAGCAGAAATCAGTCATTAACACTTAAAGCAATCAAAGATGGAAACAACAGATAGAATTACCAAAGAAACAGACCTTGAAAAGTTTTGCAGGGAGCGATTTAAGCACTTGACCAATGCACAGCTTGTGGCAAGGGTAAACGGTCTTCCCGATTTTGGTTGGGATGATGAGGGCGTGGAACTGCGAAGAAGGCATAGGGTATCAAACGGTGCGTTTGACTATGCCTTTAATCATAACACGATGGTAATCCTAAAAGACGATTAATGATGTACGTAACAGATTTAAACGGTTGCCAAATCGAAGTAACGGATTTAAAGGAAGCCATAAAAATAGCAGGGCGGTACAAAGAATACCGCCACGAGGACGAGCGTTTTTCCGAGTTCGACAAGAGGCAAAAAACCTATTGGGCGGATATGTACGAGAAACTTACAGCCATCAAAGAACAAGTAACAACACATTAAAACTCACAGCAATGAACACAAATTTTTTCAATCAAGTACAGCAGTTGGATTTTACAGGAATATTGCAACTGAACATTTCTAAGGGGATAGAAAACAAACTAATCGTAACAGTATTGCTCAACAATGAGCAATGCGGAGATAGTGCGAAAAACCTCATTCCCCCATTGATTTTTAACGCCACTCCGCAGGAGTTTGACGAGGGATTTTTTGAGCAGATAAACGCACCAATTAAAGCCATATCGGGTTTAATGGTGGATATGGAAGCCTTTATGAAGCAAATGGAAACCGTCAAACTGCAATCCGAAATGGAGAAGCAGAAAACCGAGAAAGCCAAAAAGGAAAAAGAAACCAAAGACAAGAAGTACAAAGACGGTATGGCAAAGGTGGACGAGTTGGAGAAAGAGGGCAAGTTCCGTGAAGCGTGGATGAAAGTACCCGACATTACGGAGTTTCCCGAAAAAGCGGACGAGATACGCAAACGCAAAACGTCATTGTCCGACAAGTTCGGGACACCGAGCCTTTTTGGTGGAGTAACGGAGGAGCAACCCGAACCGCCAAAAACGGAGGAGGTTGCTACCTATTGCCCAATAAATACAACAAACGAAGAAGTAGAATATTAACAATTAAAAACGAACATTATGTTATTAGCAACAGTATTACCGAGAGTTTTCATACTCAAAGATAAAGGACAGGATATTCCATTGACTGACCCCGAACCACGTTGGAGCGTGGAAGCCGTGATGAATTATTACGCCAATATGTATCCGATACTGACGACTGCAAAGGTATCGGCACCCAAGATAAAAGACGATGCAGTCGAGTACAGGTTTGAAAGCGTAATGGGTACGAAAGGTTAAACCAAAATTTAAAAGCAATGAATTATGCAACGCAACAAAATATTGGGAACAATCAGCATACCCGAACAGAAAAGGCAACGGCAATTACACCGACAGTTGGGCGAGTTCGCAGACTGGATGCAAAGACCAAAAGATGCAAACGAAGTTCGGGAAGACAAACGGAAATCCGTACCGATAGCAATGCTACCAATGGTTTGCTAAAGTGTACGTTTCTGCCGAAACTGAAAACGGCACAATCCGTACAGGCTTGTCAGAAAACGGAAAGGGATTTTTATCAGTCCCTTTCCAAACTTGCCAGGCATTACAGCATTGAACCGATGCAGACCCGACAGGATTACAGCTATCCCTACAATATGGTATTGGCTATGTGGGATATGGATAACCAATTGAAACGAACCGTTGCAAATTGGGATAGTTTAAAACTGATACAGGACAGTCAGAAAACCTTTTTTGTGAGTGAGGAAAAGTATAATACAGGTACGACCCTGTATTATATCCCCATTGTTCCGCTCTTTAAAATGCTTCACGACCCGAAGCATAAGAAGAATGCCCAATTACTTATTTCGGTTTACAGTTATCTGTACCACATTGCGGATATTCCGTATTACAGGCAAGAAGAAAGCTATCTGTATTGGCTATATGAGATGCACAAAGATTGGGTAGAACAGGACGATGAAACAGAAGAAATGGAAACCTACAAACGTGAATTTGCGATTGCTGAATATATTGGCGACAGCGTAGAACAAAGGCTATTCAACCGTATCAATTTAACGGTATTTGAACAGCGTTTAAACCTTTTTAAAAGCCGTGACACATTCGACAGGGAATGTTGGCAGATAGCCTGTAATGCGTTTGACCTATATACGGAATACCCGACAGCATCCGTTTTCAGAAACGCACCCATTCCCGAGCAAGACCCTTATGACGATGATTACGAAAATGAGGTCATCGGAATGCAAAAGTATATTTCCTTTATCGCTGATACCAAAGGTTGGCTATATGAAAGCCTTTCGGACAGTATCAACAACGAATTTAACGAGTACGGAGCGATAGAAGAACCGACCATTACCAAACAATTTGACGGAATTGAAATAACCACAAACAATCTTGATTTTGAAAATCGTCTTTTTGTGTTATTGGATGACCTATGTACACTATTGCACAACTATAAAACAGTAGAAAAATGAACGATGCAACAGATATAACCGAAGATTTCGGGACATTATACCACCCAAAATCCGCTTTGGTTTTTTACGAAGCCAAAGGAACAGAAAAATCAATGTATGTAGAGCATTTCGATATGGACAGGGGCGGCAACCCTATCAACGCCCATCCCTTGAGCGTAAAGGAAGCCAATGTTTTGGCGAAGTCTTTACAGACCGATGAAGAAAAGAGCCAAGCTTTTTTAAAGCCAAAGGGAATTTTGCCGACAAATGTTCTGCATATCAACCCGAGTAACGATAAAGGCATGGTGCTATGGTACACAAAAGCACAGCAAAGGCAACTGTATTTTGTGGACGGTCTGGACATATCCAACGGAAAGGCACAAGTACCTGCAATGCTTTGGATAGCTAACAAAAGCAGTCTTACCGTATTCGCTTTGGCAAGCGACAGGCGACCCACCGAAAAAACGCCATTGCATTACGCCCCATTTTTCAACATCTACGAAAAGGGCAACGTATGTATGGGAACGGTAAGCATAGATATTAAAAATTCGGCTTCGGTCGAGGAATTTATACAGGCGTGGGAGCATTATTTTTTCAATTCCTATTTCAGCCATTCATTGGTTGCAAATCTGACACGCCAAAACATTGTAAACCTATGGAAAGACCTTGTTAATACAGGCAAACCCTTTCCGAAAGAAGCTTTAAAAAAGAACAATAAAATCCTTAAAAACCAACTCAGATGAATACCGAAAAAACAAAAGTACATTTTACAGATAACTACCTGTTAAACCCGACCAATCCGATAACGGTAAACCTTATCGGGGCAGGTGGCACTGGCTCAAAAGTATTGACCGCCTTGTTAGAGATAAATGAAAGTCTGATAGCTTTAGGACACGCAGGACTTTCCGTAAGGTTGTGGGATGACGATATTATCACGACCGCCAATTTAGGCAGACAGCGTTTTTTTGAAAGCGAAACAGGATTGTACAAATCCGTTGCTTTAATCAACCGTGTAAACCGTTGTATCGGTACGAATTGGAAAGCGGAGAACCGAAAATTTGAAAGGGATAATTTCGGAATGATACCCCAAGAAGCAGAAGCGACCATTACCATTACCTGTGTGGATAACGTACAGGCACGTTTTAATGTAGCTGAAATATTGCGTGTATTCAGCCACCGAAAAAATTACAGGGATACCCCCAAATATTGGTTGGACTTTGGTAACAGTAGGCATACTGGACAGGTATTATTATCCACTATCGGAGAGATAGAGCAACCCAATTCGGAGAAGTACGAAACGGTGGCAAGTCTGCCATTTGTTACTGAAGAATTTGGGGAGTTGCTGAAGCAATCCGAACAGCAGGACGACACGCCAAGTTGTTCACTTGCGGAAGCATTGCAAAAACAGGATTTGTTTATCAATGGCTCATTGGCTCAAATGGGTTGTGAATTGCTTTGGGGATTGTTCCGCAACGGAATGACCGAGAACAGGGGGTTCTTCCTTAATCTGAAAGATTTCCGAACCCAACCGGTAGAGGTCGTCTAACCCAAAAAATCGGCGGCGAAAAGGCAGATCTTTCCGTTGGTCGGAACCGTCTTTTCGCATTGAATAAGGTGCAACCACTTTGTAAAATGCACCACTACACCATTCCTTTCCCTGCATTTTTCCAAACAGGTTGCCAGATTATGCGTGGGATATTCTTTATCCCAAAGATTGGTTTTGGAAAAATCGACTTCTTTTCTTTTCACATCTGCGACCAAAGAAAAGAAGCAAAAGAACGTCGCTTGTTTGGAACAGATATTTTATACTATTGAAATTGGACGGTTACCGGTTGCTGAAATATTCCTGTGCAATTTTCGCTACTCCCCCACTAAAATATCTTTTGTCATTTTTAAACTCTCTCAATGGCTTTTTTGAAGTCGTCCGTATCACTACCGATAAACAGATAGCTTTCTATACCTATTTCCGACAGAGCATTCACCGTTTCATTATCATCAATATCACTGTGGGCAATTAGTCTGATACTTGGGTATTTCGTCTTTAGTTCCCTCAGCTGTTCCAATACGTTCCTGTCGTAAAAATCAAGGTCAATGATACAGACTTCGGGAAGTGATGTTAATGCCGACAATTTTGACAAACCGTCCTCAACGTTTTCCGAACGGAATAAGACATCAGCTCCTGAAGCAATAAGATCATTGTGGGTTAAGTCTATAAGCGGGCTTTTATCATTGATAAATGCGAGGCTGGTTTGTTTGGGGCTTTTTATAGTTTCCATACTACCAATTTTAAATGTTAGTTTGTGGTAGCCTACAAAAAAAGAGCGTAGGCAACCACACTTACCGATACTAAGGCACTGGTACGCCTAACCCCGAATAAGCGAGCGCCCACGCCATAACGTGAGCGTTCTTACTTATTGCCTCGGGGTTACAAAAATTACCAGTTTTTAGTACCAAGACCTAAAGCAAAAACACTTTAAGTATTTTCTATATTTTCAACTACAAATATACTAAAGACATTTTGATAGAAATGCAGTCGGAACAATTAATTGCAATCAAAACATATTGTTCCCGGTATAGTTCTGTTCCAAGATTGTCAGAATATCACTCTCTTTATAGATAATCTTGCCACCTATTTATACACATGGTAAAATGCTGTCATCACGGTATTGCTGTGAAGTATGCTGATATGCAGCAACCTGCACACATCTTCGCCAGACAAGTAAATTTCCCCGTTCATTACAGGACGGTATAGGGCTGGAGAATGTTGCACCTTTTGGCTCTGAAAGCAGTTTTGGCTTTTTACGCTTGCTACAAACGAAAATCGGATAATTTTTTGGGCTATCTGATTAGTTTAAGAATACAATTAGAAAGAGGTCAGTGTTAAGTAGGTTGTTCTGTTTTTACTTCCTGTTTTTCCTTATCCTTTTTCATTTGGCTGTACGTCCATATACATACAATTCCGAGAATAATCAGGACATATGCAAACCATTTGCCGATACGCTCCAAAAAACGCACGGTTACAGCAGTAGAATACCTTGAAAACATTTCTACGCCTGCCGCACTACGTCTGTAAAACTTTCTGCGGTTTATCCAATAAAGAAGCCCTATCGCAATCAAGATAACAATAATACCAAACACTAATTGAGCCGTAACCGTATCCATAACAGTAAGATTATAATTCAAGTAAATTTAAACAAAACACTTTGCATTAGATACTTAAAAGTAAAAAACCAACCTGTTAAAGTCGGTTTGCTTTTATATTTCGGTCTCCTTCTAATCACTACTGTTAAATTGAAAACTTATTTGTTTCTCGTTCCCGAAACTGTCCGAAATCCAAACTTCAAAGGATTGCGATACGGTAGATGTGGAAGTATAGTATAACCTGAATTGCTCCGTTGGCAACGAGTACAAATCGTTCGGCAGGTACGGCAGTTCATCATAATACCTTAATGTTCCCGTTCCGTCAAATTGGAAGTACCGGAGAAAATACTGCGTGTTGGTGTAGTTTCCTGTACGCTGTATGGTAATGCGTATTTCTACGGTCTGCCCGTCCGCTACTTCCTTTGGTACGGGCATTACATTGACCTCGAAAGGAAAATCGTTCTGTATTTCGAGTTCATCATCTTTGCTACAAGATACCAACGAAATAGAACCTGACAGGATTGCCAGCATTAGGTATATTGGCAACATTCCTATTCTGAATTTATTAAATATTGCTATCATCGTTTCAAATTTTAAAAGTTAAACCTTAATCCCACACCTGCGGACGGTCTGAATTGTCGCAAATCTGTACCCCATAAAACCTTTGTACGTCCTTGAAGAACCAATACAAATCGGTCAGACAAATACGTTTCAAAGGTCAGCCGACTTCCAGCACCGTAAATGAAATTATCCTCGCTCATTATCTTCGCACCGTCATACAACATTGCTTCGCCACGATTGATGCTTTCATAACCGACTACGCCTGTTATTCCTGCATTCAATGTAATGTTCTTTCGGGCATTACCCAACAGGAACAAACTGTAACCGGCCTCAGCAGTATAAGTTTCCTGCGGTATGCGTAGGTCTTTATAATCGTGGTATTGGTGCGTGTACTCCAAAGCCCAGATTTGATAATTCCCATTTTTCCCGTTTACGGTCATTCCGAGATTGATATAATAATCGTTACCGATTTTATCATCGGACAAAATGCCCGTACTCACTTCCAGTCCTTTTTGCTTTGGCAACATTCGTTGTGCCTGTGAAACCGTGATGGCCATAAAAAATAGCATCACGGTATGGATATACTTTTTCATTGTTCTTTCTTTAAAAGGTTATTAAAATTTCAGGTGCATATCGTTGATTACACGGGCTTTGATTAAATCTGAATTTTCCACTTGAAGCGTTTGGTGTCTGCCACCGTTTTTCTCGAAGATTTCAATTAGCAGCACCTTGTCATCAGCAATGGTAAATTGGTCTAACAGGAACACATTTTGTTTGGTCGATTTCCCGCTTATGCCTTGCTCCAAAGGCTTGTATGCCCTTAGCGGTGTCAAAGGACGTTCCTGTACTACGGTACGTTTGGCTACCTTTTTATCGACAACTTTGAAATTGATAAAATCAATATTGAACGGCACATTGCTTTTATTTCTTAATTCCGTGTGGAAATAGTATTTGCCGTTGTGGATATAGATACCTTTCAGTATAAACTGAATACCAAAGCTCTTAGCCCCGATATGCTTCACGATACGCTTGTCTTTCTTGTAAATGGTTTCCAATAACAAGCCTGCCAAAGACGGAGAATTGTTTCCCAATTCCTCGAAAAGCACATCGTTACCATTGGCTTTATCCACTTTCTTTTGCATCGTCAGCAGGTCATAGCTCAACACATCGGGATACCCACTATAATAAACGTTGAAACTGTAAAACCGTCCATCATTGGTAATCACGGAAAAGTTTGTTTCGGGTTCAAAATCCCTAACAGCAGCTTTTATACGCAAAACGTTTTCGGCATCTTCCGCTTTACCGGCAATCAGGTATTCGCTCCCCAAATCCACGTACCGTATAGCGGTCGGGAAAATCAAATGCGAAGTTTTGTCGTAAGTAACTTCCATTTTGTAGGGTTCTATCTTGCCCAATGCAAGCGGAGTTTTTGCATTTGCACTATCCTGTGCAAAAGAGGTTACGGCAAAGCCGATTATCAGGGCAACTGCCCAAAATGTCCTAAATAAATTTTTCATTTTTTTATTGTTTGAGTTCAACATTGATTTATTGTTTTGATACAAGGAAGACTTGGTGTCCTGCCTTTAGCGTAACTTTCGGTGTGCGTACTTTCTTGGCGAAATAGCCCGAAATTCCTTGTACTACGCCACGACTTAAATCGGCAGCAACTTGTTGTCCGGCATTTTGTGTGAGCATCACACTCGTTCCTCCTGTTTGGCTCATATTGCCAGCCATTTCGGTTAGGGCGTTCATTTCAGGAGAGTAAGGAACATAAAGACCTTGCTGTCCGTCCAAATCGTAAATGGTAATATCCACAGGGATAATATTTCCCTCTAATTCGATAGAGGTAATTTTGAGCTGTAAACGTCCTCCCTGAAACTTGGCATTGGCAGTTACAATCGTTCCTTGTGGGATTGTACGGATTGGGGTTTTGGCAGGCTCTAATAATCGTAATCTTACACCCGTTTCGCCGACAACCGTTTGTGCATCGTGTACACAGGCTTTGATACTGTTTTTTGGTTGTACAATTTGCTCGGTAGCACCAGCAGTATAGAAGCCTCGATTTCGGGTTTCGCTCCAATTTTCCAAAAACTCGCTGTCTGATGGCTCACGATACAAAGCAGATACGGTGTTTTTTCTTGTAGGAGTAAACGCTACAAAATGCTCTTTTTGGTTAGCTCCCGTTGTTCCTGTTGCCGTACCGCTTGCAGGTGCATTTTCTGCGGTGCTTGTGTTCGTATTGGCAGGAAGATACTTTGCCGCCATTTCGTAGGACTTCTCCATTAAAGCAAGCTGGTCATCTACGGTTACAGGCTTGGGTAGATTTTGCTCCGCTAATTGCTCTTTGAGTTCGTCCAACTGTCTGCGAAGTTCCATTGTTTCCGAATTGTCGTCATTATAGAATGACCCCAATGTACTTTGCATATTGCGGTAGCTGTTCAGTGCAGGATTGCCGTTTCTCCCCGAATTTCTGCCACTACCATAGCCGTAGCTTTCTTCTTCGTCGGCAAATTCGTCAATCGGTTCATCGCTGTTGTCTGTGTTCCAATAATCTGAAAGCGTAGCCAAAGCATTACGTTTCTCTTGGTCTTTCTGTTCGAGCATTTCAAGCTCATAAGCCTTGCCCTTATTGTCGGGCAGTCCGGCTTCGGTAGCTTGTGGAACGGCATCGTTCAGACCAATGTTCTCGATTTCGTTTTTGTCTTCCGACGGTTTAAAAATCAAATACATACAACCCACGAAAACAATAGCCATTAAACCAAAAATCAATGGCTTTTTGAGTTTTTCCGTTTTGTTCTCTGTACCGTTTTGCAGTACATCAGCGGTTTCGTTCAGGTTTCCCTCAGTTACCCGAACAACCGACTTTTTGTTTTCATTTTCTTTCATAAATCCTATTTTTTAAAATTGTTGATAATGTGTCCTGCAATCTTGCAGGGCTTTCGTTCTTTTTGAGGACGGGGTTTTCGATATGCTCTATGTGCATATCGTTTTTTGACTGTTTGGTATCGTACCATACTTTGGCGACCACCCCTACGGTCAGGAGCAGATAACCGACAAAGAAGTAAAGCGTATAAAGGTGCTGTTTGCCTACGGGCAAAGACCGCCAACGGTCGTCCAGCCTGTCAAAATACCTATCCATTTTCTCCCTTAATTTTTTCATACTTTAATGATTATGGGTTATCACATTCTAAACCCTCTTTTTGGGGAGGGAATTTTTTGTTTAGGCGTGTCGGACACCAAAGCGATAGCTTCTTTTCGGGTCGGAACTGTTCCTGTTGTAAGGTTTATTAATTCCGTTTTTTTCATTAAATGCCCGTAACGGTCTTTCCTTTCAATCTCCATTTTCCGCACATCGAATTTGTTGTCTTCGTACTTCAAGTACACATGACATTGGGTGTAAGGTTTATCTTCTCCATTCCATTCGAGGTAAGTGTTCAGTAAAAATCTATCAGGGTTATATAGTTTGTCCGTACCGTTCTCACAAGCCTCCAAAAACCTACTGATGCTGTTTTTGATTTTGTCGGGATAATCAGCCTGTGTATGAAAATAACCGTCATAACCTTTATCGGTCAGCGTTTTTGCGAATGTATCCAAATCAAGTAACTGTTTCATAGCCTTAATTTTATCGGTTAATGACTTCTATATCCCGATTTTCAACTACTGCGAACTTTTCGATATTAAACCCTTGTGGGTTATTATCCGACCTTACAGAGTTCACTAAATAGCAGGAAGTAATCAGGTTACGGCGTGTTACGTTGCTTGACCGTATGATAAACTGTTTGGCATACGTCCTCACCGAATAGGGATAATTGTCGAAATTGCACACGACACTATCGACTTCAATGCGTTGCTGTACGTTCCCTGATATGATACGGGAGTAATACCCTTTCTCCGACAAGTCTTTGTAATAGTCAAAAGCTGATTTGTCGGCAAGGTTGAATGCCCTTGCCATATTGCTCTCGATAGCATTTTTATCGGGTGCAAGCGTAAAGAAAAGCTCGTGAAAACGTCTGACGTGTTCCCTTGCTTCCACAGGTCGGTTGATGCTCGCATCTTGTGACAAAGCAAGCATCAAAGATTTGCCATTGTCAAGGACATAGATTTTTTGGCGTTGCTCATTGGCAAAGCTGTACGATTTCCATACGGCAAATCCTACTACACCAATACAGAGAACGGCAAACACTATTGCGTACAGACGTATCTGCCGGAAGCTATTCTCTATATTTCTTAAAGTTTTAAATTCCATTTTTTTAAATGATTATTCGTTTTACATTATTTTTTGAGTAGCTGACCTCCGATATTTCCGGCAGCAGAACCAGCTCCGGCACTTGCCACGTTTCCGGCTTTCATAGCGGCTTGGTTCACGTTTCGGGTAAAGTTTCCAGCACCACCAGCCTGAATTACCCAGCCTGTAACGGTTGGTACAGTAAAGTATCCCACGATACCGATAATCATAAAGATGATGTACACCGTATTACCCGTATCGGGTATATAGGTCGGGTCAGCAAGCATCTGTATATCCTTTTCGATAATCAGGGATTGGATTTTGGCAAGCATTGAGCTGAACAGGTCGGCGACGGGCAACCACAGGTAAACGCTCACATATCGGGTCAGCCATTGCGTGAGTGTGGACTGAAAACCGTCCCACACGGAAATCGCAAAGGCTATCGGCCCCAATATGCTCAACACGATTAGGAAAAATGTTCGTATCGTATCCACGACCAACGCAGCGGCCTGAAAAAGCACTTCGAGCAGGTTGCGAAACCAATTCTTAATGGCTTGCTCGGTTTGGTAGGCAAACCTATCCATATACATTCCCGACATCGTAATCAGGTCGCCCGGCGACCAGCCCAATTCTTCGAGCTTGTTATCAAATTCCTCGTTGGACACCAAATAAGCAGTTTCGGGATTTCGCAACATTGCTTCACGTTCCAAGAGGTCTTTTTTAGCCTGCAAATCATTGAGGTCAAGCACTTGGTTTTCGAGGATAGCGTGCGTACCCTGTACCACCGGACTTAACACCGCATTGATGGTTCCCAAAACGATAGTCGGAAAGAACATAATGCAGATGCCTAATGCGAACGGACGGAGCAACGGGTACATATCAATGGGTTCGGCTCTACTCAATGCCTGCCATACTTTTATGGCGACATAGAACAAAGCACCCAATCCGGCTACTCCTTTAGCCACTGCCGCCATATCGGCGGACAGTGGGAGCATCTCATCATACAATGAGCGTAGGACTTCGTGCAAATTTTGAAATTCCATAGCTTACCAATATTTTTGGTTAGGAGTTCCGTACAAGTCAAGCACTCGTTTGGTATTGTTCTGTTTCTTTGCCCGTAGGATACTTACAGAGATATTTTTATTCGTGTAGTATCTTACCAAGCTGTGGTATTCCTTGACCTCTTTGTACACACGGTCGATAATATCCATACGCTCCTTATCATTCAATGACAGGCTTGTAGAGGTTACAATCTGTTTCAACTCTTTGAGAAGCTCGGTACTTTCATTCAGCAATGCCGAATAGCCGTTGGCAATAGCTGCCAATTCCTGTGCGGAGAAGTTGGGATCATTCATCATTTTGCCGAAATTCTGCACGTACATTTCAGACACATCGCCTACGAGTAGTACCGTTTGTTGCACTTTTCGGGCATCTTTAACTAGGTTGTTTACAGCTTTCAATTTGTCGTAGTATTCCTTGCCCTGTTCATATACTTTCTTTACCTCGTTGAAATTCTTTACCACGTTGGACACGGTGGATGAGGTTTGCACGATTTCATTGGCGGAGTTGATGATACCCGATGCCAAATTCGCAGGGTCAGTTACTACAAATTGAGCTTTTGCACTCGGTGAAACGGCAAACAGCATTGCCGTAAGCACCAATAAAAACAGTTTTTTCATTGTCTTAAAATTTTTGATTGTTAATTACTACCTGCCTGACGGTAGGCAGGTTGATTTACATTATCACGCCGTTGCATAGCGATATGCTTAATGGCGAGTTCCACGTTTCCGTCCAATTCGGAAGCTAATTGCATCACTTCCATTTTTTCGGTTTCCTCTGTCGTGTAAGCCAAATATTCTTCGAGGCTTACTTCCGTTGCGTACACTGCCGAGTGTGTTCCGCCCAATCCTATCCAAACCTCCTTGTAAAGTCGGCTGGCATCGTTGTTCATATTGATAGATAATACCTGCCCTTTTTCTTTGTCGGTAAGCCCGAGCATCGCCTGTATATCGTCGAACTTATTCATATACTTACGCTGGTCGAGCAGGATTTTACAGTCGGAGTTATTGATGATACTTTCTTTCACAATGGGAGATTGAATTATATCATCGACCTCCTGCGTTACAACAATGGCTTCTCCAAAAAATTTCCTTACCGTTTTAAAGAGATATTTTATATATTCTGCCATTCCCTCTTTGGCAATCGCTTTCCAAGCCTCCTCGATTAGAATGAGCTTACGGACACCTTTCAGCCGTCTCATTTTGTTGATGAACACTTCCATAATGATGATTGTGACAATGGGAAAGAGGATTTTGTGGTCTTTAATCGCATCAATCTCAAACACGATAAAGCGTTTGGATAACAAGTCTAATTGCTTATCCGAGTTCAGCAGATAGTCATACTCGCCGCCTTTGTAATACGGCTCTAAAACGTTCAGGAAATTGGCAATGTCAAAGTCTTTTTCCCTTACCTGTTTTTCCTCCAATACTTTGCGGTAGCCGCCTTTTACATACTCATAGAAGCCGTTAAATGACGGATAAGTATCATCTTGTTTGATACGTTCGATGTAACCGGAAACAGCATTGGACAATGCTACTTCTTCCGACCTTGTCGGCGGTTCATCATCACGTTTCCATAAGGTCAATATTAGGGTTTTGATACTTTCACGTTTCTCGATGTCGAACACGCCGTCATCGGTATAAAAGGGATTGAACGCAATCGGGTTATCTTCGGTGTACGTGAAGTAAACACCGTCTTCGCCTTTGGTTTTTCCTTTGATGAGTTCGCATAATCCCTGATAACTGTTACCCGTATCTACGAGTAGAACGTGAGCACCCTGTTCGTGATATTGGCGTACCATATGGTTAGTGAAGAAAGATTTTCCCGAACCTGACGGACCAAGTATGAACTTGTTTCTGTTCGTGATAATCCCACGTTTCATCGGCAAATCGGAAATATCCAAATGGATTGGTTTTCCTGTAAGCCTGTCCGCCATTTTGATACCGAACGGAGAGGGCGAATTGTGGTAATTCGTTTCTTCTCCAAAGAAGCACAAGGCAGGTTCTATAAACGTATAGAAACTTTCCTCACTCGGAAAATCGCCAGCATTGCCTGGCATTGCAGCCCAATACAATGTGGCAACGTCTGTCGTGTTGTGGCGGGGCTTACACTCCATTAGTGCCAACGCACTACCGCAATCGTTCTTTAGCTGTTTGAGTTCCGCAGGGTCTTCCGACCAAGCCATAATATTGAAGTGTGCTCTTACAGAAGATAGCCCGAAGCTGTGTGCTTCGTTCAGATACTTCTCAATCCACTCCTTATTGATTTGGTTCGCCCGACTATAACGGGCTAAAGAGTGCATATTACGGGCAGATTTCTCAAACTTTTGCAGGTTGTCCTCGCTGTTATCCAAGAATAGGTACTGATTGTAAATGTGGTTACAGCTCAATAACAACCCTACGGGTGCAGCAAACGACAAACGGCAGTCGCTCCGGTCGGTAGATAGCTTTTCAAAGCGGGTATCAGCCGAAACAGTTGCAGGCAGGTCGTCCGTATCGGACAAGGTGTGCAAAGACAGCCTTTTGTTGCCGATACGCACTTCTTCCGCTCCTAATGCGATGTCCTGCATTGGTGTTCCGGCTTCTCTCGAAAGTGTAAGGTATTGTTCCAGCAATCCCTGTTTTTCGTCTGTTCCGATGATGTCGTCTTCGGTCAAACGTCGCAGGTTTACAAAACCGCTATCATTCACGATACGTTCAAACTGTGCGACCGCTTCCATAAATTGATGTATCGTTTCCTTATTGATTTCCTTTGGAATAAGCGTACCCTTGCAAAGCGAACTGAAATTGCTTTGCATACGCATTCTGTTCTTGGTCGTTTTTGTCAGGAACAGGTAGCAATAATGGTTCAGGAATGGTCGTTCGTTGAAATGCCGTTGATAGCTTTTGGAAAGAAAACTCTGGTCTTCCTGTGCCAAATCGGGAGTGTAGCTTTCTTTGATATACCAATCTTGCTTGTGAATGACTGTAAAATCGGGTAATGTCTTAATCGCCTTATGCCAGGCGGAGTGAATAGCTTCGTATTCAGCCGATGCTACCGTAAACAGCTCAGGCAATCGTACTTCAAAACAGGCGGTTATGTCCGCATCTTTGGACAGGATACAGTTGTTTTCTACTGCCAAGAGTGGAAACTTATGTTCCAATGTGGTTGTTTTGGCTACATTTCTCATACGGCTTTCGGTTTAGGAGTGAATTTTAAATACCTGCGTACAGGCTTACGACAAATAATGTAGCGAGGGTGTCGTTTTCTCGCACCTACTTTCATTAGTCCGTGTTCTCCGTACTTTCGGTTCAGCGAAAAGGTCTGCCATACAATGAGCGAAGCACCGCCAGCTCCGAGAAACAGGCAGACGTAATTACTTACGCCAGCCATATACAATATCATCACGAAGATGAGCGTACCGAGCAGACCACCAGCGAATATGAACAGGTATTGGGCTTTCAGCCCTTTAAATTCCACTGTCCTGCCAATGCCTTTGTTAATGTTATAACTGTTCATAAGGCAGAGGTTTACAGGAAGAATGAACGCAGGATAGTAGCCGCAACAATCAGGAAGATACACGCACCGAACCACGAAGCCGCCGTCTTCGATGTGTCGGGGTCGCCCGAGCTGAATTTGTTGTACACCTTAACACCTCCGATTAAGCCGACAACCGCCCCAATCGCATAAATGAGTTGGGTGGCAGGGTCGAAATAAGACGTTACCATTTGGGTAGCCTCGTTGATACCTGCCGACCCGTTTCCCTGTGCGAACGCACCCATTCCTGACAGCATTGCTACGGCTGCCAGCAAAACTTTTTTACTTTGTTTTTTCATAATTGAAACACATTAATTTGTTACTGTTATCCCGCACCTTGCGGACTTTCGGGACAAAGGTGTTTTAGAAATCAAGGCGTGATAACAAAGTGGCAGTGAGAGGAATTGTTTGGCTGTGGGTGGCTGAATTGCTAAAGAAAATAGAGAGGTGTTGACAGGAAGAGAGAGGTTTTTACTATCTTCGTAAAATGAAATCCTTGTCGTACATATTAGCATTAATGGTTTTGGTCTTATCGACCTTGCCAAGCTTTATGGAAGATAAATGTTTTGACCTAGTGAATCAAACAACAAATAGTCAAGAACAAGATAGCGACGATTGCGGTATGGAATGTTGCTCGCCTTTTTCTAAATGCAATACCTGTACTGGATTTGTAATTACTTCCTTTTATGCTTTAACATCCAATTATGTCCAACAACCTAAAAAGAAATTAGGTGTAATAACAGCGTCAGCTGTTTCAGACTTCCTCTCTTCCATTTGGCAACCCCCTAAGATTAATTAATGTTTTTAGTGTCTTCGGCACAATAACAGATTACGGTGCTACAAACCGTCAATTCTCATTTTTCAAACATTAATGTTTTTTTATACAATGAAAAAAATAGTCTTTGTGTCATTTTTTATGACACTAAATCTCTGTGTATTTGCACAAAACACTTTAAATGCTGTTATTAGAAACAGTGAAAACAAAAATCTTTTGATTGGAGTGACAGCATCTATAAAAGGAACCTCGCTTGCCGCTACATCAAACGAAAACGGTCTCATCATAATAGAAAATATTCCTGATGGGATACAGGAAATACATTTTAGCTATATCGGTTTTAACGACTATATAGATACATTGGAATTTCCATTAGCTGACAACAGTCCTATTGAAATCTTACTCAAAGAAAGTTCAGAGGAGTTAGAGGAAGTTGTCATTTCATCCACAAGAAGCACAAGGAGTATACAAAATATCCCTACCCGTATTGAATTTATTGGAAGTGAAGAACTGGGCGAAAAAGGGAACATGAAACCGGGAGATATTCGTATGCTTTTAGCGGAAAGCACAGGTATTCACGTACAAACCACTTCGCCTACCAGTGCCAATGCAAGTATTCGTATTCAGGGACTTGATGGAAGATATACACAAATCCTGAAAGACGGTTTCCCCATTTATTCAGGTGCTTCAAGTGGATTGGGTTTGTTACAGATACCACCACTTGACCTCAAACAAGTAGAAGTCATCAAAGGCTCTACATCTACACTATATGGAGGCGGAGCAATAGCTGGACTGGTCAATCTGATTTCCAAAACGCCGACCTATGAGAGAGATTTAGGTTTTCACCTCAATGGAACATCCGGCAGGGGTTTGGATATAAACGGCTTTTATGGACAAAGGTTTAATAAAATTGGAACAACTATATTTGCTTCCCATAACCGTAACGCAGCTTATGATCCTGCTAAGAACGGGCTATCCGCTATTCCACAATTCGAACGCTATGTACTGAATCCGAAGCTCTTCGTTTATTTCAATGAAAAGACGAAACTGAACTTCGGTATCAACACAACGATCGAGAGCCGTTTGGGAGGTGATATGCTTTACATCAAAGGAAATGGAGATAATACAAACCAATATTTTGAGGAAAATAAAACACAACGCTATTCCACACAATTTGTTTTCGACCATATCATCAATGAAAACAGTACTGTTCAAGTCAAAAATAGTGTAAGTTATTTTAACCGAAATACTACCATTCCAAACTATCAGTTTGAGGGAACACAAACAGCAAGTTTTACCGAAGCCAACTACACCAACAGTACTGAAAAATCGGAATGGGTCACAGGTATTAATATTTGGACGGATAATTTCAAAGAAAAGCAGATTATGGCATCTCCGTTGAGAGATTATAATCAGACTACATTCGGTGCTTTTGTACAAAATTCTTTTAATGCTACGGATTGGTTTCAATTGGAAACAGGTTTTAGAACGGATTATGTTGTGGATTATGGGGTGGTATTCTTACCGAGAGTTTCGGCTCTATTCCACATTGCCGAGGGCTTAACTTCACGAGTTGGTGGTGGATTTGGCTATAAAACACCTACCATTTTTACGGAAGAAAGCGAACGCCTACAATATCAAAATGTAATGCCCATTGACGACAAGACCAATAAATTGGAAAAAAGTTATGGAGCAAATGCAGACATCAATTACCGCACCTACATTGGGGAAGATTGGTCATTTAGCATAAATCAATTGTTCTTTTACACCTATTTGGATAATCCCTTGTTACTTGAAAACTCCTCGGCAAATCTGTATCAGTTTGTTAATTCTCCTGGCTACATCCATACCAAAGGAACAGAAACCAATATTAAAATTGGTTATGATGACCTGAAATTGTTTTTGGGTTATACCTATACAGATGCCCGATTACACCAAAATGGAACGACTGTAGAAAGCCCTTTAACACCAAAACACCGCATTAATTCCATCCTGATGTATGAAATAGAAGACAAATGGAAAATTGGTCTGGAAGCCTATTATTTCAGTCGCCAAAAACTGAATAATGGAACTACGGGCAAAGATTACTTTATTACTGGATTTATGGCTGAAAAGATTTGGGAAAGATTTTCTCTGTACATCAACTTTGAAAACTTCCTCGACACCCGACAAACACGCTTTGACAGCATTTATACAGGAACAATAACCAATCCAGTTTTTAAAGACATTTATGCACCTTTGGACGGATTTGTGATTAACGGAGGAATAAAATTTAAGCTTTAAAATAAATGGAAAAAACCATATTCAATATAACTAAAATGGATTGCCCAAGCGAGGAGCAATTAATCCGTATGAAACTGCAAGACTTTGATACGGTAAAAGGATTGGAATTCGATATAGCCAATAGAAAATTAGACGTTTATCACGATGGAAACCCAGAGCCAATTTTTTTGGCTCTGGGAACACTGAATCTAAATACGACATTGGTTTCAACCGAAAAAAGTAATTTCGTTGTTGAAACAGATACAAGCAACAAGCAACGGAAATTACTTTGGATCGTATTGATTATCAACTTCCTGTTCTTTGGATTGGAAATGTTATTCGGTGTTTTTTCAGGCTCAATGGGGTTGGTTGCCGATAGTTTGGATATGCTTGCCGACAGTGTCGTTTACGCATTGGCATTAATCGCCGTGGGTGGAACAATCGCTTTAAAAAACAACATCGCCAGATTTGCAGGATACTTCCAAGTCTTACTGGCTATTATAGGTTTCGTTGAAGTAATCAGACGTTTTATGGGAATTGAAGCTATGCCCGATTTCAAGACAATGATTGTCGTTTCAGTTTTAGCATTGATTGCAAACGTATTTTGCCTTTATCTTTTACAAAAGAACAAAAGTAAAGAAGCGCATATGCAGGCTTCGATGATATTCACATCAAATGATGTCATTATCAATTCGGGAGTTATTGTTGCTGGTCTTTTAGTTAATTGGCTCAATTCAAGTTATCCAGATTTGATTATTGGAGCTATTGTATTTGTAATTGTAGCAAGAGGGGCTTACAGAATATTGAAGTTGGCAAAGTAAATGTAAAAATAAGTTGAGCCTGAAATTTAGTTTTTCAGGCTCAATTAAAATAATTCCGTTTCAGACAAACTCCCCAATATCAAAATCATCTAAATCATTGTTCCGCAAAGTGGAAGAACTGATTTCCGTTTCAGATGAGAGTGAGCTATCCAATAGCTTGGCAATTTTACTGGATGCACCCGCTATAGAATTTTCCAGCAGACTAAATAATTCGGTTCCCTGTATTTTCTGAACGATTGCTATCGCTGTTTCCTTTTGAGATGACTCCAGTTTTTCTTGCTGAAGCAACATCCCCACGGAGCTTAGTTCTTCAAAGGTAACCCCTTGGGCAAAACCGTCGTCGCCACCAGATATTCCGTACCTGTTCCATTCTTCTTCCTCTTCTTCAAAATCAGGTTGATTGCTAAAAACTTCATCCAGCTCTTCCTGCGGAATCTGAATACTCCTGTTTTCATTTTCGTCGTATTCAATGTCTAAATTATCGGGATTTACCTCTGGTTCCTCAATCTGGCGTTCATTGGCAGTGTTTGGCACTGAAAGGCGTTCTACGGGTTTGGGCTGTCCCATAATATCGGGCAGATCCGGATTGACTTTCTTTTGCGGAGGTTTTTGTTTTGACCTTTTCTTAATGATAATCTTATCCTGCAAAAGCAGGACAATGACGATCAGCAGGCATATTACTATTACAATTTCCATAACTATAAAATTGGTTTAAAACGTTCGTTGAAATAATCTGTAATATCGTCCCCGTACTCTCTAAAATGGTGTTCAAGAATGTTGTCGATATAAGAATAGAGTGTAGTCTTTTCTTCTCTTGTTAATTGTACTATACGTAACAACCTTTCGTGATATTCTGGACGAATGTAAACGACCTTTCCGTTTCGACCTGAAGGAAAACGATTGACCAGAAATGTTTCCTCATAATCTGCTTTTTTGGATGGGCTGTTTCGGGCTTTTTCTTTGGGTTTGGGCTTTGTTGCCTTAGATGTTTCGGGTTGTTGATTATTTTGAGGCGGAACAACAGGCTCATCGCCACTTATGATGTTCATCAAATAATCCTCATCAACATCGGGCTTTTTAAAATCGTTGTTTTTGTTGTCTGAACTCATTGTCTAATTCTTTTATAGATGCGTTATTTTTAAAAATTCCTCTACAAACAGATCCATTCTCGTTGCCTTCAACAGTTGTGTTTCGGCAGGCAGCAAACTTGATCTGAACACGTAGTTGCTTGTGTCGTCCGTTTCCTTACGAAAACGCTTGCTATCCATTATTCTTGTTTCCATAATAGGCAGGTTAAGTTCTTTGATAACACTTTGATACGCCTCATACAAACCAGTTTTTTCTCTGCCATCCACTTGGTTCCAGAACAGCCAAAGCTCCTGGTTATCGTTGCCCTCAACAGTTTTTGGAAGTTCAAGAAAGGCTTTGGTGAAGCCCAACGTACTTTCCACGACCAAACGGTCGGCGGTTATGGGTGAGAATATAAAATCCATCATTTTCAAGGTCGTCAATACACCTTTGGTATTGGCTGTTCCCGGCAGGTCGAAGAAAATAACATCCGGTACAACTGCCGACTGTTCTACATATTCCGAAGCTCTTTCCAACGCATTTTCAGCCTTGCTTTTGATAATTGGATATGCCTTTTTGTTAATAGTCTGAAATTGCTTCATTGCCACCTTTTTGTGGTACTCATTCTGCATTATGGTTTTCTTGTCCCGCTCACGCATATTGGTCAGGCTGTGTTGCGGAAAGTCACAATCCATTACCAAGACATTATAACCTAACCGGTAGTGCAACACACTCGCCAGTAAGGTGGTCATCGTAGATTTTCCCACACCGCCTTTTTGGGTGGAGAAGCTGATTTTTAAAGTTTTCCTTGTTGTTTCCATTATTTAAAAATTTATTGTTATATACTTTACTTATTTAGCAGGTTTGTATAGTCCTGTATTTGAATATGCCCGCATTACCAAATTCCCGCATTACTTCTTTGGTGTTTTCCTGTACGGCTTTTTGCTTTCCTTACAGCCTTGTCGGGTAAATTCTTTGGCAAGTGGTAAGGCTTACAAAAGGTAAAATGCTTTACCGCTTTTATGCTTTTACACTTTTATAGTTGTATGCCTTTAAAACTTTATGCTTTTACGCCAAATTGACTGTTTGCAAACCTGTTTTTCTTCTTTGTTGTAATACAATTTTTACTGCCTGCACTAAAACCGTACGGCAAATAAAACGAATAACTTATCCGCTCTTTGATGCGTGGCAGTGTTTGGCGTTCAAAGGCAGTGTTTGGCACTGTTGAACAGTGCAATCCTTTCGTAAAGAGGCTTTACTTTGTGTAATGAATTTTATTAACGGATTTATGCAAAAGTATCTCGACAAAATGGACACGACACAGGACGGCATCGAGCCGTTTTTCCCTGTTAAATTTAATCCGTCCCGCAGGGCGGATTTTTGTGTTCATCAGAACACGGCAAGTTGTGTTTTGAGGCACTCTAAATAGAATTTAGTGCCTCAAAACAACTTGCCCTTTGCAGGGGGCAGGAAAACCTCCGAAGTCGGCTTTTCGTGTAGATTATAAATGGATTAGTGATGAATGAGAACAATAACAGAAAACAGAATAAAGGCGGTCGCAAGCCAAAGCTTAACCCAAGCGTACACCGCCACGTTTTCCGTCTTACGGACGAGGAAAACGCCAAACTTTTATCGCTTTTTGAAGCATCGGGAATGCCCAATAAAGCAAAGTTTATCATTTCGCAGGTGTTTGGAAAAGAAATGAAATCGGTCAAGATTGATAAAGGAACGGTCGATTATTATATGCGACTGACTTCATTTCACAGTCAGTTTCGGGCAATAGGTGTCAATTATAATCAGATTGTAAAGCTGTTGTACCGTCATTTTTCGGAGAAAAAAGCCGCTGCATTTCTTTACAAATTGGAAAAACAGACGGCAGAAATGGCAATTTTATGTCAAAAAGTTATTCAGCTAACCGAAGAATTTGAAGCCAAACACCTGAAAAAACAGCGTGAAAAATGATAGCGAAAATCGGAAGAAGCGAGAATCTGTACGGTGCCTTGGCATATAATAATCTGAAAGTGGAAAAGGAAAACGGACAAATTCTGTTTACCAATAAGATAATTGAAACGCCAAGCGGAGCATATACCGTTTCTCAATTAACCCAATCTTTTGAGCCGTACCTTATCGCAAATCGCAATACGCAATATCACACCTTGCATATTTCGCTCAATCCCGACCCGAAAGATAAAGTTAGCGATGACAAGTATCGGGAAATGGCACAAGAATATATGCGGGAAATGGGTTACGGCGAACAGCCTTTTGTGGTCTTCAAACATACCGATATTGACCGTAGTCATATCCATATCGTATCGGTCTGCGTGGACGAACAGGGCGTGAAAATTTCGGATAGTTTTGAGAAAATGCGGTCTATGAGTGTATGCCGTGAACTGGAAAGAAAACACGGTCTGATACCCGCAACGGACAAAGAACGTAATCACAATGATAAGGTTTTTCGTCCGGTGGATTATCGGGCAAGTGATATAAAAAGTCAGATTGCTTCGGTCATTCGCCACTTGCCGAACTATTATCAATACCAAACTTTGGGAGAATACAATGCTTTGCTTTCCCTGTTCAATATTACCACCGAGAAAGTGGAGGGAGAATTACACGGAAAGGCACAGCAGGGTTTATTGTACATTCCATTGAATGAGAAAGGTGAAAGAGCAGGACATCCGTTCAAGGCTTCGTTTTTCGGAAAGAACGCAGGGCTTCCGGCTTTGGAATTGCATTTTGCGAAATGCAAAACAACCCTGAAAGATACCGCAACCAAACAGACTTTAAAATCAGCCGTTACCATTGCCCTGCAATCCACAAACAATGAACAGGCTTTTAAAAAACAATTAGGGGAGCAAGGGATTAATGTAGTGGTTCGTCGGAATGAAACTGGTCGTATTTACGGAATGACTTTTATTGACCACAACTCTAAAAGCGTTTGGAACGGTTCACGATTGGCAAAAGAACTTTCTGCCAATACCTTTAATGATTATTGGAACAATAATATCAAAGCGGAGATTAAAGAGCCAGTTGCACCCCTACCAAAATTGTCCAAACCAACTGATACGGAGGATTTACCTGCGGAAGAACCACATCATTTGTTCGACTTCTTAAATACTGAAAAACACGAAGACGGTTTGATAGAAGCCTTTGGAGGTTTGCTCATACCTGAAGCACAGGGGGAAGATTACGAGGAACAGGATTTTGCTAATAGGATGAAGAAAAAGAAAAGAAGACTATAGTAAGTCATCTTTTGGAATTAAAATCTGCTTTTAAAACGATTTGTTAAATTGTATTTTAGCATTTGCTTAAATAAACGAATTAACTATATTTGCACTATGGGTAATAATTCTTGTATACGTCAACAAGCAGACATTGAACAAATAAACCGCTGTAAAGACCGGGTTTTAGAGCTTAACGATTCGTTTGATTATTTATCGAATGGGCTTGAATTGGCAGGAAATACCGTAAGACTTAAAATTCTCTTCCTACTTTACGAAGAAAAACGACTTTGTGTTTGCGATATAAGCGACGTTCTTGGAATGACAATCTCGGCAGTTTCACAACATTTACGAAAACTTAAAGACCGTAATCTAGTAGAAACAGACAGGGAGGCCCAAACTATTTTTTATTCATTGACCAAGGAATATGAAAAAATGCTGAAACCGTTTTTTAAAATACTTGACGAAAACAAAATTTTAGAAACATTATGAAAACTGACAAAAAACTAATCGGAGCAGGACTTTTAACAGCAATTGCAGCTTCATTGTGTTGTATTACTCCAGTCTTGGCTTTAGTAGCAGGAACAAGCGGACTTGCTTCTACTTTTTCTTGGCTCGAACCTTTCAGACCGTATTTTATCGGTTTGACAATTTTGGTTCTTGGTTTTGCTTGGTATCAAAAGTTGAAACCAAAAAAGCAAATTGACTGCAACTGTGAGACAGAAGAAAAACCAAAATTCATTCAGTCAAAAATGTTTTTAGGAATTGTAACAGCATTTGCAATCGTTATGCTTGCCTTTCCATACTATTCAAGCATTTTCTACCCAAAGAAAGAAAAGCAAATCATAGTAGTGGACAAATCCAATATTCAAAAAGTAGAATTTACGATTAGCGGAATGACTTGTGCAAGTTGTGGCGAACACGTAAATCACGAAGTAAATAAATTGACAGGAATAATAAGTTCAAACGC
>NZ_FNXE01000035.1 GCF_900108395.1 Paenimyroides marinum | reverse complement strand
TAAAGGCTATATCTCTAAAAAAATTGCAGACATATTATTTGTTGATGGTGTTCATCTAATCACACAGCTTAAAAACAATATGAAAAACTGTTTAATGACCTTGTCTGACAAAATACTATTGAGAAAACGTTCTGTTATTGAAACAGTTAATGATGAATTGAAAAACATGTGTCAAATTGAACATTCAAGACATAGATCTATAGGAAACTTTTTTACAAACCTTATTTCAGGGCTAATTGCTTATTCTTTTTTTCCTAAAAAACCTTCAATACAATATAATGAGCTAAAAACAAATCAGTTAGCAATATTCTGATTATTCGAACTCAGGTTTATAGTAACCTGAGAATCGTTTTTATTAAAGAAGAACTGATAGGCTATGAATCCTAAAATAAGGACAAGTATGGCTATAATAGCTGATTTAAAATATTTTTTCATCTCAATTTTTTTTATTCGGTTAATGATTCGCCTTGATAAAATTTTAAAAGTTGCTGATATAAAGAGGTTAAATATTTACTTTGCAGGTAGGTTTGCTCAGCATTCAGATAGGTATTGCGACTAACTGAAAGTTCTGTTGCCGTTAATCCTCCGAATTCATATTTTTTCCCTGCGAGTTCGTAAGAAAGTTTTGCGTTGTTTCTGGCGGTTTCGGAAGCGTTTTGCTGTGCCTGATTTGCAACCGCATTCTGATAAATGGTTTCTATTTTAGAATACAACGTTTTAGAAGCCGCAATTTTATCTAACTCGTTCTGTTCTATTTGTAGCTTAGCCAGTTTTACATTGGTTTTATTTTGTTTTTTTGAAAAAACGGGAATGCTTAACGATAAACCGACTTGCTGACTGAAATTGTTTTTCAGCTGTTCTCTATAGATAAAATCCATCGTGTTTGGATAACCCGAATTGAGTCCGGCTGTAAGCGAAAGTGTGGGGAAATAACCTGCTTTGGCAATTTTTACATCTTTTTCTAAACTTTCATTGTTTAAATCATAAATTTTCAAATCGGGAAGCAGTTCGCTTGCTTTGGCAAATACTTCCTGTTTATCGGGAATCAATATTTGCAAACCTTCCAATGAAATATTCTCTATCTGAAAATCTGTAGAAGGATCTAACTCCAGCAACTGTTTAAGCGACAAAACCTGCTGGTCATACATATTTTTGTTGGAAACAAGTGTATATTGGTTATTGGAATGTTGGGTTTCCAAATCTGTAAGTTCGAGTTTGGCTATAGCTCCGTTGTCGTATTTTTTTTGTGCCTGACTAAGTTCTTCCTTTGACGAAGCCAAAGCGTTTTCTGCTATTTTAATCCCTTCGTAATAATAAAGAGCCTGCAGGTAGGATTCTAATACACTTAATGTAATATTGTTCTTTGCCTCCTGAAGATACAATTCACTTTGTTTTACCAAAATTTCATTCTTTTCAATCTGAAGATTTAATGAATTTCCCTGAAACAAAATCATTTGGGCATTTATCCCTACATTATTGGAAAAAATCTGCTGATCCACAAAATCACTGGTTACGGGGTCAATAGCGGAACCATTGGACAAATTAGCAGAAAGGCTTCCCGCTACACTCGGCAACCTGTTATATTTCTGTTGTTGGTAATTAACCTCGGTGGTAGTCTTGTCAAGAACTGATTTTTTTACGGTAACGTTGTTTTCAACCGCATAAGTTATACAGTCTTTTAACGACCAAATACCGTTTTGCTGGCAAAACGTTCACTGGTATGATAAGTATGCCTAAAATAAAAAATAACTTTTTCATTGTATTGCTTTTCATATTGCAATACAAAGGTTTGTTTTATTATATTTTATATACAAACAGAATAGATGTTTGAAACTTTTGTATAGAAGTTAAGAACTTTTTTATCGACAGATAAAACTTAAATTTAGAGCTTTTCATTTTTATTTACTTCAACTTAAAACATGGAATTACCTCTAAAAAAAACAGACTGGTTTTCAATTTACGTTCATAAATTATTTTACAATATAAAAACAAATCATCGTACAATAATTATATTATAATATCTTTGCCTCATGCAAAACGAACATCAAATATTTGGAATCCGTGCAGTTATTGAAGCGGTTCAGGCAGGTAAAGAAATAGACAAAGTTTTTATACAAAAAGAAGCTCAGGGCGAATTAATGCGGGAGCTTTTAAAAACGCTGAAAAAAAACAACATTAACTTTTCGTACGTCCCGGTTGAAAAACTAAACAAATTAAGCAAATTCAACAACCATCAGGGAGCGGTTGCATCTATTACACCAATTAAATTTGTTACGATGGAAGAATTGGTGGAAGATGTGTTGGAGAAAAAAGAGCATCCGTTGTTTTTAATTTTAGACCAATTGTCTGACGCCCGCAATTTTGGAGCAATTATTCGTACAGCAGAATGCACCGGAGTTGACGGTATCATTATTCAAAAACAAGGTTCGGCTCCTGTAAACGGCGACACCGTTAAAACATCTGCCGGAGCGGTTTTTAATATTCCCATTTGTAAAGTAGATCATATCAAAGATGCCGTTTTTTACCTGCAAGGTTCGGGCATTACAACTGTTGCCGCTACCGAAAAAACCGAAAACAACATTTACAATATTGATTTTACAAAAGGCATTGCAATTATTATGGGTTCTGAAGATAAAGGCGTTAACCCATCGGTTTTAAAAATTGTTGACGAAAAAGCAAAATTACCTATGTTTGGAACTATTTCTTCACTAAATGTTTCGGTTGCCTGTGGTGCGTTTTTATACGAAGCTGTTAGACAGCGGTTAAATGAAAGTTAAGCATTACACATTTCTAATTATTTCTTTAATTATCCTTGCTCTTATTTTTGGCTTCGGAATAATAAATACAATGGTTAGTTTAAAGTATGAAACAAATTTTGATAATGAATGTGTTTCAACAATATCTGGCGATAATTTGTGTAATTCTTTAAGAAATATAGAATACTTATTTTATACGGATTTAGGGTTAATTTTTCTTCTATTTTTGTTTAGACAAAGAATCATAAAAAAAACGGATCCTAATTAGAATCCGTTTTTTTATTATGATTTTAAATCGAATCGATCTGCATTCATTACCTTGTTCCAGGCTGCAATGAAATCGTTCACAAATTTTTCATTGGCATCGGCACTTGCGTAAACTTCGGCAACGGCTCTTAATTCAGAATTTGATCCAAAAACCAAATCGGCACGGGTACCCGTCCATTTTGGCGTTCCTGTTTTACGGTCGGTTCCCAGATAGATTTCTTTTGTTTCATCCATTGCTTTCCATTGCGTATCCATCGTTAATAAATTCACAAAGAAATCGTTGGTCAACTGTCCCGGACGATCGGTAAAAATGCCGTGTTTCGATCCGTCAAAATTGATATTAATTGCACGCAAACCACCCAACAATACGGTTAATTCCGGAGCTGTTAATGTTAATAATTGTGCTTTGTCTATCAATAATTCTTCTGTAGAAACCGCTCTGCTTTTCAACCTTCTGTAATTTCTGAATCCATCGGCAACGGGCTCTAACCATTTAATTGAATCGATATCGGTTTGTTCTTGCGACGCGTCTGTACGCCCCGGTGCAAAAGGAACCGTTACGTTAACCCCCGCATCTTTTGCTGCTTTTTCAATTCCGGCAGCACCCGCCAGTACAATTAAATCGGCTATGGAAATTTTCTTACCTTCTTTATTAAAGTTTGACCGGATTGTTTCTAAAACAGTCAATACGTTATTTAACTGCACAGGATTGTTTACTTCCCAGTTTTTCATTGGTTCTAAACGAATGCGTGCTCCGTTCGCCCCTCCCCGTTTGTCTGATCCACGAAAAGTTGATGCCGAAGCCCAGGCTGTTCCTACTAATTCTGAAACGCTTAAACCGGTATCTAAAACCGCTGCTTTTAATTGGGCAATATCTTCTTCATTCACCAATTCGTGGTCTACTGCCGGTACCGGATCCTGCCATACAAATTCTTCTTTAGGAACATCGGGTCCCAAATAACGGTTGCGGGGTCCCATGTCACGGTGTGTTAATTTAAACCAGGCTTTAGCAAATGCATCGGCAAATTCATCGGGGTTTTCTAAAAAACGACGGCCTATTTTTTCATAAACCGGATCCATACGCAATGCAATGTCTGATGTCAACATAGTTGGTTTTAATCTTTTATTTGCATCATGTGCATGAGGAATAATTTCGCCCACATTCTTGGCAACCCATTGGTGTGCACCGGCAGGAGATTTTGTTAATTCCCACTCAAATCCGTATAAATAACTTAAAAATAAGTTTGACCATTCGGTAGGTTTGCTTGTCCAGGTTACTTCAAGTCCCGAAGTAATGGTATCCCTCCCTTTACCGGTTCCGTAGTTATTGTGCCAGCCCAAGCCCTGCATTTCCATATCGGCTGCTTCTGGTTCAGGTCCAACATGGTCTGCAGAAGCTGCTCCGTGTGTTTTTCCAAACGTATGCCCGCCGGCAATCAATGCCAGGGTTTCTTCATCGTTCATTGCCATTCGGGCAAAAGTATCTCGAATATCTTTTGCAGAAGCTAACGGATCAGGGTTTCCGTCCGGACCTTCAGGATTCACATAAATCAATCCCATTTGAACTGCTGCCAACGGATTTTCCAAATTTCTGCTGTGGATTTTTCCATCCGCGTCGTCATCTGATACTACCACACCTTCTCCTTCTACCCCCTGTGAACCTTGTGCATAACGTACATCGCCGCCCAGCCATGTTTTTTCAGATCCCCAATAAACATCCATATCAGGTTCCCAAACATCTGCACGACCACCGGCAAAACCTATTGTTTTGAAGCCCATAGATTCCAATGCCATATTTCCGGCAAGAATCATTAAATCTGCCCATGAAATTTTACGCCCGTATTTTTGTTTAACCGGCCATAACAAACGACGTGCTTTATCTAACGAAACGTTATCGGGCCAAGAATTTAACGGTGCAAAACGCTGCTGACCGGCTCCTGCTCCGCCTCGACCGTCTTGTACACGGTATGTCCCCGCACTGTGCCACGCCATGCGGATAAACAATGGTCCGTAATGACCAAAATCGGCAGGCCACCAATCTTGAGAATCGGTCATTAGTGCTTTTAAATCGTTCTTAACTGCTTCCAGATCTAAGGATTTGAATTCTTCTGCATAATTAAAATCCGGATCCATTGGATTGGACTTTGATGAGTGCTGACGAAGAATATCTACACGTAATTTATTTGGCCACCAGTCGTTATTTGTTGTTCCGCCGCCGGCTACCGCTTTGCTTTCAGATAATGTTCCGTTGTGGAACGGGCATTTACCAATATCGTTTCCTTTTTCCATTTATTATTGTTTTAAGTTTTCATAAAATTAACAATAATAATGTTTATTTGATTTCATATTGATATTAAAAATCTATTAAACTATAGTTTTTTTTTTACTCTTTGCTGATTAAACCAGGAATTATTTTCTAATATGGTTGCTACCGTTTTTCCGGTGAAAGGTATCGTTATAAATATACCCTTGGGCATCTTTCCTTAGCAACGGTAATGGATTGAAATTTCCTTTGGCGTCAAACTGTTTGATGAAATCATCTTTTGATTCATTATAATCGGGGTGTTGCCAATCGTATGTATATTGTGGCTCAAACTGTGGTTTATCTAACAGAAAAGAAAGGATCAGTCCTGAAATAAATCCTGCCAAGTGTCCTTGCCACGAAATGCCTTCTTCAATATCGGGTAACATATACCAGACCGATCCTCCGTATAACAAGACAATTACAAATGAAAGTGCCATTAAACGGTATTGCTTACTGCGGATTCCCGTAAAAAACATATAAGAAGTTAACACGTAAATTAAACCGCTGGCACCAATGTGGATACCGCTTTGGGCAATGAGCCACGTACCGATTCCTGACAGTAAAATGCCCACAAAAACCAAGGTTTTCCAATTTTTGAAATAATAATAACAAATAAGGGGCAGCAACACAACGAGTGCTATGGTATTGTTCCACAAATGCTGTATGGAACCGTGTAAAAAGGGTGAAAACAACACACCGCGTAAACCTTTAAATGTGCGGGGAATGATTCCGTAACTGTTCCATTCTAAAAAATAACGCCAATTGATATAATAAACCAACCAAATAATTAAAATGAATACAAAAGGTACCCATACGCTTTCTTTCCTAAATTTAAGTTGGTCTGTTTTCATATAATGGTTGAATCAAAAACACTTCCAAATAAAAAAGACTGTCGTTTTGACAGCCTTTTTAGTTATTTTACAATTGTAATGTCTTTTTGGTTAAACGAAACAGAATCTGGTCGCCTAAGCACGCCATTAACCTTTACTTCAAGCAATGGGTCAGATTCAGTCCATTTGGTTACCTTATATTTTGTATAAATAGTATTGTTAGGATACAATCCGTCATAATCAATCACATAATTCCCTTCTTTCATACCATTGTTATCTTTCATGTACCAACTATAGCTTAACGAAATATTTTTTATGACTGATCCGTCCGTATTAGAAATATATTCGTTAATTATGCTGTTGTTGTTTTGAGCTTGCGTAAGGTTAATTGTACGCTCTCCTGTTAACAAATAAAACGTTAACTGCTTATCAGCTACGTATCCAAAAGTATCGGGAAGTAATAAATTATCTCCGTTCTCATTTTCTAACCGAACGGTCAACACCTCATCATGCCCGGGTGGTGCACAACCACAAAAACTGTCATCTTTTTCGCAAGAAACAAATGCTAAAATCGTAACTAAAAGTACTATTCTTTTCATAAGGGGATCATTAAATGGCAGGAGATTCTGAGGCAAGCTCAGAATAACATACCGTCATAAACTTTCTAATTATAAATATACAATTTTTTGCTACGACATGATCTATTTCCTAATTTTACATTATGAAAGCACCATTAGCAGAACGCATCCGCCCAAAAACGCTGGAAGACTACATCAGTCAGTCGCATTTAGTTGGCGAAACAGGTATTTTAACGCAGAACATCAAGCGCGGTATCATTCCGTCTATGATCTTTTGGGGTCCGCCCGGAACTGGCAAAACCACTTTGGCGGAAATTATTGCGAATGAGAGCAACCGCCCGTTTTATGCATTAAGCGCCATTAATGCCGGTGTAAAAGACGTGCGTGAAGTAATTGAAAAAGCCAAAGGCAGCGGTGGTTTGTTTACACCTAAAAACCCTATTTTGTTTATTGATGAAATTCACCGTTTCAGCAAATCGCAGCAAGATTCGCTTTTGGCTGCCGTTGAAAAAGGCTGGGTTACACTGATTGGTGCCACGACTGAAAACCCCAGTTTTGAAGTGATCCCCGCATTGCTGTCGCGCTGTCAGGTATATACATTGAATGCTTTTTCCAAAACCGATTTAGAAGCTTTGCTGAACCGTGCTTTGCAAGTTGATGAAGAGCTACAATCAAAAAACATTGTGATTAAAGAAAACGAAGCTTTATTCAGAGTTTCAGGTGGCGATGGACGCAAATTGCTGAATACCTTTGAGCTGATTGTTAACTCTATTGATGGAAATGACATAGAAATTACCAATGAAAAAGTAATGCAGATTGTTCAGAAAAATACTGTTTTATATGATAAAACCGGTGAACAGCATTACGATATTATTTCAGCTTTTATCAAATCAATTCGTGGAAGCGATCCCAACGGAGCCGTTTACTGGTTAGCCCGAATGATTGAAGGCGGCGAGGATTTAAAATTCATTGCCCGCCGTTTAGTAATATCAGCATCAGAAGATATTGGTCTGGCAAATCCCACAGCGATTATCATGGCAAACAATATTTTTCAGGCAGTTTCTGTGATTGGTTACCCCGAGAGCCGAATATTATTGAGCCAGTGTGCTATTTACTTGGCAACTTCACCTAAAAGCAACGCAAGTTACATGGCTATTGGCAAAGCACAACAAACGGTTAAACAAACAGGAGATTTATCGGTTCCGATTCATTTGCGAAATGCCCCCACCAAACTAATGAAAGAATTAGGGTACGGCGAAGATTACAAATACAGTCACGATTATCCGGGAAATTTTGCCTATCAGGAATTTTTGCCAGACGATTTGACAAATACTCCTTTTTACGAACCCGGCGAGAACGCCCGTGAAAAACAAACCAAAGATTTTCTACGCCAACGCTGGCAAGGAAAGTATGGGTATTAGTTTTATATTTTAACTCCGACAGAATTTAAAAACCTGTCGGAGTTATTTTTTATCTACTTTTTAAAAAATTTCATATCGTAATGACTAATATTTTTCTTTCAACCACAAACTCGCTCTCACCAACAATATCAATACGGGAACTTCAACCAAAGGTCCGATAACCCCAACAAATGCTTGTGGAGAATGGATACCAAACACAGCTATTGCTACGGCTATCGCTAATTCAAAATTGTTTCCTGTGGCAGTAAATGCAATGGACCCGTTTTTATCGTAAGGTACTTTTAAAGATTTATTGATAAAAAAGCTGACAAAAAACATCAATACAAAATAGATGATTAACGGTATCGCTACTTTTACCACATCTACTGGTAATTCTAGAATTTTGTTTCCTTTCAAACTAAACATTAATACGATTGTAAACAATAAAGCATATAATGTAATGGGCGATATTCTGGGTACAAATTTCTTGTTATACCACTCTAAACCTTTTGATTTTAACAATATATAACGGCTTATAAAACCCGCTAAGAATGGAATACCTAAGTATATCAATACACTTTCTGTAACGTCTTTCATCGAAACACTTACATTGAAATCGGTTAATCCTAATTTGCTTGGTACTACATTGATGAATAACCAAACTAAAACGCTATAAAACATGACTTGAAAGATGGAATTAAACGCAACCAACATCGCTGTATATTCTCTGTTGGCTTGAGCTAAATCGCTCCAAACAATTACCATAGCAATACATCTTGCCAAACCAATTAATATTAAACCTGTCATATAATCGGGTTCGTTTCGTAAAAACAAAACGGCTAAGCCGAACATCAGTAAAGTACCAACAATCCAGTTGAGAAATAACGATATACCAATTATTTTTTTATCCTTGAAAGCAGTTGGCAACAAGGAATAGTCAACCTTTGCCAATGGTGGATACATCATCAATATTAAACCTATGCCTAATGGAATATTTGTAGTACCTACAGATAAAGAGCTTGTAATTTTTGAAATATTAGGAAAAAAATACCCCAAACCGATACCCATTGCCATTGCAAGAAATATCCAAAGAGTAAGGTATTTATCGAGAAATTTTAGTTTTGGTTGCATTCTTCATTTTTGTTATCTGTGAAAAAACATACATCATTTCGGTTGCTATTTCTATACTTCTTTGCTCATAAACTTTATTTTGTTGTGCTGTACCATCGGCAATTTCAGGATCTTCAAATGTGATAGGTATTCTTTTTTCCGCACCTGCAATGAAAGGGCATCCTCCGTCTGCCTGCGAACAGGTCATAATGGCGGCAAATGCCGATTCAGGATTGAAAGGGCTATCGTACTTTTTTGAAAAACCGATTATAGGTAAAGTATTTTCACTATACTTTATAGCATATACAGGATTATTATTGTCTGCAATTTTAAAGATGTTTAAACCCTGATTAGCCAATGTTTCTGCAACTTTTGGAAATAGTGCCGTTTCTTCCGTACCGCCCGAATAGCAAAAAACATTTTCAATATGATAAAAAGAAGCTGCGACTTGTGCCCAAACTTGCGATAAATGACTTCTGCGTGAATTGTGTGTGCAAATAAAATTGAGATTTACAGCTTGGTTTTCATTTATTTTTTGCTGAATGTAATCTACCAAAGGCTGCAACATAGCCTTTCTTTCGGTAGATATGGTATCAAAATCTTGAAACTTATTTAAGTTTTCTTTTAGTTGTGGATACATTTTTATCATCTTTAGATCTTAGCAACATCCTGAGTTAGGTGTACAGCAAGCGCTGTTCAGTTCTGATAATGTTATTTTTTGCTTTTCCGCAGGAATACCACAGGCATCACTCGCTAAGCAAGCGGTTTGTTTGTTCTTTAGTACAAAATAGTTTCCATTGAAATCCAAATCGTATTTACCAATTGTTTCGCTCTGGTATTCAACTTCGATTTCTCCTTTTTCAATGCCTAATTTACTTTCAGAAAGTTCGATAATGTGTAGTAATTTATTCGGTTTTAATCTGTGTTCAAAATCGTTGGCGTTCCATAATTGGAAATTGACAACTTTTTCCTTACGAATTGTTCCGCCACAATCAATAAATTTTTTAGTGATCTGCCCTACTTCTGTAACATGAAAGTATTCTGGTACAAAAGTTCCGTCTTCTAATTGAAATTCCACATTTTCTAATGTTGGTAGAATCTCTTTGATTTGTTCTAATGTCATAATAACTGAATTTTAATTTTTAATAAAGTGATTCTAAATAAAAGCATTTATTTTCTTTATTTATCATAACGCATTATAGCAATATAACGATATGTTTACGTTTTAAAAAAACGCATTTAACAGCATTTTTTTACGTTTACATCTTGTTTAAAGAAAATAACTAATTCGTTTTGAATTTCATTCCATACTTTTTCCTCAATACAATAACAAACCGATTTACCTTCTATTCTACCTTGTATGATGCCTATATTTTTAAGTTCTTTTAAATGTTGTGAAATGGTAGCTTGTGCTAATCCCAACTCATCTACTAAGTCATTACAAATACAAGCCTTTTGGTTGATGATATGCTGCAATATCGCAATTCGTGCAGGGTGACCCAAAACTTTAAACAATACAGCCAATCTGTTTTGTTCATCTGTAAATATTTGTGTCTTTGTAATTCCCATTATCCATATATTTATATCGCAATATTACGATTTATAATTTAAATCATACAAGAAATTGTAAAAAAAATGTTTTGCATAATTTTTTTAGGAAGTGACTTGGTTAGTCTGAATGATTAAAGACGGCGACGGCGAAGATTACAAATACAGTCACGATTATCCGGGAAATTTTGCCTATCAGGAATTTTTGCCAGACGATTTGACAAATACTCCTTTTTATGAACCCGGTGAGAACGCCCGCGAAAAACAAACCAAAGATTTTCTACGCCAACGCTGGCAAGGAAAGTATAGGTATTATTTTTATATTTTAACTCCGACAGAATTTAAAAACCTGTCGGAGTTATTTTTTAGTTCTTTTTATTCAACACGGTATATTCCAATGCATTTTTAATAGCATCGACATGAGATTTGTCGCGTTTTTTTAAACGGCTCTCTCCATTAGCGGTAAACACTGTTTCGTTTTTACAATTAACCAATGTAATTTGCAATTTGGTGGCTAACATTGATTTATCGCGTTCCACATTGCATTTCAATAGTTTACACGGATCGGCTTTTACTTCGTCAGGTAATTCCTTACTTTCATAAAAAACGGTGTATCCGGCTTCTTCTAATTTGTGTTTCAAAAATGAATTTACACGGTATTCGTTAAATTTTTCCTGAAAATTATATACTTCTTTTATCTGAATGTACTTTGCATTCAATCCTTGTGCTTTTGCACCCAGAGCAAATATGCTGAAAAGTGCTAAAAATAATAATTTCTTCATTTTATAATAGATCTAAAAGTTGTTTTAAATGATGAATTTCGGTGATGTTGTCGGCATTTTCTAATTGAAATTCGTTGAACCAGATCACGTCCATACCCACATTTAATGCTCCGTGAATATCGGCTTTTATATTATCGCCAATCATTAAACTGTTTTGTGGATCAGCATTTGCCTGCGACAAAGCGTATTGAAAAATACCCGGGTGCGGCTTTTTCACCCCTGCTTTCTCTGAATTGGTTACGGTTTCAAAATAATGTTCGAGTTTTGAATTTTTCAGCTTTTTTTCCTGAACCTTTTCAGGTCCGTTAGTGATGATATGTAAACGGTATTTTGATTTTAACTGATCAAGCGTTTCGTATGCATCCTGAAAAACATGACTGTAGTTAGTAAGGTTTTCAATAAAATAATCGGCAATATGATAGATATGCTCATCAGAAACGTTTACATCAATTGCTTCAAAGGTATCTTTTAATCTGCCGTAGCGCAAAAAATCATGGGTAATTTCTTCACGTGCATATTTTTCCCAATAATAATCGTTAATTGGTTTAAAATGCGTCATGAAGTCTTGTGTTCCTTCTAATTTTAAATCAGAAAAAACGGCGTGAAACGTCAGTGCCGAATTTTTATCGAAATCATAAATGGTATGATCCAAATCAAAAAACAAATCGGTAATATGTTCTTTAGCCTTCATTATTTCTGATGTGTAATTACAGCGTTTTCAATATGGTAAATCCAGTCGTCGATATCATCAGCGTTGTATCTAAAAGTACCTTCCATGGTTACATACGTATCGGTTTTTAATCTGGGTGTACTGCCTTTAAACTGAATACCCATAATGGTTTCGGGTCCGGCATTTCCGCAGAAAAAACATTGTGCAAAAACATTTTTACTCAATGCATAGGTTTTACTGTCAATAGGTACAATAAATCCGCTTGCTGTAATTTTTTTACCTTGCAAGGCTTTCAATGTGCTGTTGATCATGGGGTACATGACTTCTCCGTAATGCGGATTTTTCTTTTTAACGAAATCAATCTGACCCAATAATTTCCAAGTGACTTCGGTTGGGTTTTGATCGTAAAATTCCAATGGTTTTTCTGTTGTTTTTTTTACAGAGAAGCTCATTAAAAAAACGGCTAATCCGCAATAAGTTGCAACGAATATTTTTTTTAACATGTTTATTATTTTTTATTGGTAATTACGGCGTTTTGAACATAAAAAGTCCAATCGTCTTTGTTTTTATCGTTATAAAAAAAGGTGCCTTCTAGCGTAATAAAAGTATCGGTTTTTAAGCGTGGCGGTTTGTTTTTAAACTGAATTCCCATAATGGTTTCAATACCTGCACTTGTACTGCAAAAAAAACAGTGCGAATACATATTTTTGCTTAAAACATACGATTTACTGTCTATAGGAATCACGTAACCGCTTATTTTTATTTTTTTGCCGTGTAACGATTCTTTTATGGTATTACTATAGTTGGCCATAACTCTCATACTTTTGCTAATATTAGCTAGCACTTCCCAAGTCATTTCGGTAGGCTCTTCCTGACTATTGTTTTGATCATTCTGCGGGGTAAATCCCATCAAAAACAATGCTGTTATTACGTACAACGTTATTATTATTTTTTTAAGCATTTGCCAATGTTTTTGATATGTTTAACGAATACGCTTTAATTGCCGGAATAATGGCTGCCAAAATGCCTACGGTTAATGTAGCCGCAAACAGCATTCCTTCTTCTTTCCATAAAAATTCAAAGGGATTAAACGCCATTTTAAATTCTTCCTGCGAAGATACGGATAAGAAATGTAATCCAACTCTACCAAAAACAATACCAAGAATAAACCCGATAGTACACAAAAAGATACTTTCTAACAAAACCAACCATAATAGTTGTAATTTAGTGGCTCCGGTAATTCTAAGCAACGCAAATTCGTACTTACGTTCTTTCAATGTATTGTACAATGCAACAAAAATACTGATGCCCGAAATAAACATAATGCCGTACGCCAAATAGGTTAATGCCGAAATTCCTACACCAAACATAGCAAACAAACGATTCACTTCTAAAGCCGGCGATGCGGCTTGCATTTCGGTATTTTGAGGAATGATTCTTGGCCAGGTCATTTTAGCCATGTTGTTGCGCAATTTTAATAAAACTGCTGTAATTTCTTTTCCTTCGTGTGGATTGATTTCTTCATGATGATGCTCCTCGCCTTCTGCATGCTGATGATCGGAATGATCGTGTGCTTCTTCTGAATGATCTTCGTGCTCATGATCGTGCATATTCCAAACCGATGAGATATTCGATAAAATTAACTGATCGGCAACTTTACCCGATGGTTCTAATATCCCCACCACCTTATATGCATGGTGGTCGTGTACTTCGCCTTCTTCGGCATCGCCATGTGTTCCAAAAAAGGTATCGCCTATTTTTAACCCTATGTTTTTTGCAATTCCTGCACCTACCACCACTTCAAAATCCTTAGAAAAAGGAATTCCTTCAGCCAGATGCAAATTAAAATGTTTCAGGTAATTATCATTTGTTCCCACAATTTTATAGCCCATGTAATTATCTCCATAAGCCAGCGGAACCGCACTTTCAACCATTGGGTTCTGCATCCAGGTTTCGGCCTGCGGATACGGAATGTTTCCGGGCGGCGCATCTATCTGATAAACCGATGAAAGTATTAACTGCAGCGGACTTCCCTTTGCTCCCAATACCAGATCGATGTTATCCATTGAGGAAGAAAATTTTTCTTCGAATTGTTTCTGTAATAAAATCAAAACAGAAATAATTGATACCGATGCCGTTAACAGTATAATGCTTAAAAGGGTATTTAACGGCTTAAACCAGGTATTTTTCCATGCTATTTTACCTATCATACCAAAGTTATTTGATGGTTAAACAAGGTTTTTAAACGCTGATCGTGGGTTACAATGATTAACGACGATTGGTATTCTTTAGCCAGATCGCTTAACAACCGGGCTACAATCAAAGCATTTTCATCATCAAGGCTTGATGTGGGTTCATCTGCCAGAATTACCGACGGATTATTGATCAACGCCCGTGCAATATTTACACGCTGCTGCTGCCCGATACTTAACTGACTTGGCAATTTATGAACGTGATCTTTCAACCCCAAATTATCCAGAATATTTAAGGCTTTTTCTTGGACTTTTGATTTTTTAGCAATCCACGATGCCAAAACCACATTATCCAACACCGAAAGTGGTTCGATAAAAAATGATTTCTGTAAAATCATTCCTACCGATTGCCCACGAAAAGCATCTTGTTTTGAAGTTGATAACGCTTGAATATTTTGGTTATTTATAAGAATTTCTCCGCTTTCGGGTTGTAACAAGCCGCCCAACAAATGCAGCAAAGTGGTTTTACCTGTTCCTGAATTTCCTGTAATCAACAAGGTTTGTCCGTTGGCACAATCAATATCGGGAAAATGGAATTTTTGTGTAGCCGAATAGGAAAAAGTAACGTTTTGCGTTTTAATCATTTTTCATGCTTTTAAACGCTATGCAAGATAGTGAATAATTACGATTTTTTATTTAGTTGTTTTTTGGTTTAACAAACTTTACAAAATCCCCTCATCTGCAAAACTGAAATAATCTTTTTGTGTAATAATTAAATGATCGAGTAATTTAATATCTAAAGTGTTGCCCGCTTTTTTTATTTTCTGTGTTATATCATTATCTGCCTGACTAGGATTCAATTGACCCGAAGGATGATTGTGTACTAAAATAATGGCGGTTGCCAGATGTTCCAACGCGGTTTTATATATTAAGCGGATATCTACAATTGTTTGAGTCAGTCCCCCTTTACTTAATTGCAATTTATAAACCACTTTGTTGCTGTTGTTTAAAAGCAACACCCAAAATTCTTCGTGCGGTAAATCGCCTATGAGTGGCTGCATTAGTTTGCAGGCATCAGCCGAACTATTGATTTTTGTCAGTTCTTTGGTTTCTGATAACTGCAACCGTTTTGCTAATTCTAAGGCTGCCACAATGGTAATGGCTTTTGCTTCGCCAATACCTTTGAACTGCATTAATTGCTGAATGGTTTGTTTTTGCAGTTGGTGTAACTGGTTGTTGTTTTGTTGTAAAATGCGTTTACACAAATCAACGGCACTTTCGTTGCGGCTGCCTGAACCAATTAAAATGGCAATTAATTCGGCATCAGACAATACATTCTTGCCTTTGTACAATAGTTTTTCGCGTGGCTGATCGTCTTCGCTCCAGTTTTTTATCGAAAAATGTTTGTTTTCGTTACTCATAACCAAATAATTAACATTTATAAATATATGAAACTATTTTTGTTTTTTATAGTTTCTATATTGACTACTTCGTGGTATTGAAAGCACAGGGAAGTTCAGATAAATTTCTATTTCATCTGATAAAAGAACGGTAAACAAAGGTACTGTTAATGAAGATGTTTCAACTAATTTATCAAAAAAGGATAAACGCTGGTTGATCGTGTTAAAGCCGGCAATAGACAAGTATTAGAAGATTGTTTGTTTAAATATCCTATTGTTGTTATTTTATTTATGAAAGCTAAGCGTTGTATTTAGGATGATGCTTTCTAAAATCACTTTTACTTTCAAAGCTATGGTTACCAAGAATATCGTGAAGATTCAATTCACGGATTAATCCTAATTTATAATAATGAACTAATTCTTTTCTAAAATTTAATATATGGGTGTCATAGATTAATTTGAATTGGTACTTTTCAACCGTTCCATTTTTAAAACAGATAGTAAGAGAGTTATTAATACCTAAAGACACGGTAGGAAAATATAAATGATTAGTAAATCTACTTTTACCTTCAAAATCAAAAGATGAAATTTCTATCGAATCAATTTCGAACAAATCAATTCGATTATTTAAAACCATAATTGAATCATCTTTAAAATGTAATTTTCCAATTATATTATAAGCTATATTCTCTCTTCTGAATATATTGCCTATTTGTACATAGAAAATGTAAATTAAAAAATAAAGAGAAAATAAAATCGAAAAAACATCTATTATCAAATCAGAAAAATATTCGAATAAAAACAAGGATAAAAAAATCATACCAATAACTACGAATAATCCTTTATCTATAATATCATAGAATTTATTTCGAGGTTCTTTTAAAACCTCAACAATACTTAAACCTTCTTCGGCATACGCTCTCATAAAAATGTTTTTTACGAATATAAAAAAAAGCAACAAAAAGGTTGCTTAGTTTAATCAATATTCAATGAACCGTTTGAGTATTTATCAAAAAAATCTTTTTTATAAACTTCACCTAACGGAATTTCAACTTCGTTAACATACAATGTGTGGTTATCGAATGAATCAATATAATCCAAATTTACCACATACGATTTGCTTACCCGCAAAAAACTTTCAACAGGCAGTTTTTGATGCATGCTTTTCAGATTCATTGCCGTAATCAACTTTTGATTCTTTGTATGAATAATCACATAATCTTTTAACCCTTCTATAAACCACACATCTTTAAAATAGATTTTGTGAAAACGTCGGTCTGCTTTTATAAACAAGAAATCATGCGTGTTTGATTCTATGGTATTTTTTTGCTCTAAAAGTAATTCGCTGTATAACATCGCTTTTCTTACTGCTTTATCCAAACGGTTACTGTCTATGGGTTTCAGCAAATAATCAACAGCGTCAAACTCGTAACTTTTTAAGGCGTACTGGGCATAAGCTGTTGTAAAAATAATCAATGTTTTTTCGGGTATCTGCATGGCAAATTCCAGACCATTCAGCAACGGCATTTCAATATCTAAAAAAATAAGATCCACATCGTTTTCCTGAAGAAATTCTAATGCTTTTATGGCTGAAGAAAACTTTGCTTTAATTTCAATGTTTGATACTTCATTTAAAAGTGCCTGCAATTCTTCGCGTGCCAAAGGTTCGTCATCAATTATAATACAGTTCATAACGGAATTTCTAAATTAACAATGTATTCATTTTTGTTCGATGTTATATGCAACTGGTAATCATTACGGTACAACAGTTCTAAACGCCGTTTGATATTTGCCAACCCCAAACCGTTACTCTTGCTTTTTGAGGCAAAATGATTTTCTTGGGTTTTAGAGTTTACACAGACAAAATGGAGTTTTGTATCTTTTATTTCGATAATAATTTTCACGTAGGTTTCATCTCCATTGGGGTTTACACTGTGCTTAATGGCATTTTCTATAAAAACAGTAAATAAGCCCGGTGATATAAACGTATTATTCAAAGTCTTTTTATCGATATTGTTTTCTATTTCAACCTTAAAATTATCTTTTCGTATTTGTTCCAGGTTCAGAAAATTAGAAAGAAATTCGATTTCCGATGCCAGAAGTGTTTTTTCGCTGCTGTTTTCATACAATTGATAGCGAAGAAATTCAGACAAACGTATGATAACGGTATTTGCCATTTCAGGATTGGTACGGATCAAGGCTTTAACGTTATTGAGCATATTGAACAAAAAATGCGGACTGATTTGATTTTTCAGCTCATTCATTTCCATATCAAAGGTGATGTTTTTTAGTTCGGTAATGCGTTCGTTGTCTTTAAGCCAGCGTTGCAATAACTTTATGGTGGTCGATACTGAAATTAACGAGGCACACACAATAATAACTCCGTAAAGATCTGTTCTTCTATTAATTTCGTTATGCATTAGTTTATGGGCTTCAACAAAATCCTGATTCATATATGTGATAAAGTAATTTTCATGAAGATAACTTAAAATCTGAACACCCAAAACAGCTAAAAATATGAGAAAAACAGCATAACCAACATACTTGGACCTGAAGAGAAAATACGGAACCAATACATACATATTTACATAAAACATAATTATAAAAATGATGTAAACCGCTGCCCCTACATAATATCCATAAGGTGTACCATACGTTTCAACAGAGCTTCCACCGTACAATAACAACAAAAACACTGTTAAAAACAGTAGGTGCCGTTTTAAACGGTAGCGTTTTTCGATAAAAAAATCCAACACTTTTTTATCTCTATAATCCTGACAAACTGCAGTCATAAATTCATTTTAATTTTAAGTTACAAATGTAAAACATCTTTTATAACCGCTTTTGCTTATTATACAAACGCCGTTATTTATTATATAAACTTCTTTCAATTTTCGATTTCGTATAAAAAACAAGGCGTTTCATCTAAAAAGTTAAAATACCTTTTGTCTATGTGATTTCTTTGCACAGTTAAATGAAATAAAAAACAGCTTATGAATATTGTGAATTTTCAGAAGTTCGTGGAACGTATTGACCCCCGATTAAACAAAGACGAAAGGAAAGAAAAGATTATACAAATTGCAGAGTCAAGCCGATTTACCGAATGTTACAGCGAAAACCTGGTACTTATGGATTGCATCCAATACGAAATAAACATCGTTGAGAACAACGGCATTAAAACCGGCGTGCTATTTTGTGATCTGAACAAATTAAAAAAACGTTCGTTCCATCCGTCATTATACACTCCTTTCACTTCTGACTTTTTTAGAGAACAAGCAAATATTCATGATTTCTGGTTTGTTTTTGTCGAAGAAACGCCCCATATACAATTTAAAAAATTTACCGATTTTATAGAAGAACATAAGTTAAAAGACTATTACAATAAGATTTTTTTGTTTCGTTTTTTTGAATCGACCATCCATCAATTAAAATAATTTTTATTGTTTAAAACAAATAGAATATGATTAAGGTTTTTAAAACAAATGTCAATCATCCAACTGATTCAGATTACCTTTTAGAAAAAGTATTAATGGAGAAATATCCCGGTTTCAAGATTAATTTTGATTTAGAAGACTGCGATAACATTCTTAGAATGGAAGGTTCTGATTTTAGTACCAACGATGTTGTTGTGCTTCTTGATTCATGCGGTTTTCTTTGTGAAGAATTAGAATAACTTAAAAAACGCACTTTATGTTTAATGATTTCAGCTATTGGTTTAAAAGTAAAATTCAGAATAATTTGGCTTATAACGTAAGACAAGTTCTGTACATTGTTTCCATCTGGGTATTTGTAACATTTTTTTTGTTTATATTAAGTTTTACGATATTCCCCAGCAATATCTCACAGAGATTTATAGACTAAATACTGAAATACCTAAAAAATGGCTGTATCAGATAGCATTGTTTATTGGTGCATCGTTTGGTTTGGTGATGGGTTTTTTACACGTTTTTGTGTATCCATATATAGAGCGTATACAAAAATTAGCTTATAATATTTTATTGCGTATAAGCGTTTTTGTGATGCTTTCTCATCTTGTCTATCTAACAATTCTTTACATTTATGGGTTTACAATAAATGTAGAACTGATTTCACAAATTTTTAGTGAACCCACTACAATAAACATACTATTATATGCTTTAATTACCGAAGCAGTGGTGAGTTTAATTATTCAGCTGCGAAGAAATTTAGGACGGAAATATTTTGTGAATATTGTTAAAAACACTTACCGCAACCCAAAAGAAGAACACCGGGTATTTATGTTTTTAGATTTAGAAGACTCTACCCCTACCGCTAACGAAATGGGACATTTGAATTTTAGCCGATATATTCAGGATTGCTTTTGGGATTTATCGGATATTACATTGATGCACGGTGCAGAAATTTATCAGTTTGTGGGCGATGAAGCTGTTATTACATGGAAGGTTTCAAAGGATTTTGATTACGAAAAATGCATTGCGCTGTATTTTGATTACAAAGATTTATTAGATCAAAAGAAACATTTTTATCAAAAAAAATACAACCATATACCCAATTTTCGCTGTTCTATACATAGCGGAGAGGTATCTGCCGCATTAGTGGGCGATTATAAAAAAGAAATTGCCTATCATGGCAATGTATTAAATTTAGGTTCGCGGTTGCAAAAAAACTGCAAAGAACACAATGCCGACGTGTTGATTTCTGAGAATTTTTTCTCAAACTTAAAAAATCACTGGTATTCTTTAACGCCCATTGTATTACAAGGTCTAAAGGGGATAGACGATGTACAAACCGTTTATAAGGTTGGTGAAAGAGATAAAAAGTACTATTTTTATTCGTAAATCATCAAGTTTGTCATGCTGTAAACATCTTTTTAGAGTTCTACGGAATGACAAACTTTGGATTTTCTTCTGTGTTGGAATTATTCAATCATCTGTTGAACCTCATCAAAATTCAGTCCGCCGTAATTACCGGAACTCATTAACAGCAAAACGGAGTCTTTAAAATCCTGAACCACTAAAAACGATTTGAATTCCTCGGGATTAGTGTAAACGATTAAATCTTCTCTGTTAAAAGCCTGTTCAATTTGTTCTTTTGTAACTTCTTCCAACTTTTTAATCGCAACGGCATCGGGCGAATAAAACACCACGGCTGTATCCGCAGCGTCTAATGCTCCTTGATATTCCGTTAAAAATTCGGCATTTAAACTGCTGTAGGTATGTAATTCTAAACAGGCAATTAATTTTTTATTGGAATATTGCTTTTTTACGGCTTCGGTTGTAGCTTTTACTTTACTTGGCGAATGGGCAAAATCCTTGTAGGCAACGGTGGTTTTGGTTTCTGCAATTTTTTCCAAACGCTTAGACGCACCTTTAAAACTTGCAATAGCTTCGTAAAACTCGGCTTCATCAATTCCCATATTCTGGCAGATCCATTTGGCTCCGGCAAGATTACTTAAATTGTGTGCACCAAAAACTTCAATAGGCATTGGTCCGTCTAACGTTTCTAAATAAGTTACCCCGTTTTCAATAAAATATTCAGGCAAAGTATATGGTAATTTACGAATGGGCTTTTCGGCTTCTTCTACAATTTGTTTTACTACGGCATCGTCTTCGTTGTAAATTAAAATACCGCCATTGGTAATTTTATCAATAAAAATTTTGAATTGCTCTACGTAGTTTTCAAAAGTTGGAAACACATTGATGTGATCCCAGGCAATACCACTGATTAAGGCAATATTGGGCTGATATAAATGAAATTTTGGACGCAGATCGGTTGGTGAAGACAAATATTCGTCGCCTTCAATCAGCATAAAATCGTTTTCTTTTGTGAGATGTACCATATTGGTAAAACCTTCTAACTGGGCACCTACCAAGAAATCTACCGGTACATTATGATAGTTCATAACATGAAGTATCATCGCCGTAATGGTTGTTTTTCCGTGCGATCCGCCAATAACTACACGGGTTTTATTTTTAGAGTGCTCGAATATAAACTCGGGATATGAATAGATTTTCAGTCCTAATTCCTGCGCTTTTAACAATTCCGGGTTGTCGGCTTTTGCGTGCATACCTAAAATAACCGCATCAATATCAGCAGTGATTTTTTCAGGAAACCAGCCTTCGTTTTCGGGCAACAAACCTTTGGCTTTTAACCGCGATTTTGAAGGTTCAAAAACAGCATCATCGCTCCCTGAAATTTGTTCTCCTTTATCGTGCAAAGCCAAAGCCAAATTGTGCATGGCACTCCCACCAATTGCTATAAAATGTATGCGCATTATATTTTTTGTTTTCTCACTTCAAAACTACATTTTTTTAGGGGAATAGAAAAGTAGAATAAAGAGAAAAGACGTGCTTTACTAGATTAAGATAGAATCATAACAATCTACTACGCCTACAAAATCTTAAAACCTTTCAGGGTTATTTTACTTTAAAAAATCTCTAAAATTATTTTTTGTTATTACTAAAAAATCAGGGGCATAAGCTTCTGCAAATGATTTAGGAAGCTTTGTCTTTTTCTTTTCTGACCATTTAAATTCAAATGCGTTCACTTTACTGTTTTCAACTTCTACATAATCAATTTCTTGTTGTGCGGTAGTCCGCCAAAAATATGATTTAACCGTTTTTTGTTGTATATTCAGTACTTTTTGTCGTTCTGAAATCATAAAATTTTCCCACAAGGCTCCTTTATCCTGTCGCAATTCAAACGGACTGAAATTACCTATCACCATATTCCGGATACCGTTATCGTAAAAATAAATTTTCCGGTTGGTTTTTATTTCATTCCGAAGGTTTTTACTGAAACTGTTTAACCTGAAAACGACAAAAGCTTTCTCTAACAAATCAATATAATCACTGACCGTATTTTTATCAACGCCCACCAACTGGGCAATTTCATTGTAACTGACTTCGCTCCCAACCTGAAACGCCAATGCCTGAACAATTTTTTCTAAAACATCAGGTTTTCTGATATTGCTCAATGCTAAAATATCCTTATATAAATAACTTGACGTTAAATTCTTTAAGATCTCATATTCGTTGCCGAAATTATTAATCACATCAGGATACATTCCATAAAGCAACCGTAATTCTAATTGTTGCCGAGCTTTGATGTATCCAACATTGCCTTCAAATTCATTCCAGGAAATCGGGAACAAATGGTATTCAAATTTACGTCCGGTAAGTGGTTCCTGAATTTCATTACTAATATCAAATGCCGATGATCCACTGACAATTATCTGAACACCTTTAATCTGATCGATCATGATTTTCAATTTTAATCCGATATTAGGAATGCGTTGGGCTTCGTCAACAAAAACATATTTATAATTTCCAATAATGTTTTTTAAAATTTCTGTATTGGCGTTAGACAGAATTTCAACCACAGACTGATCGTCTCCATCCAAAAACAGAAACTCTTTATCTTTAAGCAATGTGTTTATAAGCGTGGTCTTCCCTACTTGCCGGGGACCTATCAATACAATTACTTTTCCTTTATGGAGTTTTGATTGTAAAACATTTATAAATTCCCTTTGTATCATAGCTTAAAAACTTTATTCAAAGGTACATTTATTTTTAATATTCACCAAATTAATGTATTTTTAGTGATTATATTCACCAAATTAATGTATTTTTAGTGATTATATTCACCAAAATATCTAAAAAAAATCCTGCAAAACATTAAAATATTGCAGGATAAAACATAAAATCAGTTTAATTAATCCCTAAATATTTCCGGAAATAACCACACTCATTAATCACTTCCTGATAGTATTTGGTATCGCTGTAATTGTTCTTTAGCTCTTCAAATCCTTTCCATTTTTTAAAACTTACAAAATCTCCGTAAGGATAAAAATAATCGTTGGGCATAAAATAGCTCACAGCATAAAAATCATTGCGTTCAACTTTGGCAAGCATATACGCCATTTTCGCTTTTTGCTCTTTGGTTTCGGCATTTTTTTGAGCAATAGTGTAATATTTTCTAACATAATCCATTCCGTAGAGCATTTTTTCGTGCTCGTTTGAAATACTGTTTCCATATTCGCTGATGATGTTGTTGTAATAAAACGTGCGGGCATTTCCGAAATACGACGCATTGTAAAACGCGTTGCCAACCAATAAGGCGTTGTTGTACACATCTTCTCCGGCAGCTATTTTATTCTGCATTTCTTTTACTTTTTTAAGAAATTGCAGTTGCGAATATTTAACCGATTGTTTTGCTGCGTGATCACAATCATTGCAATCTTTTATTTTTCCGTTAAACGGATTTCCGGGTAATTCGGTTGCTTTATAATCAACCATTATTGTTTCGTACCGGTTTTCGCTCCAATTGTGTTGTCGCCTTTCAAAAGGTTCTATCTTTTCAAACTCGGCAATGGCTTCGTCAACCTTATCCTGATAAAAAAGATAAATTCCGCGGCTTTCATATATATCAGCCAGTTTGTAAGGATAAATTCCTACAAAAATATCCTGCCAGGCAGAACGTTTGTGGCTTAAAAGCAATTGTTCCATTGCTATGCTTTGTTTCTGATCCTTAAAAAATCCATTTACAGGATAAACCAATTCTGCCATTAACGGATCGTTCTGTTTTTTATATAGTGCACTGATGTATTTTTTGGTAAATTCCTGCAGATAACCAACCCTGTTTGTTGATGTGTAATAATTCACATTTGATTCGTCATAAAACAACCAATTGGTATCTTCTATTAACTTGCCCTCGGCTTTGATATCCATTTTATCAATACTTAACAAATTGTTGAACAGTCGTAAATTTCGTACCTGCCCTTTTTGTTCGGCATTTTTAGCTAATGTATGTGCCTGTTTTAACAATTCGTCAGATTTTTGATAATCGCCTATTAACGAATTAAAATACGCCGCGGTAGCTTTCCAGATATACGGGTTGTGAACATTGCCTTTGTTGGCCACTTCGTTAATCCATTTAACCTGGGCTGAATCAACCTTATCTTTAAAATCTTTTTTTACTTTTTTAGGATCAACGTCTATCTTTTCATATGCTGTATAAATATTGATATTCTGTTCGTTGATATTGACCCAGCGTGACAATAGAAAATCTATGTGAGGCGAATTGGGATTCAATCGATACAAATCCTGCAAAGCACTGAATTCATTGGTGTAATATCCTTGCAAGGCATACAATACCTCTTTAGTTTGTTGATTGTTTGCCTGATTTAAACTGTTTTTAAACGATGCCGCGTCTAAAGGACGGTAATCAAACAAAGCAGAAGGCATTAATGGTCTACACTGACAAAAAACCTGTGCAAAAGCCACATTTGCTTTTTCATAATTCTTTACATTTTTATAGGCACCGCCCACATAGCTTAATCCACGGTAATATAAGTTGTTTTTGGGCTGGTCTTTTTCTGTATGGTTAAAAAATGTGATAACCGAACTTACATCGTCTGAATAGAATTTTGCACGCAATACCTGAAACCACAAACGATTTTTATAAAAAACATCTTTTTTTGAAGCTTTATTGAATGTCTGCTCTATTTTCTGTACCACATTTTGTTCGGCATTTAACTGTGTACGGTTGTTATAATCCCAATAATTATAGGTTTGATTGGAATAGGTTTCAATACCGCGTGACAAGAGCATAAATTCAAATAAATTTTTAGATTTGGCATCTTTACTGTTTAATGCATATTGTTTTGAAACGTGCGTATTAAAAGCCTCTATTGGATTTTTTGAAGACGACACCTCAGCCAAAACCGTATTCAATTCATTATCGTATAAATAATATTCAACTGTTTTTGTATCGTATTTTTCAAGATATGCTGCCCAATCGGCAATGGTTTCTTCTTTAAACAAATCGGTGGTAGATTGTACGTTGTACCCGTTGTAAAAAATGGTGTAATCATCGTAAAAAAACGGTTCGTAATCTTTATTGCTCACCGTAATTTCTGGCGAGAATATCGATGAATATCCAGCTCCCCACCATCCGTCGGCACAACCGTAAGCATATATACCATAGCCAAAAATAGTAGCAAAGCTACCAACGGCTAACAGTTTTAAAAGTTTCTTTTTCATATTTGGTTACATTTTTTTCGTTTAAATCGTAAAATATAATTTCATTTGGTTTCTTTTTTAGGTGATTCTTCAAATCTTTCATCATCTCTTTTAATTGTTCGGCTGATGGTTCTTCTATTTTCACAACATCATTTTTAGCCAGATAACGCCCCTGATAAATAAAATCTTCAATGACCCGATACCTGTTTTCTGACACCTTTTCAAAAGGATGTTTTTGCAGGTCATTATTGCTTAATCCGCCAATTAAATTTACCACCTTGTTATCGCGAATGTGAACGCCCCAACTAAAAACGGGCAAAGCAATATTTAAAGGCAGGTTGTAATTATGTAACGAATTGATGTAATTTTTTGCTGTTTTTTGACTGTAGATGGAATTATCGTCACCCGAATTTATAACACCCATGTTATAATACATTAGCACACCTGTTTTTACGGAAGGAATTCCTGTTTTTTCGGGATATTTAATTTGATGCAAACGAATGGTAGCTGATAAATTGGGATGTAGTTTTTTAAACTCTTCTATAAACTGAAAATAGTTTTGTTTTGATTTCAGACTCCAATCACAATCAAACTGGATTTCGTTTACCGATACATTTGCCGATTTATTAATCTGTTGGATGTAATTGTACACCTTTACCGCCAAACTATCAGCAGAACTGTTTTGCAAGAAAACTTCGTTCTTAATATATACAACCGGAACAACATTATATCCCTCAGGTTTCTGATTAAAAACTATTGGTGCTACAGGAATAGCTTCATTGTTCTGTAAAGCCACATCGAAATATCGAATGTACAGCTTTTTAACATCCAGATCTTTTAAATACTGCTGTTCAGTTTCGGTTAAACTAAACGTTGTACGCCAAAAGTAAAATGCCGTGCTTATTTTTTCTGTTTTAGCCGAACAAGCCCCCAAAAAGGTAACCAGCAGCATTAACAACCAAATCTTTTTCATAATGCAAAGAAAAAACTATTCCTGCAAATTTGTATTATCTTGATCCAACAATTTAATTTCGTTTGTTTGCACCGCATCTTCATATCGAACAAAAACAGGTGTAGCACCCAAACCTTTACAGGTAAAAAACACAGTATAGCCTTTTTTATCGTCACCCGAAACATTTATGGCTTTTACCTTTAATTTTTTGTTCATTTCATCGGCACGTAGGTAGGCATCGTTTTGGGTGATGTACATGTAACGTTCAAAATTACTTGGGTTGTTAATTTGTAAACTGTCGCCTACTTGAACTATTACCCCTGCTCTTGAAATATATTCGGTATAAGTACCCGCTTTAGTCAACGCATCGTGAGAAACTGATTTAACTTTTTTGTTTTGAGCCACAACCTGCTGACCAACAACAATTAAAAGAAGTAGTATGATTTTTTTAAAATGGACATTTTTCATAATTAATAGCATTTAATTTCAATTAAAAGTAATCAATTTTAATGTTAAATGATATAAGAAAACTTACAAGTGCAAATAATTTATTTTTATTTTTAAAAAAATAACATTAATTAACATTTTTTTATATTTTTATACATTAGCGTCCGATAAAAACTAATTCTCAGATTCCCCTCCTTACATTTGACTGATTGTTAGATGTTTAGTTTTTCATTTTCGCCGAATTTCAAAAACAAGCTACCAATTAAAAGACAATTGCTCACCGTCATCTTTGTCAATAACCCAATCTTTCTCTGGGTTTTCCAAAAATTTCATCAGGTTGATGTAATTGAATAAATGAATTTTGCAAAAACTTACCAAATTTGAAAATGCCCACTTTCGTTTCAATCTTTTTTTGATGACTGCCAGCAGAAGATTTACGATTAATACACAGT
>NZ_FNXE01000033.1 GCF_900108395.1 Paenimyroides marinum | reverse complement strand
GAACTATGCTTGTAGACAAGCATATCAAATTTATCTTTTGGAATAAAATTGATGATTTGTTTGAAAATCGGCTGACCGACTAATTTCTTTTCTGTATCTTTATTGCTCATATTTTTGATTTGTCGTAAAACCAAAATATGAAAAAAGGAGCTAACCACAATGGGAAGCTCCTTAATTTTGAAAAGTTAGTCGGTTAGTAGTGAAAAAAAATATAATTACCTGTAAATGTTTCATTTATATAAATCTTTCAAAGTACTTTCTAATTCCGGAAATATAAATTTATACTTCATTTCCGACAAATTTTGGGGTTGTACATATTGGCTTGACAATACCAAAGCCGATCGTTCGCCTAAACCAATTTTTATAAAAAGCGCCGGGATATTTGGCAACCACAGCGGCTTTTTTAATTGAACAGCCAGTACCTTTAAAAATTGATTTTGACGCACCGGATTGGAGGCAACTACGTTAAAAATATCGCTTTGTTGTTCTATTAACAACTTATAAATAATCTGTATAACATCGTTAAAATGTATCCAAGACATCCATTGTTTGCCATTACCCAAATTAGCTCCAAATCCTTTTGAAACCACTTTTGCCAGTTCGTGCAAAACGCCGTTATCTTTAGATAAAATCAAACCAAAACGGGTAATAGCAGTTTTAATTCCCAAACCTTCAAACCGTAAATTGGCAGCTTCCCAATCTTTACAAACTGTTGCTAAAAAATCGGATCCATAAACCAATGTATCCTCTTGATAAATGCTATGTTCGTCAGAAGGATAGATTCCAATTGCAGAAGCGTTGACAATGTATTTTACCTGATGTTTAATGGTACTTAAAGCCGTGAAAAGCGTGTTTGAACAATTGATCCGGCTTTCATAAATCTGCTTTTTATTTTTGGTTGTCCATTTGCAATTTATGGTATGTCCTGCCAGATTTACAATAGCATCTACCCCATTAAAACAATTAAAATCGATTTCATTTTTATCAGGATTCCACAAAAATCCCTGATACTCCGAATGTACGTTTTCCAGATCTTTTTCAGAAATGGTCAGATAGTTTACTGTGTGATTTTTCTTTAAAAGTTCTTTACACAAAGCTGTTCCGATAAATCCGGTGGCGCCTGTAACTAAAATTTTCATTTATTTTGCTTTTAATGTCCACTCAAAATCATAAATGCCCACTACATCGCCATTTTCGTCAATTCCTTTTGATTGTACCCAAAACGAAATTCCCTCTTTTGTTTGTAATGCTTCTTTAATTTTTTCACTAATTAATTGCCCTTGATCGCATTTAAAAGTAATAATTCCCGTAGCTTTTTTAGTAAATTGCGATTTTTGATTTAAAACCAGCATAGATATTTTTTGGTTTGATTCTTTTATGGCTTTCATTACTAAAACGCCGGTAGTCAGCTCTGCCCCCATGTTTTGTACGGCAAAATACATAGAACGAAACGGGTTTTGATTAAACCACCGGTGTTTTACCCGTACCGTACAATAATCCGCTTCAAGTGCATACACTCGTACCCCACAAAAATAAGCCGATGGCAAGTTTTTAAATAAATATAAATTAAGATTTCTTACATTAAACTCCATAATTATCAAGGTTTACAGCTAATTTACAAAAAAAATCCACATCAATCATTTAAATTTTATTTGTTAAATATTTGTTAATTATTAGTACTATGTAATACAAAGTACAAGCTTTTGTATATATCTTTGCTATATCAAAATAAAACAATGAGTAATCAACAGATGATTGCAAGGTCAACATTAAAACAACACACATCTCATACTGTTAATTAATTTGAATCGTTTACTCAAGCACCAATAGGTTTTGCGTCATCTGTTTTTTTACTTAAACTAAATAGTGAAGTTCTATGAATATTGAAAACACCAAAGCACAAATGCGCAAGGGAATTCTGGAATTTTGCATATTGTCGGTTTTAAAAGATAAAGATTGTTATACATCTGAAATCTTAGACATGCTGAAAGATGCAAAATTACTGGTGGTAGAAGGTACCGTTTACCCCTTGCTTACCCGTTTAAAAAACGATGAATTATTAAGTTATCGCTGGGAAGAATCTACATCAGGACCTCCGCGAAAATATTACCGATTAACCGAACAGGGCAACGAATTTTTAAAAGAACTGTCGGTAACCTGGAAAGAATTAAGTGATGCCGTTAACATTATAACTAACAAAAATAGCCATGAATAAAACCGTAACCATAAACATAGCAGGACTTGTTTTTCATATCGACGAAGATGCATACAACAAGTTAGACTCGTATATAAACGCTGTTCGTAAATCTATTGAACAAGAAAGCGAAGATGAAATTATTGCCGACATAGAATCGCGGATTGCCGAGTTATTTTCAGAGAGAATTGATCCGCAATCGGGTGTTATCAGAATGAATAATGTAGATGAAATTATTGACATTATGGGGAAACCAGAAGACTATATCATTGAAGATGAACCTTTAAGAGCAAACAATTTCAATACAAACACCAAAGGATACAAAAAAATCTATCGCGATGGCGAAAAACGCATTTTAGGCGGTGTTTGCTCGGGCCTGGCACATTATTTTAACATAGATCCGGTTTGGATGCGCATCATCTTTTTGTTGTTGTTATTCTTGTACGGAACCAGTATGCTGATCTATTTTATTTTATGGATTATTATACCTAAAGCCCGCTCTGTTTCCGAAATTTTAGAGATGAAAGGCGAACCGGTAAACATCTCTAATATCGAAAAACAATTTCGTGAAGGAGTTTCCGCATCGTATCAAACATTAAAAAACAACGGAAAATCGGCAGCAGATGTTATTCGTAAAATTTTTGGGATTATTTTAATTGTATTGTCAGTTATATCCATATTTGGGAGCTTTTTTGCCCCGATAGCATTCAATGCCCAACGAGAATTTATTTTTAACAATATTGTAACCTATAACGAGGCACAAACAGGTATTCCGTTTTGGGGATTAAATTTAAGTCTGTTTTTAACCTCTTGTATCCCTTTCGTTGTTTTACTTTTATGTGGTATTAAAATTTTAAAACCTAAGACAAAACATATTGGATTGGTTTCTGCAATTTTAGGATTTATCTGGTTAGTAGCTGTTTTTATCTTTTCGTATGTAATGATTAATTTAAATTTAGAAAAAGAAAAAATTGAATCGCTTTTCGAAGAAAATTTTGAAACCAAAATATCCAAAGCAGATATTATCTTGAATAATAACGATACATTAAATGTTATTTTTCAGAGAGATCCACGAATTTTCACTATAAACGATTCTATTTCAGGTTCTTTTAAATACAGTGAAGTAGATGATATTAATGTAGAAATTTTAGAATCGACCACAGGAAATACTTTTATTGAAATTGAAGAAAAATTTTTTAATGATAAAAAAATCACATTTACAGGTTACGGATTAACCAAACATAATGTTAAAATAGAGCAAAGTAAAAATAGTAATACATTAAATTACAATTATTCAATAAAAAGTGATACTTTAGTGCTTTCAAATGCCATTTTAACAACGTTGAATGATTTTACCGAAGATTCTAAAGTAAACATTAAGCTATACATAACACCGAATCAAACACTAAAAATCAACGGTAAAGATTATTATAATTTCGTTGGCGGAAGTTATTTAGAGCCAGGTTTTAATTATTATAAATTCAACAATGGAATATTAGAGAACACAAACGATACTATAAACTAAAATAAAAAAGCTTATGTTTTATCTATTATTATTAATCGGACAAACTTTAATTGATCTTGTCAAAAGTTTATTTTAAAGAAAAAACGCTTTCCTTACGAAAGCGTTTTTTGTTTGTTCATTTTCTCGTTGATGACCGAAAAGATAATAGGTATTATCGAAATAAAAATAATCAATAGCACTACTTTTGAAAAATTGTCTTTGATTATTGGAATATTTCCTAAAAAATAACCGCATAAGGTAATTCCGAAAACCCAGATAAAACCACCTATAAAATTATAGGTTAAAAATGTAGCGTAATTCATTCTACCAATTCCAGCTACAAACGGAGCTAATGTTCTTACTATGGGTACAAAACGGGCAATTACAATGGTTTTACTTCCGTATTTTTCGTAAAACTGATGTGTTTTTTCAATATGTTCCATTTTAACAGGTTGTTTGCCAAATATTTTAAAGTTTACGATCCGCATACCAATTTCTTTTCCAATGGTATAATTCAGGGTATCTCCCAAAACAGCAGCAATAAACAATATCATAATTACCAGCCAGATATTTAGGCTTTCGGGAAATTGTGCCGCCAGCATTCCTGTGGCAAATAAGAGCGAATCGCCGGGCAAGAAAGGCATCACCACCAAACCGGTTTCAACAAAAATGATTAAAAACAAAATGGCATAAACCCAAACGCCATAATCTTGAAGAAACACTTGTAAATATTGGTCAATGTGTAAAATAAAATCGATTAGTTCCATGTAAAAAGCTAAAAATTAAAAAATTCACATAAAAAAAAGGCTTTCGCCTTTATATTAAACTGTTGGTCCCTGCCATTCGTTCATTCCGCCAATCAAATTAAACGTATTTTCAAAACCTAATTGATTCATCAATAAACACGTTTGTCCGCTGCGGTTTCCTGAACGGCAATACACATAGTAATTTTTAGATTTATCTAAATTTTCCAAAGCATTTAAAAAATCCTGACCTTGGTAAAAATCGTGATGGATGGCTCCCGGAATGGTACCTTCGCTTACTTCATCTTCTGTACGAACATCTAATATAACGGCATTTTCATCGTTTTGGAAATCATTCCACCATTGATCTTGTTGTAAATCCATTGTATAAAATTTTAATTTTGTTCAAATATAAAGAAATCCTTTAAAACATATTAATTTAGTGGTTTAAAAAAAGTAAATCATGTCATCACATCACATAGTACGCGACGACCAGGAACCCGCATTAATAATAGCTAATGGCGAAACATGTTCCGCTGAACTGTTGCACCAGTTATTAGAATGGAATCCGTTAGTTATTGTTTTAGATAGTGCTATTTCAAGGGTTTTAGAATTGGGGATTAAAGTAGATGTGTTGATTGGCGATTTTGACCGTGATTTTGATTATGAGATTTATAAAGATATCCAATATCCGATGGATGTATTTAAAATAGAAGATCAAAACTCAACAGATTTAGACAAAGCGATCCAATATCTGATTCATAAAAAAATACCCGCAGCTAATATCATTTGGGCAACTGGTCGGCGTATGGATCATACAATGACAAATAGTACCAATATGGTAAAATATCAAGAGAAGATAAAATTGGTGATGCTTGATGATTATTCAAAAATTTTTCCTTTGCAGAAGCACTTTATTAAATGGTATCCAAAAGAAACTATTCTGTCATTGATTCCTGTAGGAACTGTTGAAGGGATTTCAACAAAAAACTTAAAATACGAACTGCAAAACGATTCGTTGGTTTTGGGCTTTAAACCGGGAAGCAGTAATGAGGTTTTATCTGATGGTTTGGTTGAAATAAATTATGAAACCGGCTATTTACTGTTAATGGAATGTAATGATTAAACCATAAAATCGACAAGAACCAAAGCTGCCATTGCTTCAACAATAGGCACAGCACGCGGTAACACACAAGCATCATGACGTCCTTTTCCCTGAATTGTTTTTAAAGTTCCGCCTGATATTAGCATTTCCTGAGGTTGCAATAAAGTAGCAACAGGTTTAAAAGCAACATCAAAATAAATATCCATTCCGTTGCTGATCCCCCCCTGAATTCCACCTGAAAAATTGGTTTTAGTTGTACCGTCTGCGTTATAATAATCGTTGTGTTGTGAACCAAACATTTTTGTTCCTTCAAAACCGCTACCCAGACTAAATCCTTTACACGCATTGATAGAGAGCATTGCTTTTGCCAAATTTGCTTCTAAACGATCAAAAACAGGTTCACCCAAACCAACGGGAACATTTTTAATAACGCAAGTAATGATGCCACCAACGGTATTGCCTTTCTTTTTGGTTTGTAAAATAAGTTGCTCCATTTGTAATGCTGTTTCTATATCCGGACAACGAACAGCATTGGTTTCGGTCAGCGATAAATCTAATTCGGTATATTTCTTTGAAACAGAAATAGATCCAACAGAAGAAACATAAGCCTGAATTTCTACCGGCTTAATAATTTGCTTTGCAATGGCTCCGGCTACAACCCGGGCTGCAGTTTCACGAGCAGAACTGCGTCCACCACCGCGATAATCTCTATGCTTGTATTTTTGCTGATACACATAATCTGCATGACTGGGGCGACAGGCATCTTTCAGCAAATCATAATCATTTGATTTTGAATTCGTGTTCATAATCTGAAAGGCTATAGGGGTCCCCAGTGTTTTCCCTTCAAAAATTCCGGATAAAAAAATTACTTCATCTTCTTCTTTTCGTTGAGTGACCAACTTAGATTGCCCCGGTTTACGTCGTTTTAATTCATCCTGAATGGCTTCTAAATCTAACGTAATATTAGACGGACAACCATCTATGATTCCCCCAATTGCCTTTCCGTGCGATTCGCCAAAAGTAGTTATTACAAATTTTTTTCCAAAAGAATTGCCTGCCATTACGTAAGTTTTTTGTAAAAATAGTAAAAGCTGCCCAATTTAACAGACAGCTTTTTAATTTAAAGTAAACAACAAACAAATTTTTGCTTTTATGCAAAAACAAATTTTATTTACTAAATTTAATTAGGAATGAATATTATCTCCTAATCAAAAAAGAAATTTAACACTAAATTATATTTTAAACAAAACAACTATTACTAAAACAAATTATTCTTTATCAATTTAAGATAATTTAAAAAATCCATTTAAACCAGTTGCCAGTTTATTGGTGTTTTGCCTTGCTGAATCAAATAATTATTTGCCTGCGAAAAATGTTTATTGCCAAACCATTTTCCTTGATTGGCGCTCATTGGAGACGGATGTCCGCTTGTTAAAACCAAATGTGTATTCCGGTCGATATTTTTCCCTTTTTTAAACGCATGATTTCCCCAAAGCATAAAAACCAGGCCTTTTTTTTCTTGTGATAAAAACGAAATAACGTTTTCGGTAAATTGTTCCCAACCCAATTTTTGATGGCTTCCGGCTTTGCCCGATTTCACAGTTAATACATCGTTCAGCAGTAATACTCCTTGGCGAGCCCACCCTGTTAAATCACCATGTCCGGGATTCATAAAACCTACATCGCTTTGCAATTCCAAATAAATATTTCGCAACGACGGTGGTAACGGGATTCCTTTATTAACGGAAAAACTCAATCCATGTGCCTGACCAAAACCATGATAAGGGTCTTGCCCTAAAATTACGACCTTCACTTTATCTAACGGACAATATTTAAATGCGTTGAAAATATATTCTTTAGGCGGATAAATCACTTCATTTTCATAATCAGCATCAACAATTTGTTTCAATTTCTGATAATAATCTTTTGATGATTCCAAGGCAATAAATTCTTTCCAGCTATTCATTCTAATCTTTTTTAAAATTCAAATGTAGCACATATTCCTTTAAATAATAATTTGTTCGTAAATTTGATGTTTGAAAGAGAAATTATATATGAAATCGATCGCAAAAAAAACATTGCAAGATTTAGAATTCAGCACCATATTAAAACAAATAAGTGATTTATGTTACACCGAAATAGGTAAAGAACAGGCGTTGCTTATTGAACCATTTGCCAATAAAGAGCAATTATTACAGGAGTTAAAACAAACTTCGGAATACGTATCATCGTTTTCCAATCAAAACGCTATTCCCAGCCATTATTTCGACCCGATTACTTACGAACTAAAAATGCTGCGTATTGAAGACAGTTTTTTAGAAGCTTCGGGGTTTAAAAAAATCGCTACTTTGGTAAATACCACCAATGAGATAATTTTGTTTTTAAAGAAGTTTCAGGAATATTACGCAGCTTTGTATCAGGCAACAACCATTACACAGCCCAATAAGATAATTTTGCAAAAAATTGAGCAGGTTTTAGACAAATACGGCGAAATTAAAGATACAGCTTCAGTTGATTTAAAGGCAATCCGACAAAATATTCAGATGGTTCGCGGTAAAATTAACCAGAGTTTTGGTTTTGCTTTGCAACAATATAATGCTGCCGGATATTTAGACGATATTAAAGAATCTATTGTTGAAAACCGACGCGTGTTGGCTGTTTTGGCAATGCATAGAAAAAAAGTAAAAGGTTCTGTTTTAGGGCAATCAAAAACCGGAAGTATTGTTTATGTGGAGCCCGAAAGTACGTTTAAGTTTTCTCGTGAATTAAACAATTTAGAATACGAAGAACGCGAAGAAATTATGCGTATTTTACGTGTATTGACTAACGAAATCCGTCCGTTTCACGAAGAACTGATTGTTTTTCAAAACCTTTTGGCTCATATTGACATTGTTTCGGCAAAGGCGAAACACGCCGAGAAAATCAACGGCATTTTACCCAATATTTCCACCGAAAAAAAACTGTATTTTCGTGAAGCCTTCCACCCTATTCTATTGCTAAACAACAAAGAAAAAGGCAAACCAACCTTTCCACAAACTATTGAATTAACCAACAACGAACGAATTATAGTTATTTCGGGACCAAATGCCGGAGGGAAATCTATCACACTGAAAACCATTGGTTTACTACAATTAATGTTACAAAGCGGCATGCTGATTCCTGTACATGAACGAAGTGAAACCTTTTTATTCGACAGGATTTTAACCGATATTGGCGACAACCAATCCATTGAAAACCATTTAAGTACCTACAGTTATCGTTTAAAAAATATGAACTATTTTTTAAAGAAATGTAACGATAAAACCTTATTTTTGATTGATGAATTTGGTACAGGTTCTGATCCCGAATTGGGAGGTGCTTTGGCAGAGGTGTTTCTTGAAGAATTCTATGACCGAGAAGCTTTCGGAATTATTACCACACATTACACCAATTTAAAAATGCTGGCAAATGAATTACCTCATGCTACCAATGCCAATATGTTGTTTGACGAAAAATCGTTAGAACCAATGTATAAATTAAGTTTGGGGCAAGCCGGAAGTTCGTTTACCTTTGAAGTTGCACAAAAAAACGGTATTCCTTATAGTTTGATTAACAGGGCAAAAAAGAAAGTAGAAACCGACAAAGTTCGTTTTGACAAAACCATTGCCAACCTGCAAAAAGAACGTTCGCGATTAGAGAAAACATCTGAAAACCTGAAAGAAGAGGAAAAACGCGCACGTGAAGAAAGCAGTAAATTATCAAGCATCAACACAAAAATTCAGGACAAGCTGGAACGTTATCAGGAATTGTATGATGCCAACCAACGTTTGATCTATTTAGGGCAACGCTTTGACGATCTTTCCGAAAAATATTTCAACAATAAAGATAAAAAGTTTTTGATTGGCGAATTATTAAAAACCGTTGAAATTGAAAATTCAAAACGTAAAAAAATCACTTTAAAAGAAAAGAAAGTTAAAGAACAAGAAACCATAAAACTTAAAGCGGAAGTAGAAAATAAAATAGAGAAAATCCGTGAAGAGAAAAAAGAAAAAAAGGTTAAAGAACAACAAATTCAACAGGCAAACAAAACCAATTTTGTATTAAAAGTTGGGGATCGCGTGCGAATGATCGATGGAAAAGCAGTTGGAGTGATTGATGTAATCGAAAAGAATAAAGCTACGGTAAACTACGGTTTCTTTACATCAAAAGTTGCTTTGGAACAATTAGAAATGGTAGAACGCAAGAAATAAGACATGAATATAACTGATAAAATACCGCCAAACAAACAACTCATTCTTTTTGACGGAGTGTGCAATTTTTGTGACGAAACCATTCAAAAAGTAATTAAAGCCGATAAAAACAACGTGTTTGTGTTTGCGTCGCTTCAGTCTGAATTAGGTCAGGAAATTTTAAAATATATCGGTGTTGACGCTGAAACAGATTCCATTATTTTGTATCAACCCAACGTTGCGTATTATACTGAAAGTGATGCCGTTATAGAAATAGCAAAACATCTTTCAGGTATTTATCCGCTATTGCAAACAGGAAAAATTCTTCCAAAAATCTTGCGAAATAAAATGTATCAATATGTTGCCCGCAATCGTTACAAATGGTACGGCAAAAAAGAAGAATGCATGATACCGTCGCCTGAAATCCGCTCTAAATTTTTATCATAAATTTAAAATCAAATAATTTTATCAAACGTACAGCAATCTGTATATTTGTGCTTTAAAAATAAAACCAATGCAAATATCATATAACTGGTTAAAACAGTTCATTAAATTAGACATCGATCCGGAAGAAACAGCCGAAATATTAACAAATTTAGGTTTAGAAGTAGAAGGAATTGAAGCGTTTGAAAGTTTAAAAGGAGGTTTAAAAGGTGTTGTTGTTGGGCACGTAATTGCCTGTGAGCAGCATCCTAATGCCGATAAACTGCATATTACCAAAGTTGATTTAGGAAACGGCGAACCGGCAGTACAAATTGTTTGTGGTGCACCTAATGTTGCAGCTGGTCAAAAAGTTCCCGTAGCTACTATCGGCACTGTTTTATATGATAAAGAAGGAAACGAATTTGTTATAAAAAAAGGAAAAATTCGTGGCGAAGAAAGTTTTGGAATGATTTGCGCCGAAGACGAATTAGGCATTGGTGAAAGTCATGACGGAATTATGGTTTTAGACGCAAACCTGGAGCCCGGCACCCCTATCTCTAAAGTTTTAGGAATTTACACCGATACCGTTTTTGAAATTGGTTTAACACCAAACCGTGCAGATGCAATGAGCCATTGGGGAGTTGCCCGTGATTTAAGAGCCGGATTGATACAAAACCGCCCGCAAAATACCTATTCTGAATTAATCACGCCAAGTGTTAGTAAGTTCAAAGTAGAAAAACGCACATTGAAATATGATATTTCAGTAGAAGATTCAAAATTAGCACCTCATTATGCCGGAGTAACCATTTCGGGCATCGAAGTTAAACCGTCGCCTGCCTGGTTGCAAAATGTTTTAAAATCTATCGGCATTGCTCCAAAAAACAATATTGTTGATGCAACTAATTACGTGTTGCACGAATTAGGACAGCCTTTACACGCTTTTGATACTTCTCGTATTAAAGGAAATAAAATCATTGTAAAAAATGCTGTTGCCGGATCAAAATTCACTACGTTAGACGGTATTGAACGTACATTGCATGAAGACGATATTGTTATTTGCGATGAACACCAACCGTTGTGTTTGGCCGGGATTTTAGGTGGTGCACATAGCGGAGTGAACGAAAATACTACCTCTATATTTTTAGAAAGTGCTTATTTTAACCCGGTAAGCATTCGTAAAACGGCGAAACGACATGGAATTTCAACAGATGCTTCCTTCCGTTTTGAAAGAGGAATCGATCCCAATATCACCACGTACGCATTAAAACACGCTGCCATTTTAATTACTGAAATATCAGGCGGTGAAATCACATCAGATATTACCGAATTGTATCCTAAAAAATTTGAAGATTTTTCAGTATTTTTAAATTATGCAAACGTTCACAAAATTTTAGGAGAGCCTATTCCGCAAGAAACAATTAAGAAAATTTTGGTTTCGTTAGACATTAAAATTACAAACATTACCGATAAAGGTCTGGGGTTATCTATACCGCCTTACCGCGTAGATGTACAGCGAGAAATTGATGTTATCGAAGAAATTTTACGCGTTTACGGATTTAACAATATTACAGTTGGTTCTAAAATCAATGCAACAATTGCTTACGGATCAAAAACCGACGATCACAAAGTTCAAAATATTATAGCAGATCAATTGGTTAGCCAAGGTTTTTACGAAACAATGTCTAATTCGTTAACAACAGCGACTTATTCTGATTTGGTAAACGGTATCAATAAAAATCAACAGGTAGGTATCTTGAACCCATTAAGTCAGGATTTAGCAGTAATGCGTCAAACCTTATTGTTTGGTGGTTTAGAGTCTATTGCCTACAATATCAACCGCAAAAATGCCGATTTAAAGTTTTTTGAATTTGGAAATACGTATGCCAAAACGTTAACAGGTTACGAAGAATATAAGCATTTAGCACTGTTCGCTACCGGAAACAATAACGGAATAAACTGGAATGTTCAAACCACGGCTGTTGATTTCTTTGCATTTAAAGGATATATCGATGCTATTCTGGTACGTTTAGGAATAAAATCTTTAACTACCAAACCAAATGAAAGTGATATTTTTTCAGAAGGAATGTGCTACTATTTAGGTGATCGTAAAATTGTTTCTTTTGGAACAGTGAAAAAATCCATTTTAAAACATTTTGATATTAAACAAGAAGTTTTTTATGCCGATTTTAACCGCAACAATATCTTAAATGTGGTTTCGGGCAAAATTAAATTTACCGAAATTTCAAAATACCCTGTCGTAAAACGTGATTTGGCATTGTTGATTAAAAATGAAATTTCATTCTCTGAGATCTATAAAACAGTTAAAATGGTAGATAAAAACCTGATTTCTGACGTTTCTCTTTTTGACGTGTACCAAGGTGATAAATTACCCGAAGGTACCAAATCATACGCTATCAGTATGAAGCTTCAGGATAAGGACAAAACCTTAACCGATACACAGATCGATAAAATAATGAGTAAAATTAAAAACCAGTTACAAAACGAAGTTGGTGCTGAATTAAGATAAAAAGGTCGGGTTTAAAACCCGACCTTTTTAATGGTATATCATTATATTTTCTTCATCATTTCCCCTAAACTTGCTTTCCAGTCAGGTACGGAAACGCCGTAAACCGCTTTTATTTTACTTTTATCTAACAACGAAAAATTTGGACGTTTAGCCGGTGTAGGAAACGCATCGCTGCCAATGGCATTAATTTTACACGCAACACCACTTAGTTCTTTAATGGCAACTGCAAAGTCGTACCAACTTATTTTTCCTTCGTTGCTATAATGATAAATGCCTTGCACAAATTCCGGTGCTACAACAATATCCATAATAGCTTTTGCTAAATCACGGGCGTAAGTTGGTGTTCCAATTTGATCTGAGACTACTCCGATTTCTTCGCGTTCGTTCATTAAGCGCTTCATTGTTTTTACAAAATTGGCTCCATACGTTGAATACACCCACGCGGTACGAATAATGACATAAGCAGCACCCGATGCTTGCAGAGCCTGCTCTCCTTTTAACTTGGTTAATCCGTAAGTGTTAATGGGGTTGGTTTTATCGTCTTCTTTCAACGGAATTTCACTGTTTCCGTCAAAAACGTAATCTGTGGAAATATGAATTATTTTCGTATTGTTTTTATACGCCCACTCGCCCATGGTTTGCACAGCTAAATGATTGATTTTGCTGCACAATTCTTGCTCTGTTTCTGCTTTGTCTACAGCAGTATAGGCTCCGGCACTTACAATTAAATCCGGTTTTTCTTTTTCTAAAACCTCTTGAATTTGTTCCGGATTGCTCAGATCCATCTCTTCCCTATCAACAAATATCATTTCAAACCGGGGATATTCATGTTGTAAATCTTGTAACTCAGAACCTAATTGTCCGTTTTTTCCTGTTATTAGTAGTTTCATATTTTATAAAGTGAAATGGTTATAAATCAAATTACTGTTTTTGAAACAATTCATTAAACGTTGGTAAAATTATGTCTTTTTCGGATACAATCTCTGTGCCTGCTTCAATTCCCCAATCGATATTTAATTCAGGTGCATTGTATAAAACCCCCTGTTCTGATTCTTTATTATAAAAATTATCGCACTTGTAAAAAAAGACGGCATCATCACTTAACACAGAGAAACCATGCAAAAAACCCCGTGGAATAAACAGCTGCTTGTTGTTTTCTGCCGATAAATGTACTGCTACATGCTGACCAAAGGTAGGCGATTCAATTCTGGCATCAACGGCTACATCAATCACCTCGCCTTTTAAAACTCTGACCAATTTTGCCTGAGCATGTTCACCGCCTTGTGCATGCAAGCCACGAATGACTCCTTTTGCAGAATAACTCTGATTATCCTGTACAAAATGCGTGGTGGTCTGCGTTAATTCATTAAATATTTTTTCATTAAAACTTTCAAAGAAATAACCTCGTTCGTCTTCAAATTTTCTTGGTTCAAGGATAAAACATCCTTTTAGTTTGGTTTCTGTAGCTTTCATTATTTTCTGTAATGTGCAAACTTGCAAATTTCACTTATTTATATTGTACCTCGTAATACTTTTGATAATCGCCCGAGGTTACATTATTTAACCATTCCTGGTTGTCCATGAACCAATCGATGGTTTTTGACAAGCCTTGTTCAAAAGTTACACTGGGATACCATCCTAATTCTTGATTGATTTTATGAGCATCGATCGCATATCGCAAATCGTGTCCCGGGCGGTCTTTTACAAACGTAATCAACTGTGCACTTGTTCCCGGTTCACGACCTAATTTTGCATCCATTTGCTTGCATAATTCCTTTACCAAATCAATATTTTGCCATTCGTTGAATCCGCCCACGTTATAAGAATCTCCGTTTTTACCTTTGTGGAACACCAAATCAATGGCTTTGGCATGATCAATGACAAACAGCCAATCTCGTGTATATTTTCCATCACCGTAAATTGGTAAGGGTTTCTTGTTGATGATGTTGTGGATACATAACGGAATCAATTTTTCAGGAAAATGATTGGGTCCGTAATTATTGGAACAATTCGTCAGTACAACAGGCAGCCCGTATGTATCGTGATATGCCCTTACAAAGTGGTCTGAAGCCGCTTTTGACGCCGAGTAAGGTGAATGCGGGTCGTATTTGGTGTCTTCGGTAAAAAAACCTTCACTGCCCAAAGCTCCGAAAACTTCATCGGTTGAAACGTGATGAAAACGTTTTCCTTCAAAATGATCCTTCCATATTTCACGGGAGGCATTCAATAGGTTTACGGTACCGATAACATTGGTCATCACAAATGCCGATGGATCTGTTATGGAACGATCAACATGCGATTCTGCTGCTAAATGGATAACTCCTGTGGGCTGGTACTTTTTAAACACTTCAAGAACCGCTGCGGCATCACAAATATCTGTTTTTTCAAAATAATAATTAGGCAGTTGGTCAATGTCTTTTAAATTTTCAAGATTTCCTGCATACGTCAAAGCGTCTAAATTTACAATGGTATATTCAGGATATTTGGTTACAAATTCTCTTACTACATGAGAGCCGATAAATCCGGCACCGCCCGTTATAATGATGGTTTGTTGCATAATTGTTTATTTACAGTTTATGTATTCTTTCATTCCCAATGGCTATCAGGATCGTATGGAAAGAGTTCTTAACTATTTAGTTACAGTATGAGCTTAGAAATTTAAAATGTTTTTAATTCTACTGGTTTCCGTTTTCTTTTTCGGCGACTTCTTTGCGCAATCCTGAACTTGAAAAGCGATGATCGCGTGTATTGAAATACAACTCAATGCCCTTTTTTTCACAATAAGAACGTCCTGTAAAATTTTTGTTACGGTATTCATCACCCAAAATACGCACATCTATTTTAAATGAACGAAGTACATCTTCTAAATCCTGTTCTGTTGCGTACGGAATGATTTCATCGACAAAACGGCAGCCTTTTAACTGAATGTAACGCTCTACTACCGATTGTACGGGGCGGTTTTTATCAGGACGATCAATCGTAGGGTCTGTTTGTAAACCACAAATCAAATAATCGCACTGACGTTTGGCTTCTTCAAGCATTTTAATATGCCCGGCATGAAGCAGATCAAATGCACTAAATGTTATTCCTATTCTCATTAGCTTTTAAATTTTGTAAAATTGAGTCCCAAAACAGAACTCAATTGTTGTTAGGCAAGTCTTAAAAGGTACTCTCCATATCCGCTTTTCTTTAACGGCTCGGCAACTTTTAACAACTGTTCTTTATTGATATATCCCATGCGGTATGCCACCTCTTCTATGGCACCAATTTTCATTCCCTGACGTTCTTCGATCACCTGTACAAACTGCCCTGCCTGCATTAATGAGGCAAACGTTCCGGTATCAAGCCATGCTGTTCCCCTATCAAAAACACCTACACGCAGTTTTCCCTGTTTTAAATATTCTTTATTTACATCGGTAATTTCATATTCGCCACGAGCCGATGGTTGGATATTTTTTGCGATTTCCACTACAGAATTGTCATAAAAATACAACCCGGGTACCGCATAATTTGATTTGGGTTGCGCAGGTTTTTCTTCAATAGATAATACGTTATTATTTTTATCAAATGTCACTACACCATAACGCTCCGGATCGTGCACAGGATATGCAAATACCACTCCGCCATCTTCTTTGGTGCAATTTTGCAATAATTTACTCATTCCGCTTCCATAAAAAATGTTATCACCCAAAACCAAAGCTACCTTATCAGTACCAATGAATTTTTCGCCAATAACAAATGCCTGTGCCAAACCATTGGGTTCGGGCTGTTCGGCATACTCAAATGCACAACCGATTTGAGAACCGTCTCCCAAAAGTTTTTTAAAATGAGGTAAATCGTGCGGGGTTGAAATAATTAAAATTTCATTTATGCCTGCCAGCATCAACGTTGATAATGGATAGTAAATCATCGGTTTATCGTATACCGGCATTAACTGCTTACTTACTGCCAATGTTAACGGATGCAGGCGGGTTCCTGACCCACCGGCTAAAATGATTCCTTTCATAACGATCTTTTTTGAACTATTTAATCGGTAAAAATAGGTATTTAAGATAACAAAACAAACAAGTATTCTGTATTATAATAATCATTTACCTGTTCTTTAAAATCAGATAAATTACAAGCGGTGCACCTAAAATAGATGTAACTGCGTTTATTGGCAATACAAACTGTTCGCCGGGTAACTGACAAATAATATCGCACAAAACCAGGATTAAGGCTCCTAAAATAATATTACCTGTAAACAATTGAAAATGATTAGTGGTTTTATAAATCATTCGGGTGATGTGGGGTACTGCAAGCCCAACAAAGGCAATGGGTCCTACAAAAGCGGTACAAACGGCTACCAACATACAGGTTACCAGAATAATGATAAACTTGGTCTTTTTAAGGTTGATTCCCATGCTTTTTGCATAATTTTCTCCCATTAACAGCATGTTTAACGACTTGTTTAATAAGAACGATGCAGCAATGGTACCTAATAACAACGGAGCGATAAAGCTCATTTGCTGCCAACTGATGTTTCCTAAACTACCCAAATTCCAGAAAGTGAATCGTTTAAGTTCCTCGGCTGTTGAAAAGTAAGCCAGTACATTGACAAAAGCACTTGTAAAACTACTAAACATCAGTCCTACGATAAGCAAGGTGGCAATTTGTTTAATGCGTTGAGAAACACCTAATATGATGAGCATGGTAGCGATGCTTCCCGCCAGAGCAAAAATTATAATGGCAAAATTTCCTGAAAAATAATCCTTTATCGACAGTGAAAATAAACTTTGTCCCAATATACAAATGGCAACTCCCAGGCTTGCTCCAGAACTTACACCCAAAATATAAGGTTCTGCCATGGGGTTTTGAAACAAGGTCTGCATCATCATTCCCGCTACAGAAAGCGACATTCCCACTAAACAGGCAATCACTAATTTAGGCAACCGATATTCTAAAATAATGTATTCCCAACTTGCTTTTCCGGTAAAGTTATTGCTTAACACAGCCAAAACATCGTTTACAGGAATGCGTACCGAACCAATTACCAAATTAAAAACGGCAGCAATTAACAGCAAAATAAAAAAGAATACATGGTATTTAGAATAGCGTGCAAACATTATTTTAAAGGTTCAATAAAAGTAGGTTGATAATCGGGTAAAGCATTCGGATGAAAAATAGAAATCAAATCTTTTAATACCAAATCAGGACGATTTGAAGCTTCTTCGTAAAAAATCAAACCGCCGGTAGCTCCTTTTTTCATAGAGTACGAATAGACTTGCTTTTGTTGAAATGCCTTAAACTGACCATAGTGTTTATTGGCTGCAAGCATTTGATCAAACGAATTAAATTCGCCCGGACCAATCCAAAAATCGGCATCCATGGCTTTTTCAAATACTGTTTCAAATGATAAGGACAAACTTCCGGTTCCTTGCGTATCGCTCCACAAATAATTTCCACCGGCATCGTTTATAAACTGTGCCATCCAACTGCCACCTTGCGGCATATACCAAACATCCTGAAAAACCGATCCGCTTAAAACTGAAGGTCTATATTGTACGTTTTCCACTTGTTTTTTAGCCTTCTCATATTCTTTTACGATACTGTTAAAATAATCTGTTGCCTGTTCTTGTTTGTTAAACAGTACCCCAAAAAACTTTATCCATTCCGCTTTACCCAATGGCGATGTTTCTACCCAATCGGCATTATAAATTACAGGGATACCCGCTTTTTCAAACTGATTGAATTTTGATGTTTCACTATCCATGCTCAATCCTATGATAACCTGAGGCTGTAGATCTATCGTTTTTTCAAAATTAAGGCTTTCATTGTCAGACAGTTCTTTAACATGACCTAAATCAATACTTTTTCTAACGATTTCAGACGAAATATATTCTAAATGCGGAAAACCAATCAGTTTATCTGTTTCATTTAAAGCAACCAAAGACGGAATATGGGTAGTTGATGTTGCTACCAGATTAGAAACAGGAATTTGGATAAAAGTGTATTTATACAAACTATCAGGCAAATTCTCATTTGATTTCGCACAAATATACGTATATGTTTTTGTGGCATCTGGCCATGGTTTCGTAATTTTCATAACGGTAAAACCATCGTAATTATGAATTTCTAATCCATTAGCATATTCTATACTGTTTTTAACCTTAACAGTTGTGGTTTCTGTAGTTTTTTTACAGCCTAAACAAATGAAAAATGCTGTAAATAGGATATATTTTGATAAATTCATCGGTGAAAATTTTTAACAAAAGTAATTCATTCTTTAAACAAAACACAAACAGGAGTAAAAACTTTAATTTGCATTATTAATAAATAGCATTACTTTTGTACCGTTTTAGGTTGCAATTTAGTGCATTAATAGGGAAATAGGTGCGATTTTTTCAATTCCTATGCTGTTCCCGCAACTGTAAGCTTTATACGAAATGTATTGTTTTTATCTGCGCCACTGAATTTTTTTGGGAAGGCAAAAACACAAAGCAAGCCAGGAGACCTGCCTAATGAATAGTAATTGATTTCGCCTTCGGGAAAAAAGGTTAAACAAATGAAGAAAACAATCATTTATTCATTATTTCTGACTTTTACAGCTCATGTTGCCCTTGCGCAAGATCCGTTTTCCACGCAGTTAGATGAACTAATCATAGAAAAAAGCAGAATTACCACCCGGTCTAAATCCCAAAATACCATTGTTTTAAATGATTCTTTAATTGAAAATACCACGGGTACATTTACTGATTTCCTTCAAAAAAACACGACTATTTATTTTAAAGAAAACGGTTACGGAATGGTTAGTTCGCCCGCTTTCAGAGGAACCACGGCTCAGCAAACCGGCGTGTTGTGGAACGGTATTAAAGTTAATTCTGCACTGTTGGGACAGACCGATTTTAATTCAACTTCTTTTAAAGAATACGACAATATTGTGGTAAAACCCGGCGGTGGCAGTATTTTATACGGAAGCGGTGCTATTGGCGGAACCATACATTTAAACAACACGCTGACCTTTAACAAAGCGATTGAAAATGAAATTCAACTAAACTACGGAAGCTTTAATACCCAGGGAATTCACTATAAAATTTCGACAGGTACGGAACAATTTGCCGTGAATGCTCATTTTGGATACAACAAAAGCGATAACGATTACGAATGGTTGGGCAAAGACCGGAAAAACATCAATGGGGAATTTAAAAACACCTCTTTAGGCTTTGAAGTTGCTTATAAAATCAATTCAAAAAACACGATAGAATTATATTCAGCGACTTATAATGACGATCGGCATTTTGCATTGATAACGCCTTATCAAACCAAAACAAAATACCAAAACAATTATTACCGAAACCTGTTAAAATGGCACTATAAAACGTCTGATTTTTTAAACACTTTTTACGTTGCCCATATAAAAGAGCAGTATAATTATTTTGACCAGCTGCCTACCGACAGTAAATCGGGCGGAAATGCCGGTACATGGTACTTTAAAAATGAAAGTTTTTACAACGTTACTAACAAATTAAGACTTTCAGGTTTTTTAGAATATCAGAAAACAACGGGCGAAGGAGAAAATTCGAGCTTACCCTTCTCTACTCAGGAAATTTTTGCACTAAGTGTTTTGGGAAATTATGATTTAACCAATAAATCGGGATTTGAAATAGGCTTAAAGAACGAAACTGCGAAAGATTACGAAAATCCGTTTTTGTTTTCAGCAGGATTTTATTTCAATTCAAAAAACTACCAGTTAAAAATCAATTCTTCAAAAAATTATCGCATTCCAACGTTTAATGATTTGTACTGGCAACCGGGTGGAAATTTGAATTTAAAACCTGAAACAAGTTTTCAGTTTGATATAAACAATAACTTTAATTATAAAATTTTAAATATCAATCTATCAACTTATTACACATCAATAAAAAATATGATTCGCTGGATTCCTACCAACACCGGATTGTGGGAAGCAAATAATGTAGATGAAGTGTATATTTTAGGTTCTGAATTATCTTTAGACATACAAAAAACGTGGAATAACCACACATTGGGAGGTAGGGTTAATTATGCTTATACCCGATCAATTGATAAGAAAATGGAAAAACAATTAACCTATACACCCTTGCATAAATTTACCGTTCAATTAAATTACAGATATAAAAACTTTAGTGTGGTTCCTTCGTTCTTATATATTGGTAAAATTTACACTACCACTTCTAATGATGAAGCAAGCGCTATTGATGCATACGGAGTTTTTGATGTTGACTTAAGACACTATTTTAAGTTTAAAGACGTTCCGTTTACCATCAACTTCAAAATAAAAAATATAGCAAATACAGCTTATACAAACATGCCACAGCGAATGATGCCTGGTAGAAATTATCATATTCAAATTATTAAAAAATTTTAACCCATGAAAAAATTAGTAATACCTGTTTTAGCTGCTGTAACTTTGTACAGTTGTAGCAATACCGATGACAATACAGTACCTACAAATCCTGATGAAAAGTATTTAAACGGTTACTTTATTACCAATGAAGGTAATTTTGGCAAAGCTAATGCTTCTGTATCACACTTAAGTGCTGACCTTAATACGGTTACTAACGATATTTTTAAAACGGCAAACGGAAAAGATCTTGGTGACGTTGCCCAATCTATCGTTGTACACGGAGATTATGCTTTTATAGTGGTAAACAACTCTAACACTATTGAAGTGGTAAACAAAAAAACATTTAAATCTGTTTACACCATTACCGAAGGTTTAAACACACCTTATTATGCAACAATCAACAACGATAAGTTGTACGTTACAAGTTTGTACAACCCTACCGTAAGTGTATATAATGCAAAAACTTTTGCGTTTATCAAAACCATAGATTTGAACTACCCTTCTACCAATATTGTTACCGCAAACAATTACGTTTATGCCGCAAACGGTTTTTACAGCGATGGCAAGTTAATTGAGGTGATTGATCCAAGCAGTGATACCAACACGGTTGATATTGCTTTTGACAATGCCATTAACGGAATTACTACTAACGGACAATTTGTATATGCTTTGGAAACAAATGCTTCTGCAAGTAAAATTTCGAAAATTGAAGGAACTCAAATTGAAACATCTGTAACTATTTCTCTAGGAAACGCCAGATATTTAGTTGCCGATAATACTAATTTATATTACACAGCCGGAACAGGAATTTATAAAACAACGGATTCGGCTACATCTGCAGGAAGTAAATTATTTGATGTAACACCTTCCGAAGACGGTTTTTCAGTTCTTTACGGGTTCAATGTTCTTAACGGAAATATTTTTGTTTCTGACGTTAAAGGATTTACAGATCTTGGAACGGTAACTATTTACAAAGAAAACGGTACGGTAACAAAAGAATTTAAAACAGGTTTAGGACCTAATGGTTTCTATAAGTTTTAATATGAAAAAAGGATGCCTGAACAGATTAGATTATCAAAAAATGTTTAGGCATCCTCATTATTAAGCTTTACAGCAAGCATCTAACTTTTCATAAGCTTGTGGATCTGCTTTTACATCATCCGCATCAAAGCCCATTTTAGAAATAGCTGTTTTAATGGTTTGCAGGTTTGTTTTTTTGGTGTTGTAATAAACGGTGATTGTTTTGTTTTCTTCGTTTAACTCATACATTTTAACACCTTTAATTTTTAGCATGTGCTCTTTAAAGTTCAGTCCACATGTTTCGCAAGCCTTACAATGATCGCATTCTATAGAAACTTTAATTTCTGCTTTACCCGATTCTTTGGTTTGCGCATTAACTGTTGCTACAGCCAACAACAAAAAAAACATACTTACAATTTTTCTTATATTCATTTTTTAATTATTTAAGGTTCTATATTTTTATCTAAACGTTTTAATCAACAACTCTTTTAACAAATCGTCGTGCGTTAACGTACCGTTTACACCTTTTCCTTTTAAATCAATTTCACGAATTACCGCAATATTCTGGCTTACTTTTTTCATGGGATAAACCTTAGCGGCTGTTTGGTAATCTTTTAATCCATACGGACTGATACCTAATTGCTTGGCAATATCGGCAGGATTTGTACCGGTATTTTTATAGATGATTCCATGGTATTGCAAAAGTCTGGAGAAGAAATTATAAAACAAAGCAACAGTTACAACTAACGGATTGTTTTTTGTATTCAACGCAAAATATTTGGCAATGGTAAAAGCCTTGGCTTCGTTTTTATTTGCTACTGCATTAATCAATTCAAAATTGTTGTACTCTTTGCTGATACCAATGTTTTCTTCAACCAAATCTGCAGTAATTAACCGGTCGTTTTTCAAAACAATTTTTAATTTAGAAATTTCGTTTGCAATTTTGCTTAAATCATTTCCTAAAAATTCTACCAACATAGCTGTTGCTTTAGGTTCAATGTCTAAATTTTCATCGGCAACAAAACTTTTTAACCAACCTTCTATCTGATAATCTTTTAGCTTGTTACTTTCAAAAACTTCTGCAAATTCTGATTTTGAAAGCGTTTTATACAATTCTTTGCGCTTGTCCAACGTTTTGTATTTGTAACAAAACACTAAAACCGTTGAGGGTTGAACCGATTTAAAGTATCCTGAAAACTGTTCAATTGTTTTAACCAAATCCTGGGCTTCTTTTACCACAACCAGCATTCTATCGCCCATAAACGGATATTGTCTTGCTTGCGACATGATGTCGTTAATGGAATTGTCTTTACCATAAACAACCATTTGGTTAAACGATTTTTCTTCTTCGGGAACCGCATTTGCTGTGATATAATCACACAAAACATCAATAAAATAAGGCTCTTCACCCATTAGAAAATATACCGGTTTATAACCTTCTTTTTTTATTGAAGTGAGTATTTTTTTGAGTTCATTCATAAACTTTCGCAGATTTATAAAGATTTTTTAAAGAGAATGAATAAATTTGCATTATGCGTGATTTAAATTTTCCCAAGTTTCAATTCCGTTTCAAAAATAATGAAAATAAACGGTTCATTTTTGATGAAATTAGGAAAAAATACGTTTTGCTAAGTCCTGAAGAATGGGTTCGTCAACACGTGGTGCATTTTTTAATCAAAGTAAAGCACTATCCAAAATCATATATAAATGTTGAGAAAGTTGTAAAAATCAACAATATGAATAAACGTTACGACGTTGTTGTTTTTACGCCCACAGGGGATATTTTTTTATTGGTTGAATGTAAAGAACCTTCGGTTAAAATAACGCAAAAGGTTTTCGACCAGATTGCAAGATATAATACCAGCTTAAATGCCCAGTTTTTAATGGTAACTAACGGTATAAATCATTATTATTGCAAATTAGATTACACAAATAAAGCATATCGGTTTTTAGCCGATTTACCTTAAAAAGATAACATGACTAAAAATTATATATATATAGGACTTTTTTTAACATCGGTTTTAGTCTCGTGCAGAAAAGAAAATAGTGTACTACCAAACAGTGAATCCACCGATACCATTACTGAAATTCAATATACAAGCGATCCTGATTATGTTTTATCAAACAAAAATGCACAGGAATTAATTGTTCATTTAGAAGATGAACAAAACGATTTAAAACGCAAATTAAAAAAAGCGAATAAGAAAGAAGCCGAAGCTTTATATATTGATTATTACAAACGTTTTACCACAATTGTTGATTCGTTGAATTTAGCTGAAATCAACACGTTAAACACTTACCACCAAATGGGTACTGCAAAGCACGATACCATTTTACGCAAACAAAACACGTACGACAAATTGGGTTTATATTTTAGAAAAGTCGATTCTACAACCTACGATTTTAAAATTAAACCCGGCTTTTTTTATAATTTGTTCCACAATAAAATTTCTAAAGAATTTGAAGAATATCTGAGACTTGGATACGTTGAACACAAACTTTTTTATGATCAGCAGACTAAAAACGAAAAAATAACCTTAGAAAGTCAACGAAATTTAATCATCAACTGGGAAAAATTTATTACCCAACATAAAGATTTCAAGTTTATAGATTCTGCAAAACGATCATATTCAGACAACATGATGCTGTATTTATTTGGTACCCCTGCCAAACCTACATTCGAAATTTCATCCAAAAAGCTTTATGTTGAAAACGAACAGGAATACATTTCTTTTGTAAAGCAAAACCCCAATTTAATTTCTGCAGAAATTACCAAATCGTTCTTAAAGCATTTTTATGTAAACGATAAAAACTTTACGTCGGAAAAATTTTATGTCGATTTAAAAGAGTTTACCAAAAAAGAAATTTCTGAACACATTAAATAATGAAAAAAATAGCCGTTGTTTTACTGAATTGGAACGGATTGGATCTTTTAAAACAATTTTTGCCATTGGTAGAAAAATATTCTGCCGAAGCTGAAATTTATATTGCCGACAACAATTCGTCGGATCAATCTAAACAATATGTAGAAACGCATTTTAAAAACGTTCAATGGATTCAGCTTCATGAAAATTTTGGATATGCAAAGGGTTATAACGAAGCTTTGAAAGGGATCAAAGAAGAAATTATCTGCTTACTCAACACCGATGTTGAAGTTACTGAAAACTGGTTACAACCTGTTTTGGACTTGTTCAGTAAAGATGATTCAATTGGCATCATACAACCTAAAATACTCGATTACAATAACAAATCCTATTTTGAATATGCAGGTGCAGCTGGTGGTTTTATTGATAAATACGGCTTTCCTTTTTGCAGGGGAAGAATTTTTGATACCCTTGAAAAGGATGAGAACCAATATGTTTCACAAGAAATTTTTTGGGCATCAGGTGCGTGTTTTTTTATAAGAAAGAATGTTTTTAAGCAATTAAACGGCTTCGATGAACAGTTTTTTGCTCACCAGGAAGAAATTGATCTTTGCTGGCGTGCTTTTAATCAAAACATCCTGGTTTATTATTGTAATGAAAGTTCGGTTTACCACATTGGAGGTGCCACATTAAAAAAATCGAATCCCCATAAAACGTACTTAAATTTTAGAAATTCGTTGTACATGCTTTATAAAAACCTACCCAAACAACAACGTTTTTCTATCATCTTTAAACGGCTGTGTTTAGATGGTTTAGCCGGAATCAAATTTTTTTTTAGTTTACAGCCCTTACATACCTTTGCCATTGTAAAAGCGCATTTTGCCTATTATAAAAATCTCTCAAAATTAAAAAACAAGCAGGCAAAAAATCCTAAAACAAATTACTTTTATACAGAGAATATTGTTTTCAGCTATTTCTTAAAAGAAAAGAAACGGTTTAAGAAACTATATAAAGAATAAATAACATTTCATTTAATACAAAATATCATTTATTTACTCGTTGTGCATTTAGGAAACGAAAAATATCAACTACGTCACTTCGAGTGAGATTTCTGTAACAAAGTGGAATAAATTTTGTATCGAGAAGTCTTTTTATTTAGTTCTCGATACAAAATCTTTCAGATTTTTATTCGAACTGACGAATTTTTGCCAAATGCACAACAAATATTTATTTATAATCATATAATAATTAAACAGATATGTATTTTCTTAAAACGGCACCTCACTATCATTACTGAAACTGCTACCAAAAATTTGTTCTCCCGGTGGTAAATCATTCGTGACGTTTCGGTCGTTCATAGCAGATTGAAATTCGTCAAATGGAGTACTAAAATCATCTAAATTGTCAAATTTACCATACTTGCCTAAGAACTTCAATCGAATATTATCTAATCCACCATTACGGTGCTTTGCTACGATAAATTCTGCCTGACCTTCTGTGGGACTTTGTTCTTCATCGTCCCAAACATCAATTTTATAGTATTCGGGACGGTAAATAAATGATACAATATCGGCATCTTGCTCAATAGCACCCGATTCACGTAAATCGGAAAGCAACGGACGTTTTGATGAACCACGGGTTTCAACTGCACGCGACAACTGCGACAAAGCAATTACAGGAATATCCAGTTCTTTTGCCAAACCTTTTAAGTTACGTGAAATGGTAGAAATTTCCTGCTCACGATTTCCACCTCCTTTATTGTTTCCACCAGCTGTCATCAGCTGTAAATAATCTATAACGATTAGTTGAATATCATATTGTGATTTTAAACGACGGGCTTTTGCACGCAAATCAAAGATGGATAACGAAGGGGTATCGTCAATAAACAACGGCGCTTTTTCTAAATCTTTCACTTTTACGTTTAACTGCTCCCATTCGTGTTGTTCCAATTTCCCTGTTCTTAATTTTTCAGACGAAAGCCCGGTTTCTGATGAAATTAAACGGGTAATTAATTGCACGCTCGACATCTCTAAAGAGAAAAAGGCCACGCCTTTATTGGCATCAATAGCTATATTTCGTGCCATTGATAACACAAAAGCGGTTTTACCCATACCCGGACGTGCGGCAATAATAATTAAATCTGATGGCTGCCAGCCTGATGTTAATCCATCTAATTTATGAAAACCTGTTGGCAAACCAGATAAGCCTTCACGTTTACCAATTTCTTCGATTCTCTTTTTTGCCTGAGCAACTAATGATTCTGCCGTTTCGGTACTTTTCTTGATATTTCCCTGGGTAACATCGTAAAGCTTTGATTCTGCCTGATCTAACAATTCAAAAATATCTGAAGATTCATCATACGCATCTTCAATAATTTCAGCCGAAATTTTAATTAAGCTTCGTTGGATATATTTCTGTAATATGATACGAGAGTGAAATTCAATATGGGCAGAAGAGGCAATTTTTTGAGTAAGATTGATCAAATAAAAATCTCCACCTACCAACTCTAGTTTACCGTTTTTTCGTAACTGAGTAGAAACCGTTAAAATATCGACCGGTTGGCTGGCTTTAAAAAGCATTTCAATGGCTTCATAAATGTGCTTGTGAGCATCTTTATAAAACGCGTCGGGTTTTAAAATGTCAATGGCATCGTCAACTCCTTTTTTATCAATCATCATTGCACCGAGCACAGCTTCTTCTAAATCAACAGCTTGCGGAGGTAACTTTCCTTTTTCTAAAGAAATGATGTTTTGATTTATTTTAAAACCGGTATTTAATACTTTTTCTTTTTCCATAAAGCGAATTTACTTTTTTTAAATAGATTTTGCTAATGAAATTTATTAACGATTTAATAATTTTTAGTTGTTGATAATTTTTTTAAATAGTATAAAGCCGGACAAGTGCCCGGCTTTATAACGCATTATTTTAAAATGGATTACTCTGAAAATTCACCCATTTTTTCATATTTTTCCATACGTTCAATCAAAAGCTTATCAATGCTTTTCTTTGATAATTCGGCGTATGTTTTAACAATTGTTTTCTTAACTGTTTCAAAGGTTGTTTCACGATCGTAATGTGCACCACCTAATGGTTCAGGAATGACATCGTCAATTAAATGATTTTTTTTCATATCAACTGATGTTAATTTTAATGCATCGGCAGCAATTTCTTTATATTCCCAACTACGGAATAAAATAGAAGAACACGATTCCGGCGAAATAACCGAATACCAGGTATTTTCTAACATAAACACCTTATCTCCTACTCCAATTCCCAATGCACCACCAGAAGCACCTTCGCCTACAATAATAACGATAATTGGCACTTTAATCCGAAACATTTCAAAGATGTTACGGGCAATAGCTTCGCCTTGTCCGCGTTCTTCGGCTTCCAATCCGGGATAAGCTCCGGGAGTATCAACAAAAGTAACAATGGGCACATTAAATTTTTCTGCCATACGCATTAAACGCAATGCTTTACGGTATCCTTCAGGATTTGCCATACCAAAGTTACGGTACTGGCGTGTTTTGGTGTTTGTCCCTTTTTGCTGACCAATGAACATGAACGACTGGTCGCCAATTTTACCTAAGCCGCCAATCATTGCCTTATCGTCTTTTACGCCACGATCACCAAAAAGTTCTAAAAAGGTATCTCCGCAAAGGGCATTGATATAATCTAAAGTGTACGGACGGTTTGGATGACGCGATAATTGCACCCGTTGCCAAGCATTTAAATTACCGTATATTTCTTTTTTGGTTGCTTCTAATTTTTTTTCGATATTTTTACAAGTATCAGTAACGTCCACTTCAGATTCTTTGCCGATAACCTGGCATTTATCCAATTGTTCGTTTAACTCTTTTATAGGTAATTCGAAATCTAAATACTCCATAAACCTTTATTCTTTATGTGTTTTGTAGCTACAAATATAGTGCTTTTATTAATTAAGCCGATGCTTTTTTTCGATTTTTAAAATCACTACTAACCGACTAACTTTTCAAAATTAAGGAGCTTCCCATTGTGGTTAGCTCCTTTTTTCATATTTTGGTTTTACGACAAATCAAAAATATGAGCAATAAAGATACAGAAAAGAAATTAGTCGGTCAGCCGATTTTCAAACAAATCATCAATTTTATTCCAAAAGATAAATTTGATATGCTTGTCTACAAGCATA
>NZ_FNXE01000032.1 GCF_900108395.1 Paenimyroides marinum | reverse complement strand
GTTTGGGAATCAATAATAAAACTCGGATGAATAAAAAAGCCCAAACCCGAATCTGATTTACCATTAGTTGTTCCTGTATAGTTGTCTTTTTGTATCCGGTTTCTATGATTGATAAGGTTAACCTCACTGGTATCCTGAATACATAAAACAGATTTAGAACCAACACAACTTACACAATTAGATGCCATATTCCGTACAATATCAGCTTCACTAACATTGTCATTCTGCAAAAAACGATACATCGCTTTGGCTTCAGAATCACTTTCTGCTAACTGACGAATCGAATAAACACTAGTAGAAAACAAGCGATTGAGAATAGAATTACCTCTATTCAACAATCGCTTGTCTTTTAAATCTTCAAAATACCTTGTCTGCACTTTTTTATCTCAAAGATAAAAATATTTGTGTCCAGACGGTAGGGTTCTCACTGGGATTTTTTATTGATTTTCTACAAGCTCTTTTAACTTATTCCAAGTTTCATCTTTTAAAACAGGTACATTCTTTACTTTATTATTTTTGCTGTGGTCGATGATGTATTCAGCTCTTTTCTTAGAATCGGGATGGGTACTGATCCATGTTAAATACTTCATGATTTCACTTTCCGACTCATTGATTTTATACAGAAAATGAGCAAAATGTTCCGGATTTATTTCTGCTTTTGTAAGGTATTCCACTGCTTTTATATCGGCTTCTTTTTCTAAACCTCTATCAAATGAAGTTGAAGACAAAACTTTAGCAGTTTCTTTAATTAATTCGCTGCCTTTTGTACCGGTAGTTATAGAAATCAAAGTAGAAAGACCAATTTCTTTGATTAATTTTTTCATTACGTGATTTAGCTGTATGTGTGCTATTTCGTGGCATAACACACCGGCTAATTCTTCCTGTTTTTCAGAAGCAGTAATCAATCCGCTGTAAATAACAAGTCGTCCGTTGGGCATTGCAAACGCATTGATTTCGTTTTTGTTTATCACGTTAAACTTTATTTTTGAGCGTTCTATATCATTATAGTTACAAATTTTTGTTATAAGGCTATCGACCGATTTTAGTACCAGTTGATTCGTATTTTCATCTTCTGTAGTTTTTATGGTTTCCCATAACAATTCATCGAGTTTTTCTTCTGTTTTTTCAGTTGTTTGCTTTATTCTTAAAATAGTTACCCAGTTTATTTGCTGCAGAACAAACCAGGTCGAAAAGAATAATACAATTAATAATAATCCTTGAAATATTATTTTTTTCATGGTTTGCAGATTAAATGGGTTAAACTTCCGTAAAACCACCATTGTACATGAATTCCTTTTCTTGTTTGAATAGCGGTATAAATAGTAGCGATAAATTCTGACAAATTAAAAATAATTGCGGTAATCATATATGCAATATAATGGTTGGTTATGGTCTCTGAATAAAAGATGATAGAAACTGTCCACCAAAAACCAAAGCTATTGACAAAAAGCATCGAAAATTGCGAAAGCAGTGCCTGTGTACAATGCCAACGAACAAAATAGGTGCCTTTTCTGTTACTTATATAGAAAAAAAAGGTTGCCAGCAAATTAATTATTGGCAAGGGTAAACCTACTATAAAAGCGATTAAAGACATTAAATAGCTGTTTGATGCTTTTTCTGTTTCGTGCTCGCCCGGTTTATAAATAAATGTTGTTTTTTGTATCATAATTGTTTTATAATGTTCCAAATCCAGTTGATAAGAACCAGAAGTATTAAAGGAATTGTAATTTGGGGCTTTCTTAGCCAGATTTCGGTTTTTTTATAACAATCAAATAATGTTGTTTTTTTTAAGAAAAAATCTGCTAAGATCCAAAAGGGTAGTACCAGCATAAAGACAAAAACGACAATGCCCAACGGGTTGGTATATAGAGCCTGTGAAAAATGTCCTTGTAACAGTGAAACAATTGAACGGGTTGTGCCACACGAAGGACATGGAATAGTAGTGATTTTTTTAAAAACGCAAACTCCAACCGTATTATTAGTTGTATTAAAGCCTGTCATGTTGTAAAAAAGCCAAATATAGCCTGCAATGCAGGCTATAAATAAAAAAAAATACAGTTTATTTTTTTTAAGATACATTAATAGAACGCCTGTACAAGTTTTTCCATATTTTTTTCGCGGGTGGCTCCCATAATCAAAAATAAATCAATGATAGACCATATTCCTAAACCACCACAAGTTAAAAGCTTACCAATACCAAGACCGGTATCTCCAATCATAAAACGGTCAATTCCTAAACCACCGGCAAGTATCGATACAATAAGCATTGTTGTAGGGTCTTTAAATTGAAGTGTTTGAACCATAGCCCATTTAGAATCGTCCATTTTTAATAAGTTTTCTCTGATTTGAGCCATGTGGTGACTTTCAAAGAATTTGCTGTTAGTCATCATGAACATGTCTACTTTTTGTGCATCCATTTTTAGTTGTTTAATTTTAGTTAAAACCCTACTCGTATAGCTTTTCGGTATCGCTCCGTTTTTTTAATGGTTACTGACCTCCATTTGCGTCCAAATTTACAAAAAACTCATAAATAAGCAATTTTCTAAATTTAGAAGCTGTTAAAAATATAGATTTATCATTGTTGTTTACCATTAATTGTAACTTTAATAACAAAAGATTACTTATCAGATATTAAAGAAAAAACAGCCAATTTATAAGACTTTAAACCAAAACCGCATATTGTTCCTTTTGCAACAGCCGATAAATAAGAATGGTGTCTAAACGGTTCTCTTTTAAATACATTGCTGATATGGACTTCTATAACAGGCGTATTTATTGCGCTAATGGCATCGGCAATAGCTATTGAAGTATGCGTGTAAGCACCGGCATTCAATATAATTCCATCAAAATCAAATCCTGTTTCATGAATTTTATCAATAATAGATCCTTCGTGATTGCTTTGATAATAAGTGAATTCAATATCGGGGAATTCAGTTTTAAGATCACTGAAAAAAGTTTCAAAAGTTTCATTTCCGTAAACAGAAGGTTCTCTTTTTCCTAAAAGGTTCAAATTAGGCCCATTGATAATTACAATTTTCATAACAAAGATTTTATTCTGTAAAATTAACAAAATAGCCGGATCAATGAAGCCTTAATTTAAAGGAATGTAAAAAACAGATATCTATCAGAAATACAAGCTTTAGCTGATTTTGTCAATAATTTAATTAGCCAGGTAATTATTAAGCGTGTTTTAAATTATTGTTAAAACAATAGGTGTTTAATTTAATGATTCCGTAAATTTGCCTTGTAAAAAAATAATTATAGACAATGAAAAAGATCGTATTATCATTAGCTGTGTTAGTAATGGGAGTTGCAGCACAAGCACAAGAGGGTGGTTTTGGTTTTAACCAAGGCGATGTTTTATTAGAAGGAAACATTCAGGTAAATTCTACTAAAGAATCTGTTGAAACAAATGGATTTACCGCAACTCAAAAGCAAAATAATACTAATTTTAGCCCAAAAGCAGGATATTTTATTAATGACAAATTTGCTTTAGGTGTGCAATTGGGTGTTTTTTCAGGAAAAGAAACTACAGAATTACCAACCGGAACTGATGAAGTAAAACAAAATGGTTTTTATGCTGGAGTATTTGGTCGTTATTATTTCTTAGATTTAGGGCAACGTTTTAAAACGTATACAGAATTAAATATAGGAATGGATAACTACAAAGCAAAAGATAACGGAACTGAAGTTCAAAAGAATTCAGGATTTTCAACTGGTTTAGGTTTAGGAATCAATTATTTTGTTACTCCTAAAATTGCTGTCAACTTTGGATTATCTGATGTTTTATCTTTTTCAACAAGTAAAGACAAAAATACAGATGTTAAAACAGATGAATTTAATGCAAATGTTAATGTTTTCAATAACTTTTTTGACACAGCAACATTCGGTTTAACCTTTAAACTGTAATTTTTTTAAAGAAATTTAATAAAAATTTAAGAGCCTTTCATTTTTGAAAGGCTTTTTTTATATCTTTAAGGCTTAAAATATATTTAAAGCTGAACTAATGAAGAAAATATTACTGTCAATCGTTTTTTTAGGGTTGTTAACAACAAATAGTTTTGCACAACGCAATCATAGAAATTTAATTGAAACCGGGATCAAAGTCGGTGGCAATATGTCTAGATTAACAGGTGGTAATACCCAAGATTTTAAACCCGGGCTACAGGTTGGAGGAACAATAGAAGTACCATTATCTTTTTACAAGAAATTTGCCGTACAAGCTGAACTACAATATGCTGTACAAGGATATAAAGGAGCGGAATACGATCAAATTGACATAAACACCGACGAGGTAACCGAAACGTTGAAGTTAGAAGACGTTACAATGCACTACTTATATTTACCAATTACTTTTAAATATTATGCAAGTAAGAATTTTTCTGTTGAATTAGGTGGACAAATAGGGTATATGCTTCATGCAAAAGGTCAGTTTGATGCAAATAAATACAACACTGCCCGAGAATACCTGTATTTAACAGACCCAAGATACGTTGCCTCTTATTCACAATTAGATAAAGCTGTTTTTGAAGCCGGTTATAGAAGTAAGAACTACGAAGATTACTATGAGAAATTTGATTATGGTATTACGGGTGGTTTTACATATTATGCAGAAAGTGGTTTGTTTTTTAACTTCCGTTATTATATGGGATTACAAGACATTTATAAAATTGATAACGATTATCAGAAATTTACGATTCCTGATGCAACCGATGAATTGTTAAAAGAAGTGAACTATATGAATGATAATCTAAAGTTTGCCCCTATGACCAACACATCTGTTCAACTTTCTGTGGGATATAAATTTTAACATGGCATAATTTTGGTAATACTTTAAATAAATGGTGTATCTATGAAAAAAGTAATTTTATCAATGATTGCATTAATTGCAGCAGGGGCTTCAGCGTTTGCACAACAACAAGTAAAATTTGGTCCAAAAGCAGGAGTAAATTTCGCTAATTTATCTAATATAGGTTTTGATAATGAAATGAAAACCGGTTTTTATGTTGGTGCTTTTGCGGAAATTAAGTTTAATGATAAATTTTCTATTCAGCCTGAACTTTTGTACTCTTCACAGGGAACTAAGGTTTCTGAAGTGTTAATTCCGTTTGGTTCAATTGAAGCAAAATGGAATCTTGATTATATTAACATTCCAATATTAGCTAAATATTATATTGTGGATGGTTTTTCCGTTGAGGCGGGACCACAGATAGGCTTTTTAGTTAAATCAGAAACTAAAGTAGAATCTGGTTCATCAGCAGGAACTATTGATACGAAAAGTTCACGTAATTCTACCGATTTTGGTTTAGGATTAGGTTTAGCTTATGACTTACCAATGGGTCTGTTTGTAAACGGTCGTTATAATTTAGGTTTTTCTGACATTATGAAAGATAACAATGGCGATGCGATAAAAAATAATGTAATACAGATAGGAATCGGATATAAATTTGAATAGTAATTTATAAAACTGTACTTTTAAACCACCGTTTTTCGGTGGTTTTTTTATGGATAATTATATAGAACAGTTTAGTTATTACTTGAAATTAGAACGAGGTGTTGCAGAAAATACCTTGTTAAGCTATTTGTATGATTTAGATAAATTTAAACAGTTTTTAGGAACAAACAGCAGTTTAATCAACGTGCAGGAAGCTGATATAAGAGGGTTTATCCACTTTGTTTCCGAGTATTTGGCACCTGCCTCTCAAGCCCGTATCTTATCCGGTTTAAACCATTTTTACAGTTTCTTGATACTGCAAAATGTTATCGAAAATAATCCGGTAATGTTTATAGAATTACCTAAACAAATAAAAAAACTGCCTGTGGTTCTATCTGTAGAAGAAATAGACACATTGCAAAGTGTTATAGATTTTACTAAAACAGAAGGAATCAGAAACGATGCCATTATAGAAACAATGTATTCTTGTGGGTTAAGGGTTTCTGAACTAATCAATTTAAAATTATCCGATTTATTTTTTGACGAAGGTTTTATCCGGGTATTGGGAAAAGGGTCTAAACAACGGTTTGTTCCTATTGCATCATCAGCCATAAAAAAAATCAATTGTTACAGAACCGAAATCCGCTCAAAGATGAACATAAAAAAAGAGGCCGAAGATATTTTGTTCTTAAATCGCCGCGGGGCACAATTAACGCGAGCCATGATTTTTACCATATTAAAAACATTGGCAAAACTGGCTGGTTTGCATAAAAATATCAGTCCGCATACTTTACGGCATTCATTCGCTACTCATTTACTTGAAAACGGAGCCGATTTACGATCTATTCAGTTAATGCTGGGGCATGAATCAATTACCACAACCGAAATTTATCTGCATTTAGACAAACAAAAATTAAAACAGGAAGTAGAAAAATATCATCCATGGAATAACCGATGAAATTTACAAAATATTATATGTTTTCAAATTCTTAACTTCTTTAATTACAAATGTACTGTGAGTACTTTGTACTTCTTCCATAGTAGTTAGTTTTGAAAGCATAAATTCACGGTACGCTTCCATATCCTGAACACCAATTTTTAATATATAATCGTATTCGCCGCTTACGTGAAAACATTCCAATACCTCGGGAATCTGGTTTACTTTTTTCTCAAATTTTAAAATAGCGTCTTTTGAATGTGATTTAATTTTAATGTGAGAGATAACTATAAAACTCCGGTTAATTTTGTCTTTGTTAATAATCGCAACATAATCGGTAATAATGTGCTGCTTTTCTAACTTTTTTACGCGTTCGTAAACTGCGGTGGTTGAAAGATCCAATTGGTCGGCTAATTCTTTGGTAGTTTGTTTACAGTTTTTTTGTAAGAACTCTATGAGTTTTAAATCGATTTGGTCTAATTTCATTATTTTATTTTTTAAGCAATTTTATTTAAAAATAGGTTATTATTCATCAAATATACATCTTTTACTGATTTATTTTCTATGATATGCAATTTTATTTTGTCAAAAAAACGGTAGTTTGTAATTTCAGTAACACTAACAAAAAAATTATAAAATAATGTTTAAACCGGCAGATAAAATTCAGGATTTACAATTTTTCGGAGAATTTGGAGGAGTGAACCCTTCTATTTCAGATTCATCAACTTACACCTTTCTTTCAGCAAAAAGTATGTTTGATACATTTGAAGGAAATACTGATGGATGCTATTTATACAGTCGTCACAGCTCGCCTTCTAATTTGTATTTAAGTGCGGCATTGGCACAAATGGAAAATACAGAAGCAGCCAATGTTACCGCTTCGGGTATGGGTGCCATAACAGCTGTCTTGATGCAATTGTGTAAAAAAGGAGATCACATCATTACAAGTCGTACCATTTATGGCGGAACTTATGCGTTTTTAAAGAATTTTTTACCCGAATATGGAATGGGTGTTGATTTTGTTGATATTACTAATCTTGATAAGATAAAATCGTTGATAAAACCTAACACCAAGGTAATTTATTTAGAAACAGTAAGTAATCCATTGCTTGAAGTTGCCGATGTTGCTGCCATTTCAGAAATAGGAAAAACAAACAATATAAAGGTAGTGGTTGACAATACTTTTTCGCCTTTAAGCGTTACTCCGGCAAATTTGGGAGCCGATGTGGTAATCCACAGTTTAACAAAATATATCAATGGAAGCAGCGATACCGTAGGAGGTGTAATTTGCGGAACTGCAGACTTCATTAACGATTTAAAAAATGTAAACAACGGTGCGTGTATGCTTTTTGGATCAACCATGGACAGTATGCGTTCGGCAAGTATCCTTAAAAATATGCGTACATTGCATTTGCGTATGAAACAACACAGTGCCAATGCACTTTATCTGGCAAAAGCTTTTAATGAAATAGGTATTAAAACGGTTTATCCCGGACTGGAATCACATCCGTCACATGAAATTTATAAGTCAATGTACAACAACGAGTATGGTTTTGGAGGAATGTTGACTATTGATGTTGGCACATTAGAAAAAGCCAATGCAGTGATGGAGCTGATGCAAGAACGCAATGTGGGCTATTTGGCAGTGAGTTTAGGGTTCTACAAAACATTGTTTAGTGCACCGGGAACTTCTACTTCATCTGAAATTCCTGCTGACGAACAACTGGAAATGGGACTAAGCAATGGTTTAATTCGTTTTTCAATAGGATTAGATAACGATATTGAACGTACTTTTGAATTGATAAAAAGTTGTTTAAAAGATTTGAATGTGATATAAGGTGTTTTCTAAAAAAGAATGTAAAAATAAAATAAGGAGGGTTTGCAAATCCTCCTTATTTTGACTATTCAATCTCTGCACTTAAACCGGCATCTAACAATGCCGAACATATAGGAACCAGTTCTTTATATCCACCGGTTTTTACGTCGCATTTGCCTTTGTAATGTACCAGCATAGCACATTGTTCGGCTTGTAACGGTTCATGATTACAAACACGTACCAGTGTTTCAATTACATGATCAAAAGTGTTTACATCATCATTATAAAGAACTATTACATTTTCGCCGTTTAATAATTCTTCAATCTTTACTTCTTCTAAAACCTGTTCTTTTGTACTCATAATCATTTTTTTATAAACTTTAAAGATGCCCAGTTGTTTTTTTCTAACTGTGTATCTAAAAACATATTGTATTTATTGGCTTCTGCTTCAATAGCCTGAATATCCGCTGTGTAAAATCCGCTGAATAAAATAATACCGCCGGTCTTTAATGTTTTGGCATAAGCTTCTATATCATTTAATAAAATATTCCGATTGATATTCGCTATAACCAAATCATATTTATTAGTTTTATCTGCTAATAAAGAGGCATCACCTTCATAAACCGAAATATTTTCAATGCTGTTTCTTTCTGCATTTTCAACAGAATTTAAATAACACCAATTATCAATATCGATAGCATCGGCGTGTTTTGCACCTTTCATTAAGGCTAAAATGGCTAAGATAGCCGTACCGCAGCCCATATCTAACACTTCCATATTCTCAACATTCAAAGATAATAAATGTTTCATCATCATAAAAGTAGTCTCGTGATGTCCGGTTCCAAAGCTCATTTTAGGTTCAATCACAATTTCGTATGCTACATTTTTTGGCTCGTGGAAAGGCGCACGCACATAACAAATATCATCTACATTTATGGGTTCAAAATTTTTTTCCCACTCTTCATTCCAGTTCACTTGTTCAATATCTTCGGTATGATATGAAATTTTAAATTCCGGATTATTCAATATATAAATATCATTCAATAAATCATCAGAATCATCGGCTGATTGGATATATGCCGACAGACCTTCATTGGTTTCAACAAAACTATCAAATGCTAATTCGCCCAATTCAGCTAATAAAATGTCCGATCCCGGATCTTTTGGTTCTATTTTAAAGTGATATGCTCTGTATTTAGATTCCATTTACAATTACTTAACTATTATTTAATATTGTAATTCCTTACGCTACAAAATTACTTATACTTTTGCACAAAACTTTAATAAAACGTATGAAAAAGTTTATTTTTGTATTAAGTATGATGAGTTTTGGGGCGGTAGAGGCACAAAATGAAACCAAAAGAGAAATTGAAGAGATAAAGATGTCGGCATTACCTTATTACAGTTATGGTAAAGGAATGGGAATGACATCGGCAGACAGTTTGTTTCAGTTGAATATTCGTTTTAGAATGCAAAACCGTGTAACTTATTACGATTACGAAGATCAAGAATCTAATTACGATGCACAGATTAGAAGGTTGCGTTTGCGTTTAGACGGATATGTGGGAAACCCGAAGTTTCAGTATGCTTTACAATTGTCCTTTGCTCCGGGCGATGTAGGTGAAATAGAAGAAGGTAAGAATTTGAATATTATTCGTGATGCAGTTGTAAGTTATAATCCAAATAGTCATTGGAGTTTCCTATTCGGTCAAACAAAACTTCCGGGAAACCGCCAACGTGTTAATTCTTCGGGCTCTTTGCAGTTGACCGATCGGTCAATCAACAATGCTCAGTTTAATATAGATCGTGATTTTGGTTTTCAGGTAAATTATTACGAGCAAAACAAAGATCAGTTTTCATATAACATTAAAACCGCCGCAACATCAGGTAACGGAAGAAACTGGAGCGGAAAAGATAATAATATTGCCTTAACCGGGAAAGTAGAGTTATTACCTTTTGGTACTTTTAAAAAAGGTGGAGATTATTTTGAAGGGGATATTCAGTTTGAGGAAAAACCAAAAGTGATGCTTTCGGGCGTGTTACATAAAAATTTTGATGCAGGTTTAGCTCGTGGTCAGCAAGGAGATGAATTGTATGAAACCCGCAATCTACAATCAGTGTTTATTGATGCAATTGGTAAATACAAAGGCTGGGCAGGTATGGTTTCTTATATGAACCGTACAACAAATAATCCATTAACAATTGGAGAAAACAGTGAAGGTTTACCAGAAACCCGATACGTTTTTGCAGGTGAAGGATTAGATTATCAGTTGAGTTATACTTTTCCGGTATCACATTATGAAATTATTGGTCGTTTTTCTACTCAAAATGTTGACGATGCTATTTATAGATTGAATGTTCCTAACCAAAAACAATACAGCTTTGGTGTTACAAAATACATTTGGGAACATGCTTTTAAAGTACAAGCCGAAGTTACTTATGATGATTTAAAGTATTTTAACGGCACCCAGAAAAATAATTGGTATTTTCGTTTCCAAATAGAGATTGGGATATAAAAAAATCGGACTTTATAAAGTCCGATTTTTTTTGTTGAATAACCACTGTAAGATAAATCCAAAAATAATCACAAGAAAAACCCCAATTGGGTTTAACCACAGATAACTTATAGCATCTAAGTAATAAATATAAATTACTACAAGCTGTGCTAATAAAGCACTCCAAAAAGTAGCTTTTGCTTTAATGTATTTAAAAAAGAAGGCTATTAAAAAGATCCCTAAAACGGTTCCGTAAAAAATGGATCCAATGATGTTTACCAATTGTATCAGATTTTCAAACAAAGTGATTAAACAAGCTGCCAAAATACAGATGATTCCCCAGAAAATAACTAAATACTTGGTTGCTTTTAAATAGTGCTTTTCTGAAAACCCGGGGCGGTACGTTTTATATATATCAATTGCAGAACTTGAAGCCACAGCATACAAACCCGATGCAGAGCTTGACATGGCTGCAGAAAAAATCATTGCGAGTAAAAAACCAATGATTCCGTGGGGCAGGTAATTCAAAATAAAATAGATAAAAACATAGTCCTTATCGTTGGTTTCAGCACCTTTATCTACTTTTAAAATAATATCGCGTGCATCTTGTCTTAATTGTACTTCTTGTTCGTTTAATGAAACCAGTTTCTCTTCGAGCATTTCGTTTTCATATCCCTGGTTCAGCTGACCTGTATAAATCTGAGTGATTTCTTTTTTCTCATTCAACAGGTTTTTTAGATCTATTTCCAGATCACGATATTCTGTTTGATATTCAGAACTCAATACTTTTGAAGTGTTTACAGGATTGAAATGTAAAGGCGACTGATAAAAATGAAAGAAAATAAAGACCATTACACCAACTAAAAGAATAAAAAACTGCATGGGCACTTTTAAAATTCCGTTCATCAATAGTCCCATTTGTGTTTCTCTGACACTTTTTCCAGAGAGATACCTTCCCACTTGCGACTGATCGGTTCCAAAATAAGCCAACATTAAGAAGAAACCGGCGGTTAAACCATTCCATAAAGTATAGGTTTCGGTAAAATCTGTTGAAAAGTTCAGTAAATCCAGTTTACCTTCAATCTTTGCAACATTAAAAACATTTACAAAATTTACTTCTTCGGGCAAACGGAATAAAATAATGAAAAATGTAAGGAACATTCCTGCCATTATAACAAATGCCTGTTGTTTTTGTGTAATATTCAATGCTTTTGTTCCACCAAAATAAGTGTAAAAAATAATAACGATACCAATGGAAACAATAATGAAGGTTAAATCCCAATTTAAGATGGAGGATAAGATAATTGCCGGTGCATAAATGGTGATTCCTGTTCCGATACTTCGCTGAATCAGGAAGATGACCGATGCCAGTGTTCTGGTTCGTAAATCAAACCGGTTTTCTAAAAATTCATAAGCAGTATATACTTTTAAACGATGAAACACAGGAATAAAAACCATACATATAACCACCATTGCCAGAGGTAAACCAAAATAAAACTGTACAAAACCCATTCCGTCGTGAAACGCTTGCCCCGGTGTTGATAAAAAGGTAATGGCACTTGCTTGTGTCGCCATGACCGACAAACCAACCGTAAACCAATTGGTAGATTGGTTGGCTAAAATATATTCCTGTATGTTTTTACTGCCTCTGGTTTTATAAGTTCCGTAAAGAACAATAAACAACAACGTACTTAAAAGTATAATCCAGTCTAATAGCTCCATATTAATCGGTAAAATGCATTATAAAATAAAAAAGAATAATGTAAAATACATTAATAAAAAGCACAATGCTGTAACTTTTTCGCCATTTTATCCATTTAAAATCACTCATTTTTTAATTCAATTAGATTAATAAATAACTCTAAAGCTCCCGTGTTTCCTGCCGGTAGTTGTCTAAAGAAACTCAAACCTGTATAAACGTAATATCCTTTGCCGTATTTGGCAACAAGTAAGGCACCGTTAGTATCTTTTTCGTTAAAATCGTGCGATGTAAGAACCGGCTGAAATTCGCCTGCAAATTCATCGGCATAATACAATCCTTGTTCCTGAACCCAGTTTTTAAAATTTTCCTGCGAAATCTTAAAAGGTTGATTTAGTATTTTTTCGTTTGGATTGATGAAATTTACCACTGCGTTTTCATCTGTAATCCTTGTTTTGCCGATGGTTAATTTGTACGGAGTAACTTTATTGGTCTGCAAGTTGGTATTGGTTTGATACTGCACAATAACCGTTCCGCCATTCTTGGTATAATCAAACAATAATTGGTTTTTAGTTTTAAAAGCACTTTCGGTGTTAAAAGCACGAATACCTACAATAATGGTTTCATATTTTGATAATTCTTCAGCTTTTACAGTTTCTAAATTAATAAAATCTACGTTGTAACCAACATCTTTTAAAACTTGTGGAATTTCATCACCGGCACCCATTATATAACCAATATGCTGTTTTTTTAATTTGGAATTATCGAAAGATACAATTTTTGTTTTAGAATCTTTCAAATAATAATTTACAGGAATATGACTGTAATCAACCCATTTTATTTCATTTGAAGGTAAGGTTTGATTTAGGTGATTAATTAATCTCACAGAATAATTATAACTATCTTCATCAAAATTTATTTCTTTATTTTTCTCATTTTTGTTTAAACTAAAAACTATTTCTTTCTGAGGTTTAGCAGCGTGGAGCCCCATATAACTTGCAGTTGTCAATATTTTCCCATTTATAGATTCATCAGAATAATTACTTAAAATCACAGAAATGTTTTGCGGTTTATTTTTATTAGATACATAAACAGGTTGCTTAAACTGAACAGAAACTGCAGGAACAATATGAAAAGGTTTGTAAATTTCGCCCTTAGCAACATCTTTATAAAGGTATTGAATTGGTGCCGGAAACGAAATATAAATTCCGTTAATTTCTAAACCAATTTCGTTTTTGCTGTTTTGCTGAAACTGTGTTTTAAAATCATTAAACGTATTGATAAACTTAAAATTTGTGTAATCTTGATTGGTGAATTTGGTATTGAAATAATCATAAAAAACCTCTTGACTTTCTAAAGGTTTATTTAAAATTGTTTTTTGGTTATTGATAGTAACATCTTTTAAAATAATGTTCTGAGTGGATCTGTTCACAGCCTCAACCTTAATATCAATGGTTGTGTTAGGTGTAGTGAATGGTTCGTTTGTGGTTAAATCTAAAAACAAACCTGTACAGTTTTTAATCAGTTCTTTAACTTCGTTTTGCTTGCGGGTTTTCCAAATGGTTTCGGGTAATTTATCAATTTCAGTATAAATTTTTGTCAGTAAATTGATTGATTTCGATGGATCTTTAAAATCATATTCGTTAATAAGCTGGCTAACCAAAGGCTGAATTTTGTTTCCTCCTTTTATACGGTTCCAGCTTGTATCAATACCTTCAAACAAATTAGAAGAGGTTAGGGGAATGCCCTCAATCAATTCCACATAATCAATTTCTTCACCTCGCGACGATAAATCTCCAAACCCCTGTGATTGGTGCTGACTGCGACTTAACGATGCAATTTCCTGATTGTTTTTACCTAATTGTGTATAAAAAGTTCCAATATTTAACGGAATGTATTTTGATTTATCTGCTTCATCAAACGCTTTTTTATTTCTAAAGAAGAACCACGAAACGTTAAAAAACAAACGTTTGGGCTGCCAGATATTTAATTCTTCTTCCGGAATTTTATAGGAAACATCTTGTGCCAAATCAAAAGCTTCTTTAGATAACTGAGCTGAGGCTGTGTGGTGTCCGTGCGTATTTCCTTCGGTTCTATGGTCAAAACGGTTAATGATTACATCGGGTTGCTCTTTTCTAATCATGTAAACCATTTGCTGCAATAACGATTCTTTATTCCATTTTTCAAAAGCTTCTTTAGGGTGTTTAGAAAACCCGAAATCATCGGCAGTAGAAAAAAACTGATGCCCGCCATCAATTTTTCGTGCGTTCCACAATTCGTTGGTACGTATTACACCTAAATCGGTTCCCAATTCATTGCTTAGTAGGTTTTGTCCGCCGTTTCCTCGGGTTAACGATAAATAATTTGTGTAAGCTTTATCGTGATGGGTTAAATAAGTAATCAGCCGAGTGTTTTCATCGTCGGGATGAGCCGCAACATATAATGCACTTGCCAGCACATTGAGTTGTTCCATTTTGAAATAAATTTCGGATGGAGTAGGTGTTTGAGGTTTTTGCGCTGTTATATTTTGCGTAAAAACGATACTTGCGATTATTAATAGTTTAATTTTTTTCATTGTTATAAAACCACTACTGATTTTTGTAAGAATAAATTATTTGGATAAGAGATTTTTTCGCCTTCACTTGTAATTAATATGGTGTGAAAAGCTTTTATATCATCAATTTCGGCTTCAATAGGGAAGTCTTTATCGTGAATTTTTATACGGTCGCCAATTTTAAACGGAAACGCAAAAAACATAATTACGCCTGCTGTAAAGTTGCTTAAAACCGACCATTGTGCAAACAAGGCAACTCCGATAAAAGTGATGGCAGCTCCTACAAATCCAAAGAGGTTTTGCGTATCAACTCCCCATAAAAAAATAATGAAAACAATAAATAAAATATTCAAAAGCCAATTGAAATATTTGATGATCAACTTACTGCGGTTGTCTGTTTTTGAGGAGTATGCCGAAAATTTTAAAATAAGTTTACGAATGATTAGTTTTAAGATGTAAACAAGTACAATCAGTACAATGGTACCGATGATTTTATCGTAATAATCAGAAAGATGAAAATTTGAAAACATTACCATTTAATTAATTCATTATACAATTTTTCCATTGGCATACCTACCACGTTGGTGTAGGATCCGTTGATTTTTTCAATGCCGATTAGACCAATCCATTCCTGAATTCCGTACGCGCCGGCTTTGTCAAAGGGTTTAAAGGCTTCGATGTAGTAATCAATATCCAATGGATTCAACGTGTTAAAAGTAACTTGGGTTTCATCGTGAAAAAGTTTTTCTTTTTGATTCGATTTGATGCAAACCGCACTGATTACGTTATGCGTTGTACCCGATAATTGCAGCAGCATCTTTTTTGCATCGGCTTTATTTTCAGGCTTCCCCAAAACTACATCATCAATACAAACAATGGTATCACACGTAATAACCAAATCGTTTTCGTTCAAGTTATTAAATGCCGATGCCTTTTGTTTTGCAATATATAAAGCAATATCCTTGCCTTTTAAAAAGGAAGGATATTCTTCGTTTACGTTTGCCGGCTTAATGGTAAAATGTAAGCCCAAATCGGTTAAAAACTGTTTTCTTCGTGGCGAATTTGAGGCTAATATTATTTGATAACTTTTATATTTTTCCTGTAAAATCATTTATCTTAAATTGAAGTATAAAACTACAATGGAAAATATAGTTAACCAAATGATTGTGTTTAAAATATTGTTTATACGGTTAAAACCATCGGTAGTTTTGGCATTCCACAATTTTATCAGATAAAATAAATAGGGAAGGATTACCAATACGGCAATATATCCCAATAAAATGTTTAGATTTAAGTGAATTGAACAAAAAACGACAATCAGTACTAAAGGTATAATTGATAAAAAAACGGTTCTTTTTGCACCCACCGCTCTGCCGTGAATAGTTGCTAATGATTTACGTTTGTATTTAATGTCGAGTTCCATAAATTTTAAATCAATCACAATCGTTTTTATGAAATACAACAACCAAAGCAAGGTACATATTTGGAGTGAAATATTTAGCAATTGCTGTTTCTCAGGGTTGATCACTTCATCGGTTATTTGTAATGACGGCATTAAATCCAAAAGCATTAAAATAAAAAACGGAGATGAAATGATGAGCGAATAAACGATATTGTCAAATAATAAAATTTTTCGCCATTGAGTCATATATAAATATAAAATAGCAGCTAAGCCTAAGAAAAATCCAAAGTAATAGGTTTTGTCAATAGCACTTGCCACAAAAAAACTAATACCAACACCTACCGCATTCACGGCAAGGTATTTATAATACGCCTTTTCTACATTTTTTTGAATGGATTTATTGGGGAATTCTTCCTGTAAAACAATTCGGTAAAGCAGAAAACCACCATAAATGATAAAACCAATGGCAATAAAAAACAAAAAATAATGAAGCTTTGAAAGCCCTAACCCGTCAACTAAAGGTTCAAACAAAACAAATCTAAAAAGTAAAACAGTTACAATTACTTGTAACATCATCTGTGTCTGATCTTTTTTTAGAACGTTCATAAGCTGTATATTTAAATGTTAATCAAATTTTGCTTCAAAATGCTCCAGCCATTTCCCCTGAACTTTCATTACCTGTTCAATGACGTCGCGTGCGGCTCCTTCGCCACCTTTAACGTGTGAAATGTATTTGCTAAGCTTTTTTATTTCGGGTGCTGCATCTTGCGGGCAAGCGGGCAATCCCACTTTTTGCATTACCCAATAATCGGGTAAATCATCACCCATATATAAAACATTTTCTGGTTTAATATTGTTTACCGTAATGTATTCTTTATAAATTTCAACTTTGTCTGATACTCCTAAATGAATATCGTAAATGCCTAAATTTCTTAATCTTATTCTAATACCTTCGCTTGATCCGCCCGAAATAACACATACGTTATAACCTTTTTCTATGGCGGCTTTCATGGCAAAACCATCGCGTATGTTCATCGTTCGCAGCAATTCGCCGCTTTGTGTAACCTGTATGGTTCCGTTGGTTAATACTCCGTCCACATCAAAAATAAATGTGTTAATGTGATTTAAGTATTCTTTGTAACTTTTAGACATTTTTTTGTATGCTTTTTGTAATTAATTTATAGATTTCTTTATATGTCTCATTTATTAAAAATGCTTCGTGGGCATCTGTGGTTTTTGTATCAAACCGAACTGCCGGACCGGTTTGTGCTTCTTCCGGACTTAAATAATTGATCTTGTTTGCTGTTTCTTTGATCAATGGTTTTAAAATATTGAAAGGAATGTTATTCGCCATACAAATTTCATTTCCAATGTAATACATGTGATTGACAAAATTACTCACAAACACAGCGGCAACATGTAAGCTTTTGCGTTGTTGCGATGATAGTTCATAGACATTCTCAGACAACTCATCCGCTAGTTTTTTTAAATCGTTTAAATCGTTTTCATTTTCGGCTTCTAAACACAAAGGAACTTCCTTAAAGCTGATCTCTTTGTTTTTAGAAAACGTTTGTAACGGATAAAAAACGCCTCTTCTGTTTTTATCATTCAAAATTTCTAAAGCTGTAGTTCCCGATGTATGAACCACTAAAGAATCTTTATACGGAATATTATCCGAAATCTGTTCAATAGCATTGTCAGTAACCGAAATAAGTGTAATATCTGTTTTTTTTAACTGATTGATATTGGTTACAATTAACTCTTCCGGAATAAAATCCAATGCTTTTTCTAAAGAACGTACGGCAATATTCTGAATTTTGTACTGTGATGATTTATTTAACGCCTGCAACAAATGGTAAACCACATTGCCTGCACCAATGATATTTATTGTTTTCATAACATCAAAATTAAGGCAACCAGTTATTAGCTGTGTTAAATATTACGTTAAATTTAATATTTTTTTAAGAAAAAACACCTCTCTTGAAACTTTTTTATTGAATTATATTAAAAAAAATCTTTTTAAAACAACCAATATTAACACATTAACCTTTGATGAATTGCTGATTTAAATCGGATAAAATTTCGTAAATTTGCAACTTAAAAAATTATAGAATATGTTAACAGTTTCAAATTTATCTGTTCAATTTGGTAAACGCGTGTTGTTCGATGAAGTAAATGCAACATTTACGCAAGGAAATTGCTACGGAATTATTGGTGCAAACGGTGCCGGAAAATCTACTTTTCTTAAGATTATCGCCGGTGATATTGATCCAACTTCCGGACACGTAATTTTAGAACCGGGCAAACGTATGTCTGTTTTAAACCAAAACCACAATATGTTTGACGAGCATACCGTTTTGGAAACTGTTTTAATGGGAAATAAAGTGCTGTTTGCTGTTAAAAAGGAAATGGACGAATTATATGCCGATTATTCTGATGAAAATGCCGATAGAATAGGCGAGCTGCAATTACAGTTTGATGAAATGAACGGATGGAATGCCGATTCTGACGCCGCTTCTATGCTATCGAATTTAGGTATTTCTGAAGATTTACATTATACGTTAATGAGCGAGGTGGAACCAAAATTAAAAGTCCGCGTGTTATTGGCACAGGCTTTATTTGGTAATCCGGATGTTTTGGTAATGGACGAACCTACCAACGACCTGGATTTTGAAACCATTGGCTGGTTAGAGAACTTTTTGGCAAATTACGAAAACACCGTTTTAATTGTATCGCACGACCGTCACTTTTTAGATGCCGTTTGTACGCATATATCGGATATTGATTTTGGAAAAATCAATCATTTTTCCGGTAATTATACGTTCTGGTATGAATCTTCTCAGTTAGCCGCCAAACAACGTGCACAGCAAAACAAGAAAGCTGAAGAGAAAAAAGCCGAATTGGAAGAATTCATCCGTCGGTTTTCTGCCAACGTAGCAAAATCAAAACAAGCTACATCGCGTAAAAAAATGATCGAAAAATTAAATGTAAACGAAATCAAACCATCATCACGTCGTTATCCTGCCATTATTTTTGAGCAAGAGCGCGAAGCCGGAGACCAGATTTTGAATATCCAGGGATTAGCTGCGTCAGCTGAAGGAGAAACGTTGTTTAAAAATGTTGATTTTAACATGGCAAAAGGCGATAAGGTAGTGGTCTTCTCAAAAGATTCGCGTGCAACAACCGCTTTTTATGAAATATTAAACGATAATTTAAAAGCCGATGCAGGCACTTTTGAATGGGGAATTACAACCACACAATCTTATTTACCGGCAGATAATCACGATTTCTTTACAGAAGATTTAACTTTGGTTGATTGGCTACGTCAATGGGCTAAAACCGAAGAAGAACGTGATGAGGTATATGTACGTGGCTTTTTAGGAAAAATGATTTTCTCAGGTGAAGAAGCATTGAAAAAAGGTTCGGTTTTATCGGGAGGTGAGAAAGTACGTTGTATGATTTCACGAATGATGATGATCAGAGCAAATGTATTGATGTTAGATGAACCAACAAACCACTTGGATTTGGAATCAATTACAGCGTTTAACAACTCGTTAAAAAACTTTAAAGGTTCGGTGTTGTTAACCACGCACGATCACGAATTTGCACAAACAGTTGGTAACCGTATTTTGGAATTAACACCAAACGGAGTGATTGACCGTTACATGACATTCGACGAATATTTAGATGACCCAAAAATTAAAGAATTAAGAGAAAAGATGTATTCTTAATTTACTTATTGTCATAAATTTATTGAAGCGGTTTCAGAAATGAAACTGCTTTTTTGCTATATTTACTTTTTAAATCAAAAATATAGTATGAATAAACAATTACTTTTCTTTTTACTAATTCCGTTTTTAGGATTTTGCCAAATACAAATAGGGCAGGATATTGATGGTGAAAATATAGGGGATATGCGTGGGGATACTTTGTCTCTCTCGGGAAATGGAAAATCATTGCTATATAACATACTTGCTATTGATTTGGAATAGTGCCAAGAAGGTGTTTTAAATCAATATGAAAAAGTAAAAAACGAATTGGATTTTACGGATAAAATTTAAAGGTAGTATTGATATTTAATTAACGATTCGTTTTTAAAAAACATAGAAACCCTTATGTTTAATTTAAAGATTATTTTTTTTATTAATGGTATTCATTCCGTTGTATTTCTACCATAATTAATGTGCAATTTTTAAAAATTTACCCTATAATAGAAGGCCGATATTTCTAAAAACTTTCTTTTTCTAACTCTCTTAAATATTCAAAAATCAAATTACTTTCGTAGCCTTTACGCATTAAAAAATCAACCCATTTGTGTTTTTTCTTTTCTAAAGAAGGTTCGGTAATGCTTTGCCATTTCTTTTCGGCTAAAGCATAAAAATTGCTTAAATAGTCTGTTTCTATTTCTTTTAAGGCTGTTTTGATATTATATGTTGAAATATCTCTGAATTTTAACTCTTGTTCTATTCTGCGTTTTCCCCAATATTTGAATTTATGTTTGCCTCTTGCAAAGCTTTTAGCAAATCGTTCTTCGTTTAAAAAGCTGTTTTCTGCTAAATGATTCAAAATATGGTCGATTGCTGTTTGATACATTCCCAACGATTTTAGTTTAGAAATGACTTCTTTATAACAGCGATCCTGATAAGAACAGTAATATTCTAATTTTTTTATAGCATCATTTACAGAAAGTCCTTTTTCATTCATCACACAATCCCTATTTTTTTATGGGTTTCGCTGATTGCCCGTTCATTTTTTTCATCAATCCATTCCTGACCTTTTCTTTTGCGCATAAAATTATCGAAATGGCGCATGATTCCTATATTATAAATCGCTTTTAAAAGAAACTTTGGGTTTCTTGGCAACGCACGTAAACTCATAGAAAAACTCGGAGTTAAATATTTCATATAATGCCAGTATCCTTCGGGCATATACATCATTTCACCGTGGTTTAATTCACAAACATAGCCTTGTGCCTGTTTTAACGCCGGAAACTTTTCAAAATCGGGATGGTCAAAATCTATATCTTCTCTGCAAATCAAAGAATGGGGTATTTTGTACATATATTTTGTTTGATCTGGGGGAAAGATGATACACCGTTTTTTACCGTGAAAATGAAAGTGTAATATGTTTGAATAATCAATATCAAAATGCATGAATACCTTAGAATTTTCACCTCCGAAAAACAACATGGGTAATTGCTTGATTAATCGTAAGCCGATGTTGGGCCATTTAAAATCATTTTTTAAAGTAGGTACTTCCTGCATGATGTTGTAAAGGAAAATACGGTAACTGGTAGGTTCTTTTTCTAAAAGATCAATATAATCTGCCATTTTCATTTCGGCATGGGCTTCATTAAAACCATCTTCTGCACGAACAGGACGGTCATCATATAAAGGTACAATTTTATCGCCTGCAATGTTTTTAATATAATTTAAATGCCACTTTTCGTAAGCCGGCCAGTCTTCTGTTAATTGTTCTACTACGACAGGAGTTTGCGTTTTTACATATTTTTCAAGAAAATCTTTCTTTGAAATCGTTTTAACGCGTTCAATAGGTTTTAGATTTAATTGTTGCATTGTAGAATTTTTTTCTTGACGACAAATTTACAAAATGTTAATCATTAGGTTTCTTTTTGATAAAAGAAAATCCTCTATGTTAAGATGATTTTATGATTTACCATAGAAATTATGTGATCGTTTAATGATTTAATTTTAAACTGTTATCTTTGCAGTCAACGAGAATTTCTCTCTCAAAAAAAGAACAAATGACAATAGAAAACAATTATGTAGTTGCAGTAAACTACAAACTTCATACAATTGAAGCAAACGGTGAAAAAGTATTTGTTGAAGAAACCAATACAGAAAATCCTTTAACGTATTTGCACGGTGTGGGAATGATGATTCCAAAATTTGAAGAGGAATTAAATGGTCTAACCGTGGGTGATAAAAAATCGTTTACCATTACACCTGAAGAGGGATACGGATCAATTGATCCAAACGCTATAGCTAATTTGCCTCTTGAAATGTTTAGCGAATCGGGACTTCCGCCAGTTGGTGCAATGCTTCCGTTAACAGATGATCAAGGGAATCAATTTCGTGCGGTTGTTAAGGAAGTAAATGATGCCGGAGTTATAGCTGATTTAAATCACCCAATGGCAGGTAAAACATTAACTTTTGATGTTGAAGTTATTGCTGCACGACCAGCTACTGACGAGGAATTATCTCACGGTCATGCCCACGGAATTGACGGTACTGAATCACATTAATAGTTAATGCCCAATGAAAATTGGGCATTTTATTTTATAAATTATCATGCTAAATCCGATAAATCTGTTTCGGGATTTAATTCTATGGGAGTCTGATTTTTACGGAATAAACGGGCGGTTAAAGAACCTTTTAACGTGATTTTTTCATTGCGTACTTCTAACCAACTTCCTTCTCTTAGTCCTAAAACAGGTTGTGTGTTAAACGCATGAAATTCATTAATGCGGGTTTCTCTTGTTTCGCCCATGTGCGTAGAGCCTTCAACAGGATCCAGATAATGTGGGTTAATGTTAAACGGAACCATACCCAATGTTTGAAAACTTGGCGGATAAACAATAGGCATATCGTTTGTGGTTTCCATGGTTAATCCGGTGATGTTACTTCCTGCCGAACATCCTAAATAAGGAATTCCTGTCAACAAAGCATTTTTTAAAACAGACATTACTCCTTTTTTATACAATTGCTTGACCAATAAAAAAGTATTTCCGCCACCGGTAAAAATCCCTTGTGCATTATTAATCGCCTGTACAGGATTTTCAAAAGTGTGTAATCCCACAACTTTTTTTCCTATTTTTTCAAAAGCACCCGCAACTTTATTGGTATATTCATCGTGTGAAATGCCACCCGGTCGTGCATAAGGAATAAAAATAACGGTATCGGTGTTTTTAAAATGTTCTTGCAGTGTGGGCAATAAATACTCTAAATATCCCAAACCATAAACAGTTGACGTACTTGCAATGATTAAATTTTTCATTAGTCGATATATAAAAAACAAACTTATCTATTTAACAATTGTTTACCAATACGCTATTCTTATTTTAACATATTAACAGATACTTTTACAGCAAATCAAATAAATAGTTATGAAATACGCTTACTTTTTGCTGTTTTTTATTTCTGTGGCAGCCGTGGCACAAACCAGATCAGAATATAAAATGCGGTTAATGGTTAACGAAATCAGTGCATTACCGTTAACAGTAATTAATAGTTCAACAAACGAAACCGTTAAAACCGATGTTGCAGGTTACTTTGTGATGCAAATTCAGACAAGCGACGAATTGGTGTTACAAGAAAACGATCTGTATCAATTACAATATCAAATAAGAGCGTCTGATTTACAAAATACGTTAATTCGCATTTATCCGCAGCCGTTAACAACCGTTTTAGAAGAGGTTAAGGTGAGTCAAATCACAACAAAATCTTTAGGAATTGATACAGAAACGGTATTACTCAAAGTACAGCAACCTAATCCTAATATGGATTTTAAGGCGATGTTTTTGTGGTTGTTGAAAAAGTTAAGAAAACCACCGGTTGATTTGGGGAGAAAGCCTTATGAAATGAATCCGTATGTTGCGGGATTACCAAGAAACGTAATAACCGATTATTTGAAAATACCTGATACGTTAGTTGAAAAATTTTATTATTTCATGAATGATGATTATGTGATTGACCAATACATTAAAAATGATGACGAGGCAAAATGGAAAATCCATTTGTTAGATAAATCATTTGAATTTTTAGAGCAGGAAAATGCAACTGAGCGTTAAATTCGTGATAATAGATTTTGTACTGCTAAAAGAATCAATAGTTTTGTATTATGAATAGAATCATTACCCATATATTAATTCCCTGTTTTGTACTGCTTGGTGGCGTGGAAACATATGCTCAAAAAAAGACAGTTTTAGGTAAAATTGTTGCAAAAACACGCGATTTAGAAGGTATTTATATTAAAAACATCAGCTCAAATACTTCTGCACAAACACAAAAAGGAGGGTATTTCTCAATAGAGGCCAATCCAAACGATACGCTGATTTTTTCGGCAGTACATTTAATAGGTCGTAATAAAGTACTTTCTTATGCCGATATGAATAAATCACTGGTTTTTATTCCTATGGAATATGCCGAAAATATTTTAGATGAAATTGTGATTGACCGCCGCATTACAAGTGAGAGTTTAGGTTTTGGTAAGGTGGTAAGACGCACCACGGCACAACGAAATTTGCACAGAGCCACTTCGTCGGGCGGAGGAATTATTCCGGTAGATTTAATTGTAAATGCCATTTCGGGTAGAACCAAAATGTTAGAAAAAGCCGTAGAATTAGAACAGGAGCAATTATTTGTAGAAAAACTTTTAAGTAAATTTTCATCTGAATTTTATACCAATAAATTAAAAATCCCGGAGCAGTACCACATGGCATTTGGTTATTTTCTGGCACAGGATCCCATTATTGTAACATCGTATCAAACAGTAGAAATTACACAGCTTAACATAATGTACACAGAAAAAGCGACCGAATTTTTAGAGATTCTTCGCGTTTTAAAATAATAGTTTTATGTAACTTTGCTTTAAAATATTAAAATGTATTTAAATTTATATATAAGTCCGCTTATTTTTGGCATTGGTGGGGGAGAGATGGTGTTAATCATGCTTGTAATCCTGATGCTTTTCGGTTCTGATAAAATTCCCGAAATGGCACGTGGACTAGCACGAGTAATCAATCAGGTGAAAAATGCGTCGAATGATATCAAGTCTGAAATTACAAAAAGTGTAGACGAATCAGGTATTGTAAAAGATATAAAAGACGCTGTTGATGTGGACGATATTAAAAAACGCATCGGTATTGACGATATTAAGAAAACCGTCAATCTTGATTTAGATCAATACAATCCGTTAAATGATGTGCAACAGGAAATTAATAAGGCAAAAGAAGACATCGAAACAATGACCGGACCAATAAAACGTCAAAAATAATGTTGGAAAACATCATTAGCAAAGATCAGCAACTGCTGATTTACCTGAACAATCTGGGAACCGAATTTTGGGATCCCGTTTTTATGTACATTACACATCAAATAAACTGGTGGCCGTTTTTTTTGGTATTGATTTTTCTATTGCTAAAAAAAATTTCCCTTAAACAATTTGGCTTATTAGTACTGGTATTGGCTTTGTTTTTTTTATTTACCGACCAAACAACCAATCTGGTAAAAAACACTGTTATGCGGTTGCGTCCGGTAAACGAATCGTTAGTGGAACCTTATTTGAGGATATTGACGAAAAGAGGAAGTTTCAGTTTCTTTTCAGGACACGCGTCTAATTCAAGCGGAGCTACTTTAATTATCTTTTTAATCTTGCGGAAATATTATAAATACGCCTGGCTTATTTTCTTTTTTCCATTGCTATTTGCCTATACGCGTATTTATCTGGCACTGCATTATCCGTTAGATATTTTATGTGGATATATTTTTGGCATTTTATCAGGATTTTTATTCTATGTTATTTTCAGATATTTTAATAATAAATACCATTTAAAAGATAAACAACAAAAAAACGCTTTCTGGTAGAAAGCGTTTTTTTTTAAACAGTAATATCTGCCTGCCAGTATTCAAATGTTTTTATCTGGTTGTTACTCAGTTTAATATCGTATGTAATCTTATCAGTTTTTAAAATAGAGAAGGTTACGTCTTTTTTAAACAAACCGCCGGCATATGACAGTGTATGGTATTCACCATTTTCTCCGCAAACATCTACATCATCAGGAAATAAATCCATTGTATCTTTATCCAGATTTTTCCCAATAAAAGATTGATCTAATTTGTTAGCCTGCGTAACAATTATTTTTGCTTTAATTCCTGATCTTAAGAAATCATCCATAATATCTGCAGATGATTTATTCCATAGTGGTTCTACAACCTCAATGCCCAGTGGATTTAATTTACTTTCTCTATAAGTTTTTACATCTTCTAAAAAAATATCACCAAATATAAAATGTGTAACGCCTTGCTTTTTAAAATAAGCAACAGTTTTGCTCATTATACTGTCATAATTTGATAAATCTTTTGCAAAAGAAACAGTATGAAGAGGAATGCCAATACTATCAGCCTGTTTTGCCAATATCTCTGCAGGGATAGAATGGACTGATGAAGTTAATGTCTCTTCATTTATTGTAGTTAACAAAGCTACAACATCAAATTTATCATCGTTTAAAATTTTGTAAAGTGCCAGGGCAGAATCTTTTCCGCCACTCCAATTAAACACGGCTTTTTGTTTTTCCATTTCTTTACTTATAACACCCTGCTAACGGTTAAACCATCTCTAATAGGTAACAAAACCGTTTCTACTCTTGGATCTTCGTTTGTAATTTTATTGTATTCCAGCAAAATTTTAGTCGATTTATCGTTGGGTTTTACTTCTTCTAATACTTTGCCGCTCCACAAGACGTTGTCTGAAAGGATAATTCCTCCTTTATTCATCAACGGAACAACCAAATTCCAGTAATTAATGTAATTTTCTTTATCGGCATCAATAAAAACCAAATCGAATTTTTTATCCAGCACAGGAATAATTTCCAAAGCATTGCCAATATGTTGAATAATCTGGTTTCTTTTGCCCGATTGATTAAAATATTTATTCTGAATTTCTTCTAATTCTTCATTGATGTCAATGGTGTCAACCGTCCCGTTTTCCTGCAATCCTTCAGCCATACATAACGTAGCATAGCCGGTGTAGGTTCCTATTTCTAAAATATGCTTTGGTTGAATAATTTTAGAAAGCATACTCAAAACACGCCCCTGAAAATGACCGCTTAACATACGGGGTTGTAATACTTTTTGATGTGTTTCTTTGTTCAGCTGTTGTAATAATTCTGGTTCTTTTACCGAATGGTCAGCTATATAATTTTCTAATTCTTCTGAAATAAAATGCATAGGTTCTTTGTTTAGAGTAAAGATAGGGAAGTTTTCTCTGAAGCACCGCCTTTAGTCATTAAATAATTCTCAAAATTTCTAAACCATCAAAACTGAAAACTACTTGTAAATTGTTGTAACTTTGCAGCATGCAAACGATAAAAAAAGACATACGGAGTTTAACCAAAGAACAAATTCGTGAATTCTTTGTAATGCAAGGCGATAAAGCTTTTCGGGGCAATCAGGTTTACGAATGGTTGTGGAGCAAAGGTGCACACAGCTTTGATGACATGACCAATATATCAAAAGAAACCCGCATTTTATTAGAGCAGCATTTTGTAATAAACCACATTCAGGTTGATACCATGCAACACAGTAATGACGGGACGATTAAAAATGCGGTGCGTTTGCACGATGGGTTAATTGTAGAATCTGTTTTAATTCCTACAAATACCCGAACAACTGCCTGTGTATCGTCTCAGGTTGGTTGCAGTTTAGACTGTAATTTTTGTGCCACAGCACGTTTAAAACGCATGCGCAATTTGGCGCCCGATGAAATTTATGATCAGGTAGTGGCAATTGATCAGGAGAGTCGTTTGTACCACAACCGTCCGCTGTCAAACATCGTATTTATGGGAATGGGCGAACCGCTGATGAACTATCCCAATGTGATGAAAGCTATTGAAAAAATTACTTCAGACGAAGGTTTGGGAATGTCTCCAAAACGCATCACGGTATCTACATCGGGCGTTTCAAAAATGATAAAAAAAATGGCAGACGATGAGGTGAAATTCAAGCTGGCTGTATCATTGCACTCGGCAATCGAAGAAACCCGAAACAAAATCATGCCGTTTACCAAAAGTTTTCCGTTACCCGAACTGCGTGAAGCGTTAGAGTATTGGTACCGCAAAACCAAAAGCAAAATTACTTACGAATATGTGGTTTGGAAAGGCATTAACGATGATAAAAAAGCCATTGATGCCTTGGTGAAATTCTGCAAATATGTGCCTTGCAAAGTAAACATTATTGAATACAACCCAATCGATGATGGCGAATTTCAACAAGCCGATCCTACGGTTATCGATGCTTATATAACTGCGTTAAACAATGCCGGCATTGTAGCAAAAGTACGTAGATCGCGCGGAAAAGACATCGATGCCGCCTGCGGACAATTGGCTAATAAATCATAATTTACTTTAATTTTGTCATTCCGGACTTGATCCGGACACGAGCTTGCGAACTGACGAAGTAATCTCATTATGAATTTTTTATTGTTTAATATTTATCAATTGAAGCTGTTTCCGGCTTTCTGCTATATCTTTTGCTTCACCCAGCCTGTACTGAGCTTGTCGAAGGATTCCAAAAAAGAATACCGATGAAATCCGGGCTATTTATTAAAATTGCGTTTTTCATTTTTAAATTTTAGCTGGCTATAAATTCATATTTTAAGATACTCAAAAAAAGTTTAAAAAAAACAATCATCTTACAACCTTTTCTGTTTCTTTTGCGTCTATGTAATAAAGAGGCCAAAACAATTGAATCTAAAAACACCTTTTTCCGAGTCTGAACTAATAAATCAGGTACAAAACAATAACCGCGCGGCACAAAAACAACTGTTCGATCAGTTTTCGCCAACCATGTTAAGTACCTGCAGGCAGTACATAAAAGATCTTCACAATGCCGAAGATGTAATGCTGTGCGCCTTTATGAAAGTGTTTCAAAACATTAATCAGTACCGGAACGATGGTAGTTTTGAAGGTTGGATCCGTAAGATTATGATTCGCGAAAGCTTGTCGTTTCTTCGATCAAAAAAAGAACTCGATTTTATAGAAGATGCTAATCAGTCGGTTTTAAGTGTGGTTTCAGATCCTTATGAAGTATCAAACGATTACCAAAAACTGATTGACGATTTGCCGAAAGGCTGCCGATATATTTTTGTGTTGAGTGTGATTGAAGGATACAAACATCAGGAAATTGCCGAAATGCTGAATATTTCTGTCGGAACATCAAAATCGCAACTGGCTTACGCTAAAAAATTACTGAAACAACAAATTGAATTAATACGATAGATGATGGAGGATTTTGAAAAAGACATAAAAGATTTTTTCCAACGTCGCGAAATAAAACCATCGACAGATGCGTGGCAGCGAATGGAACATCTTTTAAACGAAGATAAACCGGTTAAACAAAAATCAATAAAGTTGTATTATCTTTTATCGGCTGCTGCATCGGTATTGTTGTTTGTTGGGTTATGGACTTTTTTTGAAAAGGATACCCAATCAATTCCCGAAACAAAGCCAATTGAGGCGGTTGTTATAAACAATGAACTACAAAAAACGGATAATGAGGTAAATAAAAATCTATCAAAAGAATCGACTGTTAAGAAACTATTTAAAACACACACACATTCAAAAAACATATCAAATGTACCACCGGCAATTATTGCAAATAAAGAACCGGTTGTTACAGAAAAACTTCCGTTAACAGAGAAAAAAGAAGTTTATCAGATGTATGATATAAAAGATGAGGTATTCATTGCAGCTCGTTCAAATGTAGAAATTACAGTTGATCCACAACGTTTATTAGAAAGTGCCGAGGTTGAACGAAAAATGAATAAAGCAATGCCCGAAGAAAAATCTATTAGAAAAGATATTGTTTTATGGAAATTGATAAAAGAAAAACATAATAATTTTATTGGAAATTTTGCTAACACTATAGAGATAGAATAATGAAAAAAGTAATTTTAACCACCGTTTTTTTATTGAGCCTTTTAAATGTTCAGGCACAAGTACTTTTTAACGATAAACGTCCGGTACAATCGGCAAATGAGTTTACCAGAAAAGTGAACGATATTTCGTATGATATTGATGTGATCATTAAAACCAATAAAGATAAATTAGCAGAAGAGTTAAGCGAAATTGAGAAAAAAGTTGCAAACAATGAGTTGACAAAAGTTGAAGCTGATAAATTACGTAACGAAAAAGCCGAGTTTTACGCCAAACAAATTGAAGACGAAACAGAAAAGCAGTCAGATAAAATAAAAACACTCATCAACAATAAAATTGAAGACAATATTAATTTTAGTTCAGATATGACGGCGTATCAAAAGCAGTTAATAGAGGATAGATCATTCTTGATGGCAGAGTACAGATTTGGTAATAGTTCTTTAATGATTGATAATTCTGTATATAAAGATTACTATACAAGCGGTTTTGTTTCTTCTGGTGGGGTTGGAATAGGAGCTAAAACACGTATTGGAAAACCAACTTCCCATATTTATTGGAAAACTATGTTCGATGCTACATTTCATTTTTTTAAAATAAACGATGATAAAACATTTGAGAATGTTAATAATGAAACTGTTTTGGTAGATATTGATTTTCCCGTAACTAAATCAAGAATGAATTTTACAGAGCTAAATTGGTCTAATTATTTAGAATATGATTTTTCGAAAAGAAAGTATGATGAATTTGGAAATCTTATTATAAAATCACGTCAGTCATTTTATGCAGGAATAGGTGGTTTTATTGGATATTCACAATTAAACAGACAGTTAGAATATGAAGTTGATGGAGAAAAATACAGACAAACAACAGCTGCAAAATTTAATTCTAATCAATTTATTTACGGTTTAGGTGCTTATGTTGGATACCAGAATTTTAGTTTAAGAACAACATACAATTTAAATACGGTATTTAAAAGGTCATTTGCTGATCAAAATATATTTAATGTAAGTTTGGTGATAGAATTGTTTTAGCAAATTTGCTCTGAAATTATTTTAAATTACTAAAATCAAAATAATATGAGAAAATCAATTCTATTTATCATTTTCTGTTTTTATACAGTTTTATCATCTGCCCAAGTTGAAATAAAAACATTAAATGCAAAACAAGTGTATGATTCAATAAAGCAGTCTGAAAAACCATCATTTGTAGCATTTTGGAATCCAAATTGTGAGGTTGGCGAAGAGGTTTTGTTGGAATATCAGACTGTAATTAATAAGTACTCACAAAAGATTAATGTCTACATTATTGGTCTTACTGATATGCATGACTTGATGCTTGAAATGTCAAATAAGGTTGGTTTAGATTATCCTTTGTACGCTTTAGGAGGTGATAAATCTCTAAATATTTTTAAGCGGAAACAAAAATTTGTGCAGGAAATTTCAAAACTTACAAATGTTGATAGTGGTGATTTCATAATGCTGTATAGTAATGGATTTGGTGATTTGGATTTTATTGTTGATACTGGAGAAATTGATTATGTCAAATTGAATTATTTATATAGTCTATAAAAAAACGTTAGAAGCGTCAAAATGAGAGGTTAGTTATTTAATAAAATGTTAAAAATGGCACAGACTTTGTGTTTACATGTAACAAATTATTAAATTACACACTAACTGTAAAAATTAAAAATACTTAAAAATGAAAAAACTATTATGTATTGCTTTAATAGCTTTTGGTTTCACGGTAAATGCTCAAGAAACAGATACGTTGACCCTTATTATCAATAATCAGGTCATTAAAACTGCTTATGAAAGTGAAACCTTAACTTTAAAAGAAAAAATAGGTGTTGTTAACCAACAGGTAGAAGAGGGTAATATTACAGAAAATCAAGCATATCAGGTGATTTCAAAGATAATGGAGCAGGAAGATGCAGAAGCAGTTGTTGAAACCGCCGAAGATTATGATTACGATTGGGGAAAAGAACAAAACCCTTTTGATTTTGCAATGGGCGTAGAAATGGATACTGTTGCAAAATATCGTACAAAAATTACCCCATACTTGGCATTTGGTGTAGGCAACGTAGCTACAGATGGAGCTTTTGCTAATTCAGAATTTGGTTATCTGCGTTCTAATTATTTTGAGTGGGGTATTGCAGTGCGTACGCCTTTCAGTAAAACCAATAACAAATGGGGAATTCGTTATGGTTTAGGCTTTAAATACAACGGTTTGGCAACAACAGATAATAAACAATTTGTTTTGAAAGGTAATCAAACTGATACTGAAATGTTAGCAAAAGAATTACGTAAAAACTATGCTTATTTAAGAAATACATACATTACCATTCCTGTTACGTTAGATTTTACAACCACCACAAAAAGTTATAACGAGGCTAATCGCCGTTTCACTACAAAAGAAGGATTAAACTTCGGATTAGGTGGATACATTGGATACAACATCAACTCAAAACAATTCATTAGATATGAAAATGCCGATGGATATAAAATATCTGAACAACAAAAAGGCGATTGGAATGTAAATGATTTCCAATACGGACTAATGGCTTATGCCGGAAAAGATAATTATAAACTGGTATTTAAGTACGATTTAAATCCGGTATTCAGTGATAACACAGTCGATCAGAATTATTGGAGTATCGGAATTCAGTTAGGTTTGTAAAAACAAAAACCAGCGTTAAGCCTACCGTCTGGACACATCTTTAAAAAGTGTATATCCCTGTAATATTGCGGAGAATTTTTGAAGTCCAATCCAAAAGGTAGTGATTCCGGGTTTTCGTTCAGAAAGATATCCTTTCCATCCTCCTAAACGAGCAATAGCCCATATATATCGTTTTAAATCAGACGGTTTATATGGGTTTTTTAGCTTTTCTGTTTTGCCCTCAAGTTGCTCAATCTGTATTTCCAAACATTCTATTTCTTGCTGTGAAAAACAACTTCTTGGGTTTACTTCTTCCTCTGTATTATAGGCAATCTGCATAATAAACAGCTTTACGATAGTTTCCAACATCATTAAAGTCAGTTTCCTGATGGCTTTTGCTTTAGAGAGTTCACTTGCTTCTATATTGAAGCCTTCCTTTTTGAGGATTCTGAAAACTTCTTCTATAATCCACCTGCAAGTATACCATTCGATACAGAGCAATGCAGTAGCAAAATCTTCTACCTTTTTTGTAGTCAGTAATCTCCAATGTATC
>NZ_FNXE01000031.1 GCF_900108395.1 Paenimyroides marinum | reverse complement strand
CTTGTTCTCTTAATTTTGCCTGTTCGGCATAATACTGTACTTTTTCAATAATTTTTGCGTCAATCTTTGCTCCTTCTAACGAGAAGCCTTTAAAACTACTTATCAATTTAATGACCACAGCTCCGTCTTTACCAATCTCCCCAAATACTTCAATAGCATCTTTAGGTTCTAATTCAATGATACTTTCAATATGTTCAGGTTTGATTCTGGAATAATCTGCAAAACGAATCTTATATCCATTAACAATAATTAATGGATTTCCGTAATTAATGACATTAGAAAAATGTTCCGTTGGTGTTGCGGTGACAGTTAATGCTGCAAAAGCGCAGCTAATGGATATAAGTAATTTTTTCATCTTTAAATTTCAGACATGATTGAAGCAAACTGCTCCATAGAATATAAACGTTTTTCTGCCGAATATATTGGGCACGACATCATTACTTCGTTAATATGGTAACGTTCAATAAATTGTTTCAAATTTCGAGCCACAGTTTCTTTATCGCCAATAAAACTACCAGCGGTCATTTGGCTCAACTGTGCTTCTTCAACTACCGACCAATCGTCGTAAAAGGACCAATCGGGCTTTTTCATTTTTGATCTTTGGTTACGAATCAATCCCAAAAACATTTTATAAAAAGTTGACGCACTTAATTTAGCTTCCTGATTTGTCTCACCAATGATCACATTGACACAAGCTATTTTGTATGGAGCAGAAATTTCTCCGTTGGGTTGAAATTCGTCTGTATAAAACTTAAAAGCAGCTGCCATTTGTTGCGGTGCAAAATGTGAAGCAAACGCGTAAGGCAAACCATAAGCAGCAGCCAAAACCGCACTATCGGTACTTGAGCCTAACAAATAAATCGGAACATTTGTTCCTTCCGCTACATAAGCTCTTACTTTTGACTGAGTATTTGCTAATGAAAAATAGTCTTGAATTGCCGAAACATTCTGTGGAAATTCGTGTACGTTTTTCATGAAATTCTCGTTCATTTGTTGTGCAGTTAAACCATCGGTTCCCGGTGCACGCCCCAACCCCAAATCAATTCTACCAGGATATATCTGTGCTAAAGTACCAAATTGTTCTGAAATCGCCAATGGAGAATGGTTGGGCAACATCACACCACCCGAACCTACTTTCATTTTTTGTGTATTTGCAGCTACAAATCCCATTAAAACAGACGTGGCATTACTGGCAACACCTTCCATATTGTGATGTTCTGCCAGCCAATATCGTGTAAATCCTAAAGCGTCTGCCTTTTGTGATGTTTGCTTTAATTCTTCAAAAGCATCGCGTACCGTTTTATCTTCCTTTACGTAAACTAAATCCAGAAAAGAGTAGTTCATCTTTTTTTGCTTAAAAATAGTCATTTTATTTGAACCTTATTTAAAATATTTTTTTAGCTTTAAGAAAAACTTCATTCTGGCTATGGATTTATTTTTAATAACCTTTGCAGCATTGTTTTCCGTTATAAACCCTTTGGGGTCTGTGCCTATTTTTTTAGGACTTACGCAGGGCGATACAAAAGAATCTCAAAAAAGAACGGCTCTTTGGACTTCTGTCAATGTATTTATCATATTGGTCATTTCGTTTTTTATAGGAAAAGTCATTTTAAATTTTTTCGGAATCAGTATTGATGTATTAAGAATTGCCGGTGGTGTGGTAATTTGCTCATCGGGTTTCGGGCTGCTTTCGGGAACGTTCAGCAAAAAACGCGGCGTGAACAAAAAAGTAGCAAACGACGCACAGCAACGCAACGATATTGCTTTAACACCTTTGGCCATTCCCATGATGGCAGGTCCGGGATCCATGTCTTTACTTATAGCTATGGAGCAAGATTATCAGGAAATCTTAAACAAATTAATCATTGTAACAGCCATATTTGCCGTGGCAATAAGCGTTTTTTTAATATTGAGAAGTGCAAATTATATTTCAAAAATTTTAGGAGCTTCGGGGATTGTTGCCATTTCAAGAATTATTGGCTTTTTAGTTTTAGCAATTGGTATTCAATACATTATTACTTCGCTTCTTATCCTTTTTAAAATATAAAATAACTGTTACTTACTTTATACCAGATCTATTTAGATTGCCACTCAAGTAGTTTAAGAAGCAAAACTTTCGTCAAGCTCAAGACAGGCTATCCAAAAGTCTTTGAATCATCGGTTCTCGACTTCTCCCGATAGCTATCAAGATCGGGACGAACTGACGAAGATCTCAATTGTACTCTGTTGTAAAGTCCGTGAGAATCATTAAATATAAAAAAGGTACACATCAGCGTACCTTTTATAAAAACTAAATAACTAACAACAATAATATAAGCAATAATTACTTCTTACTTTATTACGCGGGTAAAGATACTACTTTATTTTTATTTAGAACAAATATAAATAACAATTTATTATAATTTTTGCCTTCCTCGTTTTTCAATAGATGATAAGCCGTATTTTTACGAAAATTTTTGACTTGAATCAGTTTAAACGATACCGCACAGAAATATTGGCAGGATTGACAGTTGCTATGACCATGATTCCCGAATCGTTATCTTTTGCCATTTTAGCAGGATTACCGCCCTTAACCGGATTGTACGGAGCTTTTATCATGGGAATTATTACTGCTTTTTTAGGCGGAAGACCTGGAATGATTTCGGGCGGTGCAGGTGCAACAGTAATTGTAATGATTTCTTTAATTGCATCTTATGGTATAGAATATTTTTTTGCGGCCGTTATTATGGCGGGAATTTTTCAAATACTTGTCGGAGTATTTAAATTGGGTAAATTTGTCCGATTGGTGCCACAACCGGTAATGTACGGTTTTTTAAATGGATTAGCCGTTGTAATCTTTATGTCGCAACTGGAACAGTTCAAAACAAAAACAGCAATACAAACAACATGGCTTCATGGCGAATCTCTACAAATCATGCTGTTTCTTGTAGGGCTTACCTTACTGCTTGTTTATTTTATTCCTAAAATCTCAAAAGCTTTACCCACTACATTAATTGCCATTATCGTTATTTTTGCCATTGTTCACGGATTGGGCATTGAAACAAAAACAGTACAAGACATTGCTTCTATAAGTGGTACCCTTCCTCCTTTTCACATACCTAGAATTCCACTGAATTTAGAAACTTTACAGATAATTTTTCCATATGCGGCAATTATGGCGGGTGTTGGTTTATTAGAAAGCTTGCTGACTTTAACATTGGTTGATGAAGTTACCGAAACCCGGGGTCACGCCAACAAAGAGTCGGTTGCACAAGGAATTGCCAATATTGCCAACGGTTTTTTTACCGGAATGGGCGGCTGTGCCATGATTGCCCAAACTTTTGTAAACCTGAATGCGGGTGCGCGTAAACGAATTGCAGCTATTGTAAGCGCGTTGGCTATTTTGTTTATTATATTGGTAGCTGCGCCGGTTATAGAAAAAATCCCTATGGCTGCATTGGTTGGCGTAATGATGATGGTTGCCATAACCACTTTTAGCTGGGAATTTTTTAAGAAAGTGACTAAAATGCCTAAAAGCGATATTTTAGTAACCCTAATTGTTGCCGGCATTACCATTATTTTTCACAATTTGGCAGTGGCTGTTTTAGTTGGAATCATTATTTCGGCATTGGTTTTTGCATGGGAAAGCGCCAAACGCATCAGAGCACGGAAATACATTGATGAAAACGGCATTAAACATTACGAAATTTACGGTCCGCTGTTTTTTGGTTCGGTTGCTAATTTCAATGAAAAATTTGATATTGCCAACGATCCCAAAACCATAATGATTTCCTTTAAAGAAAGTAGGATTGCCGATATGAGTGGCATTGAAGCGTTAGATCTACTAACAAAGAAATATGCAGCCCGAAACAAAACGGTTATTTTAACGTATTTAAGCGAAGACAGCCGTAAACTGTTAGAAAATGCATCGGCAATTATTAAAGTAAATATTAAAGAAGACCCTGATTATAAAATACCGAGTGATTTGTTGTAAGATAATATACCTACTAGCTTATCCTTTAATTTATCCACAAATGAACTCTTTCTACTCTCTTCCATTTATCTTTATTCTTTTTAAACACCATTAATTCTCCATAACCTGATAAAAATCCGTTAGTTACTGAAAAACCGATAAAAGCTACATCACCTTTTTCATTAAAAACAGGTAAAGTCATTCCATAGACCTCATTATTCATAACAACTAGACTATCATTTTCTAATTCACTTATTATCTCAAAATTTGAAAAATACTGATTTTGGTTATTTCCTAACCGTACAGTTTCCATCTGATCTTTTATATAATTACTATCAGAGTGAGGAGAATACTTTTTTAACAAGGAAGAATTGTCAGTAAACAGCCTCCTTTTAAAAGGCTCCCAATTTAAATCATCATATAAATAATTACATACTAATGAATCCTTTACATATAAATTGAGAACAATATCAGCAAAAATCAATTTAGAATTTAAGTTATATTGTACCTCTTCCTCCTTAGAATTATTGGAGCATGAATAAAAAAATAATATGAATACGATAGAAAGACATCTAATTGATTTCATAATTTCCTTAATATTATAATTTAATAAACAAAGCATTGATTTCTCAACGCTTTGTTTGTTATAATCTTTAAAATTAAATGATCATCACGAACTTTATACCAAACTATAATATAATTAAGATTTTGTCTATTCGAGCCTGTTGAGAACCAATAATTAACAACTTCTCGATAGCTTGTCTTGAGCTTGCCGAAAGGCTTCACTTTGTTACGTTACTCGATGTGACGTTTTTAAACATATCTGGTTAAAGTTAATAACAGTCAGTTAAAATCATTCTTTCGGTAAAAATACTTCCGCCAGCATACAACGGGCACTTCCGCCACCGCAAGCTTCAATGGTGTAAAGCGGAGCGTGTAAAATAGCACAATGTTTTTCTATGGCTTTTATCTGTACATCGGTCAAACTTTCATACGCCTGTGTACTCATAACCATATACAGTTGTCCGTTTGTTCCTTCAACCTGCAGCATGTTTCCTGCAAAATGGTTTACTTGATCTTCGGTAATATAAATAACATCCTTACCGTCTTCTTTTAGGCTGTTTACAACCAATTTGCGTTCTTGTTTATCATCAATGCTGTCGCCACAAATAACGGCAAATGTTTCGGCAATGCTCATCATTACATTGGTGTGGTAAATCGGCAGACGGTTTCCGTCAACTGTTTGATAGGCTTCAAAAATAACCGGGTGCATGTCGTTGTCTTCGCAAAACTCTATAATCAGTTCTTCGTCTGCACGAGGCGACAAAGCTGCATACACCTTTGCGTTTTCACGATCTAAAATCATACTGCCTGTTCCTTCTAAAAAAATGTTGTCTTCTTCAGCAGAGGTGTAATCATTTATTTCGGTAATTTTAAAACCTTCTTCTTCTACAATATCAAAAATATCTTCGCGACGTTCCTGTCTGCGGTTTTCTGCAAACATTGGATATAGCACTACTTCAGCATTGTCGTGAAACGAAATCCAGTTGTTTGGAAAAATACTGTCGGGTGTATCAGTATCGGTGGTATCATCAACCACAATTACGTTTACGCCAACCGAACGCAAACGTTCTACAAAACCGTCAAACTCTTCTTGTGCTTTCTGATTAACATTTTCAGGAGTTAATCCTTCTAATTTTTTTTGGTAATAATTATTTACTGCCGTTTGTTCGTTCATACGGAATTGAACCGGACGAATCATTAATACGGTATTTGCTGCTTGCTGACTCATATATTTTTTTTAATTTAAAGTTCAAGGTTTAAGACGTTAAATAACGTTAAACTTTAAACAATTTATTTCTCTCTAATTAGCGGTAACGTGGAACAACGTAAAAGGCCTTCTTGTTTAGAAATTTCTGCATACGGAATTTCTTCTACGGTGAATCCGTGATCGCGTAACCAGTTGTTTAAACGAGTAAAATTACGTTCGGAAACTACGACGTCTTTATCAATAGAAAAGACATTAGAGTTCATGTGGTACATTTCTTCACGTTCGATATGAAACAAATTTTCTCTGCCAAAAAGGTTTACCAGATACATATAATCAGCTTCTTCACGGAAGCCCGATTTATAAATAATTCCTTTGTTTGATCCTACGGGTTGAAAACAACAATCTAAATGCAGAGCGTTATCGCGAGGTTCTATTTTTGATTTTACCAAATCGAATTCTTTTATAATTTTATTTGGAAACAATTCTTTGATGTACTGTACGCCGGCCATATTGGTACGTGCGGTAATAAAATCTTTATAATCGCTTCCTTTGTAAGTTCCGATAAAGATATGGTCGTTCCATAGCATCACGTCACCTCCTTCGATATGTACTTCATCGGGTGGGCGAACCACTTTATTGGGATCCATTTGATCGATTACATACTGAATGGCATCCAGTTCACGCTCACGATCGGGCAAAATGTTGGCTTTTATAAAAACATCGTCAATCACAAAACCAATATCGCGACTAAAAATCTGATTGTAATCTTCTATAATTTCCGGGCGGTAAACTTTTACGTCATATTTTTTAAAGACTTCATTAAAAGCTTCCATTTCATTAATCATATCAGCTTCTACCGGATAAGTACCTGCTTTGATATGCTCTAATGATTTGGGATCATACGCCTCATCTATCGTTGGTGTGGGGCCATTACTTTTTGCGGTTCCAAGTATTACGGCCTTAAGCCTTGAAGTTTCATCTGTTACATGTAAATTCATAAAAATGTATTTAGGTAATAGACAAATATAAGAAGTTCTTTGTAGTTATACTATTAAAAATGAAAAAGCCAAATCGGTTTGATTTGGCTTTTTTCTCGGCTTTAAATACCACCCTTAATCATTAACTACAAAATTTTGAATTTCCGTAGTCCTACCAAAGCCAACAGGAATATCATTTGTATTAAAATTGTAAGACCTTCCGAAAGAAACAGGAATTGGATATTGTTTGTCATATTTTACGCTATGATAAATCGCATCAATTATTTTGTAAAAAGAATCGAGTGGATTCTTTTTTGATTGCTCTACATCATAATCATACTCTCTTTTAATTTCGTTATAAATATCATCAATTGTTAAATTATAAAATCTATTTTCATCATACACCACCTCCCTGTTTAAAACTGTTATTTCCTCTTCTATTGGTCCATCAGATGAACTCATAGATTTAATCGTGAATGTATAATTTTGAATATTCTGTTGTTCCCACATCAATTTTTGTTGGCTGTATGTTTCTTCATCAAAGTAAATTTTTATATTGTGGTCATCTGATGAAGAACAACCTACTACAACGAATAAACTAAACAGTATTAAGGCTACTTTTTTCATACTATATATTAAGAAATGTAATAAATATATAAAATTATATTTTATTTAACAAAAAAACGTATTGATTTCTCAATACGTTTTCATTACAAAATTTAATATTATTATTATCTCTCGTTCATTTCTTTAAAAGGACGTAATGGTTCCCCTACATATACCTGACGCGGACGGCCGATTGGCTCTTTGTTTACGCGCATTTCTTTCCATTGGGCTACCCAACCCGGCAAACGACCAATAGCAAACATTACTGTAAACATTTCTGTTGGGATGCCTAAGGCACGGTAAATAATTCCTGAATAGAAATCTACGTTTGGATATAAATTACGTGCTACGAAATATTCGTCTTTCAACGCCATTTCTTCTAAATCTTTTGCAATTTTTAAAATAGGATCATCAACACCTAATTCTGCTAAAACTTCATCGGCTGCCTTTTTAATGATACGTGCACGAGGATCGAAGTTTTTGTACACTCTGTGTCCAAAGCCCATTAAGCGGAACGGATCGTTTTTATCTTTTGCTTTAGCCAAGTATTTATTGGCATCTCCGCCATCTTTTTGAATTTCTTCTAACATTTCTAAAACCGCCTGGTTTGCACCACCGTGTAATGGCCCCCAAAGAGCAGAAACACCAGCTGAAATAGAAGCGAACAATCCTGCATGAGAAGAACCTACCATACGAACGGTTGACGTAGAACAGTTTTGTTCGTGATCAGCATGTAAAATAAATAATTTATCAATTGCATTTAAAACCACCGGATTAACTTTGTAAGGTCCCGTTGGCAATTTAAACATCAACTGTAAAAAATTATCTACATAAGGCATTGTATTGTCATAGTAGTTTAACGGATAACCGTTAATTTTTCTGTATGTCCATGTTGCAACAACCAAAAATTTACCCATGATTTTGCAAACTGCTTCATACATATCCTTTTCGCACTCTGCATTTACAACTTTAGGGTTAAAAGCTGTTAAGGCACAAGTTAATGAAGCCAAAATACCCATTGGGTGGGCATGTTTAGGAAAACCGTCAATGATTCCTTTCATTTCTTCGTTAACAAGCGTGTGCTTACGTATATCGTTTTCAAATTTTTCAATTTGCGTTTGGGTAGGTAATTCTCCGAAAATCACTAAATAAGCCACTTCTAAAAAGTTTGACTTTTCAGCTAAATCTTCGATAGAATATCCGCGGTATCTTAAAACTCCCTCTTCGCCATCTAAAAAAGTAATGGCACTTTTACATGAACCTGAATTTTTATATCCCGGATCTAATGTTATGGCTCCGGTTAAAGCTCTTAACTTTTCAATATCGATAGCTACTTCGTTCTCTGTCCCAACAATTACAGGCAATTCAAACGTTTTGTCATCTATAGCTATAGTTGCAGTTTTTGACATATATTTTTAGTTTATTTTTTTATTTTGTTTTTAGCGAATTTACTAAAAATGTTTTACTTAATAAAGCGTAAATGTATAAATAATTCTTATTAAATATTGATTTAAACTATTATAAACCTAAGATGTAGCCGTTTTTGAACCGTCACTTTTAAAGTATTTATGATTTTTTTTACAAATTCATAAAATTCATTGCTTAGTATTATGATATTAGAAACAAAACCTATTAAAAAACAAAAAAGACGCATAAGCGTCTTTTTTGCTAATTTATTTAAAAAATTATCTTTTAATTTTAAAAGCTTTAGATTGCGGATAATAAGCCACTGATCCCAATTCTTCTTCAATACGCAACAATTGGTTGTATTTGCTCATACGGTCAGAACGTGACGCCGAGCCGGTTTTGATCTGGCCACAATTTAAGGCAACAGCCAAATCTGCAATGGTATTGTCTTCTGTTTCACCTGAACGGTGAGACATTACCGAAGTATATCCTGCATTATGCGCCATGTTTACTGCTGCAATAGTTTCGCTTAGCGTTCCAATTTGGTTTACTTTGATTAAAATAGAATTTGCCGTATTTTCATTAATTCCACGTTCTAATCTTGAAACATTTGTTACAAACAAATCATCGCCAACCAACTGAACTTTATCACCGATTTTTTCTGTTAGCAAGTTCCATCCTGCCCAATCGTCTTCATACATTCCGTCTTCGATAGAAATAATGGGATATTTCTCACACAATTCTGCTAAATAATCCGCTTGTTCTTCAGATGTACGAACTTTTCCTGTCTCGCCTTCAAATTTTTTGTAATCATAGTTGCCGTTCACATAAAATTCTGAAGAAGCACAGTCTAACGCAATCATGATGTCTTTACCAAAAACGTAACCTGCTTTTTCTACAGCTAATTTAATAGAATCTAAGGCATCTTCCGTTCCGCCGGCTAAATTAGGTGCAAAACCACCTTCATCGCCAACTGCTGTACTTAAATTACGGTCGTGCAATACTTTTTTAAGGTTATGAAAAACCTCTGTTCCCATTTGCATTGCTTCTGTAAAGTTCGCAGCAGAAACCGGCATAATCATAAATTCCTGAAAAGCAATGGGTGCATCAGAATGTGAACCGCCATTGATAATGTTCATCATAGGAACCGGCAATGTATTTGCCGAAACGCCACCAACATAGCGGTACAATGGCATTCCCAATTCGTTAGCTGCTGCTTTTGCAACCGCCAATGAAACACCTAAAATAGCATTTGCACCAAGGTTTGATTTATTTGGAGTACCATCTAATTCAATCATTGCCTGATCGATCGCGTTTTGTTCGAAAACACTGTAACCAACAATATTTTCTGCAATTACTTCATTTACATTTTTCACTGCGTTTAAAACACCTTTACCCATCCAGCTTTTACCGCCATCGCGTAATTCAACTGCTTCGTGTTCACCTGTTGAAGCTCCGGAAGGTACAGCAGCCCTTCCCAGAACGCCTGTTTCTGTAACTACATCAACTTCTACTGTTGGATTTCCGCGCGAATCTAAAATCTGACGTGCGTGAATTTTTACAATTGTACTCATATCTTAATTGTGTTGTTTAATTTGTTGCTGCAAATGTAATTATTTGATTGATAAAAAAAAAGCAGATATTCTTTCAACAAAAATTAATAATAGGTTAAAGTCTTTTTATTTACCACAAAGAGTCGTATTTTAGTAAAATAAATCACTTATAGAAAATGAAGTTTTCAAACTTTTATTTTACCGATAACCGTTTGAACCGGCTTTTACTGTCGTTGCAATACCTGCATGACGATACTTTCTTAAAAAGTTCAAAAGAGTTCATTTCTTAAACCCTGTCACGACTCTGGGCAGGGAATCATCGCACTTTTAAATAGCGAACCATTTATTCATCTTCAATTTTTATTTGGCATCAATCATTAAATCACATATTGAAGCTATTAAGACATTTAATGAAGAGTCGATACAGATGGCAAATTAAAAATGGAACAAATCAAGAAAATAATGTCAAACAACATCATTTTAACAACAGGAACATACGATTTAATTAAAGACCACATCCGCAGAAAAAAAGTAACTCTAAAAGAAGAAGAAATTTTAACCAATGAATTAAAAACCGCTTCACAGGTTTTAAGAAGAGTGCTTCCTGCAGATATTGTCTGTGTAAACAGCATTGTTACTTACAAAAACCACACAACGGGTCAGGAAAAAACGGTAACTTTTGTGGGACCAAAAAAATCTAAACCAAGCAAAAACAAAATCTCTATTTTATCTGATGAAGGAATTGCCATGGTGGGATACAAAACGGGGGATATTATTGAATGGCCGGCAAAAGATGGTGATTTAAAATTAGAAATTTTAAAAGTTGAACATCTTCAAAAACAATAATTTAAGAAACCTCGATTCATTCGAGGTTTTTTTTATACTCACACTTTTACTACTTGATTTTGTACTTCTTTTAAATAAATCGTAAATAACATTAGTGTAAACATAACAATAATGAAACGGAGGTACAGAAAACTATTTTCTAAAAACAAAGTAGCTAAAACAAAACTTAACATAGTCGAAATCATTCTTGATTTGTAGGTTGTTTTTTCTACTTGTAAATCATTAAAATAAACCAAAGAAGTTATTGTTGATGAAAGCCCAATCATAAAAGCAATCGGACTTAGTTCATTTTCTTGCTGCACTACCGAAAACACTAAGATAACTAAAGAAACAAGCAAGCTTATAATTGATGTTTTGTTATCTTTTAACGTAATTATTTCTTGCTGGTAAATATCTTTTCCAAATGAGGCATATTCCTCAATAGTTAGTTTCACACTTCGCAAATAATCAGTTCGTAAACTATCGTAGAGAAAAAACAGTAAATTTCTATGATTAAGATGTAAACCCATAAAAATTTCTTTACGTTTTCTGTCTTCTTCTGTAATGTAAATATTCGTTTTATACGGATAAACCTTTCCTAACACAAAAGTAAGTTTTTGTGTATCATCAGGTATTTCAATAATTGAAGTTCCTTGTGCCAAAAATTTAGTAAATAACACACCATCTACATACAACTTGATATTTCTTAAAGAAAACCAACCATAGACAAATTTTGTTTTGATATTTAAAGTCAACATAACGATTTTATTTTAAGAAACTTAAAAATAATAAAAAATCGCTAAAAAACAAGACCCTTTCAGTAATAAAACGCTGAAAGGGTTTCTCTTTATATCGTAATCTATTAAGCTTCTTTATGTTCTTTCATATAAGTTACAAACTGATCAAACAAATATTTAGAATCGTTTGGTCCGGGCGATGATTCCGGGTGGTATTGTACCGAAAATACCTGTTTATCTTTTAAACGCATTCCGGCAACGGTATTATCATTTAAATGATAATGTGTAATTTCTAAATTCGGGTTTTGTTCCACTTCTTCACGAACTACAGCAAAACCGTGATTTTGTGAGGTAATTTCTCCCTTACCAGAAATTGCATTCATAACCGGGTGATTTATTCCACGGTGACCGTTAAACATTTTATAGGTATTTACACCTTGAGTCAATCCGATTAATTGATGCCCCAAACAAATTCCAAAAACCGGTTTGTTAATAGCAATGATCTCTTTTACTGTTTCAATAACTTCCGTTAAAGGTTGTGGATCTCCGGGACCATTAGACAAGAAATATCCATCGGGATTAAAATCATTTAAATCTTCTAATGTTGCGTTATAAGGATATACTTTTACATAGCAATCGCGTGCAGCCAAACAACGCAGAATATTTGTTTTAATACCAAAATCTAAAGCAGCTACTTTATACGTTGCATTTTCATCGCCATAGAAGTAAGGTTCTTTTGTAGAAACTGCTGAAGCCAGTTCCAATCCTTTCATATCGGGAACGGCAGCCAATATTTCTTTTAATTCCTCAATTGATTTTCCATCGGTAGAAATCACCGCATTCATTGCACCGTTATCGCGTATGTAGCTTACCAATGCACGCGTATCAACATCGGAAACAGCCACCAGATTTTTCTTTTCGAAATAATCGTATAAAGAGCCTTCGGCATCCGGACGTGAATAATCAGTGCTAAAGTTTTTACAAACCAAACCTGCAATTTTGATTCCGTCAGAATCTACTTCGTCAGCATGTACCCCATAATTTCCAATATGTGCTACGGTTGACAACATGATTTGACCGTAATACGAAGGATCTGTAAAAATTTCCTGATAACCGGTTACGCCTGTGTTAAAACAGATTTCGCCCGTTGTTGTTCCTTTAATACCTACCGATTTTCCGTGAAAAATTGTTCCGTCGCTTAAAAGTACAACGGCTTTATCTTTAGAAGTATATTTCATTATTATTGTGATGTTTCAGTGTACAAAATTAATACAAATACTTTAAAAAAAAGTATAAAAAAAAGGACAAACTTTAAAAGTTTGTCCTTTTAATATAATAGAATAATCTGTTATAGATAAATTATTCATTCGTTTCGTTAGCTTCAGTAGAAGTTTCTGTTGCAGGGGTAGCTTCAGCTTTTGGTTCAGCTTTTTTTCTACCTCTTCTTGTTGAAGCTTTCTTAACTTCTTTTTTACCGGCGTTGTAAACCTCGTTGAAATCTACTAATTCGATCATTGCCATTTCAGCGTTATCTCCTAAACGATTTCCTAATTTAATAATACGAGTATAACCACCCGGACGGTCTCCTACTTTTGGTGCCACTTCTCTGAATAATTCAGTAACGGCATATTTATCTCTCAAGTAAGAGAAAACAACACGACGGTTGTGTGTATCGTCTGTTTTAGATTTTGTTACCAAAGGCTCAACAAATTGTTTCAATGCTTTTGCTTTAGCAACTGTAGTATTAATACGTTTATGTTCAATTAATGAACAAGCCATATTAGCCAACATAGCTTTTCTGTGACCAGCTTGTCTGCCTAAGTGATTTACTTTTTTTCCGTGTCTCATGACCTTCTTTTTTTAGCTTCATCTTGCTTCAATCCTCCTTGGAGAGCAAAATATGAAGTTATTATTCTTTATCTAATTTGTATTTTGACAGATCCATTCCGAAATTCAATCCTTTAACTGAAACTAATTCTTCTAATTCAGTTAACGATTTTTTTCCGAAGTTTCTAAATTTCATTAAATCGTTTTTGTTATAAGAAACCAAATCGCCTAATGTATCCACTTCAGCCGCTTTTAAACAATTCAATGCTCTTACTGAAAGGTCTAAATCTACTAATTTAGTTTTTAGCAACTGTCTCATGTGCAACGATTCTTCGTCGTAAGATTCAGTTTGAGCAATTTCATCAGCCTCTAAAGTAATTCGTTCATCAGAGAATAACATAAAATGATGAATCAATGTTTTAGCAGCTTCTGTTAAAGCATCTTTAGGATGAATAGAACCATCGGTAACGATATCAAAAACCAGTTTTTCGTAATCGGTTTTTTGCTCTACACGATAGTTTTCTATAGCGTACTTAACATTTTTTACAGGCGTATAAATAGAATCTGTATAAATTGTTCCGAAAGGAGCATTTGGTTTTCTGTTTTCTTCTGCCGGTACGTAACCTCTACCTTTTTCGATAGAAATTTCCATATTGATTGTTACTTTACCATCAAGGTTGCAAATAACCAATTCTGGGTTTAAAACCTGGAATCCTGATATGAATTTTTGGAAATCACCTGCTGTTAATTGATCTTTTCCTGTGAATGAAATGCTTACAGTTTCATTATCCACATCTTCTATCTGACGTTTAAAACGTACTTGTTTAAGATTTAGGATAATTTCTGTAACATCCTCAACAACACCAGAAATAGTAGAAAACTCATGCTCAACACCTTCAATACGTACAGAAGTTATTGCATATCCTTCTAATGATGACAGAAGTACTCTTCTTAGTGCATTACCAATGGTCAACCCATAACCTGGTTCTAAAGGACGAAATTCGAATTTCCCTTTAAAATCGGTTGAATCGATCATGATAACTTTGTCGGGCTTTTGAAAATTAAATATTGCCATGTGTATTTCGACTGAATGTCAATTATTATTTGTTGTACAACTCTACGATTAACTGTTCTTTAATGTTTTCCGGAACTTGAAGTCTGGCAGGAACACTTACAAATGTACCTTCTTTAGTTTCGTTATTCCAAGTAATCCATTCGTAAACAGCGCTAGAATTAGATAATGAACGTTCGATAGCGTCTAAAGACTTAGATTTTTCACGAACAGCAACTTTATCACCAGCTTTTAATTGATATGAAGGGATGTTAACTAATTCTCCGTTAACGGTAATATGTCTGTGAGAAACGATTTGACGTGCCGCGCGACGAGAGGGAGCGATACCCATTCTGTAAACAACATTGTCTAAACGCGATTCACATAACTGGATTAAAACTTCACCTGTTACACCACGTGATGCAGATGCTTTTTTAAACAGGTTACGGAATTGTTTTTCTAAAATACCGTAAGTGTATTTAGCTTTTTGTTTCTCTAACAACTGAATTGCGTATTCAGATTTTTTCCCTCTTTTTTTAGCTAAACCATGTTGCCCTGGAGGGTAGTTTCTTTTTTCGAATGCTCTGTCATCGCCGAAGATTGCTTCACCGAATTTACGAGCGATTTTTGTTTGTGGACCAGTATATCTTGCCATTTTAAAAAAAATAAAAAAGGTAGGGATTATGAATTCAGGTCTCATCCTCCGATAATCTCTCTCCTACCTTAGGTTATACTATAATATAAATTAAACTCTTCTTCTTTTTGGAGGACGACATCCGTTGTGAGGAATTGGAGTGATATCGATGATTTCTGTAACTTCGATTCCGCTGTTGTGGATTGAACGAATTGCAGATTCTCTACCGTTTCCAGGTCCTTTAACGTAAACTTTTACTTTTTTAAGTCCTGCCTCTAAAGCTACTTTACCACAATCTTCTGCTGCCATTTGTGCTGCATAAGGCGTGTTCTTTTTAGAACCACGGAATCCCATTTTACCAGCTGATGACCAAGAAATAACTTCACCTTTTTTGTTTGTTAACGAAATAATGATGTTGTTAAATGTTGCATTGATATGAGCTTCACCAGTAGACTCAACTATAACTTTACGTTTTTTTGTATTTGCTTTAGCCATACTACTTATTATTTAGTTGCTTTTTTCTTGTTAGCAACAGTTTTTCTTTTACCTTTTCTTGTTCTAGAGTTGTTTTTTGTTCTTTGTCCTCTTAATGGAAGACCAGCTCTATGACGGATTCCGCGTTGACATCCGATATCCATTAAACGTTTGATGTTTAAAGATACTTCTGAACGCAATTCACCTTCAATTTTGTAATGAGACATTGCCTCACGGATAGCACCGATTTCATCATCGTTCCATTCTGAAACTTTTTTGTCTTCATTAACGTTAGCTGTTGCCAACACCTCTTTTGCTCTACTTAAACCTACACCAAAAATGTAAGTTAAAGCAATAATTCCTCTTTTATTCTTAGGTATATCTACCCCTGCTATTCTTGCCATAATTATCCTTGTCTTTGTTTAAATCTAGGATTCTTTTTGTTAATAACGTATAATCTTCCTTTTCTACGTACAATAATGCATTCTGCACTTCTTTTCTTTACTGATGCTCTTACTTTCATTGTAAATTTGCTTTGGGCTTTAAGCTTTAGGCTTTAGGAATAAACTTGCAGCTTATTGCCTAATGCTTAGAGCTTATTGCTTTTTTAATATCTATAAGTAATTCTTGCTTTAGACAAATCATAAGGGCTCATTTCCAATTTCACTTTATCACCAGGTAATAATTTGATGTAATGCATACGCATTTTTCCTGAAATATGAGCAATTACAATATGTCCGTTTTCTAATTCTACACGGAACATTGCATTTGATAATGCTTCGATAATAGATCCGTCTTGTTCTATTGCTGATTGTTTTGCCATATATTAAGCGATTGCCTTTCTATTTTTTCCGCTTTTCATCAATCCGTCGTATTGTTTGTTTAACAAATAAGCATTAACCTGCTGTATTGTATCAATTGCAACACTTACTAAGATTAATAATGAGGTACCACCATAAAACATTGCCCAGCCTTGTTGTACATTTAATAATGACACAGCGATTGCAGGTAATACTGCTATAACTGCAAGGAACAACGACCCCGGAAATGTAATTAACGACATCACGCGATCTAAAAAGTTTGCAGTGTCTTGTCCTGGTTTAATTCCCGGGATAAAGCCACCACTGCGTTTTAAATCGTCTGCCATTTTATTGGTAGGTACGGTAATTGCGGTGTAAAAGTACGAAAAAATAATGATTAACAAAGCAAAAACTAAATTATACTCTAATCCAAAGATATTACTAAACATTGTTGTTAAGTTTTGAGCACTATCTGAAGAGGATAATCCAGCAATTACCGGCGGTATAAACATGATTGCCTGTGCAAAGATAATTGGCATTACACCTGATGCGTTTAGTTTTAAAGGAATCCATTGGCGGTTTCCTGAAACAGATGCCACATCATATTCTCCGGCAACGCTTCTACGAGCATACTGCACCGGAATTTTTCGTACTGCCATTGTCAATAAAATACACGCAATAATTATTAACAACCAAATAATAACTTCGATTACGATCATCATCGGACCACCGTTACCAGCTACCATACGCGATTGTGTTTCTTGTAAGAAAGCCATTGGTAATTTAGCGATAATACCAACCATGATTAATAATGAAATACCGTTTCCAATACCTTTATCAGTAATCTTTTCACCTAACCACATGGCGAATACTGTACCCGTTGTTAAGATTAATACTGAAGAGAACAAGAAAGAAAAAGAATTAAAACCTAATAAAAACGCATCAGGCGGTAATTGTTTGTACAGATTGTAGATATAACCCGGTCCTTGAACCAAGGTAATACCGATGGTTAACCATCTTGTTATCTGATTCATTTTCTTTCTACCACTTTCACCATCGTTTTGAAGTTTCTGCAAATAAGGTACAGCTATACCCATTAACTGAACTACAATTGATGCCGAGATATATGGCATGATACCCAATGCGAAAATAGAAGCTTGCGAAAACGCACCTCCTGTAAACACATTAATAAGCCAGCCTATCCCTTGATCAGTTTGATCTGATAAAGCATGTAATTTTGTAGCGTCAATACCCGGTAAGGTTACTTGTGCACCGAAACGGTACACAAGCATCAAACCCAATGTTATTAAGATCTTATTTTTAAGTTCTTCTATTTTCCAGATATTGGCTAAAGTCTCAAAAAACTTCTTCATAAGTAGTTAAGGTTTTTTATAAAGATACCGCTTCACCGCCAGCTGCTTCGATAGCCGCTTTTGCTGTTGCTGTAAATTTATGAGCAGTTACTTTTAATTTTGTTTTAAGCTCTCCTCTACCCAAAATCTTAACTAAGCTATTTTTTGAAACTATTCTGTTTTCAACCAATACGTTAAAATCTAATGTATCGGTAATTGTTCCATTATCAACTAAAGTTTGTAATGTATCTAAATTGATACCTACATACTCTACTCTATTGATATTTTTAAAACCAAATTTAGGAACACGTCTCTGTAAAGGCATCTGTCCACCTTCAAAACCAATTTTCTTAGAATAACCTGAACGGGATTTAGCCCCTTTGTGTCCACGTGCAGCAGTTCCGCCTTTACCAGAACCCTCTCCACGACCTACTCTTTTGTTTTGATTATGTACAGAACCGTTTGCCGGTTGTAAATTACTTAAATTCATAACTCCATTTAAATTAGTTAATTTCTTCTACAGAAACTAAATGTTGAACTTTCTTTACCATTCCTACGATAGTCGGTGTATTATCATGCTCAACAACTTGCCCTAATTTACGAAGACCCAGAGCTGCTAAAGTTCTTTTTTGGTCTTCTGGACAATTGATTTTGCTTCTAACTTGTTTTACTTTAATTTTTGACATACTACTCAAAATTAAGATTTAAATACTTTCTCTAAAGAAATTCCTCTTTGTTTTGCAACTGTAGCAGCGCTTCTCATATTCAATAAAGCATCGAAAGTTGCTTTAACAACGTTATGAGGGTTAGAAGAACCTTGAGATTTTGATAATACATTGTGAATACCTACAGATTCTAATACTGCACGTACATTACCACCCGCAATAACTCCGGTACCGACAGATGCTGGCATTAAGAAAACACGCGCACCGCCAAATTTACCTTTTTGTTCATGAGGAATTGTTGTTCCATGTAATGGTATACGAACTAAGTTTTTCTTTGCATCTTCAACTGCTTTCGCAATTGCTTCAGAAACGTCTTTAGATTTTCCTAAACCATGACCTACTACACCGTTTTCGTCACCTACTACAACTACAGCAGAAAAGCCAAAAGCTCTACCCCCTTTAGTTACTTTGGTAACACGATTTACTGCAACCAAACGATCTTTTAAATCAAGACCAGCTGGTTTTACATGTTCTACGTTTTTATAATTTTGATACATAACTAATTACAATTAGAATTTTAATCCAGCTTCTCTTGCGCCTTCTGCTAATGATTTCACACGACCGTGGTATAAGTTTCCACCTCTATCAAAAGAAATAGTATCTATACCAGCTTTTAAAGCCTTCTCTGCAATTAGTTTACCAACTGATGCAGCAGTTTCAATTTTAGTTCCTTTAGTTACACCAGCTTCTCTTGATGAAGCAGCAGCTAAAGTTACACCGTTCACATCATCTATGATTTGCGCATAGATTTCTTTATTGCTTCTATATACAGACAAACGTGGTCTAGCAGCTGTACCGCTAACCGTTTTTCTAACTCTGTATTGAATTCTTTGTCTTCTTTCAGATTTGTTTAATGACATGGCTTTAATTTTTAAGCTGATTTACCTGCTTTTCTTCTTAACTCTTCACCAACAAACTTGATACCTTTTCCTTTGTAAGGTTCTGGTTTACGGAAAGAACGAATCTTTGCTGCAACCTGACCTACCAATTGTTTGTCTGATGATGTTAATTTAACAATAGGGTTTTTACCTTTTTCAGAAATTGTTTCAACTTTAACCTCCGGAACAATGTTTAAAACGATGTTGTGAGAGAAACCTAAAGCTAAATCAAGTTTTTGTCCTTGATTTGATGCACGGTAACCAACACCCACCAATTCTAATTCTTTAGTAAAACCTTCAGATACACCAACAACCATGTTGTTGATTAAACTTCTGTACAAACCGTGTTTTGCTCTTTCTTCTTTTACATCAGATGAACGCTCAACGATTACTTGCCCGTCTTCTACTTTCACATCAACTTTATCAAAAGTTTGAGAAAGCTCTCCTAATTTTCCTTTTACTACAACAACTGCATCCTTAACTTCAACAGTTACACCAGCAGGAATTGAGATTGGATTTTTACCTATTCTTGACATTTCGCTCGTCTATTTTATTAGTATACGTAACAAACTACTTCACCACCAACATTTAACTGTTTTGCTTTTTTACCTGTCATTAAACCTTTAGATGTTGATACAATAGCAATACCTAAACCGTTTAAGATACGAGGTAAATTTGCAGATGATGCATATTTACGTAAACCTGGTTTACTAATTCTTTGGATATCTTTGATAACTGACTCTTTGGTGTCTTTATCATATTTTAAAGCAATTTTGATTGTTCCCTGAACAGATGAATCATCAAATTTGTAGCTTAAAATATATCCTTGTTCGAATAAAATTTTTGTGATTTCTTTTTTGAAGTTTGAAGCCGGGATCTCAACCACTTTATGGTTTGCACGAGACGCGTTTCTAATTCTTGTTAAGAAATCTGCGATAGGATCTGTATACATAATGTACGAATTGCGGTTGTGGTTTTCATATTTGTTTTCATGAACCTTCAACCAGTTAAAAATTTATTACCAACTTGCTTTTTTAACACCAGGTATTAAACCTTGGTTTGCCATTTCGCGGAAAGTTACACGCGAAATACCAAACTGGCGCATATAACCTCTTGGACGCCCTGTTAATTTACAACGGTTGTGTAAACGTACAGGAGAAGCGTTTGCAGGCAATTTTTGTAATGCTTCGTAATCACCAGCTTCTTTTAAAGCTTTGCGTTTAGCAGCATATTTTGCAACTAATGCTTCTCTTTTCGCCTCGCGGGCTTTCATTGATTCTTTAGCCATACTAGTTCTTTTTAAAAGGTACTCCTAATTCTGCCAATAATGATTTTGCTTCAGCATCTGTGTTTGCAGATGTAACGAAAGTAATATCAAAACCGGCAATTTTGTTAACTTTATCAATATCGATTTCAGGGAAGATGATTTGCTCAACAACACCTAAGTTGTAATTTCCTCTACCGTCAAATCCGTTAGATTTAACACCAGCGAAATCACGAACACGTGGTAATGCAGAAGTTACCAAACGGTCTAAGAACTCGTACATTCTTTCGCCTCGTAAAGTAACTTTAGCACCAATTGGCATCCCTTTTCTTAATTTAAAAGAAGCAACGTCTTTTTTAGAAATAGTAGCTACTGCTTTTTGTCCTGTAATTTTAGTTAATTCGTCCACTGCGTGGTCAACTAATTTTTTATCAGAAACGGCAGCACCAACTCCACGGCTTACAACAATTTTCTCAAGTTTAGGAACTTGCATTACATTCTTGTAACCGAATTCTTCTTTTAAAGCAGAGATTACTCTGTCTTTATATTCTTGTTTAAGTCTTGGTATATAAGTCATGACTATAATGCTTGATTAGATTTTTTAGAAACGCGCACTTTCTTATCTCCTTCTATTTTGTAAGCCACTTTAGTAGTCTCTTTTGTTTTAGGGTCAACTAAAGCGATGTTAGAAATATGAATTGCAGCTTCTTTTTTAACAATACCACCTTGAGGGTTAGTGGCACTTGGTTTCACGTGTTTAGAAACCATGTTCACACCTTCAACGATTGCTTTGTTTTTTTCGCGGAACACGCGTACAACTTTACCTTCAGATCCTTTGTGATCTCCAGCAATAACGCGAACGTTATCTCCTGTTTTAATTTTTAGCTTTGTCATCTTTGAACGAATTAAAGCACTTCAGGTGCTAATGATACAATTTTCATGAATTGTTTTTCACGAAGTTCTCTTGCTACCGGACCAAAAACACGAGTACCTCTCATTTCACCTGCAGCGTTCAACAATACACAAGCGTTATCGTCGAAACGAATGTAAGATCCATCAGCTCTTCTCACTTCTTTTTTGGTACGTACAACAACTGCAGTAGATACTGCTCCTTTTTTCACGTTTCCGTTTGGAGTTGCATCTTTAATCGCTACTACAATTTTATCTCCAACAGAGGCATAACGACGTTTCGTTCCTCCTAAAACACGGATAGTCAAAACTTCTTTTGCTCCCGTATTATCTGCTACTTTTAATCTAGATTCCTGTTGTACCATAATTATTTCGCTCTTTCAATGATTTCAACTAATCTCCAACATTTGTTTTTAGATAATGGACGAGTCTCCATAATTCTAACTGTGTCACCAATGTTACAGTCGTTTGTTTCGTCGTGCGCAACATATTTTTTAGTTTTTAACACGAACTTACCGTATAATGGGTGTTTTACTCTTTTTGTCTCAGACACAACGATTGACTTAGTCATTTTGTTGCTCGTAACAACACCGATTCTTTCTTTTCTTAAATTTCTTTTTTCCATCTTTCAGCAGAATACAATTATTGTAAGTCTTTTTTGCTTAGCTCAGTTTTCACTCTTGCGATAGCTCTTCTTACAGTTCTTAATTGTAAAGGGTTAGCAATAGGTGAAATAGCGTGAGCGTTTTTTAACTCAGCATATTGGTTAGTTAGTTCACCAAGTTTTGCTTGTAACTCAGCTACAGATAGATTATTTATTTCTTGTTTCTTCATAATGATCTAAAATTAAGCTTCGAAATCTCTAGCAATGATAAACTTAGTTTTTACAGGAAGTTTTTGAGCAGCTAAACGTAATGCTTCTTTTGCAACTGCTAAAGGTACACCACCCACTTCAAACATGATTCTTCCTGGTTTAACAACTGCAGCCCAATATTCAACTGCACCTTTACCTTTACCCATACGTACCTCTAGAGGTTTTTTAGTGATAGGTTTATCTGGGAAGATTTTAATCCATAATTGACCTTCACGTTTCATAAAACGAGTTGCAGCGATACGTGCAGCTTCGATTTGACGAGAAGTAATGAATGAGTAATCTAAAGATTTGATACCAAACATTCCGTTAGAAAGCTCGCTACCTCTTTGAGATACTCCTTTCATTCTACCTTTCTGTACCTTACGGTACTTTGTTCTTTTAGGCTGTAACATTTTTCTTTAGTTTAAAATTACTTTCTTTTGTTGCGGTTTGGTCTTCCACTTGGTTTTCCAGATCCTGCAGATTTAGATTTTTGTTTTTCTAAGCCTGCTAACGGAGAAAGATCTCTTTTACCATAAACCTCACCTTTCATGATCCATACTTTAATACCCATTCTACCGTAAGTAGTGTGAGCTTCAGCTAAAGCGTAATCAATATCAGCACGGAAAGTAGATAAAGGGATACGACCATCTTTAAAACTTTCTGAACGTGCCATTTCTGCACCATTCAAACGACCGGAAATCATAACTTTCATACCTTCAGCGTTCATTCTCATTGCCGCAGCAATAGCCATTTTAATAGCTCTACGGTAAGAAATACGGCTTTCGATTTGACGAGCGATGCTTGTTGCAGCCAAATAAGCATCTAATTCTGGTCTTTTAATTTCAAAGATATTGATTTGTACCTCTTTGTTAGTAATTTTCTTAAGTTCTTCTTTTAACTTGTCTACCTCTTGACCGCCTTTACCGATGATGATTCCCGGACGAGCAGTAGTGATAGTAACGGTTACAAGTTTCAAAGTTCTCTCGATAATGATTTTAGATACACTAGCTTTTGCTAAACGAGCATGGATGTACTTTCTGATTTTTGCATCTTCAGCAAGTTTGTCTCCATAGTCATTTCCACCGTACCAATTTGAGTCCCATCCTCTGATGATCCCAAGGCGATTTCCGATTGGATTAGTCTTTTGTCCCATACTGTTTATTAATTGCTTTGTGTGTTATTGTTAGATCCTAATACGATGGTTACGTGATTAGAACGTTTTCTGATTCTGTGTGCGCGACCTTGTGGTGCAGGACGTAATCTTTTTAACATTGCGCCACCGTCTACACGGATTTCTTTTACAAATAATTCTGCTTCTTCAATATTTGCATCAGCATTTTTTGCCTGCCAGTTAGCGATAGCTGATAACAATAATTTTTCTAATCTACCTGAAGCTTCTTTTGTATTAAATTTTAATATGTTAAGAGCATTCTCAACTTTCTGTCCTCTTACTAAATCTGCAACTAAACGCATTTTACGAGGTGAAGTTGGGCAATTATTCAGCTTTGCGAAAGCAATACTTTTGTTTGCTTCTTTTATCTGCTCTGCTCTTTCTCTTTTACGAACTCCCATAGCTTCTTATTATTTTTTACCTTTATTTTTTGCACCAGCGTGTCCACGGAATGAACGAGTTGGCGAAAATTCTCCTAATTTATGTCCTACCATGTTTTCTGTTACGTAAACAGGTACAAATTGACGACCGTTGTGTACTGCGATTGTTTGACCAACGAAGTCTGGAGTAATCATAGATGCTCTTGACCAAGTTTTAACAACTGCTTTGTTACCGTTTTCTGCGTTCTCTAAAACTTTTTTCTCAAGTTTAAAGTGAACATAAGGTCCTTTTTTTAATGAACGTGCCATACTTACTTAATTATTTCTTTCTACGTTCTACAATATATTTATTACTTGCTTTAACACTAGAACGTGTTCTGTACCCCTTAGCTGGTAATCCTTTTCTTGAGCGTGGGTGACCTCCTGAAGAGCGTCCTTCACCACCTCCCATTGGGTGATCTACCGGGTTCATTGCCACTGGTCTAGTACGTGGTCTTCTACCTAACCAACGAGATCTACCTGCTTTACCTGAAACGATTAACTGGTGATCAGAGTTAGATACTGCACCAATTGTAGCCATACATGTTAATAAGATTAAACGAATCTCACCTGAAGGCATTTTAATTGTTGCATATTTTCCATCGCGAGCAACTAATTGTGCAAAAGTTCCTGCAGAACGTGCGATAACAGCACCTTGTCCCGGACGTAACTCGATACAAGAAATAATTGTACCAAGAGGAATGTTTGCTAAAGGCATAGCGTTACCAACTTCCGGAGCTGCTTCTGGTCCAGAAACTACTTTCTGGCCTACTTGTAATCCTGCCGGAGCAATGATGTACGTTTTTGCTCCATCCGCATAAGCTAATAAAGAGATAAAAGCTGAACGGTTTGGATCGTATTCGATTGTTTTAACTGTAGCCGGAACACCAACTTTAGTTCTTTTGAAATCAATGATACGATACTGTTGTTTATGACCACCGCCGATATAACGCATGGTCATTTTTCCTTGACTATTTCTACCTCCAGAGTTTTTTTTCGGTGCTAATAAAGAACGCTCCGGCTTATCAGTTGTAATAGCGTCAAAACTATTAACAACTCTAAAACGCTGACCTGGGGTAATAGGTTTTAATTTTCTAACTGACATTGTTATTAGATATTATTATAAAAATCGATTGAATCTCCTTCTTTCAATGTAACAATTGCTTTCTTGTAAGCAGATGTTTTACCAGTAATCATCCCGCTTTTTGTATATTTTGTAGATCTATCTGCTCTGTAAATCATTGTGTTTACATCTAAAACAGAAACTCCGTAAGCTTTTTCAACTGCTTTCTTAATTTCTACTTTGTTCGCTTTTTTAGCTACAACAAAACCAAAACGGTTGTATAATTCACCGTCTTTAGTTATTTTTTCGGTAATGATAGGTTTAATAATTGTACTCATTTCCCTACTTATTTACTTAAATTTTCTACAATTCCTTCTACAGAACCTTCAGTCAACACTAATGAATTAGCATTTAAAATACCATAAGTATTTAATTCTGAAGAAGTTACAACAGAAGCTCTTTTTAAATTGCGTGATGACAAATATACATTTTTATTTGATTCACCCAACACAAATAATGATTTTTTACTTTCTAACCCTAAAGCTTTCAATACGTTAATGAAATTTTTAGTATTTGGTGTATCAAAAGTAATGTCTTCAATTACAAACAAATTAGACTCTTGTGCTTTGATTGTAAATGCTGATTTACGAGCCAAACGTTTTAAAGCTTTGTTTAATTTGAAAGAGTAGCTACGAGGTCTTGGTCCAAAAATAGTACCACCACCTTTAAAAACAGGCGACTTAGCAGAACCTGCACGAGCAGTACCAGTACCTTTTTGTTTTTTAATTTTACGTGTAGATCCTGCCACTTCAGCTCTTTCTTTAGCTTTGTGCGTACCTTGACGTTGATTTGCCAAATATTGTTTAACATCTAAATAGATAGCATGTTTGTTAGGCTCAATTGCGAAAACTGAATCAGCCAATTGTACTGATCTACCAGTTTCTTTTCCGTTGATATCTAAAACTTTTACTTCCATTACTTCTGAACGATTACGTAAGAGTTTTTGTGACCTGGTACAGCACCTTTAACTACTAATAAGTTTTTGTCTGCAACCACTTTTAAAACTCTAAGGTTTTGAACTGTTACTTTTTCTCCTCCTGTTCTACCTGCCATGCGCATACCTTTGAACACGCGTGAAGGGTACGATGATGCACCCACAGAACCCGGAGCTCTTAAACGGTTGTGCTGACCATGTGTAGCTTGTCCAACACCACCAAATCCATGACGTTTTACAACCCCCTGGAATCCTTTACCTTTAGAAGTACCTTGTACATCTACAAATTCTCCTTCGGCAAATAAATCTACAGTGATTACATCACCTAAATTGTAAGTGCTTTCAAAATCCTGGATTTCAACAACTTTTCTTTTAACAGAAGTTCCTGCTTTTTTAAAGTGACCTGTAGCCGCTTTAGTAGCATTTTTTTCTTTAGCGTCATCGAAACCAAGTTGATAAGCTTCATACCCGTCAACCTCTTTGGTTCTGACTTGGGTAACGACACACGGACCTAATTCGATTACTGTACAAGGAATGTTTTTCCCTTTTTCATCGAAAATTGAAGTCATGCCGATTTTTTTTCCAATTAACCCAGACATAAATTTAAATTAATAATTATTAAATATAAAAATTTCAAGCATCGGCAAAAGTAATACCAATGCTTGAAATATACAAGTATTTTTCAAAAAAAGTTTATTATCACACTTTTATCTCAACTTCTACTCCTGAAGGAAGCTCTAATTTCATTAAAGCGTCGATCGTTTTTGAAGATGAAGAATAGATGTCTAACAATCTTTTGTACGAACTTAACTCGAACTGCTCTCTCGCTTTTTTGTTTACGTGCGGAGAACGTAAAACAGTAAAGATTTTTTTATGAGTTGGCAACGGAATTGGTCCTGTTACCACTGCACCTGTACTTTTTACAGTTTTTACGATTTTTTCAGCTGATTTATCAACCAAAGCGTGATCGTAAGATTTTAATTTTATTCTGATTTTTTGACTCATTTTCTTAATTATTAAGCGTTACCTTTAGCCTTTTTAATTACTTCTTCCTGAATATTAGAAGGTGTTTGCTCGTAGTGAGAGAACTCCATTGTTGAAGTTGCACGACCCGAAGACAATGTACGTAATGTTGTTACATAACCGAACATTTCAGATAACGGCACAGAAGCTTTAACCACTTTTGCTCCGTTACGATCGTCCATAGAGTTGATTTGACCGCGACGACGGTTTAAGTCACCCACGATATCACCCATGTTTTCTTCCGGAGTTAACACCTCTAACTTCATGATTGGTTCAAGGATAATTGCACCAGCTGCTTTAGCAGATTCTTTATATCCTAATTTCGCTGCCAATTCGAAAGATAAAGCATCCGAATCCACCGCGTGGTAAGAACCATCGACTAAAGTAACTTTTAATGAATCCATTTCGAAACCAGCTAAAGGCCCTTGTTTCATTGCTTCGCGGAAACCTTTTTCTACAGCCGGAATGTATTCTTTTGGTACGTTACCACCTTTTACTTCGTTAACGAACTGTAATCCCATTGGAACTTTTCCGTCAACTTCGTCAGCTGGACCGATTTTGAATACGATGTCACCAAATTTACCACGACCACCAGATTGTTTCTTATATGTTTCTCTGTGATCAGCTGTTTTAGTGAACGCTTCTTTGTACTCAACCTGAGGTTCCCCTTGGTTTACCTCAACTTTGAATTCACGTTTCATACGGTCAACGATGATATCTAAGTGCAACTCACCCATACCAGAGATGATTGTTTGTCCAGAAGCCTGGTCAGTACGTACGGTAAAAGTTGGGTCCTCTTCAGCTAATTTAGCCAATGCCATACCCATTTTATCAACGTCTGCTTTTGTTTTAGGCTCGATAGCGATACCGATTACCGGATCAGGGAACACCATAGATTCTAACACAATTGGGTGTTTTTCATCACATAATGTATCTCCTGTTTTAATATCTTTAAAACCAACAGCAGCACCAATATCTCCAGCTTCAATTCTTTCGATAGGGTTTTGTTTGTTAGCGTGCATTTGATAAATACGAGAAATACGCTCTTTGTTACCAGAACGTGTATTTAACACGTAAGAACCGGCATCTAATCCTCCTGAATATGCACGGAAGAAAGCTAAACGACCTACGAATGGATCGGTTGCAATTTTAAATGCCAATGCAGCGAACGGGTCACTTACAGATGGTTTACGTGTAATAGGCTCGTCTGTATCAGGGTTTGTACCTTCAATTGCTTCCTTATCCATTGGAGAAGGTAAGTAACGACATACAGCATCTAACATAAACTGAACTCCTTTGTTTTTGAAAGACGAACCACAAGTCATTGGAATGATACTCATATCCAAAGTAGCAGCACGTAATGCTGTGTGAATTTCATCTTCAGTAATAGAGTTTTCATCCTCCATATACTTTTCTAACAAGTTTTCATCGTATGCAGCGATTTCTTCGATTAACTGACCACGGTATTGTTTTACGTCGTCAACCATATCAGCCGGAATCTCGATAATATCAAAAGTAGCTCCTTGTGTTTCTTCATGCCATACAATTGCACGGTTTTTCACTAAATCAACTACTCCTTTAAAATCAGCTTCCTCACCAATTGGCAATACAATCGGCACCGCATTTGATTTCAACATGTCTTTAACCTGCTGACAAACTTTCAAGAAGTTAGCTCCCTGACGGTCCATTTTGTTAACGAATCCCATACGAGGAACTTTGTAGTTATCAGCTAATCTCCAGTTTGTTTCAGATTGTGGCTCTACCCCGTCTACTGCCGAGAACAAGAACACTAATCCGTCTAATACACGTAATGAACGGTTTACCTCTACGGTAAAGTCAACGTGTCCCGGAGTATCAATAATATTAAAATGATATTCTTTCGAAGAATCAATTTTTTTACCTTGATCTGTTGGGAAATTCCAGGTACAAGTTGTAGCAGCAGAAGTAATGGTGATACCACGCTCTGCTTCTTGCTCCATCCAGTCCATAGTAGAAGCACCGTCATGTACTTCTCCTAACTTATGGTTTTTTCCCGTATAGAAAAGGATACGCTCTGTTGTTGTTGTTTTACCAGCATCAATGTGAGCAGCGATCCCGATATTTCTAGTAAATAATAAATCTCTAGCCATTTGTGTTGTTCTTTATGAAAAATTAAAATCTAAAGTGAGAGAATGCTTTATTAGCATCAGCCATTTTATGAACATCCATTCTTTTCTTAACAGCAGCACCTTCTTCTTTAGCCGCAGCTAAGATTTCAGCTGCTAATTTAGAAGCCATAGATTTATCGTTTCTTTTTCTTGCATAAAGAATCATCCATTTCATCGCCATAGAGATTTTTCTATCCGGACGAATTGGCATTGGGATCTGGAATGAAGCACCACCTACACGGCGTGAACGTACTTCAACGTGAGGCATAACATTTGTTAAAGCATCTTTCCATACTTCCAATGAAGTTTTTTCTTCATCTTGCTTTTTCTCTTCTACGATTTCTAATGCATCATAGAATACTTTGAAAGCAGTAGATTTTTTACCATCCCACATTAAGTTATTCACAAAACGCGTTACTAACTGATCGTTAAATTTCGGATCTGGTAAAAGAGGTCTTTTCTTTGCCTGTCTTTTTCTCATTTCTTTTGTTACTTTTTAAAAGTTTAAAGTTTAAGGTTCCAAGTTTAAAGTTCTGTACCGCTTTGATGCAACACACAAATCTTTCGACTTTTAACTTTTGACTGTTCGACTTAAATTAAATTACTTTTTTGCGTCTTTAGGGCGTTTAGCACCGTATTTAGATCTTCTTTGTGTACGACCGTTAACACCGGCAGTATCCAAAGCACCACGTACAATGTGGTATCTAACTCCTGGTAAATCTTTTACCCTTCCACCTCTAACTAATACTATCGAGTGCTCTTGTAAATTGTGTCCTTCTCCTGGAATGTAAGCGTTTACTTCATTACCGTTTGTCAAACGTACACGCGCTACTTTACGCATTGCAGAGTTTGGCTTTTTAGGTGTAGTAGTATAAACACGCGTACAAACCCCTCTTCTTTGAGGACATGAATCCAAAGCAACCGATTTACTCTTCTTAGTCAATTGGGTTCTCCCTTTTCTTACTAATTGTTGAATTGTTGGCATAATGTTTATTAAAAATTTCTACATTCAATTTTATTTCCCGTGTATTTTCGGGGATGCAAATATATAAATTATTCTAATCAAAACAAATACATTTTATTTATTTTCAAATTTATAATAATAAACTTCACTATACCAAGCAATTTCCCATTCAATCGATATTCTTAAAATTTAAAAACTCCGGCAGATTTTAACTCTGCCGGAGTTGGTTAAGGTTAGTTTTATTCCTTTATCATTTTCTTATTCATTATCCTGCCGTCTTTGGTTTCAATATTTATAAAATAAACACCGCTTGCAAAATTGGTTTGTATTTCTTGGATGGTATTTGTTTCTGAAATCGTTTTAATGATTCTACCTACATTATCAAAGATTTTAATTTCTTCAATAACCTGTTCGTAATCTTCAACAAAAAACTGTTCTTCAAACGGATTCGGATAGACTTTTATAAATTGTTCTAAAGGTTCTTCTATAGATAAAGGTGTATTTAAAAGCAACTGTGCTAAAGTAAAATTATGATTAGAGTTTAGGACTGAATTACCACCAATAACAAGTGTGTCATTTCCTTGTAACTTTATATGTTCAAGCCAATCGTCTCCTGGTGATACATCAATATCTACCAGACCTTTACCATTATTAAAAGTAGTATCTAAATCACCATCATTGTCAAAACGGACAATACGATATGCAAGCCCCCCCAGAGCTGACATTGTTCCACTCCCAATAATAATTTTTCCATCATTTTGAGTTGCCATTACTCTTGGTCTGAAAGAATATGAGAGAATCTTCATACCATTTGTGCCAAAAGTAGTATCAAAGGAACCATCTGAATTTATTTTGAGTAAAAAAGGATCTAATTCAGTACCTCCGATTACGATTTGTCCGTTTGGCAATTCGCCTGCCGAGTGTAAATACTCCATAATATTTTGTATTGGATTGTAATTAAAAAGATCAATAACCACTTTTCCGTTGGTTCCGAATGAGGTGTCAAAGTTTCCTTGTGTATCAATTTTACAGTACGTGCTTTTAGAATGATTAAGAATATCACTGTATTCAACTCCTACACAAAATATTTTGCCGTCATTTAAAAGAATAGCTTCACCCATCGAAAACTTATAGTTGACAGAAGTTAAAGGAAGTACTCCATTATTCCCAAACTGGAGGTCTTCAGTTCCGTTACTGTTTAATTTGACTAATATGCCTAGATACTCATTGTTTACAGAAGTATTTCCTCCTAAAATAATTGAACCGTTAGGCAAAGCCATCACAGAAACAAATTGTCTTGATGATGTAAGTTTGTAAATTCCATTCGTTCCAAATGAAGTATCTAATGTTCCATTACTGTTATAACGAACTGCAAATCCTATATATGTTCCTGGAGAATTAGGTGTAGGTCCCAAATTAGCTTCACCCACCACGATAATTTTACCATCGTCTTGAATTATAATATCCTGTGGAGATTCTGAATGTCCTATTACAGTTGTTACTTTCCCATTGGTACCGAAAGTGTTATCAAGTATTCCGTTTTTATTCGTTTTTGTTAATGTTAACTGGTAATCGGTACTTCCTGCACCTCCTTGAAGCGCATATCCCGCACTTATAATATTTCCGTTTTGATCAAAAGCAAAACAATGAAGTTCAGCGGTGTTTGGGTGTGGGTGTACTGATATTCCTGCATTTCCAAAAGTAGGATCTAATGCTGCGTTTTGGGCAGAGCAAGTAAAACCTGCAAGAAATAATAATATTATTATATATGATTTCATAATGTTAAATATTTAATCATTCTGTACGCTACAACACACAAACTTAAAGGTTATTAAGTCAAAACACTTATCATAAAACCAATAAACGAACCAAACATAAGAAATGTTAAAATATTTCGGCTCCATTTATCTTCGGTTTGCTCATCTTTCAGATTTGTTTTACAAAACTTGATACATAACCACCATAAGAATCCTCCTAAATCTGATAAATCTGTATATCTCATTTATTGTTTTTTTTATGGCTTAAACGCAAAACCCCTCTCTTTTTGAAACCATTTCACACAAGATAAACTCAAAAATTTAGAACCACTCCTTAACTTTTTGTCCAAGCATTAACTATGTTATTTGAATTTCAATTGATCATACTTTAATAATTTTATAAATATAAAAATATGTTTTACTCGTTGTGCATTTAAGAAACGAAAAATATCAACTAACGTCACTTCGAGTGAGATTTCTGTAACCAAGTGGAAGAAATTTTGTATCGAGAAGTCTTTTTATTTAGTTCCCGATACAAAATCTTTCAGATTTTTACTCGAACTGACGAATTTTTGTCCAAATGCACAACAGGTATGTTTTTTATATTACAACAAATTAAAGCAATAATAAAATCAGGATACATTCAAAAAAGCTATTTTACCTGTTTTTAATCTTTAGCGTATATTTACTGAAAATTTATTTCTGAATGCAGCTTTCAAAAAAATTCTTTTACCTGTTTTTTTTAATCCTTGTGGCAAGCAACCGTTTGTATGCCCAACAAATTTATTTAAAAGTTAACGGTAAATCGCCGCAGGAAACCGCTTATTTAAAACGAAACATCAAAGACAGTATTTTTGGCAATGGTCAGGATCTTGAAAAGGAACTGCATTCTTTACAAAACACGTTAAAATCAAATGGGTATTTCTATCAGAAAATGACCTCTACCGGAAAAAAAGACAGTCTGTACCTGGTACAATTTGACTTAAGCAAGAAAACCGATAGCTTAAAGATCAACTTTAATCAGCATCAGGCCAAATTACAAACTCTTTTAAATATTGACAGAACTTCGGTTACTATCCCTATTCAAACCACTGAAAGCTATCTTAAAAACATTGTTGACAAATTGGCCCAAAAAGGTTATTCTATAAGCACAGTTAAGTTAATAAATCATCAATTTGTAAATGAACTACTTGTTGCCGACCTGGATTTACACATAGACGAACAGCGAAAAATTGACCAGATTGTCTTTACACCTTACAATAATTTCCCCACAGGAATTAAACACCGGCTAATCAAAAAATACGAGAAACAACCTTTTACCGAAACGGTGACTTACGAACTGCAAAAAGAAATGGCTCAGTTCCCTTTCATCAAAACCACCAAACAGCCCGAAGTACTTTTTACCGAAAATAACACCGCACTCTATTTATACGTAGAACGACAAAATGTGAGTCAGTTTGACGGATTGATTGGTTTTACAAATGATGATGATGGTAAAGTACAGTTTAACGGTTATGCCGATTTGCAACTGATGAATATTTTAAACAAAGGCGAACAGTTGAAACTTTACTGGAAAAACGATGGAAACCAGCAAACACAGTTTAATCTTTCAGGCGAAATTCCTTATCTGTTCAATACGCCTTTCGGCATAAAAACGTCATTGGAACTGTTTAAACAAGATAGCACCATGATGAATACCAAATTCAACATTGCCGCGTTGTATTACCTCAACTTTAACCACAGAGTTGGCATCGGGTATCAATCAACAGCATCGGTGGCAGGAACCGATAATTTTTATCAGGCAGCCGATTACAACAACCAATTCATTACGCTGAATTATTTGTTAAACAATTATCAGGATCATCCGCTATTTCCACAAAAATATTACATTACCGCATTAGCGGGTTTTGGCTCAAAAACCGAAGAGCTTAACAACCGTAAAGGATCACAACAATTTGCCAATTTAGAAGCAGCGTATTTGTGGCAGCTGAACAACCGGTGGTATATTCACCAGCAATTAGAAGGGTCGCTTTTATTGAGTTCCATTCCTTTATTATATAATGAATATTACCGTTTTGGAGGAATTAACTCGTTACGGGGCTTTCAGGAAAATTCGCTACTTGCTAAAACACAAGTTGGCTTATATAACGAAGCCCGATATTTACTGGCACCTAATATGTACATACATTCGATCACCGACGTTGCCTATTACGAAGGAGAAAACACCAACGATTTATTATATTCTTTTGGTTTAGGATTCGGGATACAAACCGGTGGCGGATTATTCAATATTATTTATGCAAACGGCATACAGCCAGATACCGATTTTAAACTATCGAATTCTATATTTCATTTAAGCTACAAAACACAGTTTTAGAAATTTAAAAAATACAAAAAAAGAATTAAACTGCGAAGCATATCACGAGTACCAATAAAAAATAAAAATTAATCACTACTAAACGGGCAATCTTTCAAATAGGGCAAAATTAGTTG
>NZ_FNXE01000016.1 GCF_900108395.1 Paenimyroides marinum | reverse complement strand
AAAAAAAATCCCGAAAATTTTCGGGATTTTTGCGTTTTGTGACTTTTTAGACAGCCTCTTTTATTTTGTTACTTCAGTAACTACCTTGATCGTTTCGTCTAAATCTTCATAACTCAAAGCATCAGTAATAAACCAGGTTTCGTAAGAAGATGGCGCAATGTAAATTCCGCGTTCCAGCAATCCGTGGAAAAATGCTTTAAATTCCGGAGTGTCTGCTTTGGCAGCGTCTTCGTAATTTTCAACAGCATTTTCGCAGAAGAAAACCGAAATCATAGAACCCACTCTGTTAATCACAAATGTTTTTTTATTTTCGGTTAAAACTTTTCTTAAACCAGCTTCTAGATAAGCAGTTTTTTCTTCTAAGCGATGAAATAGTTCGGTGTCGGTATTGATTGCTTGCAACATTGCCAACCCGGCTGCCATTGCCAACGGATTCCCCGATAAGGTTCCCGCCTGGTAAACCGGTCCGACAGGAGCTAAATAATCCATAATTTCGTTGCGTGCAGCAAAAGCACCTACCGGCAATCCGCCACCGATGACTTTTCCAAAACAAACGATATCCGCTTTTATTCCGAATAATTCCTGTGCACCGCCTTTTGCCAAACGAAATCCGGTCATTACTTCATCAAAAATCAATAAAGCACCGTTTTCATCACACACTTCACGTAGTTTTTGCAGGAAATTATTTACCGGCGGAACGCAGCCCATATTTCCGGCTACCGGTTCAATGATTATGGCTGCAATTTCATTTTTATTCGCTTCAAACAATTCTTTTACAGAATTTAGATCGTTGAAATTTGCCAACAAGGTGTCTTGTGCTGTTCCTTTAGTTACACCAGGACTTGAAGGAACACCAAAAGTAGAAAGCCCACTTCCGGCAGCAATCAAAAACGAATCGGAATGCCCGTGATAACAACCACGGAATTTGATGATTTTCTCTCGATTTGTAAATCCTCTTGCCAGACGAACGGCACTCATACACGCTTCGGTTCCTGAATTTACAAAACGGATTTTATCGATATTAGGCACCATAGAAACGGCTAATTTTGCAATTTCGGTCTCGATTTCCGTTGGTGTTCCAAACGATGTCCCTTTTTTAGTTTTCTCGATAACGGCGTCAACAACCGGTTGGTAGGCGTGTCCTAAAAGCATCGGTCCCCACGAGTTGATGTAGTCAATGTATCTTCTTCCGTCTTCGTCGTATAAATAAGCTCCTTTTGCTTCGTTAACGAAAATAGGCGTTCCACCCACCGATTTAAACGCACGAACGGGTGAATTAACCCCGCCCGGTATATAATTTTGTGCTTCAACGAACAATTCGCTGCTTCTTTGGTAAATCATTTTTTGTATAATGTAAAATTCTTAATTTGTACTGATGATCACTTCGGGTTCTAATGCTATTATTTCAGGAATAATTATATCGCTATCAATTGTCTTTTCTCCGATCTCTATCCAATTGTTATCTTTTAATTTCGTAACCCTAACTTTATTGTCTTCTTTAGTGATATTATATTTTGGAGAAAGTGTGTCAGATTTCATTTCTAAAAAGTCCATTTCAACAGTATCTCCGTAAAATCTAAGAGATGAAATATAATGTAATTTTTCATCATAACTTAAATTCGGAAAATATATAGAATTTGACACTTTGTTTAGCTTTAGATCTTTTTCGTTAACCAAATAAAGTATGGAGACTTGATTGCTTCCACGTCCGGGTCTTAGGTATTCTATTAAAAGATCTTTTGTTGTATCTCCGTTAACGTCACGCAATTCTATCCATGGTTCATCAGCCATCTCAATGACTAAGGTGTCTGAAAAAATCGTTTCTTTGCTGTTGCTTATTTCGATTAAGAGTTTTTTATGATTCTCCGTTGTCATTAAATCGAAAATTAATAATTGATTACGGAGTTTTTGATTGCCGATTTCTGATTGAAATAATAAGGTTCTTTCTTTGTGATGATCTGAATGGTCAACCTTATATTTACAACCTAAAGTAAGTAAAATCAATACAATATTTAATAAGAATAATTTCATTTTGGTATAACGAAAGTATCAACAAATTTACTGTACAATCAAACGTTGACCTACAGAAATCGTGTTTTCTGATAAATTATTTAACTGTTTGATTTTATCAACTGTAGAATTAAATCTTTGTGAGATAGCATACAGCGTATCGCCCGGTTGTACAACGTAATCTGAGATTGTTTCTGCAAAGGTTGTGGGTTCTACTGTGCGGATAGATGCTACATAACCGTTTTTTAGGACTTCACGGTCATATTCATACAATTTATAGCGTTCAATAATACTGATTAATTTTTGTGCATATTTTGGATCAGTAGCATACCCAGCCTTTTTTAATCCTTTTGCCCAGGCAGAATAATCGCTTTTATCTAAAGTAAATAAATTTTTGTAATACACGCGGTGTGCGATAAATTCAGAGTGGTCGTTGTAAGATTCTAATGCCGATTTGTATTTTCTAAAACATTCGTCAGGAGCATCATCGGTATGCGAAATGGTTTCTCCTGTCCATTCATCTTTGCATTTAATTCCGAAATGATTGTTGGCTTCTCTACACAAGGTACCATTGCCGGATCCCGATTCTAAAATACCCTGAGCCAACTTGATACTTGCCGGGATTCCGTACGTTTTCATACTCTGCATAGCTACCGGAGCGTATAAACTAATATAATCTTCTACGGTATTTTTTGAAACACTGATTTTTGAAGTAGCAATTAAAACTTCGGTGTCATTTTGTTCTAAAAGTGGTTTGTGGGGTTTTGTTATTGTTGGTTTTTCAACAACGGTTTTGTTTTCTTTTACAGTTTCCGATGTTTTTTTTACAACAACAACTTTTCTTTTAGGGGTGCCATTCCCGTATTCCTCGCTAATTTTTTCGCGTACTTTGGTATTGTGTGCCGCACTGCATCCTACCAGCATAAATCCTGTGAGAATAATCGTTAAAAATCTTTTCATAACTCCGCAATATTGGATTGAAGTCCTTGTAAACCTCCAGTATGAATTATCAATATTTTTGAATGTGGTTTAAAATAACCTTTTGATATCAAATTAATTACACCAAAAGTTAATTTGGATGTATATACAGGATCCAAAGTTATTAAATATTTCTCAGAAAAATAACGCATAAATTGCTTTAATTGCTCATTTATTTTAGCGTAACCTCCAAAATGATAATCAGTTATCAAATTCCAACGATCGTTTTTGGCATATTTTCGGATTTCCTCAAACAAAAAATCACCCTTTAATGCAGGAAAGCCCAAAGCTTTTTGATGAGGTTGTAAACTATTAATAATCCCCGAAATGGTTCCGCCTGTTCCAACCGCACAGCAAATAAAATCGAATATTTTGTCTATTTCGGTCAGGATTTCTTCGCAGCCTTTCACGGCAAATTCGTTGGTTCCGCCCTCAGGAATCAAATAAAAATCGCCAAATTGCTGTTGCAAAAACGCTAAAAACTGCGGATTGTTTTTGTCACGGTATTGTGTTCGGGTTACAAATTCAAACTGCATTCCGTTTTCATACGCCTTTTTTAAGGTAGGGTTTTCCAAAAATTTATCCGCTAGTTCTTCGCCGCGAATTATTCCTATTGTTTCAAAACCATACTCTCGTCCGGCTGCGGCAACTGCCGCAATGTGATTGGAATACGCACCACCAAAAGTCAGTAATTTGGTATATCCCAAACGTTTGGCTTCTGCCAGATTATATTTGAGCTTGCGGAATTTATTACCCGAAATTTCAGCGTGCAACACATCTTCCCTTTTGATGTAAAGTTCTATTTTGTGAGGATTTTCAAAATCTATTTTTTGATTGAAAGATGGTTGTTGAGGAACGATCATAAGTAATTTATAAAAGAAAAAAATCTGCGGTTTTTCAAATAATCCAAATTTTGTTCGTTGGTATAAGCTTCCCGTTCAAACGAAATGTTTCTGTAAGCCTGTTTCTTGTTTTTAAATTGTATCCATCGTATCAGAAATTCTGCAAAATACCATATAAAAAACAGAAGAATCAGTAATTCTGATTGTTGCCGAATGTGGATTTTTTCGTGGTTGACAAAACGATTGTTTTCTGTCCAAAATTTATCGCGTACAAAAACAAACGGAAAAATGGTAATTCCCGAAAATCCTTTTGGTACCCAAAATTTTGAAATGATTAATAACATATGGTAAAGTTATGTGTTTTTGGTGGTTTCAACTTCAACAGACCAATTCTATTCTTTAATGTAATACTCGAACTTTTCTTTAATTTCATTTTTTGGGATATTAGTTCTTATTTGTTTGTTGTTTTTGTCAAGTTGTGAATATATTTTGTCTTTCAATACGTAAATTTCAGGTTCTTGATTTTCATAATAAATTTTATACCAATCAAGATATATTTTGTCATATTTTAAAGGAATGACATTCTTGTTTGAGATGTCTATAATTCCATATTTTTTATTTTGAGAAACGATAATAAGATTATTTGTAAAGTAATTTAATTTGTCGTAAACTATTGGAATTAGTTGTTTTCCTTCTTTTGAAAACATTCCTTTTTTATTGTCTTTACTTACAAAATGAGCTTCGGGTCCGTATTCAACCCAATTGGATATTTCATCATATTCGGTAGGTATGATTTCTTTACCAGATAAGTCTATTATCCCGTATTTTCCATTGCTTTTTATAATAAATTTATTGTTTTCATCGTAATAACAAGGTTGTATGTCTTCAAAAACAAAATCAATAATTTTATTTCCTTGTTTGTCTAATATTCCAAATTTATTTTGATGTTTAACTATATAGGTTTCAGAAAACTTACTTGAGGTAATTTCATCATTTTCAAAAGCAACTAAATTTTGATTTTTGAAATTTATTATACCATATTTTCCGTTTTTTTTTGCAATGGTTGTTTCCTCTCCATCGAAAGCTTGTAGTTCTTCAAATTCAAAAGGAATTACATTTTTACCTTCTTCAGTCATTATCCCATAATTGTTCTGGTTGTTTTTTAGTAAAAGCACATCTATATAATAATCACCTAAATCAATCTTGTCCCAAGTATAACTTAAAATATTTTGCTTTATGGGTTTTATGTTTTCATCAAATATTTGTAAAGTTCCGTTCTTTTCTAATACAAACAGCTCAAGAATGTTTGAATATCTTTTTGGATGTTCAATTTTATTGTATTCTAAGGGAATTACTTCTTGTCCTTGATTGTTTATGATTCCATATTTATTGTTTTTTGCTACAATCCCAAAGCCATTTTTATTTAGAGATTCTATATAGTCATATTTTCCTACAGGAACGATAACCTGCATATTTTTATTGATTAGTTGTGGTTTGTTTTCTAAATATACTATTGCTAAGCCACCTTTAAAATATGTAGAATAATGTGACTTTTCGTTACTAATTGGTAAATCAATTACTTTGTCAAACTGAAATTTGGTCAATTGCTCACCATTATTTGCAAAAAAAGCCCATTTTTTGTTTTTTGATACTATTACTACTTCATCAACCATTGATTGGTCTACTTTTTCATAAATTAAAGGAATAATTTCTTCACCTTGGTTATTTACAAAACCGTATTTTCCGTTTTTATGAACTATTGCCAACCCTGATTTATAAAAATAATTCACTTCATCATAAACGAACGGAATGATTGTTTCTCCTTTTCGGTTAATTGCACCACTTTTTCCATCCTTTGTAGCAGGAGCTAATCCATTATCAGTAAACACCCCTAAATCATCGTAGTCAAAAGCTATCAGAATATTTTGATGAATATCTATATAACCGTCTTTGCCATTCTTTTTGGCTAAAATCATATTTTTTTCATCAATAGGATTAAGAAATTCATAGATTCCAAGAGGAATGACTTCTTTTTCATTTTCATCAACAAATCCCCAAGAATTATTTCCACTGATTCTTTTATAATTCTCTGAAGTTTGTCCTTGACAGGCAAATATCAAAAACAAAAAAGATGTTAGAATAAGCTTTTTCATTGATTTAAAGATTTAGTTTTTACATTTCTATATGGTGTTATCAAATATACAAAAAACATCTATCATCTTAATCAACTATCACCCAACATCCATCACCCGTCAAAAAAACAAAAATAAATCACTAAATTTGTAGTTATGAAGAAAGTTTTAATTGAAGGAGAAGATTATTATCTTTCAGATCGCGGCTTTCGCGTGTTTACCGAAAAATATCTTTTAGATCGCGGATATTGTTGCATGAGCGGTTGCAAGCATTGCCCGTACGGATTTAATAAATTAGTGGATCAAATCAGAAAAAAAGTAAAACCAAGAACAATGACGTTTCAAGAAGAAATATTACAGGGAATACCATCACAATTACCGCCATCAGCTTTATATGATGCAACCATAAATCACGCACCAAAGCGTAAAGAAATACTAACCGATGAGGAAAAAACATTAGCTCTTCGCAATGCATTGCGCTATTTTGAGCCGCAGCATCATGCAACGTTGATTCCTGAGTTTAAAGAAGAATTAGAAAAATACGGTCGGATTTATATGTACCGTTTCCGTCCAAAATACCGTATGTATGCTCGTGACATTAACGAATATCCCGGAAAATCGTTACAGGCAAAAGCCATTCAGATGATGATTCAAAACAATTTGGATTATGCCGTGGCACAACACCCGCACGAATTAATTACGTATGGTGGAAACGGAGCTGTTTTCAGCAACTGGGCACAGTATTTATTAACGATGAAATATCTGGCGGAAATGACCGATGAACAAACCTTGGTTATGTATTCCGGACATCCGATGGGATTATTCCCTTCGCATAAAAATGCACCAAGAGTTGTGGTAACCAACGGAATGATGATTCCGAATTATTCCAAACCGGACGATTGGGAAAAATTCAACGCGTTAGGCGTAACTCAATATGGACAAATGACTGCCGGATCGTATATGTACATTGGTCCGCAGGGAATTGTACACGGTACAACCATTACTGTTTTAAACGGTTTTAGAAAAATAGGCAAAGAACCTAAAGGCAATTTATTTGTAACTTCCGGTTTGGGCGGAATGAGTGGTGCACAGCCAAAAGCAGGAACAATCGCAGGTTGTATCACGGTTTGTGCCGAAGTAAACCCAAAAATCACGAAAATCCGTCACAACCAAGGCTGGATTCACGAAGTGATTGAAGATTTAGATCAATTGGTCAATCGGGTTCGCAAAGCACAAGAGCGAAAAGAAGTAGTTTCAATTGCTTATCTTGGAAATGTTGTTGATGTTTGGGAAAAGTTTGATCAGGAAAATTTACATATCGATTTAGGTTCTGATCAGACTTCTTTACACAATCCTTGGGCAGGTGGTTATTATCCTGTCGGAATTTCGTTTGAAGAATCGAATAAAATGATGGCAGATCAACCTGAATTATTTAAAGAGAAAGTTCAGGAAACCTTGCGTCGTCACGCAGCTGCTATCAATAAACACACGGCAAAAGGAACGTATTTCTTTGATTACGGAAATGCGTTCTTATTAGAAGCTTCTCGTGCAGGTGCCGATGTAATGAATCCAACCCCAACTTTAGGACGTGAATTCAAATACCCATCGTATGTTCAGGATATTATGGGACCGATGTGTTTTGATTATGGTTTTGGGCCATTCCGTTGGGTGTGTGCATCAAACAATCCGGAAGATTTACAAAAAACCGATGATATTGCCTGTGCAGTGTTAGAAGAAATGATTAAAACATCGCCCGAAGAAATCCAGCAGCAAATGAAAGATAACATTCAATGGATTCGAGGTGCACAAGAAAATAAATTGGTGGTTGGATCACAAGCCCGCATTTTATATGCCGATGCCGAAGGACGCATGAAAATTGCAAAAGCCTTTAACGATGCTATTAACGACGGAAAAATCGGCCCCGTAGTTTTGGGTCGTGACCACCACGATGTTTCAGGAACCGATTCTCCTTACCGCGAAACATCAAATATTTATGATGGTTCCCGATTTACAGCCGATATGGCGATTCACAACGTGATTGGCGACAGTTTCCGTGGTGCAACCTGGGTTTCAATTCACAATGGCGGTGGTGTTGGCTGGGGCGAAGTTATCAACGGAGGTTTTGGTATGCTTCTTGATGGAACTAACGAGGCAGAGCAACGCTTAAAATCAATGCTTTTCTGGGACGTAAACAACGGAATTTCACGCAGAAGCTGGGCAAGAAACGAAGGGGCTGTTTTCGCTATTAAACGTGCAATGGAAGCGGAACCTTTATTGAAAGTGACGTTGCCAAACATAGTTGACGATAATCTGTTAAAATAAAATACGATGAAACTAATTAAATTTTTACCGTTTTTAGCAATAATGCTATTTGCGTCATGTAGTTCGGTTCAGGTAGCTACTGATTATGATAATTCGGTTGATTTCAGCCAGTTCAAAACCTATGCGTTTATGAAAGACGGGGTTGATAAAATCAACATTTCCGACTTAGATAAAAAGCGTATTTTAAAAGCAATTGACGACGAACTGAGGGCGAAAGGATACACCAAAAGTGATAATCCTGATTTAGTGATTAATTTGTTTACCGATGCCAAACAAGTGGTAAATGTAAATACGTATTACGGAGGTTGGGGTTATGGTTATTACCGCCCTTGGGGGTGGAATCCGTGGATGATGGGGCCAGGCTATCAATCGGTTTCTACTTCCACACAAGGCATTTTGTATGTTGACGTTTTAAAAGCCAACAACAAAGAACTGATCTGGCAAGGAAAAGGAACGGGGTATCTGACCCAAAATCAAAAGAAAAAAGAAGAACGTATTAAAGAATTTGTTACAAAAGTTTTAGAAACGTTTCCGAATAAATAAAAGCAAGGTTTTAAAACCTTGCTTTTATTTTATCTACAATTATTTGTGCCAATTTTTCTTTGCTTTCTATTGTCCAGCCGGCAATATGTGGAGATAACAGAACGTTATCTGCAGTTATAAGGTATTTAAAAGCGTTGGGCAATTCATTGTCTGAAAACATATTTTCAAATGATGATTTTTCGTATTCTAACACATCTAATCCGGCACCTTTTATTTTTCCGGATTTCAATGCTTCAACCAGATCATGGGTGTTTACTGATTTTCCACGGGCGGTATTGATAAACCAAAACGGCTTGGCAAAACCATCGATTAGTTGTTTATTGATTAAATGATACGTTTCATCAGTTTGTGGCGTGTGTAAGCTTAAAATATCGGTGTGTTCTTGCAGTTCCTGTAAAGAAACCTGTGTAGCATATTCGTTGCCAACATTCGGTTTAATATCATAACAAATTACCTTGCAGTCAAAACCTTTTAATCGTTGTGCGAAAGCTTTCCCCATTGTTCCATAACCAATAATTCCTACGGTTTTACCTTCAATTTCGATTCCTCGGTTTTCTTCACGTTTCCAAATGCCTTGTCTCACCTCCTGATCAACATAAGAGAGTTTATTCATTAAATTTAAAAGCATTCCCATCGCGTGTTCAGCAACAGCAGTACGGTTGCCTTCAGGTGCAGCAATAAGTTGAATTCCTTTTGCCTCGGCGTGCTCACAATCAATATTTTCCAATCCGGCACCCACACGACCAATGAATTTTAGATTTGTTGCTGCATCCAGAAATCGTTGGTCGATTTTAAAACGACTCCGTATAATAATACCGTCGTATAAAGCGATTTTTTGTTCGATTTCTTCTTTAGAGGACGTATAATCTTCGTGATTTTCAAATCCGGCGTGTTGTAATTGTTCAATCAATAAGGAATGATTGGTGTCAAGGTGTAATATTTTCATTTATTTGCAAAGTTTTGTCGTTGAGACTTTTGAATCTTTCGGTACAATAAAAACGAAGTTTAACTACCAACTTCCACCTGCCCCACCTCCAGAGAATCCGCCGCCGCCGAAACCACCTCCAAATCCGCCGCCGAAACCACCCGATGAGCCTCCGCCAAAACCGCTGCCACCTCCGCCACCGCGACCAAGACTGCTTAAAATAATGATGTCCATTAAATCCAATCCACCGCGTCGTCCACGATTGTTTCCTCCTTTACCACCACCTATTTTACTTGCGATAATCAGAATAATGATGACAACAATGATAAGAAAAAAAGCAGAACCACTGCTCTCTGTGTTTTCTTGGCGTGTACCTTTGTAAGTACCCGAGAACAGCTCCATGAGTTTGTCTGTTCCAATATCTAATCCGGCATAATAGTCGCCTTTTTTAAATTCGGGAATAATATAATTGCGAATGATTTCTCCGTTAATTCCGGCAGTTAAAAGATGTTCTAATCCATAGCCTGGAGAAATCCATATTTTTCGTTCTTTTTCAGCCAAAAGAATAAATACGCCATTATCTTCTTTTGCCTGACCAACACCCCATTTATGTGCCCATTTTGGAGCCAGCTCTCCTTCATATTCTCCTTGTAAACTTGGAATAATGGCTACAACAATCTGTGTGGAGGTCGTATCGGCATAATGAATCAGCTTTTGTTCTAACTGCTGTTTTTCAGAAGCTGACAATAAAGAAGCGTAATCGTACACTGATGTCTGCTCGCTTGCTTTCGACGGTTTTTCGGGTATATTGAATTGTGCTAAAAGTACGAACGGAAAAAGCAGTACGATTAATAGTGATATTTTTCTAAATGGTTTCATTAACCTCGTGAAATTTCGTTAGGTAATTCGTTTACATCTTCATTTCCGCGGTATGGAAAATAGTGTTTCAATTGTTTCCCTGTATGTAAAATACCTGCGATCAGTCCTTCTTTAAATTGATTGAGCTTAAAGTGGTTGATGACCTTTTTTTTGGTTTCTTCCCAAAAATCATAAGGAACCACCGCGTCGATACCATCATCACCAATAATGGCAAAATGACGATCTTTAACGCCTATATAAAACAAAACGCCGTTGTGGGCGCTTGTTTTATGCATATTTAGCATTTTAAAAACCTCCTGGGCACGTTCTAATACGGGTAAATCGCTGTGTTCTTCTATGTGCACGCGAATTTCGCCCGATGTTTCTTTTTCGGCTTTTACAATGGCTTCAATAATTTCCTGTTCTTCAACAGTGCTTAAAAAATCTTCTGTTAACGACATATTTTTAGAAATTAAATTCTACTTCCGGAGCTTTTTCTGCACCTTCTGAAGCTTGAAAATATCCTTTTTCTGTAAATCCTAAAATTCCAGCTAACAGGTTGTTTGGAAATACTTTAATATGATTGTTGTAAGGTTTAACGGTTTCGTTAAAACGCGTACGTGCCGTTAAAATCTGGTTTTCTGTGCTTACCAATTCATCTTGTAGTTTAATGAAGTTTTGGTTTGCTTTTAAATCAGGGTATCTTTCAACAGTTACCAATAAACGAGATAAAGCACTGTTAACACCGCTTTGAGCTTGGCTAAATGCTGCCAATTGTTCTGGTGTAATATTTGTTGGATCGATAGTTGTTTGTGTTGCTTTAGAACGTGCACTAACAACAGCTTCTAAAGTTGATTTTTCAAAATCTGCCGCACCTTTTACTGTATTAACTAAGTTCTCGATTAATGAATTTCTTCTTTCGTAAGCGGTTTCAACATTTCCCCAGCTTTCTTTTATATTTTCGTTTAAAGTTACTGCTGTGTTGTTAATACCTTTTACCCAAGCATATATACCAATTGCTAATACTGCGATAATAATAAGAGGGAGAAATTTTTTCATAATTTTTCTAATTTAAAGTTCGTTTTTAATACTTAATAATTGTTTTTTAATAAGCTCTAATTTTTCAATAATTTCAATGGTGTTCAACGGTTTTTTCTTGTTATTTTTTAAATATTCTTTGGCACCATCAAGCGTAAATCCCTTTTCTTTTACTAAATGATAAATGGTTTTTAGGTTTTTTAAATCTTCAGGAGTGAACATTCTGTTGCCTTTTGCGTTTTTTTTTGGCTTTAAAATGTCAAATTCTTTTTCCCAAAAACGTATCAACGAAGCGTTTACGTCAAACGCTTTGGCAATTTCACCTATACTGTAATATCTTTTTTCGGGCAATTCAACCTGCATTATTTCAAATTTTAGCTATGCTAATATACAATTTTTTAAAATTAACTTGCAAACAGTTTAATAATATATTGCAATTACGTAATATCTGCCAAAAATCATTAATTTTGCCCCTGTTGTACACTTTTTTGTAAAGTGTTTGTTTTGAACGATTCATAATTAATATATCGAATGAAATCACAGGATATCAGAAAAAAATTTCTTGATTTTTTTGAAAGCAAGGGACATTTAATTGTTCCTTCGGCCCCGATTGTTTTAAAAGACGATCCAACCTTGATGTTTAACAACTCGGGTATGGCACAGTTTAAAGAATATTTTTTAGGCAATGCTGTCCCAAAAGCCACACGTATTGCCGATACGCAGAAATGTTTGCGCGTTTCAGGTAAGCACAACGATTTAGAGGACGTAGGTTTTGATACTTATCACCACACGATGTTTGAAATGTTAGGGAACTGGTCGTTTGGCGATTATTTCAAAAAAGAAGCTATTGCCTGGGCGTGGGAATTTTTGACCGAAGTGCTGAAAATTGACAAAGATCGTTTGTATGTTTCCGTTTTCGAAGGAAACGAAGCAGAAAACGTTCCGTTTGATCAGGAAGCCTGGGACTTGTGGAAGCAATTTGTTGCCGAAGACCGTATCATTTTGGGAAACAAAAAAGACAATTTTTGGGAAATGGGTGATCAGGGACCGTGCGGACCTTGTTCTGAAATTCACGTAGATTTACGTCCGGATAACGAAAGGACAGAAGTTTCCGGTCGTTCATTGGTAAATGCAGATCATCCACAAGTGGTAGAAATCTGGAACAACGTATTTATGGAATTTAACCGTAAAGCCGACGGTTCTTTAGAAAAATTACCTGCAAAACACGTTGATACCGGAATGGGCTTTGAGCGTTTGTGTATGGCAATGCAAGGTGTTACATCCAATTACGATACCGATGTGTTTACACCATTGATTGCAAAGGTTGAAGAAATTACCGGTAAAAAATATACAAACAACGAAATCAAAAACATATCGGAAGAACAAAACCAAACCAATATTGCCATTCGAGTAATTGTAGACCACGTGCGTGCGGTTGCTTTTGCAATTGCAGACGGACAACTACCGTCAAATAATGGTGCGGGTTATGTGATCCGTCGTATTTTACGTCGTGCGATTCGCTACGGTTTTACCTTTTTAGGAACAAAAGAGCCGTTTATTTATCAATTGGTTGATGTGTTATCGGTTCAAATGGGTGCATTCTTCCCGGAAATCGTTACGCAAAAAGAACTGGTTAAAAACGTCATCAGGGAAGAAGAAGCTTCTTTCTTGCGTACTTTGGATCAAGGACTACATTTGTTGGATTCGGTTATTGAGAAAACAGAAGGGAAAATAGTCGACGGAGCAAAAGCATTTGAATTGTATGACACTTTTGGTTTTCCGATTGATTTAACAGCTTTGATTTTACGCGAAAAAGAATATGATTTAGACGAAGTTGGTTTTGAAGCGGCACTGAAAGCACAAAAAGACCGTTCGCGTGCGGCATCTGAAATTTCTAAAGACGATTGGAAGGTGCTGATTGAAGGAAACATTGAAACTTTTGAGGGGTACGACAAAGTAGAAAACGAGGTGAAAATTACACGCATCCGCAAAGTGAAATCGAAAAAAGACGGAACGTTGTATCAAATCGTTTTAGATCATACACCGTTTTATCCCGAAGGCGGAGGTCAGGTTGGAGATAAAGGTAATTTGATTTCGGCGAATGAAACGATCGAGATTTTTGATACCAAGAAAGAAAACAACTTAATTTTACATTTTGCAAAACAATTACCTGGAAATTTAGAGGCTAATTTTGTTGCAAAAGTAAACACCGGTTTACGCAATGCGGCATCTAAAAACCATTCGGCTACGCACTTGCTGCATCAGGCGTTGCGAAGTGTCTTAGGAACGCACGTAGAACAAAAAGGATCATTGGTTGCACCAAATTATTTACGTTTCGATTTTTCGCATTTTGCCAAAGTTACCGATGAGGAGCTGCAACAAGTAGAAGCTTTTGTAAATGCACGTATTGCAGATCAATTGCCGTTGATTGAACGCCGTTCAATTCCTTTTCAACAAGCTTTAGATGAAGGAGCAATGGCATTGTTTGGTGAAAAATACGGCGATGAAGTTCGTGCGATTAAATTTGGTGATTCTATGGAACTCTGTGGAGGAATCCACGTACAAAACACTGCCAATATCTGGGCGTTTAAAATCGTTTCGGAAAGTGCAGTTGCAGCGGGAATCCGTCGAATCGAAGCAATTACAGGAGATGCGGTTCGTTCATTCTATCAAAACCAGGAAGCTACTTTAAAAGAGATTAAAGAAACGCTTAAAAATCCGCAAGATGCGTTAAAAGCTGTTCATTCGTTACAAGACGAAAACACGAAGTTGAAAAAACAAGTGGAACAATTATTGAAAGAGAAAGCAAAAAGCTTAAAAGGCGATTTGCTGAATGAAGTTCAGGAAATAAACGGAGTGAAATTTTTAGCAAAACAGGTAGATTTAGATGCTACGGGAGCAAAAGATTTAGCTTATGAAATTGGCGGAACAGCAAATAATTTCTTTATTTTGTTTGGAACCGTTAATGAAGGGAAACCAATGTTAACTGCTTATGTTTCTAAAGAAATCGTAGAAACTAAAGGTTTAAATGCCGGACACATTGTTCGTGAATTAGGAAAATACATTCAAGGCGGCGGTGGCGGACAAGCATTCTTTGCAACTGCAGGCGGTAAAAATGCTGATGGTATAAAAGATGCGATTGCTAATGCTGTTAGCTTTGTGAAGTAGTAATATGTCACTTCACGCATAGTCGAGAAGTTTATATAAAAACAAAAAGAGGAAAGTTAACTTTCCTCTTTTTTAATAAAACCTTATTTCATAAACAAAGTATCTATCTAAACCGAAAATCTCATACCATTTATCGTACTTATCTATAGCTGCTGCAAAATCACAATCTCTGTATGTGTTTTCGGCTATTTTAATAGGCTTTACAATCGCACAAAACAAATAGACCTGATTATACGTAAACTTTTGGGCCTCATTTATAAAAATTTTAAAATGGTACTGGTCTTCATTATTCAAATCAAAGTTTCTAATCAAACTATAGAATTCATAAAACTGAAGCATCATTTTGTAATTCGTGTCCGATGTACTTTTGGCAAGAATTGTAGTTGAAATACTATTTCCAATCAAATTTGAAAGCACATTTTTAGAATCAAAATATACTTTCTCATTTTTTAACTCACCTTGAACAAACTCTTTCTCAATGATTTCAAAATTCAAAGAAGCCGTTTCATTTGTGACAAATTTGAAATTGTAATAGGAATATCCCTCAAAAGTTTTAAGTGTTTGTTCAAATTTAGTTTCATCCATTTCAGTCTGAATACTAATTTCTTGTGAAAAGACAGTTAAACTATAAATGATAGCCAAGATTGATAATGCAATTTTTTTCATGTTATTTATTTTTAAAGTAACGAAATGTTTTACGAATGTAGTATTTGAAAATAGTAAAATATCTTGTAACTTTAAAGTAAAATTTGTGTTATGAGATACATAGTTATAGTTGAATATCAGGTTTTTCCCAGCTTACGCGAAAAATTTTTTGATTTGGTACGAAAAGAAGCAGCCACAGTGGTAGAGATCGAATTGGGAACGTTGCACGTAACCAGTATGATTGACCGCACGGATCCGAACAAATTCATCAATCTGAAAATCTTTGAAGATTCTGATGCGTATGAGGTTCACAAAAATGGTGAAATTCTCAAAGCATTTTTAACATCTGCAGACGAAATGATTATTGCCGGACCACAGATTGTTTTTGAAGGCTATCAGATGTTTTCGTGTGACGATTATACATTGGAACAAAAAAGTGGTAATGATTTATCTGCTTATTTCAAGAGATAACTTTGTATTTTTGCAATAAAAAAGATGCAATTACAAACCATTGTTCCCATAAAACCGCTGGGAAATCCAATAAATTATAAGGCTAAAATAGTTAACATCGGGAGTTGTTTTGCCGTAAATATGGCACAACGGTTACAGTACTATCAGTTTCAAAACACGATCAATCCGTTGGGGATTTTGTTTCATCCGGAAGCTATCAGTCGTTTGTTGGAATTTGTGGTAAACGATAAGGTCTTTACCCAGGAGGATGTTTTTCAGCATAATGAAATATGGAGTTGTTTCGATGCACATTCTGATTTGAATCAATTGGAACAAGAAGATATTATCGAGCAATTAAATAGCAAAATCTGTAGGTTTAAAGCAAATGTGTTTGATGCAACACATATTATTTTGACGTTTGGAACGGCATGGGTGTATCGCAATAAACAATCAAATCAAATAGTTGCAAACTGCCATAAAGTACCTCAGAATCAATTTGAAAAAGAATTGTTGGCGGTTGAAACCTGTCTGGAAAATTTAAAAAAGATCGAACAAAATCTTCGGCAAATCAATCCGAATATTCAAATTATTTACACGATTTCGCCTGTTCGGCATATAAAAGACGGTTTTGTAGAAAATCAACGAAGTAAGGCACATTTAATTGCAGCTTTGCATGAATATTTAGAGAAAAATAAACCGTTAAATTACTATTTTCCGTCTTACGAACTGCTGATGGACGAATTGAGGGATTACCGGTTTTTCGGAAAAGATTTAATTCATCCAAATGATTTGGCAGTAGATTATATCTGGCAGAAATTTGTTGAGACCTGTATCCATTCAAATGAAATTCCTACCATGAAAATGGTCGATGAAGTGCAAAAAGGTTTGGTGCATCGTTCGTTTAACCCTTATTCTGACGCACACCAGCAATTTTTAGACAAATTAGCTCAAAAAATAGATGTTCTGTTAGAACAATATCCTTTTATGAATTTTAGATAAGATAAATCAAATCTATCAATTAGTTATATGGTCAATAAAGTATTTTTGTGAAATAATAATAGAACAAAAACATATTGAGAACCTGTAAATAAAAAACTTCCCGATACAAAATTTCTTCCACTGCGCTACAGAAATTCTACTCGAAGTGACTGGAAATCCTTAAATAATAACCGAACTTAGGTATATAAATAAAATAAATGTGTTAATTTTTTAACAGCGATTGTTTTTTTTCATACTTTAGACTTTTTAATTATAGAAACTTAAAACAATTTATTTATGAAAATTAATAAACTACTTCTTTTTTTACTGGCGTTGGTCAGTTTAAATTCATGTGTAGAATATGTGGATAACGGTACAGAGCCAGACGGGCCTGAAAAGCCGGAAGAACAGGTGTTTGTAGCAAAACTTTCAGAGGAATCTGAAGGGGAGTTTGTTGGAGATGAATTTATATTTGAAGCAACATTAAATGGTGTAGATGTGACCTCTTCAACTACTTTTAAAGTAAACGGAGTGGCGGTAAAAGGAAATGTATATAAAGCTATAAAAGAAGGCGAAAACGCTGTGCTGGCTACGATGGACGATTTTACTTCTACGTTTAGATTTACCGTTAAAGAAAAAGGCGAAGAAGAACCGGAACCTACAGGTAACAGAATTGAGTATGATGATAACTCATTTGAAGTGAAAACTACAATTTGGTTATTGAATGTTAAATCTGATGAAGATGTACCATATCCTTATGAATTAACACTTCAAGATGGTAGTAAAGTTTTGTGTACTAAATGGATGATGATTTCAACGAGTGCTACAAATGTTACTAATCTACAGCAGGTGATGGATTCTGATTATTACTATTTGTCAGTTGTTTATGTTCCTGTTAATAGTGATAATACAGTTGCTTTTCCTGACGAAACCACTACTTATTTTGATGAGGGTGGTGTAAAAATTGATACTGAGGAGTATGAAATGGAAGATGTAGAATATACTTTTAACTCCGTGACAAGTACAGATGCAGACTATGAGGGGGAGGCTTTGCTGGAGAATAGTAATACAGCAAATTTATTTTGGAACGGAGCCTATATGGTTAGTACAGTGGATTTAGGATCAAAACCTAAAAATAATGCTTTATCAAATACTAATAAAATTGAATTTATTTCGAAAGATAAAATTAAAAACTTAAAAATTACAAAATAACAACCTTTAAAATTTAATGTTTTAAAAACGCTGCTGTACCAGGCAGCGTTTTTGCTTTTGTGTACTTTAAAAAGATTTTTAATGCTGATATTATAAAAGAAATTCCCTTTGCTTATTAAGCAAAGGGAATTTTATAAAATAAGAGGTTTGTTTTAACTAAAAGATACCTTCAACTACTTTATCTTCATTTTCGGTAACCACTTTTGTTAAATTATGCGAGGCTAAACCTTTCATGGCTTTATCCCATTTTTTGCCGCTTAAAGCAGCTTGTTCTTTTAAAGTGCTTAACGGCATTTTGTTCTCGTGTTTTTCTAAAATAGAAAGAATGATTTTTTCATCATCTGTTAGTTCGTAAGCAGGTACTGCTTTTTCCGGACGCATTTGCGGAAACAGTAATACTTCCTGTATAGATGGATTGTTTGTTAAAAACATAATCAATCGGTCCATGCCAATACCTAAACCACCTGTTGGCGGCATACCAAATTCTAAAGCACGCAAGAAGTCTTCATCAATAAACTGTCCGGCTTCATCGTCACCTTTTTCCGATAATTTCAATTGCTCTTCAAAACGTTCGCGTTGGTCAATAGGGTCGTTTAATTCTGAATATGAATTGGCAATTTCTTTACCACAAACCATCAACTCAAAACGCTCTGTTAATTCCGGGTTGTCACGGTGTTCTTTGGTTAAAGGCGACATCTCTTTTGGATAATCGGTGATAAACGTTGGCTGAATATAATTTCCTTCACATTTTTCGCCGAAAATTTCATCAATCAATTTCCCTTTACCCATTGTTTCGTCAACGGCAATTCCCATGTTTTTGGCGGCTTCACGAATTTCATCTTCTGATTTTCCATCAATGTCAAAACCAGTGAAATCAATGATAGCCTGACGCATGGTTATGCGTTTGTATGGTGCTTTAAAATCAATTTCGTATTCGCCAAATGTAGCTTTACTGCTACCGTTTACAGCTATGGCACAATGTTCTAAAAGCTGTTCGGTAAAATCCATCATCCAGTTGTAATCTTTGTAAGCAACATAGATTTCCATCGCCGTAAATTCCGGATTGTGGGTTCTGTCCATGCCTTCGTTTCTAAAGTTTTTAGAAAACTCGTACACGCCTTCGAATCCACCTACAATCAATCGTTTTAGATACAATTCGTTGGCGATTCGCATATACAGAGGGATGTCTAAAGCGTTGTGATGGGTGATGAACGGACGTGCAGCCGCACCACCGGGAATGGCTTGTAAAACCGGTGTATCAACTTCTAAATAACCACGGTCGTTAAAAAACTGACGCATGGCATTGTATAATTTGGTGCGTTTTATGAAAATTTCCTTGTTTAACGGATTCACGATTAAATCTACGTAGCGCATACGGTAACGCAATTCCGGATCGGTAAATGCGTCGAAAATATTTCCTTCGTCATCTGTTTTAGGTAACGGCAGTGGGCGTAATGTTTTAGAAAGAATCGAAAATTTCTCTACACGAATACATTTTGCACCCACTTGTGTGGTAAACAATTCGCCTTCAATACCAATAAAATCGCCTAAATCGGTTAGTTTTTTAAAAACGGTATTATATAATGTTTTGTCATCGCCTGTACAAATTACATCGCGGTTAAAATACAACTGAATTCTTCCTTCCTGATCCTGGATTTCGGCAAAACTTGCTTTTCCCTGATCGCGCACACTCATTAATCTACCGGCGGTTACAACCTTCTTGCTTTCTTCAAAAGTTTCCTTGATCTGCTTCGTTGTATGATCTACCGGAAACAAATTAGCGGGATAAGGATTGATGCCAAGTGCTCTTAACTTGCTCAATTTCTCTCTTCTGATGATTTCTTGTTCTGAAAGTTGCATAAAATATGTAATTTTTTATTTAATCCGCAAAATTAGGTATTTTTCGCTTGATTTGATAGAAATTGTTTAGATTATTTTAGAAGAAGATTTGTGGATAAATGAGTAAATTTGTAAGGAAATAAATTTAAGATATATGAGTTTTTGGAGAGTGGTATTGGCTGTTTTCTTGCCGCCATTAGCTGTTTGCGATAAAGGGTGTGGTTCGTTCATTATTGTGTTTTTACTCACATTGGCAGGGTGGGTTCCAGGAATTATCGGGGCTTTGGTTATATTGAACAACCCAAAATACAACAGATAATAAAAAATAAAAATGAATAAAAAAGTTGAAATTCAAGATTTAGGTCTTAAAGATTATAAAGATACCTGGGATTATCAGGAAAAATTGTTTCAGGAAATTTTAGAGATCAAATCACAAAATAGAAAAGATGAAACCAATGCTAAACAAACGCCGAATTATTTATTGTTTGTAGAGCATCCACACGTTTATACATTGGGTAAAAGCGGACATATGGAAAATATGCTGTTAAATGAAGGTCAATTGGCGGCAAAAGGAGCTACGTTTTATAAAATAAACCGCGGTGGGGATATTACGTATCACGGTCCGGGACAAATTGTGGGGTATCCCATTTTTGATTTGGATAATTTTTTTACAGACATTCATAAATACCTGCGTTATCTCGAAGAAGCAATTATCATGACATTAGCCGAATACGGATTAAAAGGGGAACGGAGCGAAGGCGAAACCGGTGTGTGGTTAGATGTTGGGACGCCTTTTGCCAGAAAGATATGTGCCATGGGAGTTCGGGCTTCACGCTGGGTTACTATGCACGGTTTTGCGTTAAATGTAAATACCGATTTGGGCTATTTTGATAACATTATTCCTTGTGGTATTCGCGGTAAAGCCGTAGCTTCTTTAAATGTAGAATTGGGATTGAAAAAAGTTGATGAAGAAGAGGTGAAGAGTAAGATTGTAAAAAATCTGCAAAATCTATTTTCACTTGATTTTTTATAGGGAGTTAAAATGTTACAATAGTAAAATTTTCTTTTATTTACGATTTTATTTGTAATATTATTCGTTTTAGATTGTCTTGGTGTTAAAATTTTAACAATATTTTCTTGTTTTGTATTGTGATAATACTTATAATTGTTAAAAAAATTAAGACATGAATAAAAGATTTTTTGTTACACTTACAGTTGCATTTGCATTCTGTGGTTTAACATCAGCTTATGCTCAAGAGAAAGTAGTTACAGGTACTGTTAAAGTTGGTACAGAAGCTGTATCCGGAGCGGATGTTGTTGTTAACGGAGGAGAAAGTGGTACTGTCACTGATGATGATGGTGGTTATTCTATATCTGTGAATATAGGAGATACGGTAGAGTATCATTATGTTGGATTTAAATCCGAAACAAGGACAATTAATGCTTCTACACAAGTCATTAATGTTACTTTGACAGAAGACGAGGGATTGCTAGATGAAATCGTTGTAATGGCCTACGGTCAGCAACGTAATAAAAATGAGATCACAGGAAATGTAGTGAAAATTTCTGGTGAAGAGGTTTCTAAAGCTCCAATGGTTTCTGCCGATCAGGCGTTACAAGGGCGTGTAGCGGGTTTAAGTATGGCTACAAATTCAGGTACTCCTGGATCAACCCAACAAATACGTATCCGTGGTTTAAATTCTGTTACAGGTAGTAATGATCCGTTAATTGTTATTGATGGTGTAATTGTTACAAATAACAATTTGTCAGGTGACTCTGAAAATGCATCTTCATTGTCTGCTTTATCTGCAATTAATAGTAACGATATTGAATCGATGACAGTGTTAAAAGATGCCGCTGCAACTTCAGTTTATGGAGCTCGTGGAGCTAATGGTGTTATTGTGATTACTACCAAACGTGGTAAAGAGGGTGTAACGCGTTATGAATTTACCTCTTCTTTAGGATTTCAAAACAATGCAGTTAAAGGGCCTCGCTCATTGACCGGACAAGAAAAGATGGATCTTTTATTAGAAGCATATAACAACACTATGAATGGTGGCGGAGCTTTTGATAAAGATGCTGTTTATCAACAATTAATTGCTCAATACCCTGGAGAAACTGCCAGCTTACAAGCGTGGGTTGATTCAGGAAAACCAGTCAATAACTGGAATGAGTTAATGCGAAATAAAAATGCTGTTGTAAGTATCTTAAATTTCTCTGCAACAGGAGGCGATGAGAAATCTAATTTCTATGCCTCATTAGGACATAATAAAACAGAAGGAACTGTTATTGGTTCTGATTTCAGAAGAATCAGTGGGATGTTTACTTTTAATAGAAAAATGTCTGATAAAGTTGATTTTGGGTTCTCTGCAAACGTTTCGAATATTAAGCAAGAGGGGGTATTGGAACAAGGAGCATTCTTTTCTAATCCCAATTTAATTCGTTACTTTATGAGTCCCTGGGCTTCTCCTTATAACGCAGATGGTAGCTTAAATTTAGGAGGAGGGATGGCAGGTTTACACAACCCTTTATATACTATTCCTAATAATATCCGTATAAATGATGTTATTCGGGTATTAAATAACAATTCAATCAGTTATAAATTTACAGATGACCTTAAGTTTACTTCACAGTTATCTACAGACTTCACATACATAGCATATAGAAACTATAATAATCCAATTCATGGTGATGGAGCCGCGTACAATGGATATGCAGAAAACTCTACCTCTACGATTTTTAAATACATCGCTCAAAACGGATTTGATTATCGATTTTATTTAGGTGATGATCACAAATTCGATGTGAAAGTTTTAATGGAGTATGAAAAAGTAAAGCGTAACTATTTGTATGGTTTTGGAGAGAATATTCCTGAAGGTTTTGATATGTTAGGGAATGCTTCGGCAAACTTTAGTGCATCAACTACATTTACAGATGAGGCAAACTTGGCTTATTTGGGTTTAGTAAACTATTCATATATGAATAAGTATCTAATTGACGCTTCGGTTCGTAGAGAAGGTAACTCTAAATTTCACCCGGATAATCGTTGGGGAACATTCTGGTCTATAGGTGCCGCATGGAATATAATGAATGAAGACTTTTTATTAAGTAATAATACCATTTCAACATTGCGTTTAAGAGGTTCTTATGGCACAAGTGGTAACCAGGGAATTCCAGTAAATATGTATCAAAACACATTAGCTACAGATCGTTATGACGGAGATACGGGATTTGTTCCAAGCCAATTAGGTCAGGATATTACTTGGGAATCACTGAAGAAAACGGATGTTGGAATAAATATAGGTTTTTTACAAGATAGATTTACCGCCTCTTTTGCTTATTTTAAATCAGCTACCTCTGATATGCTTTTGCAAGTGCCTATCACAAGAACAAGTGGTTTTTCGAGTGTATTAATGAATACAGGGACTTTAGAAAATAAAGGTATAGAAATTGAAGCGAGTGCTCGAATAATTGATAAAGAGAATTTCTCTTGGACTTTATACGGAAACATCGGAACAGTAAAAAATAAGATTACTGAGATGCCAACAGATGCTTCAGGTGAAAAAATGACTATAACATCTTCAACAACCAGAACAGAAGAAGGTCATGAGATGAGGGGTTGGTATATGCCTAAATATGCTGGTGTAGACGCCCAAACAGGAGATGCATTATGGTATGTTAACGGACATGATGGAGAAACAACAAATGTTTATAGCGATGCAAAAGTCGATTGGCAAGGAGGTAGTGCAATGCCCACTTATACAGCAGGTTTGGGTACACAAATAGAAATGGGAGGTTTTTTTGCAGGAGCTAATTTCTCTTTTGTAGGCGGAAATAAAGTTTACGAGGATTGGGGGCAATACGTGCAAGGTACATCAACAGCAGCTTTGCTAACATTTAACTCTACAGATTATATAATGGATCGTTGGCAAAATCCTGGAGATGTAACAAATACACCTAAGCTAACATTTACAAGTAACGATAATCACAGGGCTTCAACACGATTCTTAAAAGATGGAGATTATGTTCGTTTACGTGATGTAACTTTTGGTTATAATTTCAAAGGAAATGTTCTCGATCAATTAAATATTGATGGACTTTCTTTGTCTGTGCGAGGAACAAATTTATATACCTGGACTAAAGATAAAACGTTGAAGTTTGATCCCGAGGTAGGTATGAATGCGGGCGATGGAACTTATGGATATACAGGGTTCATTTCACCACCAGTAAAATCAATCATCTTTACTGTTAACGTTAAATTTTAATTGTTATGAAAAAGTTTATATTTAAAGCAGGTTTGTTAACTCTTGTTGTTGTGGGTATAGTGTCTTGTAGTAAAGATTCGTTAGAGCCAGAATTGTCAACTGAAAGAGATCTTAATACAAACCCAGTTTCAACCCTTACAGATTTAGAATACCTTACAAATGGTATGTATAAAAGAATGAGAGCTTCAACTTATTATGGTCGTGATTATATTATTTTTAATGAAGCTCGTACCGACAATGCTTATTCAATAGGTTCTTCTAATCGCTTTGTAACGGTTTCTGAAATGAGAGTGAATGATGGCGATGCTTATGCATCAGATACATGGTCGCAAATATATGCTGTTATTTTAAATGCGAATCATATTATAACAGCAGAAAATGTAACGGGCGATGAAGATGGTATAAATGATTGTAAAGGACAGGCTTTAGTGGCACGAGCTGTAAGTCATTTTGATTTAATGAAATTGTACGGACAGCAACATATAGATGGTCAGGGTGGAACCAGTGCTATTACCGTGCCTTATGTAACTGTTGCGCCTTTGAATTCTACAGACGCAGTTGGGTTTTCAAATGAACGATCTACTTTGGACGAGTTAAGAACTTATATTTATAAAGATTTAGATGATGCTATTGAAATTATTAATAATAGTGCGAACAAAACAAAAATAACTAAACAAGCGGCTCTAGGATATAAATCAAGAATTGCGTTGTATTTAGCAACCTTCTATCCGGCAGATTATCAGTTGGCTTATGATGCAGCTGTAGCGGCAATTGCTGAAGGCGGAAGTGTAGGAAGTGCAGATAATTTTATAGCCCAGTTTTCAGGTAACGTTCCAGATGCAAATTCGGTTTTCGAATTTGCAATGCCTTCTGATGACCATTTAGGCAATACGGGTTTGTTTGAAATATACAATGGAAATGCTTATGGAGATATAGTTGCTCAGGCTGATGTTATAGATCTTTTTGATGATGATGATGTAAGAAAAGATGTTTTAGGTATAGATGGAGCTAATCTAAGAAATGTAGGAAAATACACTGCTTATGCAGATAATGTTATAGCTATGCGGTATGAAGAATTGCTGTTGAACGCAGCGGAAGCGGCTACGCATGTAAATCCTTCAGAAGCTCTTGGTTATATAAATCAAATTAGAACAAATCGCGGTCTCACAGCTTTAACCAGTGTGACAATTGATGATGTGCTATTAGAACGTAGAAAAGAATTAATGTTTGAAGGTTTTAGATTTGATGATCTGATGCGCCTAAAGCAAGACGTTCCTATGAATCCTAGGATTACTGAACAATACGAGTATGGACATTATAGAATAGCATTCCCTATTCCATTAACAGAAATTAATGCAAGTGGAATGCAACAGAATCATGGGTATTAACACTATTTTGAATTAGTTTAAAGGGCTTCCATCGGAAGCCTTTTTTTATAAATCTAATGTATATTGTTTGGGCAGTAATTTAAAAGACATTCTGTGGTATTTACAGGGGCCATATTCCAAAATAGCTTTTCGATGTTGTTTTGTAGGATATCCCATGTTCGTGTCCCAGCCATACATAGGAAACTCCTCGTGAAGTCGCAGCATATACTCGTCTCTATATGTTTTTGCCAAAATAGAAGCTGCAGCAATGCTCAAATACTTGCTGTCTCCTTTAATAATGGTTTCATGTGGAATCTGATAATACGGTTTAAATCGGTTTCCGTCAACAATAATAAACTCTGGTTTAAAACTTAATTGAGAAATCGCTGTGTGCATGGCTTTGATTGAAGCGTTAAGGATATTTATTTCGTCAATGGTATCTTCATAAATATGAGCAATGCTAAAAAAATGATTGTGTTTTTCGATAAATTCCCTCAGTTTTTTTCTTGAGTTGATAGAAAGTTTTTTAGAATCGTTGATTAATTCATTTTCTAACTCTTTATTAATAAGAATAGCCGCTGCAGTAACCGGACCCGCCAAGCAGCCTCTTCCGGCCTCATCGGTTCCTACTTCTAATTTTAAATTACTGAATGATTTTAATAGCATAATAAAATGTTAAATATAAATAATAGTTTGGTAAAAATGAAAAGATTACCACAAAATTATTTAATTTTGATATTCTAAAATTAGAATTAATCTATAAATAAAAATGAAAAATAAAATTACTAAGTTGTTCTTAGCATTGTTAACATTATCATTTGGTTATAATGCAAATGCTCAAGTTGAGGATCAACCAATGCCTGACTATGTACGTAAGGCAACTAATATTGAATTTTTAAATAATTTCGCTAAAGAAAAAGAAGCTGAGTTTGAAGCAAACTACAAAAAAGCTGTTGAAATTGCAAGGAGAGAGGGAAAGCCTATTTCTGGAGATAGAGACGGTAGTACGTTTTTTTTGGTGGGTTTTGATGAAGAAATGGGAGAGTTGATTTATAAAAAAACTTATAATAATGCTGTTGTAGAAAGTAATATGTTTTTTAACAATGTAGCAATTGGTAGTTCGTTACAAACAGCTAATGCGAAACCACTTCACTTAGATAACATTATCGGCGCGGGTATGACTGTTGGTGTTTGGGATGGCGGTGCCGGACTGCCAAATCACTTAGGTTTTGCAACAGGGAGATATCAGCCAAAGAATAATCCAAACAGTAATAATAACACCCAAAACAGTATAAATCACTCGGCACACGTAGCAGGTACAGTCGCAGCAGGTGAATTTGGAAATAAAGATGCTAAAGGATTTGCTTATGGAGCAACAGTTCACGCTTATTTTGGGCTTGGGAATGATCTTGCTACTATGATACCGGCTGCAACTTCAACAACTAACCCTATATATGTGTCTAACCATTCTTATGGTGTTGATTTTGAAGGTAATCCTAATGTAACTGCATCTATTTTTGGACGATATGATGCAAGTGCTAAAGCTTATGATGAGTTAGCAAACAATGCACCTTATTATACGATGGTTTTTGCGGCAGGTAATGATAGAGGAGAGAATTATAATCCAAGCAGACCAGGAGGGAAAGATTTACTGTCTCAAGGAGGGGTGTCCAAAAATACTGTGGTTGTGGCTGCAACCCGCGGTACAGAGGATTTTTCCGGGATAACGGGGGTTTCGTCTGTTACTTCAGCGGGGAATGGACCGTTTATTACTCCTTATAGTAATTATGGGCCGACTGATGATTTTAGAATAAAACCCGATATAGCAGCAAAAGGAGGGGTGTATAATATAGATCCTGTTGTTTCTGTGGGTACTTCTTCGGTAAGTGCTACGGCTACTATGCAAGGAACTTCAATGGCAGCGCCGGCGGTAACAGGGGTATTTACCTTATGGCAGGGATATTATAAAACCGTTTTTAATAAATATATGAAATCCGCTTCGGTTCGTGCATTAATGGCACATACTGCAAGAGAGACCGGACCTGCTGCCGGACCTGACTTTATGTTTGGTTGGGGATTGATAGATGCTGACAAAGGAAGACAGATAATTGATCAGGCCGCAGAAAATACCGCTTTGTTTGGGGAATTTGAGATAGCGCAAAATACAACTTTTGAATATGAGTTTGAATACGATGGGGCTGAACCTTTAGTGGCTACGATCGCTTGGAATGATCCGGCAGGAACGGTTACGAGTCAAGCAAATCTTAATTTGGCAAAATTAGTAAATGATTTAGATCTTCGTTTAATTAATACAGATAATAATACGGTTTATTACCCTTGGTCATTGGTACATAATATTGGACTTGCAGCTACAAGTACCGGTATTGCAGTGAGAGATGTTGATAATACACGAGATAATATTGAAAAAATAGAGCCTGAAAATGCGGCAGCAGGAAATTATAAATTAGTAGTTTCTTACAAAGGAACAATACAGGGAGGTTCGCAAGATTATACGTTAATCATCTCTGGGGCAGGAGGACAAATGCCTGAAACAGATGGTTTGGCTTCTATAGAAGATAAGATACTAAGCGAACTAAAGGTTTATCCAAATCCTGTAGATTCTTATTTGAATATAGATGGAGATTTAGAAGCCTTGGTAAATGCTAAAGTTCAGATATTCGATTTAAGTGGTAAGAGAATACAAGAAGCCGATTTGAATTTTAATTCAAATAATGCTGGTGTTGATGTTTCTGCTTTGAATCCAGGAATGTATATTCTAAAAATCTCAAAAGAAACAGCAACCCAAAGCTATAAGTTTGTGAAAAAATAAACGGATAAGCTTTAAAAAAGTAATGAAACAGAGGGTTGTTTTTTGCAATTCTCTGTTTTTTTTGTGTGTTAAAAATTTGTTATTATATAAAAAAGGTTTAGTTTTGTGCTTGAACTAATTCAAATTAAATTAATATGAGATCAAAGTTTACTTGGATTTTAACTCTGTTCTTCGCTTTAGTTGTGCAAGTTGGTTTTGCACAGAAGCCAGTAACGGGAGTTGTAAAGACGCAAGACGGTGAGCCTATCCCTGGCGCTACTGTTATGTTGGTAGGTACCAATCAAGGTACAGATACTGATGATGAAGGGAAATACACATTAAATTTAAAAAAGGGCGATAAAATCCAAGTGGTTTACGAAGGTTTTAAACCCACAACAGTTACAGCTACCGATTCAGGTATTTTGAATGTAACTTTAGTAGAAGATGATTCTTGGTTGATACCCGAGGTAATTGTAGATACTTATAGAACAGTATCAAAAGAAGAAAATACAACATCTGTTTCTTCAGTTACTTCTAAAACCATTGAAGGGCGTCCAAATGCATCAATTATTCAAACCCTGCAAGGACAGGTTCCTGGGTTGAATATTATGACAGGTTCTGGACAACCGGGAGCTGAAAGTAGAGTAACTCTTCGTGGATTGGGATCTATTAACGGTAATACAGAGCCTTTGTATATCATTGACGGTATTCCAATGTCATCTAACCGTTTCCGTTCGTTAAATCCGAATGAAATCGATCGTGTTGATATTTTAAAAGATGCCGGAGCTACGGCTATTTATGGTAACCGTGGTGCAAACGGAGTAATTGTAATTACCACTAAGCGCGGTTCGTTTGAATCTGATTTAAGTATTAGATATATTGGAACAACCGGGATTTCGTCTATTCAAAGAAATCAGTATAATCTAATGAATACAGCCGATTATGATGATTTTGTTCGTACAGCCCGTCAAGACTATCCAGGTATTGGGGGTAATCTTTCTAATGCACAACGTAGTGTAAATACTGACTGGACAGACGTATTCTTTAACGATGCCCTTACACAAACGCATACCGTAATGTTTAGTGCCGGTTCTAAAAACCTTTCTACTTTTACTTCTGTGGGATATTCAGAATTCGGAGGAACTTTGAAAGGAACCGATTTAAAACGTTTTAGTTTTAGAACAAACTTAGACGGTAAAAACAATTCAGAGAAATTAACTTACGGCACCACAATAAATGCTAACTTTTCTAGATCAAATATGGAAAACGCATCAGGTACTAATGGGGTAAACCAAAATTACTTTTTAGGTGCTTTCCAATCATTACCCTATGTAGACCCTAATAGTTATACCAACGGGTATGATTTATTCCAAGATTACTTAGCGCAGAGAATAGGAATTTCAAACGGTATGCCATTATTTTTAATGGATAAAAGAGCTACGTCAGGCTTTGGACAAGATGAGTTTAAATTGTTAGTAAATGGTAACATTAATTACAAATTAAGTGATAAATTTAAAATATCTAACCAAACAGGTGTAGATTACCAAACAATTAATCAAAACTCTTGGACAAGATACGATGCATTTAACGAATATCTTTTTGCAGTACAAGGACAGGATTACCGCGGATATGTTGCAACGATTGATGAAGACCGTATGGTGTTTAATACCAATACCAACTTGCGTTACGAAGATACATTTAACGATGTGCATAAAGTTTCGGCAGGAGTGTTTTTAGAATACCTTAAAGCACATTTAAGATCAAAAAATATGCAAAAAACAGGTTTCGACCCAATTTTCTGGTCTGATGGAGGGATGACCGGTTGGATTGGTGGTGAGGAAAATTATCAGTTATATGCTCCTACAGCAGGTATGTCACGTTTTGATGCTGGTTTGTTTTCTTATTTTGGAACTGCGAGCTATGATTATGATAGAAGATATGGTTTAGATGCTACTATTCGTCGTGATGCTTCGTTCCGTTTTACCGATGACAATCGCTGGGGAACGTTCTGGTCAGTTTCGGCTCGCTGGAATATTAGCAATGAGAAATTTATGGAAAATTCCGTGTTTAATGACTTAAAATTAAGAGGATCTTATGGTTCTTCAGGGAATCAGGATATTACTGGAGGAGGAATGTTTAGTGGTGCGCAGTTATATGATACGCGCTTTATATCAGCGGTTGGCTATAATGGTGAAACTGGTTTGTCTCTTGGACAACTTCCTAACCCTAATTTGCAGTGGGAGGTTATCACACAAGCAAACATTGGTGTTGATTTCGGAGTGTGGAACAACCGTTTAAGAGGTAGTGTTGATGTGTATCAAAAACAAACCGATGATTTATATTTAAATAATCCGTTATCGGCTATTAATGGTGCGTCTTCATTAAATGCAAACTTTGGTACAATGAGAAACACTGGGGTTGAAGTAAACCTTACCGGAGACATTATCCGCAATGAAAATACCTCATTGTCATTAAGATTTGTAGGAGCCTATAATAAAAACGAAGTGATTGAAATACCTAATGAGAACGGTGAATTCTGGAACGGTACCAGTTTAGTAGGTTATCGAGAAGGAAGTATGGTAAATGAATTCTATATGCCTGAATATTTGGGAATCAACCCTGATAACGGTAATATGATGTTCCGTAGTAAAGACGGTGGCGTAACAGAAAATCCAAACGATGGTGATAACCAATGGTTAGGAAAATCGTCAATGCCTGTGTATCAAGGCGGTTTTGGTATTGATTTTGCACATAAAGGATGGTTCTTAACTGCAGATTTTACTTATGCGTTAGATGCTTGGAGATATGATAACGATTATTATTTCTTTACAGCACCAACTTTTATTAAGCAAAATAACTTATCTAATGACATGAGAGATTATTGGACTCCTGATAACAGAGACGCTAGTTTTCCTGCCTTAACAGGTTCTAATTTCTCTTATGCAAGTGGTTCATCTTTTTATTTGCAAGATGCGTCTTATCTAAGATTAAGATATCTTACTTTAGGATATAATTTTAATCAAAAAGACATCGACTTTATGAAGTTGTCAGGCTTAAGAGTGTATGCGCAAGCTGAAAATTTATATACTTGGACTAAATGGAGAGGTTGGGATGCTGAAAGCAGCAGATCTATTGACTACGGTCAATATCCAACACCAAGAACAGTTTCGGTAGGTGTAGAAGTTCAATTTTAAAGTTAAGAGATTATGAAAAAAATATTTTTAAGTGCATTGTTTGCGTCAGTGATCTTAATCGGATGTTCAGATGCTTACGATATAGAACAAGCCGGTTATGTTACAGAAGAAACAGATGCTTTTAAAACGGCAGATGATATAGGTAAAGGAATACGTTATGTATATAGTTTGTTTCCGGCAGAGCAAGAAATAGCCTTTGATTCTTATTTTACCGATGAATTAGGTGTTGGGGTAGGAAATGCTGGGCAAGGAGTTAACGACGGTAGTTACACTTTTATCTTGTTGGCAGGTAATGACAACGCAACAGCTATGTGGGGAAGATACTACGGAGTGGTAAACCGTTTAAATAGAATATTGGTGCGTATAGACGAGTTATTATTGGAACAAGATGCTGATGAAACAGCTTTGAAAGTACAAAAAGCCAATGCACACGCTCTAAGAGCGTATTGCCATTACAAGTTGTTTGCGTACTTTACTCCTGATTATACTGACCCTAATGGTTTGTCGGTAATTAAATTTGATTTTAAACAAACTGATGATTATAGCAGACACGAAAGTAGAGCGACAGTTGCAGAAATTGTAGAATTTATTGAAGAGGATATTGAAACAGCCAAGAAGTTGGTAGAAAATCCAGATGGAACACCAGGACCTTTAGATCCGGGAGGTCAAATGGCAGGTTCTGGTTATGCATCAGCTGAAATGATGGATGCTATTTTAGTAAAAATGTATTCTATGTTGCAAACTCCAGATGCTTATAATAAGTTAGAAGAGGCTTTTAATAGAATAAAAAATGTAAGATCAATTGCCGATCCTGGTACTTATTTATCAATGTTTGGACAAAGTGCTTCGTCAGCTGATTTTAACGAAGGAATCTTTAAAATCGACAGGGTTTCTACAGATGGAGCGAATACACAGTTTGGTGTTGCATCAGCATGGTATCCAACTCAAGTGGGGACAGCTCCTTATATGGAAATTGGGCGTTCATTATACAATGAATTAGATAAGTTGGATCCTTCTCAACAAGGAGAACCTTATCATGATTTTGAACTGAATTCGGATGGAAGCCTGGTAATAAATCCACAAACGGGTAAACCTATTATTATTAATACGTATGATCGGTATGATGTGAGATATACTATCTCTGTTTTAACAGGTTCTATAGTTGATCCTAATTATGCGTCATTGTCTCAAGAAGCATATAGAAGTAATGATGTTTTATATGTTGGTAAATATGATGGAACGGCAATACAAAACAGACCATTAGCGGCGAGTATTTGGATGTTCCGTTATACGGATATGTTGTTAGCATTAGCTGAAAAACGTGCCTTTGAAGGAGATCTTGCGGGAGTAGAATCTATTATTAAAGAAATTAGAATTAATAGAAATTTAAATATGGATGGTACAGCTCTTAGTATGCCAACAGATTTTTCTACACAACAAGCTGCTTTTGCACGAATTTTAGAAGAACGCAGAGTAGAATTTGCTTTTGAAGGTCAACGTTACTTAGATATGAAACGTTTAGGAGTTCGTGCAGGTTCACCTGGTTTTGTTAGAGATCCACAAGATTGCGCCTCTACTAACGCTTGTAGTTTAGAACCTACAAGCACAAAATTAACAATGCCAATTCCTCGTACTGAGATGGTTTCTAACCCTAACATGGTTCAAAACCCTGGTTATTAATCAGTAAATTAATATAATTAAAAAGAGATGCAATTTGCATCTCTTTTTTTATGCGTTATAGTTGTCAAAAAAATGTACTTTTGTGTAAAATTTGGCTGTATGCGTTTTATTTTATTTTTTGTTTTTCTTTTTTCTATGGGCAGCTTTGCTCAGGTTAAGAAAAGCAATGAAAGAACTAAATTGAGAACTACATTAAATTCTTCAAAACTTGGAGAAATAAAATCTGTTGATCGCTTTTCGTCTGTGGATATGTCCGGGAATGATTCACTTAATGTAAAAAAAATTATTACAAAAGCAGGTGATACGGTTGCACCAATCTCTGCTTACAAAATATATAATGAGCTAACCGGAAGTACTTTGTTCGACACGATTCTTACGATTAAAAAGCAATACAGCTTTAATTATCTGCGTAAAGATATTTTTGGATTATTACAGTTTAATAACGACGGACAGACCTTTCAATCGTTAGATCCTAATTTTCTTCAGGTAAATAATATTATTAGCGTTGGTTTCAACGCACGCCGGTTCTCGTATTTAAACAAAGAAGACATCAGTTATTACAACGTGCCCACACCTGCTACTGAATTAATGTACCGAAGTGTTACCGGTAAAGGACAAAATTTAGATGCGCTGATAGCTATAAATACCTCTGAACGATTCAATGTATTTGTTGGCTATCGCGGATTGCGTTCGCAAGGAAAATATGCGAATCAGCTAACATCAAACGGAAATTTTAGAATAGGTTCAAGTTATTTTACGAAAAATAAAAGATATCAGTTTAAAAACCACATTACTTTCCAGGATATTTATAATGAAGAAAACGCGGGAATGATGAATATCCGTGAGTTTGAGAGTTCCAATGAACCTTATAATAATAGAGAGAATGTAAATGTGTATTTTGCTTATCCTTATGCAGAATCAAGCACCTTATTTAAAGGATTAAGAGGGTATTTCGATCACAGTTTTCAGTTTAATAAGTCAGAAAATAACAAAGCATTAATACGTCACCAGTTGGTCTATGAATATTTTTCAAATTTATATAAATCAACTAATTCAAACCCTCGTAATCTTAATATACCTTATTTTGGTAATGCATTTTCAACAGGAATTCACGATAAAGTACGTCATACACGTGTTGAAAATAACTTTGATTTAGCTTTTGACTCAGAGAAAATTGGTCTGTTTGCTGTAGGCGTCGGTGTATATAATTTTAATCACAGATACCAATCAATAGTTTTTGATGAAGAAAATAACCGCATTGCCAACCGGTTAAAAGATGATATTGTTACATTGGGCGGATCGTATGTGCTGAGTAAGAAAAATGTAGTTGCCGATGCATCGTTTAAACAATCGGTTGTAGGGAAACCATTAACCGATTTAAAAATCAATGCCGCATTTAACCTGAATGAATCTTACGGAATTGAAGCTACTTACCGTTTAGAAAGCAGAATTCCTGATTATACCTACCAGTTGTTTCAAAGTGGATTTATCAAATTAAACTGGCAAAACGATTTTTCAAACGAAAAATACAGTACGTTGAATGCCCGAATTGCCTCTCCTTTCATTAATTTAGAAGGAACCTATCAAATCATTACAGATAAATTATATTTTAGTAACGACGCTACTGCGTTGAATGAAAATGGCAGATACGTCCAATTACTGGTAAGTCCGAAACAGTACGGTAAGGCAATTAATTACTTTATGCTTAAGGCTCAAAAAGAATTTCTGTTTAACAAGTGGGGATTTGATAATACGGTAATGTTTCAGCAGGTGATACAGGATGATGATATTTTAAACGTACCGCAAATTGTAACCAGAAATACCATTTATTTTCAAGACTATGCTTTTAAAAAAGCACTGTTTTTTCAAATGGGAATCACTTTTAATTACTTTACAAAATACTATGCCAATGAATACCATCCGGTGTTGGGCGATTTTGTGGTGCAGGATCAGATAAAAATTGGTAATTTCCCAATGTTTGATTTTTTTCTGAATGCTAAAATTAAAACCGCACAGATTTACATCAATGTAGATCATTTTAATGCTATGCTAACCGGATATAATTATTACAATACACCAACCTATCCGTACCGCGATTTAACATTTAGATTAGGTATGAAATGGAATTTCTTTAATTAAAGTTGTAGCAATACAACTTTTTTCTTTTCTAAAAAGCATATTGTATCTTTGTAGAAATTTATCAATAATGAATTACGCAAAAAATATATTAGAAACCATTGGCAATACACCTTTGGTGCAGTTAAACCATATTGTAAAAGATTTGCCTTGTAAAGTTTTTGCAAAGGTAGAATATTTTAATCCGGGGCATTCGTGTAAAGACCGTATGGCATTGCAAATGGTAGAAGATGCTGAAGCAGACGGACGGTTAAAACCAGGTGGAACCATCATCGAAGGTACTTCAGGAAATACCGGAATGGGATTGGCGTTGGCAGCCATTGTAAAAGGATACAAGTTGATTTGCGTAATTACTGATAAACAATCTAAGGAAAAAATGGATATCTTACGTGCTGTTGGTGCGAAAGTGGTTGTTTGTCCCACCGATGTAGAACCTGAAGATCCACGTTCTTATTACTCTGTTTCAAAACGATTGGCAGAAGAAACGCCTAATTCATGGTACGTAAATCAATATGATAATCCGTCAAATACAAAAGCTAATTATTTGCAAACCGGACCTGAAATCTGGAATCAAACCGATGGTAAAGTGACACATTTTATTGTTGGTGTAGGAACGGGCGGAACCATTTCAGGTATTGGGAAATATCTGAAAGAACAAAATCCAGATGTGAAAATTTGGGGAGTTGATACGTATGGATCTGTTTTTAAAAAATACCACGAAACCGGAATTTTTGATGAAAACGAAGTTTATTCGTATGTAACCGAAGGCATCGGAGAAGATATTCTTCCAAAAAATGTTGATTTTTCTATCATCGATCATTTTACAAAAGTTACCGATAAAGATGCGGCGGTTTATTGTAGAAAACTGGCATTAGAAGAAGGTCTTTTTGTGGGCATGTCATCAGGATCAGCCATTAAAGGTTTGTTGCAAATGAAAGGTGAGTTAAAGCCGGACGATGTAGTTGTGGTATTGTTTCACGATTCTGGTTCTCGTTACATCGGTAAAATCTTCAACGATGACTGGATGCGCGAACGCGGATATTTAGAAGATGAAGTAGTTACTGCCGCAGATTTAATTAAAAATCATATCGATAAACCATTGGTAACTGTCCGTACCGAAGAATTGGTTTCGCACGCTTTAGAACGTATCAGAAAATATAAAATATCACAGATTCCTGTAATTGATAAAGATGGTTTTGCCGGATCGGTAGAAGATAGCGATTTGTTTGCAGCTTATATGGTTGATGCAAATATTGCCGAAAAACCTATTCGCGAAGTCATGGGGAAACCTTATCCGGTGGTAAACAGAAAGACAAAAGTAGCCGAAGTTTCTAAACTGATTACTAAAGAAAACAATGCGGTTTTAGTGGATCTGGAAAATGGAAAATTCCACATCATTACTAAATACGACATCATTAATTCAATTAAATAACCAAAATCCCCGAAAGCTGACCTTCGGGGATTTTTCATTTATATCTTAATTCTCAAGCGACTGTATATACTCCTGAATTTCGAGTGCTCGTTTTTTGACCATTTCCATCTTTCTGAAATCACCCATCACAAAGAAAAGTGTTCCTTTTTCTTGTTGGTAGTAATACAAGTTAATAAACGCGAATTCTGCATCCCGAAATTTTATCCAGTTACGTTGAGCGGTAACTAATAATTCTTTTTCATTTTTGGATAACTTGTTTAGAAATTGACGGTAACTTTCATTTAATAAAATATCCCATTTTTCGTAGGCTTCTTTCACGCAATTTCGTTGTTCTGCAGTTGTTATGGCATCATTTAAACACCGATTCATAGCATCGTCTATCGGGTGCTTTTCTTCTTGCGAAAAGCAAGAAAAGCTAAATAAGCAAAACAAAAAAATAACCTTTTTCATATAACAAAATTTACACAAATGTACTGATAATTAGGATATTTAAAATTTTCAATTTAAATTTATAGAAAGCTTTTTTATTATGAAAGAAGATTTTTTACATTATGTATGGAGATTTAAAAAGCTTAATAATACTCCCCTTAAAACAGTTCAGGGCAATGAAATTGTAATAAAAGATTTTGGACTCTTTTTAGGAACCCACGGTCCCGATTTTTTTAATGCCCGAATGTATATCGATAAGCAACTTTGGGCGGGCAATGTAGAAATACACGTCAACGCTTCAGATTGGTATGCACATCATCACGAGATTGATCCGGCTTACGAAAACGTTATTTTACATGTGGTTTGGAATAATGATTTATCGGTTTTAAGAGCAAACGGAACCGAAATTCCCACGCTTGTTTTAAAAGATTACGTTGCCGAAAATGTTTTTAATGCGTACCATCAGTTTAAAAAGAAACCCAAATATATTTTTTGCGAAGATTACATCAATCATTTTAATTCGTTTGATTGGTTGTTGTGGAAAGAAAAATTAATGATTGAACGATTAGAACAGTTTACAAACCGCATTGTTCAGGAATTAAAACAAACCAATAACAATTGGGAAGAATCATTCTACCGGATGCTTTTACGAAATTTTGGTCTGAATATTAACGGGGCTTTCTTTTATGAAATCGCAAAAAAGCTACCTCTAAATATCGTTAAAAAAGAGCGGACGAACGAGCAGCATCTGGAAGCATTGTTTTTAGGAACTGCCAACCTGTTAACCGCAGAAACAGAAGATTATTATTTTAGGACACTGCAAAAAACCTATGCTTATTTAAAACAGAAATATAGTTTAACGCAAGTTGCTACTGCACCAACATTCTATAAATTACGTCCGGATAATTTTCCAACAATTCGTTTAATGCAGTTTGTTTCGTTTGTAAATCAACAGCCTTTTATGTTTGATTTGGTAAGACATCCAGAAAGTTTATGTGTAAATAATCAGTTGTTGGGCGCCGTAGTTTCTAATTACTGGCAAACGCATTACGTTTTTGGGAAAGAGCATAAGCTCCGTAAAAAGTCAATCACAGCATCGTTTTATAATTTGTTGCTGATTAATACCATTTTGCCTTTTCAGTACGTTTATCATCAGCAGTTGGGCAACGATGTGGTAGATGAAATTTTACAGCATTATCAATCGATAAAACCGGAACAAAACAGTATTACCGATATGTTTAAAAAACTCCAGGTGCCTTTGTCGTCGTCACTTGACAGCCAGTCGGTATTGTTTCTAAAAAAGAATTATTGTGATGTAAGACGGTGTTTAAATTGTGAAATCGGTATAAAATTAATGAACAAATGAACGTGCAGTTACCTTATTTTACCAGAAAACAGCGTGCGGGCATTATCGCTTTAATACTATTGATTGTTCTTCTGCAATTGATCTTGTTTTTTGTTAAGAATACAGATAACGGAAAGGAAATGGCAAATTATGAAATCGATGAAGAAGTACAGTTACAGATTGATCGTCAGAAACAAGCGTTGTTGAAAAGTTATGAAACCCAGCCGTTCAATCCCAATTTTATAACCGATGCCAAAGGGTTCAAATTAGGAATGACTACTGAAGAAATTGATAAATTAGTCGCTTTTCGGGCGTCAGGAAAATACGTTAATTCGGCAGCAGAATTTCAAAAAGTAACAGGTGTCTCAACAGAGTGGCTCAATAAAAATGCACCTTACTTTAAATTTCCGGATTGGACACAAACCCAAAACCGACCATCGTCTCAAAATCAAACCAACGTTTCTGTCACAAAAATTGATTTAAACAAAGCTACAGTCCAACAATTAATCGCTATAAAAGGCATTGGCGAATATTATGCAAACGCGGTAATCAGTGAACGCGAGCGGCTCAACGGGTTTGTTTCTACAGATCAGATCAATTTCATAAAAGGGTTGCGTCCCGAAGCGGTAAATGTTTTAAAGCAAAATACTTTTGTTAACAAACAGGCAATACAAAAAGTAAATGTCAACAATGCAAGTAAAGAAGAATTAGCTGAAATTCCATACATTAGCCCATACATCGCACGGCAGATTGTACTTTTAAGAAGTAAAAGCGATCAACCATTAAAAATTGAAGATTTAGAAAAAATTAATAATTTTCCGCTTGACAAATTACAGATAATTAGGTTATATTTGAATTTTTAGAAAAATAAGCAAAAACAATAACAATAACAAGTTTAAAAATGAATTTTGAGTATAATGAAACCCAAGCAATGATTGCACAATCAATCAAAGATTTTGCAGAAAAAGAAATCCGTCCAAATATCATGAAATGGGACGAAGAGCAGATTTTTCCTGTAGAATTATTTAAAAAATTGGGAGAAATGGGATATATGGGGGTGTTGGTTCCCGAAGAATTAGGCGGATCTGGTTTAGGATACCACGAATATATCACTGTTGTAGAAGAAATCTCAAAAGTAGATTCTTCTATTGGTTTATCGGTAGCAGCTCACAATTCGTTGTGTACCAATCATATTTTAACGTTTGCAAACGATGAACAAAAGAAAAAATGGATTCCGAAATTAGCAACCGGCGAGTGGATCGGTGCTTGGGGACTAACCGAACATAACACCGGATCCGATGCAGGTGGAATGGCTACCACAGCCGTAAAAGACGGTGACGAATGGGTGATTAACGGAGCTAAAAACTTTATCACGCACGCAATTTCCGGTGATGTTGCCGTTGTAATTGTTCGTACAGGCGAAAAAGGCGATTCTCGCGGAATGACTGCTTTTGTAATTGAAAAAGGAACACCGGGATTTTCATCAGGTAAAAAAGAAAATAAATTGGGAATGCGTGCTTCTGAAACAGCAGAATTGATTTTTGACAATTGCCGTGTTTCTGATGCCAACCGTTTAGGTGAAGTAGGTGAAGGATTCATTCAGGCAATGAAAATTTTAGACGGCGGACGCATTTCTATCGGAGCTTTATCGTTGGGTATTGCTAAAGGAGCTTACGAAGCGGCGTTGAAATATTCTAAAGAGCGCATACAGTTTGGTAAACCTATTTCGCAATTTCAGGCAATAGGCTTTAAATTGGCAGATATGGCTACCGAAATTGAATGCTCAGAGTTGTTGTTGCACAAAGCAGCTTATTTAAAAAATAACAACAAACCAATGACAACTGCCGGTGCAATGGCAAAAATGTATGCCTCTGAAGTGTGTGTGAAAGTAGCAACAGAAGCAATCCAGATTCACGGCGGTTATGGTTATACCAAAGATTTCCCGGTAGAGAAGTTCTTCCGCGATTCTAAATTGTGCACCATTGGTGAAGGAACAACCGAAATTCAAAAATTAGTAATTTCAAGAAATCTTTTAAAAGACTAATTTTTTAGAAGATAGAAAATAGATAAAAAAGGAAAGACTGTAGTGGTTTTTCCTTTTTTGTTTAGCTAGTTTGTTTTTTAGTTTAGGTTATTTTAAACTTAAATTAGTAATAATCTCAAAAATATGAAGTAATGTTTAAGAACAAAAATATCATCACAATACAACATCCTGAATCTATTCATCATACAAATGGAATGATTGGATCATGGACAGATTGGGAATTATCTGAAGAAGGAAAGCGACAAGCAAAAAATATAGCGCGTAATTTAAAGATAGAAGTTAAAGAAAATAATTTTTCTCTCTATTCTTCTAATCTTTTAAGGACGAGACAGACGGCTGAAATTGTTGGGGAAGAGCTAAATATAAAGCCACTGTTTGTGGATGTATTGAAAGAAAGAGGTCTTGGAAGAGCAGTTGGAAAATCTGTGCAATGGTTAAAAGAAAATATTGAAAAAGAAGAATTGACAGTTTTTGATAAGTGTTTTAGCGATGCAGAATCAAGAAATGATGTTTGGGAAAGGTTATTACCTTTTTATGAAGAATTAATCAATAATGATGATGAAAATATAATTATTGTTTCTCATGGAGATACCTTAAGTATATTTAATGCTATGTGGTTACGTTTTGATATTGATATCCTTAATAAAGTTGATTTATATGGGATAAGTGGAGGTGTTTCTTTTCTTTATCAAACAAATAAAGGTAAAAGGATCATTAAGCGATTAAGTGATAGTTCATATATGAAATAAAATATATTAGTTTTTTTTCTAATTTATTCAAAAAAATATCCCTACATTTGCACCCATAATGAAAGGAGGTGTATAAATTATGTTGATCATTCCAATTAAAGACGGAGAAAATATTGATAGAGCGTTAAAACGTTACAAAAGAAAATTTGACAAAACAGGAACGTTACGTGCATTAAGATCTCGTAAAAACTTTACGAAACCTTCTGTAACAAAACGAGCTCAATTGCAAAAAGCACAATATGTACAAGGCTTAAGAGATGCAGTAGAAATCTAATAAGTTTTTGAAATAATATTTTTAAAATCGCTAATTAAAGGTAACTTTGGTTAGCGATTTTTTTATGGAGAAATTTTTACAATCATATTACGACTACCTTTTAAAAGAAAAACATTTTTCGCTGCACACCGTAAACGCGTATGTAAAAGATGTGGAAGCATTTTTGAACTTTGCCGAAAAAGATACAACTGATATCGATAAAATTACGTATCAGCACGTTCGTAACTGGATGGTGGACTTGTCTTCGAAAAAAATGAGCAATAATTCAATAAACCGTAAAATTGCCTCGCTGAAAAGCTACTTCAAGTTTCTTTATATTACAAAAACCATCACGTCTTATCCGTTACAGGCACACAAGGCGTTGCGAACCAAAAAAGTATTGCAGGTTCCGTTTTCAGAAGATGAAATGAAAAAAATAGACCGTTCTGATTTTGAAGACGATTATTTTGGATTTCAAAACTATGTCATCATCCTGCTTTTTTATACGTTGGGAATTCGTAAAAGCGAACTGATCAACTTAAAACGAACCGATATCGATTTATACAAACAAGAAATTAAAGTTTTGGGAAAAAGATCTAAAGAGCGTATTGTGCCCATTATGTCTTCAATGCTGCCTGTTTTAAAGGAATTTCTTGAAAACCGCAAAAATCAATTTGGCGAAGATTACAACAAAAACATCTTTTTGTTAAAAAATAGTAAAAAATTAAACCAAACATTTGTTTATAGATTAATAAATAACTATTTTAGAGGTGTAACATCAAAAGGAAAAAAAAGCCCGCATGTGTTACGTCACACGTTTGCTACACACATGTTAAACGCAGGTGCCAATTTAAATACGATAAAAGAATTGCTGGGGCATGCAAGTCTTTCGTCAACCCAGATTTATACGCACACCAGTTTGGCAGAGTTGAAAAAAACGTACGGCAAGGCACATCCGCGCTTTAATACCGGAGAAGAAGATTTATGAACCCTTTAAAAATATAAATTTATGAAAGTGAATATTCAGGCAGTTAACTTTAATGTTGATAGAAAATTAGTAGATTTCATAAACAGTCGTTTAGAAAAATTACAACAATATTTTGATAAAATTGTTGGAATAGATGTATCTTTGCGAACAGAAAATACAAGCGACAAAGAAAACAAGTCGGTTGATATTATTGTAAAGATACCTGGTGATGATTTAGTGGTTAAAAAAACAGCTAAGTCATTTGAAGAGGCAACCGATATGGGAGCAGATGCTTTAGAACGTTTACTAGTAAAACGCAAAGAAAAAATAAAAGCTTATTAAAGAATAAAAAAAACTAAAAAAAGCTTTTGTTTTTTTAAATAAGTATATATATTTGCAGTCCGTTAGAAATAGCGGACTTTTTTAAATGCCTTTGTAGCTCAGTTGGCTAGAGCAGCTGATTTGTAATCAGCAGGTCGTGGGTTCGAGTCCCTCCAAAGGCTCATCAACAAGCAAAGTTGTAAAAATAAAACAGGTTAGGGGAGATACTCAAGCGGCCAACGAGGACGGACTGTAAATCCGTTGGGAAACCTTCGCAGGTTCGAATCCTGCTCTCCCCACAACAAAATTCTTTTTTGCCGGCGTAGCTCAGGGGTAGAGTGCTTCCTTGGTAAGGAAGAGGTCACGGGTTCAAATCCCGTCGTTGGCTCAAAGGTGAATAAAGTTGAACACTAATTATATAACTAAGATTAAATTAATTAAATCATGGCAAAAGAAAGTTTTGATCGTTCGAAACCCCATTTAAACATCGGTACTATCGGACACGTTGATCACGGTAAAACAACATTGACAGCTGCTATTACTAAAGTATTATCAGATGCAGGTTTATCTGAAGCAAGATCATTTGACCAAATTGATAACGCTCCAGAAGAAAAAGAAAGAGGTATTACTATTAATACATCTCACGTAGAATATGCTACAGCTAACCGTCACTACGCTCACGTTGACTGTCCAGGTCACGCGGATTACGTTAAGAACATGGTTACTGGTGCTGCACAAATGGATGGTGCTATCTTAGTAGTTGCTGCTACTGATGGTCCAATGCCACAAACTCGTGAACACATCTTATTAGGTCGCCAGGTTGGTATTCCTCGTATGGTTGTATTCATGAACAAAGTTGATATGGTTGATGATGCAGAATTATTAGAGTTAGTTGAAATGGAAATCCGTGACTTATTATCATTCTATGAGTATGATGGTGATAATGGACCAGTTATCCAAGGATCTGCTTTAGGTGCATTAAACGGTGAACCAAAATGGGTTGAAACAGTAATGAACTTAATGGCTGCGGTAGATGAGTGGATCGAAGAGCCAATCCGTGATACTGAAAAACCTTTCTTAATGCCGGTTGAAGACGTATTCACAATTACAGGTCGTGGTACAGTTGCAACAGGACGTATCGAAACAGGTATCGCTAACACAGGTGATCCGGTTGAAATCATTGGTATGGGTGCAGACAAATTAACTTCTACTATTACAGGGGTTGAGATGTTCCGTAAAATCTTAGACCGTGGTGAAGCAGGTGATAACGTAGGTTTATTGTTACGTGGTATCGATAAAACTGATATCCGTCGTGGTATGGTTATCATTAAACCAGGATCAGTTAAACCACACGCTAAATTCAAAGCAGAGGTTTATATCTTGAAAAAAGAAGAAGGTGGACGTCACACTCCATTCCACAATAATTACCGTCCGCAATTCTACGTTCGTACAACTGACGTAACTGGAACAATCCAATTACCAGAAGGTACTGATATGGTTATGCCAGGTGATAACTTAACTATTACTGTTGAGTTGTTAAACCCAATCGCATTATCTGTAGGTTTACGTTTCGCTATCCGCGAAGGTGGTCGTACAGTAGGTGCTGGTCAGGTAACTGAAATTTTAGACTAATTCAGTTTTAAATTATATTAATTAAAGTCGGCAGGTTACTGCCGGCTTTTATACGGGTGTAGTTCAAGGGTAGAATAGCGGTCTCCAAAACCGTTGATGGGGGTTCGAATCCCTCCACCCGTGCAAAAACAAATCTTATGGCAAAAGTAGTTAATTATATATCAGATGCGTTTACCGAGTTAAAATCTAATGTTACTTGGACAACATGGGCAGAGGTACAGCGCTACACAATTATCGTTGCTATCTTTACCGTGGTGCTTTCGTTAGCTACATGGGGGGTGGATACTTTGTTTGCCGATGCTCTTGCAGGTTTCTTCAACCTTTTAAATTCATAAATTTAAAAGAAGATGGCAGAAAGTAACATGAAAAAATGGTATGTGGTAAGAGCGGTAAGCGGGCAAGAAAACAAAGTAAAAGGTTACATAGAAAGTGAAATTGTACGCTTGGGTATGGAAGACTACTTGTCGCAAGTTTTGGTTCCAACCGAAAAAGTAGTTTCACAACGCGATGGAAAAAAAATTACAAAAGAACGTATTTACTTTCCGGGCTATGTAATGATAGAAGCAAACTTAACCGGCGAATTACCGCATATAATAAAATCTATTGCAGGTGTAATTGGTTTCTTAGGTGAAACCCGTGGCGGTGACCCTGTGCCTTTAAGACAGGCAGAAGTAAACCGTATGCTTGGCAAAGTAGATGAATTAGCTGTTTCAGTTGATGCAGGATTAATTCCTTATGAAATTGGAGAAACAGTAAAAGTAGTTGATGGTCCTTTTAATGGTTTCAACGGAACCATAGAAAAAGTGAACGAAGACAAACGCAAGCTTGAAGTAATGGTAAAGATCTTCGGAAGAAAAACACCATTAGAATTAAGCTTCACACAAGTAGAGAAAATATAATTGTTACATACACATCAATCGCTTCCAATTGAAAGATGTGCTAAATTTTTTTAAAAATGGCAAAAGAAATTAGTAAAGTAGTTAAACTACAAGTTAAGGGAGGTGCTGCGAATCCTTCGCCACCGGTTGGACCTGCTTTGGGGGCTGCTGGAGTTAACATTATGGAATTCTGTAAGCAATTTAATGCAAGAACACAGGATAAACCAGGAAAAGTGCTACCAGTACAAATTACAGTTTACAAAGACAAATCTTTTGACTTTGTTGTTAAAACGCCGCCTGCTGCTGTTCAATTATTAGAAGCTGCAAAATTAAAATCAGGTTCTGGGCAACCAAACCGTAAAAAAGTTGCTTCTATCACATGGGATCAAGTTAAAGCAATCGCTGAAGACAAAATGGCCGACTTAAACGCATTCGAAATTGAGAAAGCTATGTCTATGGTTGCAGGTACTGCACGTTCTATGGGAATCACGGTAACAGGAAACGCTCCTTTTTAATCTTAAAGAAAAGAAGAAATGGCAAAATTGACAAAAAAGCAAAAAGAGGCTGCAGCAAAAATTGAGAAGAACAAATTATATTCTTTAAAAGATGCTTCTGCATTAATTAAAGAGGTTGCTTCTGCAAAATTTGATGAGTCTGTTGATATTGCAGTACGTTTGGGTGTAGATCCGCGTAAAGCAAATCAAATGGTACGTGGGGTTGTAACATTACCACACGGTACAGGTAAAGATGTAAGAGTATTAGCATTAGTTACTCCGGACAAAGAAGCAGAAGCTAAAGCTGCTGGTGCTGACCACGTAGGTTTAGATGAATATCTACAAAAAATAAAAGATGGTTGGACAGATATCGATGTGATCATCACAATGCCTGCTGTAATGGGTAAATTAGGTCCGTTAGGTCGTATTTTAGGACCTCGTGGTTTAATGCCTAACCCTAAAACAGGTACGGTAACAATGGATGTTGCTAAAGCAGTACAAGAAGTGAAATCTGGTAAAATCGATTTTAAAGTTGACAAAACAGGTATTGTTCACGCAGGTATTGGTAAAGTATCATTCGGTGCTGACCAAATTCAAGAAAACGCATCTGAAATTATCCAAACATTAATTAAATTAAAACCAACTGCAGCAAAAGGTACTTATATCAAGTCTATCCACATATCAAGTACAATGAGTCCTGCAATTGCTTTAGATCCAAAAGCAGTTTAATTGGTAGTTAAAATTATTTAGTATGACTAGAGAAGAAAAATCAATTGCGATTCAAGATTTAACTGCACAGTTAGCTGACACTAAAATTGTTTACGTTGCAGATATTTCTGGATTAAATGCAGCTACTACTTCAGATTTACGCAGAGCTTGTTTTAAAGCAGGTATCAAGTTAGAAGTAGTTAAGAATACATTGCTTGAAAAAGCAATGGAAGCATCAGAAAACGAATATGGCGATTTACCTTCAGTTTTAAAAGGAAACAGCGCTATTATGATTGGCGAGGTTGCTAACGGACCTGCGAAAGTTATAAAAGAATTCCGCAAAAAAGGTGAAAAACCAGTTCTTAAAGGAGCTTATATCAATGAAGAAATCTATATCGGTGATAACTTGTTAGATTCTTTAGTAGCAATCAAATCGAAAGAAGAAGTTATTGCAGAAATCATTGGCTTATTACAGTCTCCTGCACAAAGAGTTATTTCAGCTCTTAAAAATCAATTTAAAGACGAAGAATAGTAAACAAGCTATCCCGTTTTTAATGTTCAAAAGAACGCACACAATAAATTATATTATTACAAATTCAAATTAAAAGATAGAAAAAATGGCAGATTTGAAACAATTCGCAGAACAGTTGGTTAACTTAACAGTTAAAGAAGTTAACGAATTAGCAACTATATTAAAAGATGAGTATGGTATCGAACCAGCTGCTGCTGCAGTAGTAGTTGCAGGTGGTGGTGCTGAAGGCGGTGCTGCTGAAGAGCAATCAGAATTTACAGTAGTATTAAAAGAAGCTGGTGCTTCTAAATTAGCTGTAGTTAAAGCTGTTAAAGAATTAACTGGTTTAGGATTAAAAGAAGCTAAAGATTTAGTAGACGGTACTCCTGCTAACGTTAAAGAAGGTATTTCTAAAGACGAAGCTGAAGGATTGAAAAAAGCATTAGAAGAAGCTGGTGCTGTTGTTGAGTTAAAATAATCTCAAACATATAAATTTTTACGGTTTAGGCCTTGGAAGTTGTTCCAATGGCCTAAACCATTTTGCATATAAAAAATAATCAATAACGAAGAAAAAAGCAAACAACGTTCCTGGTTTGTTTTTAAAGATGTGTTGGTTATTTAAAAATAGGAAGTATTAAATAGCTGTGTTTTTACACAAAAAATTACTTTTTTAAACCAAAATTTTGTTCATTAATGATTACAAATCATACTGAAAGGTTAAATTTTGCCTCTACGAAAAATATTCCTGCTTATCCGGATTTTTTGGATATTCAGGTAAAATCGTTTAAAGATTTTTTTCAATTAGAAACGAAATCTGATGAAAGAGGTAACGAAGGTTTGTACAAAACCTTTATGGAAAATTTTCCCATTACGGATACGCGTAACCAATTCGTTTTGGAATTTTTAGACTATTTCGTAGATCCGCCTCGTTATTCTATTGAAGAATGTATTGACAGAGGGTTAACGTATAGCGTTCCTCTTAAAGCTCGTTTAAAATTATATTGTACAGACCCGGAACACGAAGATTTCGAAACCATCGTACAAGATGTGTATTTAGGGACTATACCGTATATGACCCCGAGTGGAACTTTTGTAATCAATGGGGCAGAACGCGTTGTTGTTTCACAATTACACCGTTCGCCGGGTGTTTTCTTCGGACAATCTTTCCACGCAAACGGTACCAAATTGTATTCGGCACGTATTATTCCGTTCAAGGGTTCTTGGATCGAATTTGCAACCGATATCAACAGCGTAATGTATGCGTATATCGACCGTAAGAAAAAATTACCTGTAACTACTTTATTCCGTGCAATTGGATTCGAAAGAGATAAGGATATTCTTGAGATTTTCGACCTTGCCGAAGAAGTTAAAGTTTCTAAAACAGGATTAAAAAAATACATTGGTCGTCGTTTGGCTGCACGTGTATTAAATGTATGGCACGAAGATTTCGTTGATGAAGATACTGGTGAGGTAGTAACAATCCCTCGTACCGAAATTATTTTAGACCGTGATATTGTCTTAGATAAAGACAATGTTGAAGAAATTATAGAGGCAGATGTTAAGACCATTCTTTTACACAAAGAAGACAGTAACCTTGCCGATTATACGATTATTCACAATACGCTTCAAAAAGACCCGACCAACTCGGAAAAAGAAGCTGTTGAATACATCTACCGTCAATTAAGAAACGCATTACCTCCTGATGAAGAAACAGCAAGAGGTATCATAGATAAATTATTCTTTTCTGACCAACGTTACAACTTAGGTGATGTAGGTCGTTACAGAATGAATAAAAAATTAGGATTAGATACGCCGATCGATAAACAGGTTTTAACAAAAGAAGATATCATCACTATTGTTAAATATTTGATCGAGTTGATTAATTCTAAAGCTGAGATTGATGATATTGACCACTTATCAAACCGTCGTGTACGTACAGTAGGAGAGCAGTTGTCAGCTCAGTTTGGTGTTGGTTTGGCACGTATGGCACGTACCATTCGTGAACGTATGAACGTTCGTGATAACGAAGTGTTTACGCCAATTGATTTGATTAATGCAAAAACATTGTCATCGGTTATCAATTCGTTCTTCGGAACCAACCAGCTGTCTCAGTTCATGGATCAAACCAATCCGTTGGCAGAGATCACGCACAAACGTCGTTTATCGGCATTAGGACCAGGTGGTCTTTCTCGTGAAAGAGCAGGTTTCGAGGTACGTGACGTTCACTATACACATTATGGTCGTTTATGTCCGATCGAAACCCCAGAGGGACCAAACATTGGTTTGATTTCTTCATTGGCTGTTTATGCAAAAGTAAACAGCATGGGATTCATTGAAACACCATACCGTAAAGTAGAAAACGGCGTGTTGCAGATTAATGAAGCTCCTGTTTATTTATCGGCAGAAGAAGAAGAAGAAAAATTAATTGCACAGGCAACTATTAATGTTGCGAAAGACGGAACCATTGAAGGCGAAAGAGTAGTAGCAAAACAAGATGCCGATTTCCCGGTAGTTGAACCAAAAGAGTTAAACTATGCCGACGTTGCACCTAACCAGATTGCTTCTATCTCGGCTTCGTTAATTCCGTTCTTGGAACACGATGATGCAAACCGTGCATTGATGGGATCAAACATGATGCGTCAGGCAGTACCATTGTTACGTCCGGAATCTCCAATTGTTGGTACCGGATTAGAAAAACAGGTAGCTACCGATTCTCGTGTGTTGATCAATGCTGAAGGTGAAGGGGAAGTAGTTTATGTAGATGCACAAAAAATTACTATTAAATACGACCGTACAGACGACGAGCGTTTAGTAAGTTTTGATGCAGACGAGAAAACATACAACCTGATCAAATTCCGTAAAACCAACCAAAGTACGTCTATCAACCTAAAACCAATTGTTCGCACAGGTGACCGTGTTACTAAAGGACAGGTTTTATGTGAAGGATATGCAACACAAAACGGTGAGTTGGCATTAGGTCGTAACTTACAAGTGGCGTTCATGCCTTGGAAAGGGTATAACTTCGAGGATGCGATTGTAATTTCAGAGCGTGTGGTACGTGATGATATTTTTACATCAATCCATATCGATGATTATACGTTAGAAGTTCGTGACACCAAGTTAGGATCAGAAGAATTAACCAACGATATTCCAAACGTTTCAGAAGAAGCTACTAAAGATTTAGATGAAAACGGAATGATCCGTATTGGGGCTGAAGTAAAACCTGGTGATATCTTAATTGGTAAAATTACACCAAAAGGAGAGTCAGATCCAACACCGGAAGAAAAATTATTACGTGCCATTTTTGGTGACAAAGCAGGCGATGTAAAAGATGCTTCATTAAAAGCTTCTCCATCATTACGCGGTGTGGTATTAGATAAAAAATTATTTGCACGTGCGGTAAAAGATAAACGCAAACGTTCTAAAGACAAAGAAGACATTGCTTTATTAGATACACAGTTCGAAGTAAAATTCAACGAATTAAAAGACCGTTTGGTTGATAAATTATTCCAGTTGGTAAATGGTAAAACATCACAAGGTGTAATGAATGATTTAGGTGAAGAAGTATTGCCAAAAGGTAAAAAATACACCTTAAAAATGTTACATGCTGTTGAAGATTTTACACATTTAACAAAAGGTCAATGGACAACCGATGAGTATACAAATGAGTTGATTACCGATTTGGTTCACAACTATAAAATTAAATTAAACGACTTGCAAGGAGTATTGCGTCGTGAGAAATTTATGATTACAGTGGGTGACGAATTGCCATCGGGTATCTTAAAATTAGCCAAAGTTTATATCGCTAAAAAACGTAAATTACGTGTGGGAGATAAAATGGCGGGTCGTCACGGTAACAAAGGTATCGTTGCAAAAATCGTTCGCGATGAAGACATGCCTTTCTTAGAAGACGGAACACCGGTTGATATCGTATTGAACCCGCTTGGGGTACCATCTCGTATGAACATCGGTCAGATTTACGAAACCGTTTTAGGATGGGCTGGTAAAAAATTAGGTAGAAAATACGCAACGCCAATTTTCGATGGTGCATCATTAGAAGAAATAAATGCATTAACAGACGAAGCCGGTGTACCACGTTTTGGTCACACCTATTTGTACGATGGTGGAACTGGTGAGCGTTTTGACCAAAAAGCAACTGTGGGTGTAATTTACATGTTGAAATTAGGTCACATGGTTGATGATAAAATGCACGCACGTTCAATTGGACCATACTCTTTAATTACGCAACAACCTTTAGGAGGTAAAGCGTTATTTGGAGGTCAGCGTTTTGGAGAGATGGAGGTTTGGGCTCTTGAAGCTTACGGTGCATCTTCAACATTACGTGAGATATTGACTGTTAAATCGGATGACGTTATTGGTAGAGCCAAAACCTACGAGGCAATCGTTAAAGGTGAACCAATGCCTGAACCAGGATTACCGGAATCATTCAATGTATTGATGCACGAGTTAAAAGGACTTGGTTTAGATATCAGATTAGAAGAATAACATCGTAAAAAGAATGGTGCTTTTTACTAAGCATCATTCTGTTACAAAAGCTTTAAAAAGTAAAGGGTTTAGCAATGAGACAAAATAAAGATAAAAATAATACCGTAAAAAGATTTAATAAAATCTCTATCGGATTAGCATCACCTGAATCGATTTTAGCCGAATCAAGAGGTGAAGTTTTAAAACCTGAAACCATCAACTACCGTACGCACAAACCAGAGCGCGACGGGTTGTTCTGTGAGCGTATCTTCGGACCTGTTAAAGATTACGAATGTGCTTGTGGAAAGTATAAAAGAATTCGCTACAAAGGGATCGTTTGTGACCGTTGTGGTGTTGAAGTTACAGAAAAGAAAGTTCGTCGTGACAGAGTAGGGCATATCAACCTGGTGGTGCCAATTGCACACATTTGGTATTTCCGTTCGTTGCCGAACAAAATCGGTTATATTTTAGGATTACCATCTAAAAAATTAGATGAAATCATTTATTACGAAAAATATGTTGTGATTCAAACAGGTGTTGCAAAACGTCCTGACGGTGAAGAATTAAAGCGTTTGGATTTCCTTACAGAAAATGAGTATCTGGATATTTTAGATACCCTTCCAATGGAAAACCAGTATTTAGATGATAACGATCCAAATAAATTCATCGCTAAAATGGGTGCTGAATGTATTATGGATTTATTAGAGCGTACCGATTTAGATGAATTATCATACCAATTGCGTCACGCGGCTAATAACGAAACATCTAAACAACGTAAAACCGAAGCGTTAAAACGTTTACAGGTTGTTGAGGCATTCCGTGAATCTAACGAAAACCGCGAAAACCGTCCGGAATGGATGATTTTAAAAGTGGTTCCGGTAATTCCGCCAGAATTACGTCCGTTGGTGCCGTTGGATGGTGGTCGTTTCGCAACGTCAGATTTAAATGATTTATACCGTCGTGTAATTATTCGTAACAACCGTTTAAAAAGATTAATGGAGATCAAAGCTCCTGAAGTAATCTTGCGTAATGAAAAACGTATGTTGCAAGAAGCGGTAGATTCATTGTTTGATAACACACGTAAAGCAACAGCGGTTAAAACAGAATCTCAACGTCCGTTAAAATCGTTATCAGATTCATTAAAAGGGAAACAAGGTCGTTTCCGTCAAAACTTATTAGGTAAACGTGTAGATTACTCGGCTCGTTCGGTAATTGTCGTTGGTCCTGAATTGAAGTTATACGAGTGTGGTCTTCCAAAAGATATGGCTGCCGAATTATACAAACCATTCGTAATCCGTAAATTGATTGAGCGTGGAATTGTAAAAACGGTTAAGTCTGCTAAAAAGATCATTGATAAAAAAGAACCAGTTGTTTGGGATATCTTAGAAAATGTGATTAAAGGACACCCGGTATTGTTAAACCGTGCTCCTACGCTTCACCGTTTAGGTATCCAGGCATTCCAGCCAAAATTAATCGAAGGAAAAGCAATTCGCTTACACCCGTTGGTGTGTACGGCATTCAACGCCGATTTCGACGGGGATCAAATGGCGGTGCATTTACCATTAGGACCAGAGGCTATTTTAGAAGCCCAGTTGTTAATGTTGGCATCGCACAACATCTTAAACCCGGCGAATGGTGCACCTATCACAGTACCTTCTCAGGATATGGTTTTGGGTCTTTATTATATGACCAAAATCCGTAAATCGACACCGGAGCATACTGTAAAAGGGGAAGGTTTGACCTTCTATTCGGCAGAAGAAGTTAATATTGCAATTAACGAAGGTCGTTTAGATTTGAACGCACCTGTGAAAGTTCGTGCAAAAGACTTTAATGATAAAGGAGAATTGGTTTATCAAATCATTGAAACATCTGCAGGTCGTATCTTGTTTAACGAGGTAGTTCCGGAAGCTGCTGGTTACATCAACGAAGTGTTAACTAAAAAATCATTACGCGATATTATCGGTAAGATTTTAGCAGTTACCGATGTACCCACAACAGCGAAGTTCTTAGACGATATGAAAGATATGGGATATGGATACGCATTTAGAGGTGGATTGTCATTCTCATTAGGCGATATCAAAATTCCAGATCAAAAACAAGGAATGATTGATGATGCTAACAATCAGGTAGAAGGTATCACCATGAACTATAACATGGGGCTTATTACCAACAACGAACGTTATAATCAGGTAATCGACGTTTGGACATCAACCAATGCTTTATTGACCGAATTGGCAATGAAAAATATTCGCGAAGACCAACAAGGATTTAACTCGGTATTCATGATGCTTGATTCAGGAGCCCGTGGATCTAAAGAGCAAATCCGTCAGTTAACAGGTATGCGTGGATTGATGGCTAAACCTAAAAAATCGACAGCTTCAGGTGGAGATATTATTGAAAACCCGATCCTTTCGAACTTTAAAGAAGGTTTATCAATCTTAGAATACTTCATTTCAACGCACGGTGCACGTAAAGGTTTGGCGGATACCGCATTGAAAACTGCCGATGCAGGATACTTAACACGTCGTTTACACGATGTAGCTCAAGATGTGATCGTTAATTCAGAAGATTGCGGTACGTTAAGAGGTATTGAGTTTGAAGCATTGAAGAAAAACGAAGAAATTGTAGAATCATTAGGAGAACGCGTTTTAGGACGTGTAACTATTGACGATGTGGTTAATCCGTTAACGAATGAAATAATTGTTGCTGCCGGTGAAATGATTAATGAAGCACATGCAGCTAAAATTAACGCATCGCCATTAGAAAGATTAGAAGTGCGTTCTGCGTTAACTTGTGAAGCCGATCACGGAATTTGTGTAAAATGTTACGGACGTAACCTGGCATCAAACCGTATGGCTCAGTTAGGTGAGGCTGTTGGTGTAATTGCCGCACAATCAATTGGTGAGCCTGGTACACAGTTAACATTGCGTACATTCCACGTAGGAGGTACGGCAGGTAACATTTCTGAAGTTTCTACTATTACAACAAAATTCAAAGGTCGTTTAGAGATCGAAGATTTAAAAGTTGTAAAAGGAGAAGATGCAGATGGTAAAGAAATCGATATTGTGATTTCTCGTTCAACCGAATTAAAATTGGTTGACTTAAATACAGGAATCGTTCTAAATACACATTACATCCCTTACGGATCTACTATTTATGTTAAAGATCAGCAAGTAGTTGAAGAAGGAACCGTAATTTGTAAATGGGATCCATACAACGGGGTTATTATTTCTGAATTTACCGGTAAAGTTGCTTATGAAGACATTGAACAAAACCAGACATTTATGGTGGAGATCGATGAGCAAACCGGATTCCAGGAAAAAGTAATTACCGAATCAAGAAACAAAAAATTAGTTCCAACGTTATTGATTTACAACAAAGACGGCGAATTGATTCGTTCATACAACTTACCGGTAGGTGCCCACTTAATGGTAAACGATGGCGAAAAAATTAAAGCAGGTAAAGTGTTGGTGAAAATTCCACGTAAATCATCTAAAGCGGGTGATATTACCGGAGGTTTACCGCGTATTACCGAGTTGCTTGAAGCTCGTAACCCATCAAACCCGGCGGTTGTTGCTGAAATCGACGGTGTTGTTTCTTTTGGAAAAATCAAACGTGGTAACCGCGAAATCATCATTACACCAAAATCAGGTGAGGATGAACAACGTAAATATTTGGTGAAATTATCAAACCAAATTCTGGTTCAGGAAAACGATTACGTAAAAGCAGGAACTTCATTGTCAGACGGGGCAATTACTCCGGATGATATTTTAAGAATTCAAGGACCATCAGCTGTTCAACAGTATTTGGTAAACGAAATTCAGGAAGTTTACCGTTTGCAAGGGGTGAAAATCTCAGACAAACACTTTGAAGTCGTGATCCGCCAAATGATGCGTAAAGTTCAAATCCAGGATTCGGGCGATACCCTGTTCTTAGAAGAACAATTGATCCACAAAGATGATTTTATCCGCGAAAACGACCGTTTATTCGGAATGAAAGTGGTTGAAGATGCCGGAGATTCTGTAAACTTAAAAGAAGGACAAATAGTTTCGGTACGCGATTTAAGAGACGAGAATTCTCTATTGCGCAGAGAAGACAAAAATTTAGTAGTAGCCCGCGATGTAATCCCGGCAACAGCAACACCAGTGTTGCAAGGTATTACCAGAGCATCGTTACAAACTAAATCGTTTATCTCGGCAGCATCGTTCCAGGAAACAACAAAAGTATTAAACGAAGCTGCAGTAGCAGGTAAAGTTGATAACTTATCCGGATTAAAAGAAAACGTTATTGTGGGGCACAGAATACCGGCAGGAACAGGTATGCGTGAGTACGATCATATTGTTGTGGGATCAAAAGAAACCAAACAAGAAGTTGATTTAAATTTTTAATTTCAACAAATCTAATATAATGAAGCCGCCTTTTTAGGGCGGCTTTTTTATTTCTACTAAATGAGATGTTTACGTGTGTTTAACAAGAAAATTTGTTAAAAGTTAAAAATAATATAATTTAATATTAAAGAATTAAAAAAAAATAATTAAGTTTATCGTTCAAATGACTAATTGTAATTATTATAAATTTATGAAAAAAACTACAATACACTCAAGGTTTAAGATACGGTGGTTAAGCACCCAGACTTTGATATTGCTATTTTTAGGTTTGTTTTTGCCTACTTTACAGGTAAATGCACAATTTACTATCGATACTACATTAGCTCCAGGTAATTTTGCAGCAAATAATGGGAATGGATTTGTCACATTTAACTTTACAAATACAAATACTTACCCTGTTTTTATTACAGATGTATCGGCAGTCACATCTGGTGCTTATACAAATGCAGAAGCTTACCTCTATACAAGTATTACACCTTTAACTGGTCCGCCTGGAGTTATCCCTACAGCTTCAACTATGCCTTGGGTACAAGAAGTAAATCAAACCATTAATACAACTAATAATACAACAACCCCTCAGCCTATACTAACAGGTGTTAATGTAGTCATTCCAGCAAACACAACTGTAGGTATGGCTATTGGAGTTTTTACTACAGGTAATTCTAGTGGAGCTATGAGATACCATACGATGACTTCGAGTACATTTACATATAGTGCAGGTGGCGTTGATATGATATTTTCACCCACAACAGCTTATGGGGTTACAAGTTATACAGGTTCTACTGCAAATAATCCAAGAGCTTTTGTGGGTAGTGTATCTTTCATACCTGGAGTCCCTTGTTCAGGACAGGTGTCTGCTGGTACAGCTTCCTCAACAGTAACGGGAGCTTGTGCTGCGGTTCCTTTCAATTTATCACTTAATGGGGCAACTATGGCTGGAGGTGTTACTTATCAGTGGCAAAGTTCACCTGCGGGTGCTAATACATTCACCAATATCACAGGAGCTACCAATATGTCGTACGTTGTAGCAAACCAAACAGTAGCAACAGATTATCGTTGTGTGGTAACATGTACTAATAGTAATAGTACTGCTACATCTACTATTGTTTCTGTAGCACAAAACCCTTATACTGATTGTTATTGCACGCCAACATATTCATACTCTTGTAGTAATACAAGTGAGAATATAAATAGTTTTATAATAACAGGAGAAGGAACTTCTGAAATTAGCGATTTAGATACCGGATGTAGCACAGGTAATTACCAAGATAGAACATCTGTTTTTACCCCAGTAGATTTGTTGCAAGACAGTGAATATGATGTGCAAATCAATACGAACTATGGCTCGGCACAATTTGTATGGGCTAGTATTTGGATTGATTTTAATGATAATGGTGCGTTTGAACCATCAGAGCAACTTGTGAAAGATGTACCAATGGTTGCAGCCCCAGGTTTCCTTAACCTCTCTATTGCAATTCCGGATACAGCTCCGCCAGGAGTTCACAGAATGCGTGTTCGTGCAAATTATAATGCCACAATTGATGCGTGTGCAAACGGTAGTTGGGGAGAAACACACGATTATGACGTAAATGTTATTGCTATAACATGTTTCAGACCTTTGGATGTACAGATATCAGATGTTACTAAAAACAGTGCTTTGGTAACAGTAACACCAAATACAAAAAACACAGGAAGTGTTACATACGCTTATGAAGTTCGGGAGTCTGGTATGCCAGGAAGCGGAACTATAGGCTTAGCAGCTTCCGGTACAGCTACAACCAATCCATTTACGGTTACAGGCTTACAACCATCAACAAAATACACTGTTTATGTAAAAACCGTTTGTTCATCAACAGACAGCAGTGGCTGGACAAAAAGTGATATAATAGGCACCATGTGTGATTATCCTGAATTAATTGCTGCACCTGGTAAAACGGTTTGCGGACCGCAAGAAGTAGATCTTACTGCTATTTTTGATGCCGGAACAGTAAAGTGGTACGATACGGTAACTAAAGATAGTTTATTATATACCGGAGCTAATTTTACAACCCCTGTATTAACAGCAGACACAAGTTATTGGGTACAAGCAGGTAATATATCTTTAGGAGAAAAAGCTGTTGGAGAGGGCACTTATACCACTTCGGGTAGCTGGGAATTTTTATACAGTTTATATCATGGTTATAAACATCAGTATATTTTTACTGCTGATGAATTAATAGATGCAGGAATATCAGCGGGTAATATAACAGCCTTAAAGTTTGATGTGGTTTCAACCGGTGTTTATAATCCGCGATTGAATTTCAGTATAGCAATGGGAGAGACAACACAAAGCGTGGCGACCACTACCCAAATAGCCAATAGTAATTTAACACAGGTTTACAGTAATGCATCGCAGCCTTTAACCACAGGTATTATGACTTTTACATTCACAACGCCTTATGTATGGGACGGTTCAAGTAATGTAATTGTTCAAATAGCATCAGATAATGGGGCATGGTCTAGCCCGTATGGTGAAATACGCGGACATGATGCTCTAGCTACAAGAACTTCTGTCCTTTACGGAGATAATCAGGGCATAGCCGGAATATTGGCAGCTACAGCTCCTGCGGGTTCTATCTATGGAGCAACAAGTGCGTACCGCCCAAACACCATTTTTGTCGGAGAATTTGGTTGTGCTTCCCCAATGGTAGAAGTAAAAGTAGAAGTAGAGCCCAAACCAGCCTTTGAGTTATCTACAGATATGGTAACTTCATGTGGAGGAGGTGATTCAGAAGTTGTAACCATTACTACTAATTTAGGAGGGTACGATACCTTTGTATGGACACCGAGTACAGGAGTAAGCGGAGACGAGGTAAATGGCTGGACATTTAGCAGCACCCAGGAACAGGATTATGTGTTATCAGCAAGTCAGTCAAACGGTATTTGTGAACATTTAAAAACAGTTCGTGTTTTTGCAAGCGAAAACCCACAAGCAGATGCTACATTGGCAAGTACTTATGATTTGTGTAAAAACGAAGTAGCCGAACTAAAAGCACTGGAGGCTGTTCCTGCCGATGTAACAATAGGTATGCCTACTACAACAACCAGTGCAACGAGTGAGATGTCTGCTTATGTGTACAGTGAAGTTTATTCAAAACAACAATATATATACAGTGCAGCCGAATTAATCGCCCAAGGCGTAACCACAGCTGGTTATATAGACGAATTATCTTTTGAAACAATTAATTCAGGAGCAGGTTTAACAAGTGCAGAATATACTGTAAGAATGATGTCCACACCGAATACTACTTTTGGTACTACAGATTTTGCAACAGGAAATTTTGTAACAGTCTTTTCAAGAACCAACCATGCCCATACGTTCCAAGGGCTTCAAACAATGACATTAGACAGTCCGTTCTATTGGGATGGTCAGTCAAATATATTGGTAGAAATCACACAAGAGCGTGGTACGGCAACAGGAACCAATAATGCACAAACGTATTACAATACTGTTTCAGGAAGCGATGTAGGTATCTATACTACAAGTGAAACAGATCCGGATCCGTTAACAGGAACAGTAACTAATAACCGGTTAAATGTGAAGTTTGGGTTAACTCAGGCAAAAGTAACGTGGAGTCCGACAACTAATTTATATTTAGATGCAGCTACAACTGTACAATACACCCCTGGTACAGATGCTTCAACAGTTTATGTTATATCAAGTGGAGCAATGAACCAAGTATATAATGCAACAATAACCGCACCAACAGGTTGTGAATCGGTAATTCCTGTTACAATCAACGTGGTGGATGTAACAACACCTGTTGTACAAAGCCAGACCTTCTGCCAGGCAACACCTGTAAGCGATATTGTAGTAACGGGAGGGACAAGCAGTACAATCTATAATTTTTATGATTCAGCAACTGCCACTACCCCAATAACCACGATTTCTAAAACAGGAACGTATTATGTAGAAGCAGTTCAGGGAGATTGTAAATCACCACGTGTAGCTTTCACCGTAACAATAACAACATTAGCACTGCCAAATGCGCAGCTAACCCAATACTCATGTGGTAGCGGTACTGTGGCCGATTTAGTTGCAACCGGAACAAGTGGAGCACAAATTAAGTGGTATGATTCAGCAACCTCAACAACCCCGTTGGCGTTAACAACCCCATTGGTAAACAATACCACTTATTATGCGTCACAAACATTAGGAAGTTGTGAATCAGGAAGAATAGCTGTATTGGTAAATGTAGGTCAGGGACCGGCTTCATTAACTCCTCAAACCATTTCAGTTTGTGGAGCATTGAACTACGGAAATGTAAATCTGAATCAAATTGCCGGCTCAGAACTGGTATGGTATCCGTCATCAACATCTCAAACACCGATACCAAATACCTCGCAGGTAGTAACCGGTACCTATTATGTTTCACAAAAGGTAAACGGATGTGAATCACAACGAGCTCAGGTAATCGTAACTGCCCAAGGAAGTGTTCCGGCACCTACTGCTACTATTCAAAATATATGTGGTAGCGGAACAGTTGCACAGTTAACAGCACAGATATTACCAAATGCTACTGCAGAATGGTACAGTAATGCCACATCGACAACACCATTGGCATTAACAACCCCATTAACAAGCGGTACTTATTATTTATCTCAAAGAGTGGGTAACTGCGTATCGGTAAAAGTACCGGTTGCAGTACGCGTAACAAGCACAAGTGCTCCGGCAGTAACGCCAATTACCCTATGTGACGGTGCACAGGTTGGCAATATCGATTTACCAACACCAACAGGCGTATCGTATAACTGGTATTTGAACAGTACTTCGACCACTCCATTACCATTAACCGATATTTTACAAAGCGGCTACTATTTTGTAACGCGTGTTGAAAACGGATGCGAATCGGTACGTACTCAGGTACAGGTAACAATCAACAGCCGACCAAACAGTCCAACGGGAGCTTCACCGCAAACATTTAATAATTACGCAGAAATAAGCAATCTGATCATGAACGAACCAAACGTGGTTTGGTACGCAACATATGAAGATGCAATGAATGGTGTTAATCCGTTGCAACAGAATATGCCAATGGTAAATGGCAGTACATATTATGCTGTTGTTATAGGAACTAACGGATGTCCAAGTTTACCAACACCGGTTGAAGTAGTGATTGTTTTGGGTGTAAATGATTTTGATTTAAGCAAATTAAACTATTATCCAAACCCTACAAGCGACTTATTAACGATTAATTACAACGAAGTAATTACTAAAGTAGAGGTATTTGATTTAAACGGACGTTTGGTAATGACCCGTGAGTTTGAAAGTGAAACAGTGCAGTTGGATTTTGGTAAATTAAGTTCAGGTACTTATATGCTGAATGTAAAAACCAAAGACAGCAGCCAGTTTATTAAAATTGTTAGAAAGTAA